>QCNW01000001.1 GCA_003210025.1 Pelagibacteraceae bacterium AG-426-M19
CCATGCTGACATGAGCTTTTTCACTTAAAACATATGCACTACCTATAAATGTTGAAGCAACCAAGAGCATTGTAACAAGCTCAGTTTGCCACGTTATTGCTCTTTGAAAAAAGTATCTTTCAAAAACTAATTCAACAATAACAAGAATTGATAAAAGTAAAGCTAATACAGCAAAAGCTCCGCAAGCTCTTGCAACAAAATCACAGAATTTTAAGTATTTTTCTTTCATAAAAAAAACCCCTACTTATGGAGAATAAATAGGGGTTCTTTATATATTATTTTATTTAACTGCTAAAGCCATTTCCATAAGCTTATCGCCACCTGGAACTTTTTCAGCAAAAGCTTTGTGAGATGATTTTATTGCAATATCAACCCATGCAGCATGATCCTCAGCATCCATATACACTAATTTAACACCTGCAGCTTTGTATGCTTCCTCAAACTTTTTATCTAAGTTTTCTACTTGAGCTGTCATATATTTTTCAGCAACTTTTCCAGCTTTCATTAAAGCCACTTGTTGGCTAGAATTTAAAGCATTGTAGCTTTTCTTAGACATTAAAATTGGCTCATACATAAACCATAAACCAAATTTTCCTGGAGGAGTTGCACATTTTACTTGTTCGTAAATTTTGTAACTTACAAAACTTCCTGAACTAGTATTTGCACCTGTTAATACACCAGTTTGTAAACCAGTATAAATTTCAGATGATGGCATACTTTGAATACCTGCACCAGCAGCTTCTAACATTTGGTTGAAAGCTTTTCCTGCAGCTCTCATCACTTGTCCTTTAGCATCACTTGGATTTTTGATACATTTAGTTTTTGATGCGAAACCACCACCTAACCATGCATCAGATAGTACTACAACACCAGCATCACTGATTATTTTTTTAATCTCTGTCATCATTGGACCTTTATTAAATCTCAATGCATGCTCATGATTTTTTACAGTTCCTGGCATCAATGTAGCATCAAATTCTGGATGGAATTTTGATGCATAAGCTAATGGGAAAGCAGAAATATCTAATTGACCTGTAGTCATAGGTTTCCACTGTTCTTTTGGCTTATAAAGTGACTTAGCTGGATAAATTCTAATTTCTAAATCAACGTTTGCTTTTTTTACTTCATCAGCAATAATTTGTACCATTTCATGACGTGGGTCAAAAGAGCCATCGGCTCTTGGTGTTCCTGGCCATTGGTGACTTGCTTTTAATGTAACTGCGTATGCAGATCCTACTATTGAAAAAGCTATAATTATTGAAGACAAATATAATGTTATTTTTCTTAACATAGTTTTCCCCTTTTTATTTATAATGTTGATATTAAATTGAACTTGAGAGTAAGAGTCAATATAAGGAAATGACATACTTATTATTATGGATGGTCCTTTAAAAAATTTATTAGTTGTTGATCTTACTAGGGTTTTAGTAGGTCCATATTGTACAATGATTTTATCTGATCTCGGTGCACGTGTAATTAAAATAGAAGCGCCAGAAATTGGTGACGATTCAAGAAAGTTTGGACCTTTTGTAAAAGACTATTCAGCATATTTTATGTCACTGAATAGAGGAAAAGAAAGTATTGCTCTAAATCTAAAAAATGAAGATGATAAAAAAATCTTTGATAAAATTTTAGCAAAGGCAGATATTTTAGTAGAAAATTTTAAACCAGGTACTTTAGAAAAATGGGGATATGGTTGGAAAGATGTAAGCAAAAAATATCCAAAATTAATATATGCATCTGCATCTGGTTTCGGTCAAACCGGACCTTTAAAAGAATTACCAGCTTATGACATGGTCGTTCAAGGAATGGGTGGACTGATGAGTGTTACAGGTCATCCAAATAGTGAACCAACAAGAGTTGGAACATCAATTGGTGATATTACAGCAGGCCTTTTTACTGCAATTGGAATTAATGCAGCTTTGTATGATAGACAAAAAACAGGTAAGGGAATGTTTATAGATGTTTCAATGTTAGACTGTCAAATTGCGATTTTAGAAAATGCAATTGCAAGATATTTATCTAAAAATGAAATTCCTAAACCGATGGGATCTAGACATCCTTCAATCGCTCCGTTTGAGGCATTTAAAACAAAAGATAGTTATATAATCATTGCTGCAGGTAACGATAAATTATATGAAAAACTTTGTGAAGTATTAGGAATACCTGAAATGGTCAGTGATAAAAGATTTAGTACTAATTCTCTTAGATGTGAAAATATGAATGAACTAAAATCAATTTTTGAAGATAAACTTTCTTCAAAAAATACTTCTGAGTGGGTAAGTGAAATGGAAAAATTAAAGATACCTTGTGGACCGATATTTAATATTAAAGAAGCGGTAGAAAATCCTCAAGTCGAAGCAAGAAACATGATTGTTAAAGCCTATCATAAAGTGGTTGGTAATTTTAGATTAGCAGGCAATCCTATAAAAATGTCTTCATACGAAGATAAAAGTACTAGAGGGGACATTCCTGATCTTGATGAACACAGGGAAAAAATATTAAAAGAGTTTTCTTAATTAAGAATTATTTTCTTCGTCGCTTACGTTATCTGAAACTTGTTCTTCTGCTTCTGAAACTTGATCTAGTGAAACATCATCATTTTCTTCAGCCTCACTTGGAGCTTCTACATTAACATCAGGTTGAGCTGATGGTGATAATTCAGCAAGATCTTCTTTTGAAACCTGAATTTTTTCAGGAATTTTTCTAGCTCTTTTAGAAGGAAGAATTGGCACACCACTTTTTGAGATTTCACCTTTGTACAAATTCTCAAAATCATCACCAATATCTTCATCTTCTTCAGCAGTATCATCAATTTGTTCTACATGTTTTCTAAGTTTGTAAACTGCGGCTTCAGTTAAATCTGGAACTTTAATTGTTTCTTCAGCTATCTCTCTTAAAGCAATAACTGTGTGTTTGTCGTTATCTCTAACTAATGTAGGTTCAATTCCTGAATTCAGTTGAGTAGCTCTTTCTTTAGCAACCAAAACTAATTCATAAGGGCTATCTACTTTATCTATACAATCTTCAACGGTAACTCTTGCCATGGGCGATTAAATATACTCCAAGATCAACAAAATCAAGTGTTTTATACTAAAATTGGATTTAATTTTTTTCTAACTAAAAAAAGAAGAATAAAAGAAATAAGTATATAAAGTGCAGATATTATAGCAATTTTCTCAATTGAAAATCCGATATCAATTAAAATACCAAAAAGAGCAGTTCCGAAAGCTGTTGAAAAAACCATAAGTGCAGTGGTCAAAGCTTTAATAGATCCAATATGCTTTACACCATAAACCTCGGCCCAAGTGGAAGATCCCAAAACGTTTGCCAAACCATTTGATATTCCAATTAAACCTAAAAATATAAATGCAGTAAATTGTGCATCAAAATAAATAATTACAAAAGTCGATAGAAATAAAGGAATATTCATAAATATTAAAAGTTTTCGACTTGTGAATTTATCAATTAAAAAACCAGATATTAAAAGTGTAATTACTGAAAATACTGAATAAGACATAAAAGATTGAGCAATTACAAATGGTCCCCAATTTTTTGATTCAGTAATAAATGACTGATAAACAAATACACCAGTTGCAATCCAAGGCATGGCAAGCATATTCATGCTTACTATATAAAATTTATAATCTTTTATTACTTCAATTCTTTTCCATTGCTTGATATTTTCCTCTTTAAATTCTTCACCATCAGTGCTTTCTCTCGTATCAAGTTTAACAGTTCGAACTAAAAAGAATGATGCAATCGGTAAAAATATTAAAATTAATAAAGCAATTACTGTCCAAATATTTTGCCAAGTTGTTAATGACAACAAAAATACCATTAAAACAGGTAAAATAAATTCAGCACTTGATAAACCAAACCAGCAAATACTTAATGCCCTACCCCTAGATTTTGTAAAATATCTTGAAACTGTTGTTGTTGCAGTATGAGACATCATTCCTTGACCCGAAAATCTCATTAAAAAAATTGCAATGAATAAAAAAATGATTGATGAAATTTTTGAAAAGAAAAAACAAGAAAATGATAAAAGTAATGTTACATAGATTGCAAATCGGAAAATATTTATATCATCAATTTTCTTTCCAACCCAAATAAGTAGTAAACTACTGCACAATGTTGCTGATGCATATATTGAGCCAAATTGTCCATGAGTTATCGAGAGTGTCTCTCTTATACTTGTATTGAATATTCCAAGAAAAAAACTCTGTCCAAAGCTTGAAAAAAATGTAAATATAAAACCAAATACAATTACTTTTAAACTTAAATTTTTAAACATAAAAAAATATGGCTTCTAAAGTTGCTTTCATAGGTCTTGGTGTAATGGGTTATCCAATGGCAGGATATATATCAAAAGCAGGACATAATGTAACTGTTTTTAACAGAACAAAATCAAAAGCAGAAAAGTGGATTGGTGAATACAAAGGTAAAATGGCTGATACACCATCTGAAGCTGCTAAAGATGCTGATTTTATTTTTACGTGTGTTGGTAATGACGATGATTTAAGACAAGTCTCTTTAGGAGAACATGGTTTATTTCATAATGCTAAAGAAGGATGCGTTTATATAGATAATTCAACAGTGTCTGCTGAAATTTCTAGAGAACTTTATAAAGCTGCAAAAGATAAAGGATTTGGTTTTTTAGATGCTCCTATATCTGGAGGACAGTCAGGTGCTGAAGGTGGGATATTAACTGTTATGGTTGGTGGAGATGACAATGATTTTAAAAAAGCAGAGCCAATAATTGATTGTTATAGTAAAAAAGTAACTTTAATCGGACCATCAGGTAGTGGACAATTAACTAAGATGGTTAATCAAATGTGTATTGGTGGTTTGGTTCAAGGTTTATCTGAAGCAGTAAATTTTGGAATTAATGCAGGTTTAGATATGGATAAAGTTATGGAAACTATTTCAAAAGGTGCAGCTCAATCTTGGCAAATGGAAAATAGGTATAAAACTATGGTAGCTGATAAATTTGATTACGGATTTGCTGTAGATTGGATGAGAAAAGATTTAAAAATTTGTATTGAAGAAGCAAAAAGAAATGGTTCACCAGTTCCCGTAACTGAAATTGTTGATGGTTATTATGCAGAAGTTCAAAATATGGGTGGAAACCGTTGGGATAGTTCAAGTTTAATTGCTAGACTAAAAAAGAAAAAATAATTGTGTCTACCACCGTTCCCTACTACGAGGATTTTTCCGAAATAAAAAAGAAAATTTGGTTAATGCTAACTGATGCAGTTACTAATAGATCTTCTCCTTTTAGAATACCTGTTTTTTCATGTGGTAGTGAGAGCGATATCGAAAGTAGAATTGTTGTTCTAAGAAAATCAGATGAACAAAATAATTTAGTGCAATTCCACAGTGACATTAGATCTGATAAAATTAAAATCTTAGAAAAAAATCCTAATTCTTCAATGTTATTTTACGATAAAGATGAAAAAATTCAGGTTAGATTAAAAGTTGAAGCAATTATCAATCATAATAACGATATAACAAAACAATCTTGGGAAAAAACTCAACATATAAGTCGTAAATGTTACTTGGTAGATAATGGACCAGGAACAGAGTCTGATATTCCAACATCTGGTTTAAAACCTGAATTAGATAATTTTGATTACACAAAAGAACGAAGTGAAGAAGGATATAAAAACTTTACTGTTATACAGTGTAAAATTAAATCTATAGAATGGTTATATTTAGCTGCAAAAGGTCATCGAAGAGCTAGATTTGATATTGATAATAGTAAAGATACTTGGTTGGTACCATAATGAAAAAATATGAAGCTATGGTTTTGTCATGTATGGATCCAAGGTTTCAGCCAAAAGTTTTTAATTATTTAAAAAAAAAGAAATTAACTGGAAAGTATAGCTCATTTACTATTGCTGGAGCGGCCATTGGTGTAACTTCTAAAAAATTTAAAAAATGGCAATCAACCTTTTTGGATAATTTATCAACTTCGATAAAGTTGCATAATATTAATAAATTAATAGTTATTAATCATGAAGATTGTGGTGCAGCTAAAATAGTAAATGGAAAAAAAGAAATTAGTTCGTTTGTAGAAAAGAAAATTCATAAAGACTCATTTGAAAAAATTAAAGCAATTTTAAATAAAAGATTTCCTAAATTAAAACTATCTTTTAAAATATTAAAACTAAGTGATAAATAAAAAATTTTAACAAGATTATTCTTTCCATTTTTTAAACCAATCTTCTTTGGCATACTCAGTTAACTTATAAGTACACCATTCATTTTTTCGTCCTTTAAGTAATTTTTTATGAGTATATCTTGCTGGAATTTGATAATTTCCAGGAGGATTACCTCTTTTCTTTTGACCTAAAGCGCAAGCAATTTGAAGTGGATCAAATGGATTATCTGAAGTTGGAGTTAAATAAACTGAGTCTTTTAAGTCTGGACAAGTTGGATCATTGTGATCGTAAACTCCTTTTCCAAATTTTTTTGAAAGATTTTGACTAAGAATACCAGTGGTTAAATGTGCTCCATCTTTAACTCCTTTAGTACAAGGCATAGCAAAACCATTGCCATGAAGTAATTCATGAATTGAAATTTTAGTAATTTGACCTGATGCTCTTTTTATAAACAAGTATCCATGATGAGGCCCCATTTGACCTCCGTCTCCGCTTGCCGCATCTGTAAATGAGAAATATAATTTTTTTGGATTATTAAATCCTTGTTTTTGCAAGTAATAATCTGGATAATTAACATTCCATCCACCTTTTTTAGCTTTACGATCCATTCTTACAAATGAGATATCTAGTTTGCCATCTTGTCTATAATCAAATTTTAATCTTTGCTTATTGCCAGTCATTTTAAAAAATAAATCATCTATTTTTTTGACTTCTTTTTCTATCCAGCCATTAATATCTCTTTCATTATCTTTTGTTTTTTTTGCAAGAAAATAAATAAAATGAATTTGATAATCATCAGTAACATCTGGCTGGTCTTCAAAAAATCTACCTGGTTTTTCATCAGATGCAAATAAAGACGAACTAAATAATGTGATTATTAGAATTAAGAATATTTTTTTCATAAGCCTCTTATTATTATATTGGTCCCTTCAGAATTATCGAGTCTAATCTGTTTGATAGGTTTATATTCCTCTGAATTATACCACTCCAAAGCCCTCTCATAACTTGGAAATTTTAGAATAATTATTCTTGGAAAATTAGTTTTTCCATCAAATATTTGATATTCACCATTTCTAACCAAGAACTCTCCATCAAATTTTTTTACAATTGGATTAACTTTTTCAATGTACTCTTTATAATTTTCTGGATTAGTTACTCTTAATTGCGCAATTACATACCCTGCCGACATTTATTCTCCTTTAATCTCTCTAATTAATACAGTTAGATGGACTCGTGTCATAGTTTTGTTCATCTAGGTATTGAAAACGATTAGTTAAAAATTTATTAACTTTTTCATTATTTTTTTTTGAAATTCTATCTACTTTACATCTTGATGCATACCACCATAATACAGTTTCAGCTAAGTCTTCATTTCCTGGTAATTCCCAAGCATATTCTGAAATATAATACTTGTCAGTGCTAACAGCATTTAGCCATTTTTCCTCATTAACAGATCCGCCCCACCACCAATCAAGAGAAGCGTGGGTTAATTCATGAAACATTAACTCCTCAGCATATTTTTTATTTTCATTTGTAAGATAATCTGTGTGAATTACTATAGTACCTTGTCCTCCTGCCCAGCCTACTTTGCCTTTATGTATATTTATTTCTTTAACATTTTTTTTTAAAAATTTTGGCATTTGTCCATATATTTTTGCCCACTTTATTGCTTGTTTTTTTGCCTTTTTATTAGTTTTAAATTCATCATTAACATTTATTAATATATCCTTACTGTTCTCAAAACTTGCGTTAAAGACAAAAACTGTAAAACTACTTTTACCCCAACCATCTTTTGTGTATTTGTTTGTCAAGGTTCTCTTATCATAACCCATCACTTTTTTTTTCTCTACAAATGATAAATTTATAAAATTACTTGGGTCTTTTTTATTTATTATATCTCCATCTTTCCACTCACTGCCACCTTTAAAAATGAAATTTTTGCTTAAACTTATTGTTTTTACAGGTTTGTCCATTTCCCATATTGCAACTTGTTTTACACCATCGTTCCAAATCATTGTTCCTTCGCCATGTCTATTATTATTTTTCCACTCTCCGGTATAAACACCTCCACCACTACTATAAAAATATTTACCTTGTCCAGTTCTTTGGCCATTTACCCAATCACCTTCATATCTATCTCCATTTGGCCAAGTACCAATTCCAAAACCATGCATATTTTGCATTTTCCATTCACCGACATATTTAAAACCTTTTTCCCAAACACCTGTCCCCTTTCCATTATCACAATTGCCTTCAACACAACCTATTGCCTTTCCGCTCGAGTCTGTCTCGATTAAATTTCCATTTTTCCACTCTCCGGATTGTGTTATGCCGTTTGCGAATATAAAGGTTCCTTGCCCATCAGCTTCTCCATTTTTTCTTCCACCGATGTATTTATCTCCATTTGCCCAAGTAACTGTTCCTTGACCATTTTGTATACCCAGCTCCCAATCACCAATATATTTTGTTCCATTAACCCATTTAAAAGTACCTAGACCATGGGGTTTTTGATTTTTCCAATTTCCATTATATTTATCCCCATTGGGCCATATAAAAGTTCCTTTTCCATTAACGCAATTACCTTTTATGCAACCAGTCTTAAGGGCTGTTTTATTTTCTATAAATTTTTTCTTGCCAATTGCAAAAAGTTTGCACTCACCATTTATTCCTTTTTCTTTTCTATGTTTTTCACAATCATTAAATCCATCTTGCTTCTCTGTTCCACGTCCGTACTCACATTTTCCATCATTCCCAACTACAACAAAAAGATGATCATTAGAGCCTTGATTTAAAAGGTCGGCATAAACTTCATCAACTATCCAATCACATATTTGTTGATTTTCTGCATTAGAAGTTTCACACCATATAAAGCTAAAAAATATGGTCGCTAGTATTTTTTTCATTTAAAATATTGATTTCGAATATCGTTTCCAATTATCTTGGTAATGTTTAGCGTTTTCTGTTATTTTTCCTATCTCCTCATCAGTAAGTTTTCTAACTACTCTTCCTGGTGCTCCAACTACTAACGAGTTATCCGGAATATCTTTATTTTCAGTTATTAATGCTTTTGCACCAATCATGCAGTTTTTGCCAATTTTCGCATTATTTAAAATGACAGCTCCAATACCTATTAAACTATTGTCTCCAATTGTACATCCATGAAGCATAACGATATGACCGATGGTTACGTCTTTACCTATTCTTAATGGGCAACCTGGGTCAGTATGTAGAACGCTCCCATCTTGAACATTTGAACCTTCTCCAATATGAATGTTTTCATTATCCCCTCTAATTACAGCATTAAACCAAACGCTAGAGTTTTTTTCTAGAGTGACATCTCCTATTATAGTTGCATTTGGTGCCACCCAATTTTCGCCAGAGTTTTTTGGTTTTTTATCTTTTAAATCGTAAAACATAATTTATATATTATTACATTATGCCTATTAAAACACCAGTATGTGATTTTGGAAAAAAAGCAGAAAACTTTGAATTAAAATCTACAGAGAACAAATTAATATCATTAAATGATATCAAAGGTGAAAATGGAACGTTGATAATGTTTATCTGTAATCATTGTCCATATGTAAAAGCAATTATTAGAGATGTAGTGGAGGACTGTACTAAGCTTGGTGATTTAGGAATAAATTCAGTTGCAATATGCTCTAATGATCCAATTAATTATCCAGAAGACTCTTTTGAAAAAATGATAGAGTTTGCAATTAAACACAAGTTTAATTTTCCTTACCTGATTGATGAAACACAAGACATTGCAAAAAAATATGATGCTGTATGTACTCCAGATTTTTTTGGATATGATAAAGATTTTGGTCTTCAATATAGAGGAAGAATAAGAGAATTAAGAGAACTAAAACCTGTTAGATCAGGAGACAGTGATTTATTTATTGCTATGAAGCAAGTTTCAGAAACAGGCAAAGGTCCTGAAGAACAATTCCCAAGTATGGGTTGTGGTATTAAGTGGTCATCTAATTAATGTATTTAATAATAACTAGAACTTTTCCACCCGATGTTGGTGGTATGCAAAATTTAATGTGGGGATTAGCAAGATCTTTATCAAAAATTGATATGGTTAAAGTTTTTGCAGATTACCACGAAGATCATAAAAAGTTTGATGATAAAGTTTCTTTTACAATTGAAAGAGTTAGTGGAATTAAATTATTAAGAAAATATAGAAAATCTCTACTAATAAATGAATATTTAAATGAAAATAAAAATGTAAATTGTATCATTGCAGATCACTGGAAAAGTTTGGAACTTATAAAATCCCCAAAAAAGAAAATATGTTTAATACATTCTAAAGAAATTAATCACCCTAAAGGATCTAGACTGAACAAAAAAGTTCTGGAGGTTTTAAATAATGTTGATCATATTGTAGCAAACTCAAATTTTACAAAAAATTTAGCAGTAAACCTTGGGGTTGAAGAAAAAAGATTAATAGTCATAAATCCGGGTGTAGATCCCGTTGAAGAAATTCCAAAAGATGATCTTAAACAAGCAGAAGAAATGCTAAAAGGAAAAAAACAAAGGCTAATTACTGTTTCTAGATTTGACAAAAGAAAAAATCACGAAAAAGTTATAATGGCTATTCGGAATTTAAAAGAGAAATATCCTGATATTACTTACACTTGTATAGGATACGGAGATGAAGAAGAAAATTTGAAAAAATTAGTTATAGAACTAAAACTTGATAAATATGTAGTTTTTTTAAGTGATATCTCTAATGAATTAAAAAATGCACTAATATCAAAGTCCAATATTTTTATTATGCCATCTGTAATTCACAAAACTTCAGTTGAGGGCTTTGGTATTTCTTTCATTGAGGCTGCACAATATGGGATACCGTCTATTGGTGGCAAAGATGGTGGAGCTTCTGATGCAATTGTTCATAATAAAACGGGGTTACTTTGCGATGGCAACAGTCTAGATGAAATTTATTCAAGTATAGATTATTTATTTGAGGGAAATAAATATATTGAATTTGGAAAAGAGTGCAAAACACATTCTAAAAATTTTCTTTGGGATAAGATAATTGAAAACTATAAAAGAATCTTATAAAGTTAAAACATGCTCGAAAAATTTAATGGAATAATTTATTTAAGTATTTTTATCGTTCATTTCATAGTTTATGCCGCTTACGCTTTTAGAACAGTAGTTGCAACAAAATCATTTTTAGATCAATACAATATAGATCATTCTGCAGCAGTAATGGTTAGATTTTTTGGGGCACCGTTTATTGCATCAGTTTTAGTAGCACTATACATAATGTTAATTAAAGCAGATGGTTTGGCAGGAACATGGGGTTTCTTTACATTAATTTTTGCACAAAACGTTTTATATTTTTTAATTGGTATATATACAATTTATGTCAATAAGCTTGGACATAACGAAAAAACAAATAGTGAAGGTGTTATAGCATCGGGAATTTTAACAGTGCTAAGCGGAATTCTTTGCTACGGTTTAGCTGATAAAATTTATATTTAATTTTTTTTTCTAAAAGTTGAAAAAATTTGCCAACCAACAATTGTTATTGTGATCAATAATATTATTAGAGTTATTGGTCTATCCCATAAAAAATTAGGTGAACCATCGCTTATTAATAGTGATCTTCTCAATGTCTCCTCCATTAATCCCCCGAGTACAAAAGCCAATATTAAAGGTGGCATGGGAAAATCATAGAGCCTTAAAAAAGTTGCAACTACTGCAATACCTATCATTAAAAAAATATCAAAATTGTTAAATGACATTAGATATATTCCTGTTACTGAAAAAAATAAAATTAAAGGAATTAAGTAATTTCTAGGTACTGCTAAAATTCTAGCGATATAAGGTATTAAAGGTAAATTTAAAATCAAAAGCACGACCATACCAATGTACATTGACATGATAACTGACCAGAAAATTTCAGGGTTAGTTTGATAAAGTCTTGGTCCTGGCTGAATACCAAACCCTAAAAGAGCTCCAAGCATAACTGCAGTTGTACCACTTCCAGGAATTCCTAATGTTAGCAATGGAACAAATGAACCAGAGCAAGCTGCATTATTTGCTGTCTCTGGGGCTGATAAACCATGAACGCTACCTTTTCCAAACTTTTGTTTTTCTTCTTCATTTACATAATTTCTTTCCATTCCATATGCTAAGAAAGATGCAATAGTTGCGCCTGCTCCAGGTAAAACACCAATTAAAAAACCAAGTATTGAGGATCTAGGTATTGTTTTGGCCATTTTGATGGTTTCTTCTTTATTTACTTTAATTGAACCTAGTTCTGTTAATGAGATTTGTTTTGCAGCTCTGTTTGGATCTTTACCTCTAAAAATAATCGTTAAAGCTTCACTCATTGCAAATGTAGCCATGACAATTAATACAAAGCTTATTCCGTCAGTTAAGTTCATATTGTTAAAGGTAAATCTTGTTATATCTGACAATGAGTCCTGACCAACTGTAGCTAACATTAATCCTAAAACTACCATCATCATTGCTTTTAAAAATTGTCCTTTAGATGAAAATGCAGAAATTGCAGTTAAACCTAAAATCATTAGTGCAAAATAGTCAGGAGACCTAAAAGCCAAACTTACTTTTGACAAACTAGGGGCTGCAACTAATAAAAATATTGCAGAAATTGTTCCTCCTGCAAACGAACTATAAGCAGCGATTGCCAAAGCTTTTCCAGCTTTACCTTGTTGTGCCATTGGATAACCATCAAATGCTGTTGCAACAGTACCTGGTATTCCAGGTGCATTTAACAAAATAGAAGAAGTAGATCCTCCAAAAACTGCTCCATAATAAACACCTGCCATTAAAATTAAACCTGTTGATGGATCAAATCCATAAGTAATTGGTATCATTAATGCTATTGCAGTCATTGGTCCAAGTCCTGGTAACATTCCAATTATTGTTCCAGCAAAACAACCAACCATCACCATTAAAATATTCGTTAATGATAGCGCTGTTGATAATCCGATAAGTATTCCTTCGATCATCCCATAACTCCAATATATTTTAAAAATGGATCACGAAGATAAATGTTTAATAAACCGTGTAATAAATACATAAATGCAGCAACAAATGGAAAAGATAAAATAAACATTAATCCCCATCTTCTTTCACCTAAGAAATAGTAAGATGCAAAAAGAAATAAAGAAGTTGATATAAAATATCCAATTTTTAAAATTACAGCTGCATATATTAGAGAGACAATTATTAGATAGATTATACTTTTATAATCTAAGTGTTTATGATTTACCTCTGTAGTAATTTTCTCAGGTAAAATTATTTTTAAACTTGATAAAATTATACCTGCCCAACCTAAATATATTGGAAAAGTCCTAGCATTGAATGGTGCATTCTCATCGAATGCAAATACTTGAATATTGTAAGCTGTGTATAGATAAAATACTGATAAAGCTAAAAAAAGCAGTGAGATAAATTTTGTAGGACTTATTCTCACTGCTTTACATTCTTTAATAATCTATAAAGATTATATTACTCCAAGTTTTTTCATCAGAGCTGTCATTTCAACTGTTTGTTTTTCTAAAAATGCATCAAATTTAGAACCTGGGTTATAAATATTTACCCATGCATTTCTTTTTCTAACAGCTTCCCACTCTGGTGTTTTTTGAACATCGCCAAGCATTTTAGAGATTTTGTTATAGTCGCTCATGCTCATGCTTTTTGGCGCAAAGAAACCTCTCCAGTTAACAAACTGAACATCATATCCTTGCTCTTTTAATGTTGGAGCTTCTGGTGCATCACCTACTCTCTCAGGAGCAGTGATACCAATTATTCTTACTTGATCTCTAGCACCCATTACTTCACCTAAACCTGTTGAAAGTATTTGAGTTTCTCCGGATAAGAGTCCAGCAAGCGCTTTTCCACCAGCATCATATGGAACATAAATCACGTCGTTTGGATTTGCTCCAGCTGCTTGGAAAGCTAACGCACCAATTAAATGGTCCATGCTTCCTCTTACAGATCCACCAGCCATTTTAATTGACTTTGGATCTTTCTGATATTGATCAACTGCATCTTTGAAATTTTTGATAGGTGAATTTTTTGCAACAACTATTGCACCATAATCTCCAATTACACCCGCAATTGGTTTAACATCTTTATAAGATAATGTACCAGTACCTTTTACATAACCTTTGTGTCTTGTAATAGATCTTAATACTAATGGTGTTGACTGAACTAAAACTGTATCTTTTGGAGCGTTATTGATTAGGTAAGCTAAAGCTTTACCACCCCCACCACCTGACATATTTTCAAATGATGCACTTTTCAAAAAACCAGCTTTTGTTAATGCTTCTCCAGTACCTCTAGCAGTTCCATCCCAACCACCACCAGCACCACCGCCAATTAAAAAATGTAATTTTTCAACTGCGAATGAACTTGTTGATGAAAACAGAAGGAAAGCAGAGAATAAAACTGAAATAAAAGTTTTAATTAGTTTCATTATTTCCTCTCTTATTATATTTATGAAGTCATCATTAAACATAAGTTATAAATTTTAGTCAATGCTCAAATATAATCTTTCAAAAAATATTAAAGAATATTTCTTAGCTTTAATAGGTAGTTATAGGGCTCTTTTTATAGGACTTATCGGTGGATACCTAGGCACATTAATTAATTTACCCTTACCATGGTTATTGGGCTCCTTGGGTTTGAATTTATGTTTTGCTTTCACTAATTACAAAATAATATTTCCAACTAAATTATTAAATCCTATATTTTTGATCGTTGGTATAATTCTTGGTGGAACTTTAAACGTAACACTGTTGTATAAAATACATTTATGGATTTTTTCATCTTTAGCGATGTTAATCTGTACAATAGTCAGCACTATTCTTGCCGGTTATTATTTTTTTAAAGTTTGTAAATTTAGTAAATTCATTTCAGTTTTGGCAGCTCTTCCAGGTGCATTTGTTCCAATATCAGCTGCTTTATTAGAATTTGGTAAAAGTAAAAATGATAAAGGTGTTTTGATCCCTCAGGCTACTAGAGTTATATTTATCGTAAGTTTTGTTCCTATTTTTTTTATAAATAATTTAGGGTTCTCTGAAATGTCAGGTTACAATTATGAAAATATTTATAACGGAAGATATTTTTTAGAAATATTATTTTTATTAATAATCTGTTTCATTTTTGCAAACATCTTAAAAAATTATAAAATTCCATCACCTACTTTAGTTGGTGCGATGGCTTTATCTGGTGCTTTTTATACCTTTGAAATAATTAATGCTAGATTTCCAGATGCATTTATAAATATTGCATTTATATTTCTTGGAACAGCTTTGGGCACAAGATTAAATGGATTAAAAATTAAAGAATTATTATTTTTTATATTTCATGGAATAATTGTTAGTTCAATTTTAGTTGTTGTTGCAATGATAACTGCTTATTTACTCACTTATATAGGGTTTGAATTTATCCCAACTTTTTTAAGTTTTGCTCCTGGAGGAATTCATGAAATGGTTGTTATTAGTGTTGCTTATAACATTGATCCAATATTTGTGAGCTACCATCATTTTTTAAGAATTTTTATAATAGTTTTATTTTTACCTTTTTTATTATCAAAATTTAGAAAAACTAATTAATGGCTTCTTGCATTCTTTGAAATACTTTATCTGCTGAAAGTTTGGTCAAATCTGAAACTTGAATTGCTTTAAAATATTCTCGCTCAATACTAACTTTTTTTGCAGAAGTATGCGATCCAAATAAAACTAATCCTTTTACATTTAAATGAGCCGCCATGTGTGCTGGCCCAGTATCATTAGATATAACAAAATAACTTTCTTTTATTAATGATGAAAGTTGAGAAATGTTGAGCGCTTTATCATTATCTAAAATAATATTAGCATCAATATCATTAGCTAATTTGATTTCATTAGGACCTGGAGCAATTAAAATTTGAATTTCATCTCTAAAAGTAGATTTAATTCTTTTTATCAATTCATTATAATATGGCCATCTTTTTATAGTTAAATGAGATGATGAAAAGGGGAATAAAATTAAATATTTGTTTAAATTATATTTTTTTTTGATTTCTGAAATATCCTCACAGCTCCAAGAAAAATCTGGTTTAGTAACGTGATTGGTTTTAATTCCAGAAACATTTAATTGATGTTCAAAGCGCTTTAGTACAGTGTCTTTATCAAAATCAATCTTACTAGTTCCTTCAGGAAGTGTTGTTTCTGTTGATGACCAAATATCTGATGTTACTTTTGGAAAGAGAATATTTTTATAGAAACTAGTTCTTTTAGAATTTTGAAGGTCGTAAACTTTAATAAATTTATATTTTTTTATCTTTCTCATTAATAAATATAAATAAATTAAGTTAAACCTAGAAAGTCGTTTATCTAAAATTACATCGGTTATATTTGGATTTTTTTTTAATAAATCATAATAAGGTTTGGTTGATAGTATATAAAGATCATCATTTGGATGATTATCAGATATATCTTGAATTGCACCACTTGCTTGCGCTATATCACCTAAAGATCCATGTTTTATAATAAGTATATTAGACATATTTTTAACAACTTAACATAATATCGATTTATATGAATAAAATTTTAGTAGAAGTATCAGTAGGAGAATTACTGGATAAAATTTCAATTTTAGAAATTAAATCTGAAAAAATTAAAGATCCTAAAAAACTAAATTTCATAAATGATGAATATAAAATTTTACAAGATCAATTAAATACAAATATTAAAAATTACAGTGAAATTGAAAGTTTATATAATTCACTAAAAGAAATTAATTCAAAGCTTTGGGTAATAGAAGACGATAAAAGATTATGTGAAAAAAATTCTGATTTTGGTGAAAAATTTATTAAATTATCAAGAGATGTTCACTTCCTAAATGATGAAAGGGCAAAATTAAAATTAGAAATAAACAATAAAACTGGTTCTAAAATTAAAGAAATTAAAGAATATACAAAATATTAATTTATTCCCAGTCAAATCTTTGAAAAGAATCAAATATCTTGAAAATACCTTGTGACCATTGATTACAAACTTTTGAAAATTCAGGGTCATTCATATTTAAACATTTAAGTGATGCTATTTTGATTTCATCTTTTTTTATCACTGCAAAATCTATTGGCGGACCAACAGTTAAATCACTTTTTAATGTCGAGTCCATTGATATCAGGGCACATCTCGATGCATCTCCGATAGAGACTTTTGGTGTGATTACTCTGTCTAAAATAGGTTTTCCATATTTTACTTCACCTATAACTAAATATGGTTTGCTATCCGCTGGACGAATGTAATTGCCCTGAGGATAAACTAAATATAATTCAGGAGGTTGATCTTTTATTTGACCACCTACAATAAAAGTTGAACCAAGTAAAACACTATCAGTATTTATTCCTTGTGGAGATGAATGTTCAATATTGAGAGATCCAATGTAGGATGCAATTTGCTCAAAATCACTACAGGTATTTAAATTCATAATACCCGTTTCGCTTTTTAAATCTTTTTTTATTGAATTATAAACTGCTTGAGAAGTTCCAAGATTTCCTGATGTAACAATTACTATTGTTCTATCTCCAACATCGTGAGTTAACATTTTAGAATATATATTTACATTGTCCAATCCAGCATTAGTTCTGGAGTCTGATGCAAAAACTAGTCCTGTCTCGGTTTTAATGCCAATACAATAAGTCATAATAAGTTAAATGTTTAAATTATATGTGATTACAATAAAACCCATTTATTTCATATCAGATATCGAATTTAATCATTTGCTTATTTAACTCTTATGTAAAAAAATTAAGCTAACATGTCTGATTTTTGGAAAAATTACGATTCTAAATCAACTTTTGATGGATATATTAGTAAAGAGAAGAAGTTGAGAAGTCATGCTAAAATCATTGCAGGCATACTTGAAAAATATGGAAAAAAAAAATTACAAGAAATTGAAAAAAATTGTCAAAGTACAATAAGCGCTAGAGGAATAAATTTTAGAGTTTATGCTGCAAATAATAGAGCTGAAGAGAAAAAATGGCCTTTAGACATCATTCCTAGAATTATACCAAAAAGTCAATGGTTAAAGGTTGCAAAAGGACTTGCACAAAGAGTTAAGGCACTAAATTTATTTATCGATGACGTCTACAATGCAAAAAAAATATTTAAAGACAAAGTAATACCTAAAGAATTAATTTTTAATTCTCCTTTATATTTAAAAGAATGTGAAGGTTTCTCCCCAAAACACAAAGCATGGTCAAATATATCTGGGATTGATCTTATTAAAAATATTGATGGGGATTTTTTAGTTCTTGAAGATAACTTAAGAGTTCCGTCTGGAGTTTCATATATGCTGGAAAATAGAATGGTTATGAGAGATATTTTTCCAGAACTATTTACAAGATATAAGGTTTCCTCAGTTCATCAATATGCAAATAAATTATATAATTGTATGACAGAGTGTATTCCAAAGAAAACTAATAACCCACACATGGTTTTATTAACACCTGGTATTTATAATTCAGCTTATTTTGAACACTCCTTTCTTGCTGAACAAATGGGAATAGCCTTGGTGGAAGGCAAAGATTTATTTGTTGAAAACGATCATGTTTACATGAAAACTGTTAAAGGCCCTTTGAAGGTAGATTGTATTTATAGACGAATAGATGATAATTTTATGGATCCAAAAGTTTTTTTTAAAGGATCCTTATTAGGTGTGCCTGGTGTTTTCAAATGTTGGAGAAAAGGAAATGTTGGAATTATTAATGCTTTAGGAACAGGAGTTGCAGATGATAAAGCAGTTTATTCTTATGTTAATAAAATGATCATTTACTATTTAGGAGAACAACCAATTATTGATCAAGTTGAAACTCTTCTTTGTGGAGATAAAAAAAATAGAGAACACGTTATAGATAATATCTCCAAATATGTCGTTAAACCTTCAAATGCATCTGGTGGCTACGGAATTATGATTGGTCCTAAAGCCTCTAAAACAGAAAAAGATGAAATGATAAAAAATATAAAAAAAAATCCCAGAAATTATATTGCACAACCATTAGAGATTCTTTCTACTGTCCCTACAATAACACCTGATAACATTGAACCAAGACATCTAGATTTAAGACCTTTTATTTTAACAGGTAAATCAACTTATGTAACAACCGGTGGATTAACTAGAGTTGCTTTAAAAAAAGGTAGTACTATAGTTAACAGTTCACAAGGTGGCGGATCTAAAGATACGCTAATTGTGGATAGTAAAAATTAAATTAGACTTGGTATTATTTTTCTTAAATCCATGGAAAGCTTAGGATTAATTTTTGAATATATCACTCCCTTCCCTGATTTTTTTAATGCTAGTATTTTTCCATCTGGTGAAATAATTGTTGTATGACCAAATGTTTCTCTTTTAGGGGTATTTTTGCCAGTTTGAGCTGGAGCAAAAATATAACAAAAATTTTCAATCGCTCTTGCTCTTAAAAGTGTTAACCAATGTTTTTGTCCAGTAAACTTTGTGAAAGCAGATGGAACAGCTATAAAACTTAAATTTTTTTTTGATAAATTCCTATAAAGTTCAGGAAATCTCAGATCAAAGCAGATTGTAAAACCTATTTTACCCCAAGGTAAATTAGCAGATACTAATTTATTTCCTGCTTTAAAAGTTTTACTTTCTTTATGTTGCTCTTTATTTGGAATTTTAACATCAAACATATTAATTTTATCATAATATTTGACAATTTTTCCATTCGGTCCAACCAGTATCGATCTATTTCTGAGTTTATTTTTAACCTTAACGCAAATTGATCCAAGTAAAATCCATTTCTTATATTTTTTTGCAACTTCTTTAATTTTCTTCAAAATTGGATCTTTGTTCATTTCAAATGAAAATTTAAATAATGTTTCTCTACTGCTAGACATCAAAGAGGAGGTTTCGGGTGTAATGATTAAATCTGATTTATTTTTTATAGCTTGATTTACATATTTAAGAATATCTTTAAAATTATTTTTATAATTTTCTCCACTAGATAATTGTATGCATGCTATTTTCATGTTTGAAAGCCATATTTTTTTTCTAAATATTTAATTACATTATGAATTATAAAAGTCATAAACAAGTAAATACCTCCTGCAACAATAAAAACCTCTACCGGCTTAAATGTCGTTGATATTATATATTTTGCAACACCTGTTAAATCCATTAGTGTGACTGTGCTTGCTAGAGATGTTCCTTTAAGCATCAAAATAATTTCATTCCCGTAGGCTGGTAAAGACTGTTTAATTGCAATAGGAATTTGTATTTTTGTAAAAATTATTTTTGAAGGTATGCCCAAACTTTTTCCAGCCTCTAAATATCCCGTTTTTATAGTTTGAAAAGCTGATCTCAATATTTCTGAAGTATAAGCCCCTGTATTTAATGAAAATGCTATTATCGCACACCAGTATGGTTCTTTTAAAACTACCCATAAAAAGGTTGTTCTTAAATATTCAATTTGACCTAATCCAAAATATATTATGAAGATTTGAACCAATAAAGGTGTTCCTCTAAAAATATATGAATACCCGTAAGCAAATTTATTAATCAACTTATTATTATTCATTCTCAAGATTGCAAAACCTAATCCAATAAAAAGACCAAGAATTAGAGATACAGATAATAGTTTAAGAGTAATCAAAGTTGCGTTTAACAACTTAGGAAAACTATTTATCATTAATTCAATATCCATTAATAACCTTTGCTATATTTTGTTTCTAATCTGTTTAACAATTGCATACTTAAAAATGTTAGCATTAAGTATAAAACTGCTGCAAACGAGTAAAAAAATAATGGATCTCTAGTTGAACCAGCTGCAATATATGATTGTCTCATTATTTCAACTAAACCCGTTACAGATATAAGAGAAGTATCTTTTAATGTAATTTGCCAAACATTGCTTAAGTTTGGAATTGCTAATCTTAGCATTTGGGGCAAAATAATTTTAAAGAAGTTAATATATTTATTAAAACCTAAAACTTTTGCAG
Organism: Pelagibacteraceae bacterium AG-426-M19; assembly: GCA_003210025.1. Classification (GTDB taxonomy): domain Bacteria; phylum Pseudomonadota; class Alphaproteobacteria; order Pelagibacterales; family Pelagibacteraceae; genus Pelagibacter. Next base: position 21,170 of record QCNW01000001.1, read on the forward strand.
CCTCGAACTGACCTTTATCGATTGATTGTAGGGCTCCTCTAAATACTTCGGTTGAGTATGCTCCTGATATTATCCCTATTGAAAATGAACCAGTTAAAAAAGCATTAATTTCGATGTAATCATTATAACCAAATATTGAAGCAACAAACATAATTGCTCCACTTCCACCAAAGAAAAATAAATAAATTACTAGAAGCTCTGGTACACCTCTAATAACAGTAGTGTATGCATTACCAATAGAATTAAGAAATTTATTATTAGATAATTTTAATGGAGTAAATAAAGCAGCAAATATAAAGCCAATTATCATTGCGGTTATTGAAACCGCAATTGTTATTAAGGTTGCAAAGAATAACTCGTCTCCCCAACCTTTATCACCAAAATATAGAAGTTCCATAATATAGGTGGCTAATTATAGCCACCCATAAATAATTTATTACATAGAAGCGTCAAAACCAAAATGTTTTATAGCAAGCTTACTAATAATGCCATCATCTCTAGCTTTATCAATTGCTGCATTAAAATCATTTAAAAGTTTAGAGTCACCTTTTCTAATACCTACACCAACGCCGTTACCAAAATCTCCACCTGCAAAAGTTGGTCCAGTTAATACGACTTCTTTACCAGATTTTTCTGCATAATCAGTAAAAGCAACAGCTGCAGCTAGTGCTGCATCTATTCTACCAGCAGATAAGTCTAGGTTTACTTCGTCTTGAGTTTTGTAAGTTCTAATTTTTACATTACCCATTAATCCAGATTCTAAGAAGTTCTGGTGAATTGTTGCTGTTTGTACACCAATAGTTTTACCTTTAAAGGCTTTAGTCAAAACATCTAGAGTAGCCTGCTCATCAGCACTTACATCAGATAAATTTATAGCTGACATTGTTTTAAGGCCTTCATTTTTTGATCCTTTCATAACAGCTAGTGACGCAACTTCATCAGCATAACCTTGAGAAAAGTTTATTGTTTTCATTCTCTCGCCAGTTATCGACATTCCAGCCATGATGGCATCAAATTTTCTTGAAACTAAAGCTGGTATCATTCCATCCCAGTCTTGCTCTACAATTGTGCAATCATGATTCATAATTTTGCATAATTCATTTGCTAATTCGACTTCAAAGCCAATCAAATTTCCCGCTGAATCTTTAGAATTCCAAGGTGGATATGCACCTTCAGTTCCAATTTTAATTTGATCTGCAATTGAAGAAATTGTTAGAAATGATGATATTAAAATACCAAATCCTAATACTTTTAATTTTTTCATTTTTTTCCTCCAAAATTTTTTAAGATTATTTCATAAAATTATTGTTTTAAAAAGAAAAATTAATGATTTATTGACGAGGAAAAATTCCAAGAACAATCAAAACTTGGTATATAAACTCTTGAAAGTTTTGTATTTCCAAAATTTTTGTTAAAAACATTTAACCAATTTTCAACTTGTTTTGGTTTTTTGTCTTGGCTTCCTACTTGAGCAGTAATTACACCTTTAGGTTTTAAAATTCTTTCTAAAGATGACATATTTTTTGCAGCCAAATCTATACAAAATTGATCATCATTTAGATCAACAAATATTTGATCATAAGTATTGTCTTTGACAGATTTAATACTTTCAAAAGCATCCCCCCAAACGCATTTAACTGAATTCTTTTCTGTAGCCTTCTCACCAATTTTACCCAGGTGTTTATCACACACATCCACAACTTCAGGATCTAATTCATACCAATCTATAAAGCCAAAGTTTTGTGAAATGCATTCTCTTGCGACACCGCCGTCACCTCCGCCAATAATTGCAGCTTTTTCTTTGTTTGAATTTAAATTAAGACCTGAATTTACAAAGGTTGAGCTATATAAATGTTCATCACTTTCAGCTACTTGTATTTCATTATCAATAAATAAAGCTTTTCCAAATTGTTCTAAATCAAGTATTTCAATATATTGACCAACTTTAGATTTAAAATTTTCTAAAACTCTATTAACCACATATGATTTTTTTAAACCTGGAGAACTATAATTGTCATGATAAAGATCAATAGTATCTCTATTAAATTCTTTAATGATGATATTTGTGTGTTCCATCTCATCTTTTATTATATCTAGAGAAACTTTTGGTGATACTTTTCCACATGTAAAAAAATCAAAGCTTACAATTTCTTTTTCTGGGAAAGTATGAAAACTAATGTGACTTTCAGCAAGCAAAGCGACCAATGTAAATCCTTGTGGCTCGAATTTATATTTAGATATTTTTAGAACTGTTACTTTTGCTGCTTTAGCAATTTTATAAACTAACTTTTCATAAAATTCGGGAGTATATTCCTTTTTAGTTCCGACTATATCCAGTGTTATATGTTCCCCAACTTTTTCCATAAGAATCTAATATATATTTTTTTTAACTAACGAAATTTTTTACTTCTTTCAAACAAAAAACTATTATAATAATTTATTGAGGTTAAACATTGAAAAACAATTGGTCAGATAACGAAGCTAAAAAATATATTAAAAAGTATAAGAAATTAGGTCATTCTGAAGATATGGCTTTAAGAGTTTATACAACCAGGCTTCTAGGAAGAAATCCAGAATTGGTGTTGCATGGTGGTGGCAATACTTCAGTTAAGACCAAAATCAAAGATATAGATGGTAAATATTATGATGTTCTTTGCGTAAAAGGCAGCGGATGGGATATGGCTGAAATTGAACCAGCGGGTTTGCCAGCTGTTAAATTAAATCCATTGCTTGCTATGAAAAAAAAGAAAAAGCTCTCTGATGATAACATGGTTGCTTTTCAAAAAAAAAATTTGATAGATACAAAATCACCCAATCCATCAGTTGAAACTTTTTTACATGCATTTTTACCATTTAAATTTGTTGATCACACTCATTCAGACGCAATTATGAAAATCACTAATAGACCAAATGGAGAAATGTTATCAAAAAAAATATTTGGTAAAAAAACTGCAATAGTACCCTACGTAATGCCAGGATTTAAGTTAGCGCAAAAAATAAATGAAGTTTATTCTAAAAACCCAAATATAAACTGTTTAATTTTATTAAACCACGGTATTTTTACATTTGCTGATAATGCAAAAGATGCTTACAGTTTAATGATTAAGTATGTATCAGATGCTGAAAAAAATTTAACCAAACTGAAAAAGAAAAAACTAAAACAGATAAAGAAAACTAAATTTAATTTCTCAACTTCAGATATAGCTCCTATATTGAGAGGTCTTTTATCTGAAAAAAATGATAACAAATTTATCTTGAATTTTAAAAAAAATAGTAAGTTAGATTATTTTATTAATGGTAAAGATATAAACAGGTATTCAAATGAAGGAACAGCTACACCTGATCATGTTATAAGAGTTAAACCATTTCCTTTAATAATATCACCAAAAGCAAACTGTACTTTAGATGATTTTAAAAATTTGGCTGAAAAAAAATTTAAAGAATACCGCCAAAAATATAAAAAATATTTTGAAACTAATAAGAAAAAAACTAAAGAAAAAAAAGTAATGCTTGATACATCTCCTAGAGTAATTCTTGTTCAGAATTTTGGTTTATTTACAGTAGGAGATAACTTAAAAGCTGCAAAAATTGCAGGAGATTTAACTCAAACTAATGCCAATGTAATTTCGAGTGTTGAAGAAACATCCAGATATAAATTTTTATCAAAAAAAGACTTATTTGATGTCGAGTATTGGTCCTTAGAACAAGCAAAATTAAACAAATCAAAAAAAGAATTGCAAGGAAACGTTGTTGTTATTACTGGTAGCACTGGTGAAATTGGTAAAGCAACTTATAAATTATTTAAAAAATATGGAGCTGAAGTTGTTTTGCTTGATATTAATAAAAGTAAAATAAATGATTTAAAGAATAAAATAAGTGATCTTTGTATTCACTGTGATGTGACCAACAAACAAAGTGTAAAAAAAGCATTTAATAAAATTTTGGAGATATACGGAGGTTTAGATATTTTAATATCAAATGCTGGCACTGCTATGGGTGGATCAATTGCAGAAGTTAATGATGAAATACTTCGAAAAAGTTTTGAAGATAATTTTTTCTCTCATCAAAATTGTGCTTCAGAGGCTGTAAAAATTATGAAAAAACAAAATATAAATGGATGTTTGTTATTTAATATATCTAAGCAATCAGTTAATCCTGGTAAAAATTTTGGACCATATGGATTGCCTAAGTCAGCACTTTTAAATTTGTGTAAACAATATGCAATTGATTATGGACACCTTGGCATAAGATCAAATGGTGTAAACGCTGATAGAATTAGAAGTGGTTTATTAAATGACAAAATGATTAAGCAAAGAGCAAAGGCAAGAGAAGTAACTACTGATCAATATATGAGTGGCAACCTACTGTTAAGTGAGGTCAAAGCAGATGATGTGGCCAAAGCTTTTTATCATCTTGCAATATCAAAAAAATCAACCGGAGCAGTATTAACCGTTGACGGTGGAAATATTGCAGCTTCTTTGAGATAACTAATGAAATAGTTTTTTTAATCCTTCAGAAGAAGCATCGCAAACTCCCTTTTCTGTTATTAATGCAGTAACATATTTAGCAGGTGTTACGTCAAAGGCTAAATTTAATGATTTGCTTTTTTCAGGATATATTAAAACTTTATCAACTTTATTATCTTTGTTAATTCCATCCACATGAGAAAGTTCTTTTGGGTCTCTTTCTTCTATTGGAATATCTTTAGAGTTTTTTAAATTCCAATCTATAGTTGAACTTGGTAAAGCAACATAAAAAGGTACTTTATTATCATAAGCTGCAAGAGCTTTTAAATATGTTCCAATTTTATTACACACATCTCCATTAGATAATGTCCTATCTGTTCCAACAATACACATATCAACCTGTCCTCTTTGCATTAATATTCCACCTGTATTATCTGCTATAATTGTATTTGGAATTTCTTCTTCATTAAGTTCATATGATGTGAGGTTTGCTCCTTGATTTCTTGGTCTAGTTTCATCTACCCAAATATGTATTGGTATTCCTTTTTTATGAGCATGGTAAATAGGAGAAGTTGCAGTTCCCCAATCAATTGTTGCAAGCCATCCTGCGTTACAATGCGTTAATATATTTACAGTATTTTTCTTTTTATTATAAATTTCTTCAATAATTTTTAATCCATTGATGCCAATATTTTTACAAAAACTTATATCTTCATCACATATTAATTTAGCCTCACTTATTGATGATTTAAGAAGTTTATTACCTTCTAATCCAGATAATTTTTTAGCCATTCTATCAACAGCCCATTTTAAATTTATAGCAGTTGGTCTCGATCTAATTAAGTCTTTAGAAGCATTAACTAAAAATTGGTTATTATTATTTTCTAAAATAGCCAACACTATACCGAATGCAGCTGTAGCACCAATCAAAGGTGCTCCTCTAACTTCCATTGTTTTGATAGCATTTATAGCATCTTTAACTGAACTTAATTCTTTTATTATAAATTTGTGTGGAAGCTTTGTTTGATCTATTATTTTTACAACTTGTTTTTCTTCATCAAACCAAATTGTTTTATATTCAACACCATTAATTTTCATTATTTTAAATTATAATTTTTTTCATTAAAGAACTCTTCCTGCAATTGTTTTTAATTTATCTTTAGTTTTTTGTGTTCTTTTTTCTGGAGCAGTAATTATTGCAACATCTAAGCAATTATTAGTTGGGTCATTAGGATCAATGTGATTTTCAAAGTTCTCTATCAATTTTTTAATCATATTTTTTGCTTTCGCTGCATTATCTAAGAGTACTTTAATAACTTGTTGAACATCAACATTTTCATGATCTGGATGCCAGCAATCATAATCTGTTACCATAGAAACTGAAGCATATCTAATTTCTGCTTCTCTTGCTAGTTTAGCTTCTGGCATATTTGTCATTCCAATAACATCTGCTTTCCATGATCTATATAGGTTTGACTCTGATAATGTAGAAAATTGTGGACCTTCCATTACAACATAAGTTCCACCTCTTTGAAAAGGTATATTTTCTTTTTTAATAGCATGTTCACAAGCATTCATAAGTCCGTTTGAAGTTGGATGTGCCATTGATACATGCGCAACAATCTCATCATCAAAAAAAGTTTTGTTTCTTGCAAAAGTTCTATCAATGAACTGATCAACAATAACAAATTTTCCTGGATGCAATTCTTCCTTTAAAGACCCAACAGCTGAAACAGAGACTACGTCTGTGATACCGAGTTGTTTAAGTGCATCAATATTTGCTCTATAATTTATTTTTGATGGAGATATAAAATGACCTTTTCCATGTCTTGGTAAAAAAAAAATTTCTTTATTATTATATTTAGCTTTTAATATTAAATCTGAGGGTTTCCCCCATGGAGTGTTTAAATCTAAAGTTTCTCTATCTTTAAACTCTTCAACATCATATAGGCCACTCCCACCAATAATTGCTAATTTATTATTTGCCATAATACATTTTAGATTATAATTAAGTTTTATGGATTTAAAAGAACATATTAGATCAATTCAAGACTATCCTAAAAAGGGAATTCTATTTAGAGATATCACAACTCTCATAAAAAATGAAAAGGCATTTAAAGAATGTATCAACCAAATTGTTGAGAGATCAAAAAAATTTAATTTTGATAAAATTGCGGCTGTAGAGTCTAGAGGTTTTGTATTTGCTTCTGCTATCTCATACATCTTAGATAAGCCATTTATAATGTTAAGAAAAAAAAATAAACTACCCGCTGAGGTACATTCTGTTGATTTTGAGCTTGAATATGGAACAGCTACAATTGAAGTCCACAAAGACTCATTTAATGAAAATGATAATGTATTAATTATTGATGACCTAATTGCTACTGGAGGCACTGCTGAAGCTGCAGCTCAATTAATTGAAATATCAGAAAGCAAAGTTGCAGGATTTATCTTTGTAATTAATTTATTTGATCTTGGTGGTACTGATAATCTTTTAAAAAAGGGTTATAAAGTAGAAAATCTTTTAGATTTTCCAGGACATTAATTTGCAGACATAATTGCCTGGAAAGGTCCACTACCAATAAATAATTTATTACTACCACCATTAACAAGGTGCATTCCCTCACCCACATTAAATGTCATACTTATAGAAGTAGTATCTGTTGTCACGACCACAGGATTTGCAAATGTTACTAAACCTTCTAGTTTATCAACTTCGGCCGCATTTGCTGCTCTATGTTCATTAGTGTCAACTAAATATCCAGCAATATCTGCTGTAGTTCCATTAATATTTTCAGCTTCAGCTTTTGATGAAAAAGTGTCTCCTACTCCACCAAAATGTGTTAAGGTTTCAACAAATTTTCCTGGAGTGATAGCGCTAGAGCCACAAACTGAACTATTGGTATGAGTGCTAGCTTGTGCATGTGTTCCTGAACCAGCTACAGTTCCACAAAAAACTCCTGAGCCTCCTGTCATGCCAGTCATTGATGCGCTGAGCTCACCTGCCCAAGTTATACCAAAAGTATTATCCATATAAGCGTATCCATGAGTATAAGTCCCTGCTGGAGGTCTTGTATAAGTTCCATCTAAAACTATTTCTGCTCCTTGAGTTACAGACGCAGTTGCTCCACTTGAATTAGTAAAAATTTGTGAACATGGAGTTAAAACAACTGTAGATGATGTAGTAGCTTCTGTTGGGGCACTTGTACATAAATATAATTTATAAATTACTACTTCATAAAGAGCTGGAGCTTCATCGCATCCATCATCAATAAAATCAGCACCATCACCAGTTGCTTTTGCCACAACTCCATCAGTAACCGTGCATGCCTTTGCTTGGTTAGAATTTACTATCTCAAAAACAAAGATTAATGATAAAACTAGAAATAAATATTTTGCATATTTCATTTAAAATCCTCCTGCTTTAACAGTAAAACCTGCTCCTTTTTTCTTTATGATATTTTCTCTTCTAACCTTTTCATAAATTCTATCTTTCATAGAAATTCTTTCAAAAGCCTTGCTACTAAACAAAGATGTGCCAGGATTTTTTATACTATTACTATATCTAAGATTGATAAAACTTTGATCGTTGTGATTATCATAATCAGTGTGACCAATTTCAAATGATAATCCAGAATTCGGTACTTTAAATAGTGTGGAAAATTCTAAACCTTGAAAATCATTTCCACTAGGAACTTCAAAATCGAAAGCTTTAAGATAAGCTTTCATGGATGGTATGTATGGAAGATGTGCTCCTAATTCAACATCAAATCCATCGATAGCCTCTTCGTCTTTACCATTTTTTCCTTTTTTACTAGAGCTTTGAGCAAAATATTGGTTGTAATTTAAATCTAAAATAGAAGATTTAATTTCAGCACCTATACTAAATCTTTGGTGTTCATAATCAAATTCATAATCATAAAAAGCATTTAAACCAAATAATATACTTTCATCATTAGATAAATATCTTTGTCCAATTCCTAAATTAAATGTTTCTCTGTCACTGTCGTGTAAAAATAAAGATCCTTGGAAAAAAGATAAGTCTGAACTATCTTCTGAAAAAATCTTAAATGTTTGTATTCCTATTTCTGGTTTAATAGTTTCAATTTTTTTTATTGAAAAATCTGTATTTTCAAAATTCTCCTCCAAAAAGCTTTCCAAAGAAGAATAAAATCTATCTACTACTTCATCTACTTTTGCAAAAGAAGCAGATATAAATAGCAACTGAAATATCATAATTTTTGCTAAAAACTTCATAAGTTATTTATAGAGATATATATATGAATTAAAAGGTCTAAAAATGGTAGCGGGAAGTGGGATCGAACCACTGACCTCGGGCTTATGAGTCCCGCGCTCTAACCAACTGAGCTACCCCGCCTTAAATAATTGTTGGTTTATACTACTTTTATTTTTTGATTCAAACAAGATTTCACTTATTCTTTTTCTTATCTTTTTTAATTTTTCTTTTTTCCTTTAGAGAAAGTTTAGCTTTTTTCATCACACTAGAGTCTTTAAATGATTTTCCACTATATCTTTTTGACATTTAATTTATTTGTTCAAAGAACTTATCTTTTAATTGATAGGTAAAAGGATATTCTTTTCCAAGTGGTTGGAATTTAGTCTTAATTACTATTACGTTTTGCTTATCAAGTTTAAATTTCCATGTTAATTTAATATCTCCTGAAAATACTCTTAACCTACCTAAATTTGTAAATCTCCATCCATCTTCTGAAATAACTTTCCCATCTTGGTATCTTTTGTAATTCTTTTCATTAAATATATAAGTAACAACACCTTGATTTCTCTCATCCTCCAATGTTATTGCATAATTATTTAAAAATTCTGCCGTTTGAGATTTATTCAAACTTTTCTTAGTTATAGATTTTAAGAAGTCGGTAGTTTTATCAATCGTTTCATCTATTTTATCTTTCGCCATCGAAATTGACGAAAGAAAAAGAAAAATAAAAAGAATGCTAAATATATTTCTAAACATTATTTTCTAATTTAATAAATTTATAGTAAATAAAAAAGTAAATATTGAAGCAAATGTTGAAATAAATATTGCCTTAATGATATTTTCTGGACTTACATTATATGCGGAACACATAACAATTGACGTGGCTCCACATGGTCCAACACTCACTAACAAAGCTCCAGCAAAATTTATTGGATTTGATAAACTAAAAAATGTGTAACCTAAAATTAGCAAAATCAATGGTGATATAATAAGTTTTAATAATGATATAGTGATTGTTAATTTATTGAAAACTTTTTTTGAGTAAAAAGATAGAATAATACCAATTGCAAATAACCCAACTGGCATCACACATGCTGCTAGTCTTTGAAGAATATACTCAAATGGAGTTTCGTCTATATTGATCTTTGAAATTCTTATTATTAATCCAATTAATATTGCTAATATCATCGGATTTAATATTAAATTTCTTAAAAACTGAAATAATTTAATTCTTTTTTTTACAGTAAGTTCTAAAAAGAAACTAACTATGGATATTAAAACTACACTATCCATTAAAATAATACCTGATATTTGAGTTATCGTACTCCCTGCAAAGAATATTTCTGCGATAGGCAAAACCAATATTACGTGATTGGATAAAGCAACAGTTAAAGCCCAAATAATAGATTCTTGTATTGATCTTTTAAAAGTATTTTTAGTTAATAAAAAAGCAAATATTCCACTTGTAAACTGCATTAAAAAATATGATGAAATTTGAGATATGTCTATTTCCCCAACGTCGCTTTGCGCAACTAGTTTTATGATTAAAGCTGGTACTGCTATATAAAATGAAAATAAATTAAATATTCTAGCCTTTTTTAAATCAAATATCTTAATATATCCTAAAATATAACCAATAAGAGTTATACCTATAAATGGAGTTAAGCCTAGAAATACTTGAAACATTATTGGACAGTAATTCTATGCATAATTCTATCTCCTTTAAAAGCTGTTGCTTGATGAAGCATAGATCTATTATCCCAAATAGCTAATTGGTTCTTTTCCCACTCTAAAGAATATTGAAAACTTTTTTTTAATTGGTGTTTGAATAAATAATTTTTTAATTTTTTATCAATTTTACTGTTATTAAAACGTATAAAGTGTCCTGGACTACAATATAAAGTATATTTACTGTTTATTTTTCTTATTAATTTATGCTTTGAAATAAGTTCTTTTGCTTTTTTGCCCTTTTCTTTCTCTCTTTCCAATCTCGTTACAGATATAGGTCCTTCTGATGAAAATATACATTTTTCGTTTTTAAACTTTTTTTTAAAGTTAGCTGGTAATTTTTCATAAGCTAAATATTGGGAACAAAAATCTGTGTTTGCCTGACCTTTTTTTGGAACTAATTTAGAAAGCAACATAGTAAATCTAGGTGGTTTTTTTGTATAGATTGAATCAGTATGAAATTGCTCACCAAAACTAGGGCCTTTATCAGTAGATTTTCTTTGAACAACAGTTATTTGAGGATATTTTTTATTCAATCCTTTAAGTCTTGGATAATTTGCAAGTTTTCCAAATTTTTTTGCAAATTTTACATAATGATCAGAGCTTAATTTTTGGTTTCTAAAATAAATCATTCCATATTTTGAGAGAGCAGATTTTATTTTTTTTAATGTAGAATTATTAATTTTATTTAAATCACAGACTAATTCTGCACCTATATTTTTTTTATTAGGAATAATTTTAAGCATTTTTTAAAAAGAAACTTTTTAATTGTTTAATTGTTTCTTTGGGATTTTGCTCTGGTATAAAATGTCCAGATTTAACAGCAACTCCTAAAACTTTTTTATTTGAATATTTTTGCCAAATTTTAATAGGTTTAAATTGTTTACCTATAACACCATTTTTTCCCCATAATACTTGAACAGGAATATTTAATTTTTTCTTTCGATCGTATCTGTCATGATCAAGATCTATAGTAGCAGATGCTCTATAATCCTCACATGATCCATGTATTCTCTTTGGTTGCTTAAAGCACTTTAGATAACCCTCTTCAACTTTTCCAAATTTATGATTCCCAGACCATTTATCTAAGCAATACTTCATCCATTTTCTTGGATCACTCATTATCATTCTTTCTGGTAGCCACTTTGGTTGAATTAAGAAAAACCAATGGAAGTAAGCTTTTGCAAAATCTCTAGTTGTTAGTTCGTACATGTCTAAAGTTGGACAAATATCTAAAACGCTAAGAGCAAGCACGTTTTTTCTGTGGTCTCTTGCCAATCTATGAGCAACTCTTCCACCTCTATCATGGCCTGCAACAAAAAATTTAGGATATCCTAATTTTACCATCATTTGATTCATGTCGTTTGCCATTTCTCTTTTTGAATAATTGAAATGTTTATTATCAGATGGTGGAGCTAAACTGTCTCCATAACCTCTTAGATCTGCTGCAACAACTGTGAAGTTTTTTGATAACTCTGGAGCTGTTTTATGCCACATTAAATGAGTTTGAGGGTAACCATGGAGTAACAATAAAGGTGGTCCTTCTCCTTTAACTTTGCAAAAGACTTTTCCTTTTTTAACTTGTACGTATCTACTCTTAAAACCTTCAAACATTTATTTAATTTAATTTATATTTTTATAATTCAATCAGTAATTTTAAAATTGTTCAAATACAACGTTAATAAGCTTAATTATTAAATTGAATTATCATTCATTGGATGTATACCTTCATTTTTGTGAGAATTGAAGAAGAGCTAAAACTAGATTATTCCGACGTACTTTTTAGACCTAAAAGAAGCACTCTTAAAAGTAGAAAAGATGTAAATTTAAAGAGAACCTATCGTTTTAAATATAGTAAAAACGAATGGTCTGGTATTCCTATAATGGCAGCTAACATGGACGGTGTAGGAGTACTAGGTGTTGCTGAAAAATTATCTGGATATGGGATGATAACATGCTTAACAAAACAGCATGATGTTAAGAAAATTAAACAATTTAAAAAAATTAAATCAATATATCCAAATGTAGCTTTAAGTATTGGAACAAAAAAAGAAGATTTTCAAAATTTAGATAAAATTTTAAAAGAATTTAGTTTCATTAAATTTATTTGTATTGATGTTGCAAACGGTTACTCAGAGCATTTTAGTAAATTTTTAAAATCTGTTAGAGATAAATATCCAACGAAAACAATCATAGCAGGTAATGTTGTTACTGCTGATATGACTCAAGAATTAATTTTATCAGGTGCAGATATTGTTAAAGTTGGAATTGGACCAGGAAGTGTCTGTACTACACGAATACAAACTGGAGTTGGTTATCCTCAGTTAAGTGCAGTGATAGAATGTGCTGATGCTGCTCACGGATTAGGTGCACATATCATTGCAGATGGTGGATGCACATGTCCAGGTGATGTTGCTAAAGCATTTGGTGGAGGAGCTGATTTTGTTATGCTTGGAGGAATGTTTGCAGGTCATGATGAAGGTAAAGGAAAATTAGTAAAATCTAATGGCTCAAAGTATGTTGAATTTTATGGATCGAGTTCTGAAACAGCTAACAATAAACATTACGGCGGACTATCAGACTACAGAAGTAGCGAAGGAAGAACAGTCAGAGTGAAGTACCGTGGTAAAATTAATGATACCATTTTAAATATTTTAGGTGGTGTAAGAAGTAGTTGTACATATGTTGGTGCACCTTCTTTAAAGCAATTAAGTAAGTGCACAACTTTTGTCAGAGTTACTAAGCAATTTAACGATACATTCACTAAATAAATGAAAGAATATTCAATAGCTTCTATTGCTGGTGACGGCATTGGAAAAGAAGTTGTACCTGAAGCGCAAAAAATATTAAAAGAAATTTCTCAACAACATCAATTCAAATTAAAGATAGAAGATTATGATTTTGCATCATGTGATTATTATGAAAAGCATGGAAAAATGATGCCAGATGACTGGAAAGATAAATTAACTAAACACGATGCAATTTTCTTTGGTGCGGTTGGTATGCCAGATAAATATCCTGACCACATAACACTTTGGGGATCGTTGTTAAAATTTAGAAGAGAGTTCGATCAATTTATTAACTTAAGACCTGTAAAACTTTTTGAAGGTGTTAATGCACCATTAGCTAAAAAAAAACCCGGTGATATTGACATGATAATTGTTAGAGAAAATACTGAAGGAGAATACTCATCAGTCGGTGGAAGAATGTATCAGGGAACTGATAGAGAGGTTGTTATTCAAGAAACAGTAATGTCAAAATATGGAATAGATAGAGTTCAACAATTTGCATTTGAATTAGCTAAAAAAAGAAAAAGAAAAAAACTAACAAGCGCTACGAAGTCTAATGGGATATCAATAACAATGCCTTATTGGGATGAGAGATTTAACGAGAATAAGAAAAATTACTCTGATGTAGAAACTGATCAGTACCATATTGATATATTAGCAGCTAGATTTGTTTTAAGTCCTGAACGCTTTGATGTGATAGTTGCATCAAACCTTTTTGGGGATATTCTATCTGATCTAGGACCAGCTTGTACTGGAACTATTGGAATTGCACCGTCTGGAAATATAAATCCAACTAATAAGTATCCATCATTATTTGAACCCGTTCATGGATCGGCACCAGATATTGCGGGACAAGGGATAGCTAATCCAGTGGGTCAAATTTGGTCAGCTGCAATGATGTTAGATTACTTAGGTGAAAAAGAAGCTTCTGATAGAATAGTAAAATCAATTGAATTAACTCTTAAAGATAAAGACAGTCGAACAAAAGATCTTCAAGGCTCTAGTAATACAGAACAGTGCTCAAAAAAAATTTTAGATAATCTTAGTTCAGTCTAAAATTTAATCAAAATTATGAATTTTCTTAAAAATAAATCTATTACCAAAGTTATAATTTTATCTATATCTGGATTTTTTATTTTAGTTTGCCAAGATTCTACTGCAAAATATCTGGGAACATTAATGCCATTAAATCAAGTAATTTGGGGCAGATTTTTTTTTCATTTTGTGATTATTTTAATTTTATTCGCGATATTAAAACCTAAATTAAACTTAAAAAGCAATTTTAAAATTAATATTATTAGATCTATATTGATGGTTTTTGCTACTTTTTTTTTCATTCATTCTTTACAAAAATTTGACCTTGTCGATATCTATGTAGTGTTCTTCTCAGCTCCATTAATAGTATCAATTTTAACGGCATTGTTTTTAAAAGATATTCTTTCACTTAAAGGTATAATTTTAATGTTATTAAGCTTCGGGTGTATAATTTATTCAATGAGTCCTAGTATGAAAGTCTTAAGTTTAGACATAATTTTTCCTTTGGTACCACCAGTATGTTGGGCTTTATATCAATTTTTTACAAAATTTATTTCTGGTAATAATGATCCTTTAGTGGCGTTATTTTATGCTGCTGTTGTTGGGGCCATTGTTTTCTCTATTTATGTAATGTTAGACTGGACTCCCATTGAGAATAATAGCTTGTGGGTTTGGTTGATATTTCTTGGTGTATTAGGTTTTACCAGCCACCTTTTAATTATATTTGCAATTCAGCTATCAAATTTATCTTTTGTAACTAATTTTCAATATTCACAATTAATTTGGTCAACATTAATCAATTTTTATATATTCGGAGTACCTTTTGATTTTAATAAAACTTTTGGAGTTATTGGAATAATAGTTTTTGGAGTTTTATTTGTTCAGGCCGAGAGTAGAAAAAAAAAACTTAGTTCTTAAAATCCTTATTGTTTAAAGGTTTTTCTAATACCTCAACTGGATATTTTTGTTTTTCAATTTCAATATATATATTTTTGTCTTTTAATGTTTTAACTGTATTACCAGAATTGACATATCCAAAAGAAAGATTTTTATCATAACAAAAAGAATAATTTCCAGAAGTTGTTCTACCAATTATTATGTCATCCATATAAATAGGTTCTTCATGTAATAAAAGTGGCTCACCAGGTTTACTGTCTTTAAGAGTAAACATCATCATCCTTTTATCTAATTTTTGGTCTTTAATTTTTAATAGAGCATCTTTTCCAATAAAGTTTACATTTTTCTTATAACTAATTGCAAATTTTAAACCTGCTTGATACTGATTTTCCTCTGGTGAAATATCATGTCCCCAGTGAACAAATCCACTTTCCATTCTCATAATATCCATTGCATGCATTCCACAATGAGATAGTTCAAAGTTTTTCCCCTCTTCAATTAGAATTTCATATAAATCCTTAGCTAAACTTGAGTCAACGTAAAGTTCAAATCCTAATTCACCAACGTAAGAAAGTCGTTGAGCCCAAACTTTTAAACCATTTATCATTATGAACTTTCCAGTTCCAAACTTAAATTTATCATTACTAAAGTCTTCATTGCTTATTTTCGAAATCATCTCTCTACTCTTTGGACCAAACAGTCCTAAACAACAAATATCCTCTGTTACATCTTTAAAAGATACGTCTTCATCTAAATATTTTAAGATATGGTATTTATCATGTTCTCTTGTAGCTGCAGAGCTTACAACTCTAAAAAAGTTTTTATCCATACAAACAACTGTTAAATCTGTTTCTATTCCACCGTCCTCATTTAACATATGAGTGTATGTTGTTTTTCCAATCTCATTTTTAATATTAGCAGTACACAACTTTTGCAATTCTTGGTGTGTTTTTTCACCTTTTAAGTCAAACTTAGAAAAAGTTGAAAAATCAAATAGACCAACATTTTTTCTTGTATTTAAAGTTTCATGCTTTGCTGATGGGTACCAATTTTGATAATTAAAACTATATTCATAATTAGGTTCTTTACCATTTAATGAATACCACATTGGTCTTTCAAAACCTCCAGCAACTCCAAAACAAGCTCCTGCTTTTTTTAATTCTTCATGATAGGGTAAAAGTTTTTGATTTCTTGATGTATTTGGTTGTTTATAAGGCCAATGCATTCCATACAGATCACCAAGCGTTTCTGTTACCCTTTCCATAATGAAATTTTTTGAAGAGTGGAATTTTTGAAACCTTTTAATATCTAATGAAAATAAATCTTCATTAATATGTCCATTCATCATCCACTCGGCAGTAACCCTACCCGCTCCTCCTGAGCTAGCAATTCCAATGCTATTAAAGCCACAACATGTATATAAATTTTTAACTTCAGGAGTTTCGCCTAATAAATATTGAGTATCTGGAGTAAAAGACTCTGGACCGGAGAAAAATTTTCTTATTCCTGCACTTTCTAACATTGGCAATCTATGAAATGATTTTTCTAAGTAAGGTTCAAAGTGATCAAAATCATCTGGCAGTTCACCAAATGAAAAATTATCTGGAACTCTTCCTGTATCTTTAAATGCTGGTTTTGCATTTGGTTCAAAAATACCTACAAGCATTTTTCCTGCATCTTCTTTTAAATATAAACAAGCATTATAATCTCTCAGCACTGGAAGATTTTGAGGTAAATCTTTTATTGGTTCTGTGATGATATAGAAATGCTCGTTTGGATATAATGGAATACTTACATTTATTTCTTCACCTAATTGTCTTGACCACATTCCTGTTGCCATAACAACATATTCACAATCGATGACACCTTTATCAGTTTCTACCCCACTAATTCTAGAATTTTTAATTAAAATTTTTTTAACAGGTGTCTTTTCAAAAATCTTTGCACCCTCCATTCTTGCAGCTTTTGCAAGCACATTGGTTACTCCAACTGGATCTGCTTGACCATCTTTCGGCATGTAAACACCACCTACAATATCTTCACTATGTAATACGGGATACAATTCCTTTAAACGTTTTTTATTAAGAACTTCTACTTCAACATTTGATAATTGAGCAGTTGTTGCTTGTCTTAGTAGTTCTTGCATTCTTTCTTTAGTGGATGCAACTGTGATTGCACCATTTTGCTTCATTCCAGTTGATAGACCTGTAGTCTTTTCTAAATCTTTATAAAGATCTAAAGAATATTTTCTTATTTTTGTAATTGTTGATGATGCACCTAATTGACCTAGAAGACCTGCGGCGTGCCAAGTAGTTCCTGAGGTGAGTAAATCTCTTTCAAGCAAAACCACATCTTTCCATCCAAATTTTGCAAGATGATAAGCGCATGATGTTCCGGCAACGCCTCCGCCTATAACAACTACTTTAGTACTTTTTGGTAACACTTTCATACTTGATGTGATTTATACGATTAAATTTAAAAGCAAACAATATGATCGATATGGATGGGTCTTTTTATACCAAATTTTTCATCGACTTCATGTTGATGAATATGATGAGAATGCACAAAAACCGGTATTAATTTATTACTTAATGTCTTTAATGTATAAATAAAATTTGATCCTCTGAATTTTCTATCTACTACTTCAAGTTTAAGATTGCTCGCATCATCGTGTTGTAAGTCTTCTGGCTGTATTAAAAGTTTTACTTTAGATCCTATTGGGAACGGTCTAGCGAAATTTCCTGTTATTGTACCTAAATCTTCATTTTCAAGACTTTTCGGACTGGTAACTTCTGCTGGTATTAATGTGCCTCTGTTTAAAAAATTAACTACTTCTACTGAATTTGGTAAATGGTAGACATTATATGGATCATCATATTGCTTTAACTCACCGTCTAAAATTATTCCACATTTGCTACCCAGGTAAAAAGCTTCATATGAGTCATGAGTTACAATTATTGTAGTTATTTTTGAATTTGTTAAAATTTGTTTTAATTCAACTTGAATTTCCTCCTTAAAACTTTGATCTACATTAGATAATGGCTCATCAAGCATTAATAAATCAGGTTGAGAAACTAAAGATCTTGCTAGAGATGCTCTTTGGGCTTCGCCAGCACTTATCTCATGTGGAAATTTGTTTAATATTTTGTTTAAGTTTAAAAAATTAATTACTTCTTTAGTTTGAATTTTTTTATCATCTTTCACCTTCATTTTCAATATTTAAAGTAACATTATTAACTTTGTTTTTCCCGCCAGCAGCAAAAGATACATTTTCAATTTCAAAAAAATTATCAGCCATTAGTCTTTCAAAATAAATTTAGATGTGATCAAAATAAATGTACTTGCAATCAATATCAAGAATAATGATGGAACTGCTGCTGCTTCTAAAAGATCTTGGGATGCGAATATATATGCTGTTGTAGCGAATGTTTCAAAGTTAAATGGTCTCAATATCAAAGTTATAGGTAATTCTTTTATTACTTCTATAGTAATCAATATCCCTATAAGAAATACAGAGTTTTTTAAATAAGGAACATGAATTCCTAAAAAAGTTTTAATTTTCGAGTAACCAAGAAGATAAGAACTTTCATCAATTGACCTATTTATTCTTTCATAACCAGTTTTCAATCCATTATAAGCTAGTGAATAAAATCTTATAAAATAAACTATCACTAAACCAAAAATAGATCCTATAAAAACTCTCTTTATAGAATTAAATTCAAGGGCTTTTATAAAAGTATTATCAAACCAAGCAATAAAAGTGATGAATGCTACAGCTAAAATTACACCAGGGATTGCATAACCAGTAATTGAAAATGTTGTAAGATAATTTAAGAATTTACTTTTAGTTACTCTGTTTCCATAATTTGAAATAAATGAAAAAATTACTAGAACAACGCTTGATAAAAATACCAGGTAAATTGTATTTATAAATAATTGAAAAGTATTTAAATCAAATAAATTTTTTGGAAAAATTATTGTCCAATACAACATTTGTAAAACAGGGAATAAAAAGCTGACTAAAAAAACTAAAAAACAAAATCCGAATGCTAAAGATCCTTTTGAAAAGTTTAATTTAATTTTCTTCTTTTCTTTAATTCCTCCCTTAACTGGAGAGTGATATTGAGCTTTTTTTCTTGAGATATTCTCAATAAAAAAAAGTCCTAATATAAATAATAGTAAAAAAAATGAGAGCTGATTTGCAAAAGCTAAATCATCAAAAGATATCCATGAATCATATATTCCAGTAGTAAGAGTTGCTATTCCAAAAAATGATACTGCTCCAAAATCTGATAATGTTTCCATAGCAACTAAGGCTAATCCAGCAACTATCGCTGGTCTTGCAGATGGTAAAATGATTTTAAAGAAAGACTTATATTTTGAAAAACCTAGATTTTGTCCTAATTCTATTAAATTTTGAGACTGATAATGAAAAGATGCTCTAGTTAGAACATAAACATATCCAAATAGTGAAAAAGAAATAGATAAAATAGCACCAAGCATACCATCAAATTTTGGGATGGATTGATTGTATTCACCAGGTCCAAATAAAGATTTCAATATTGAATATAGTGTTCCAAAGTTTTCAAAAAAAGCAGTTAATGAATAAGCATAAATGTAAGCAGGTACTGCAAAAGATAATATTAAAGCCCATTTAAAAAATTTAACGCCTGAAAATTCATAAAATGATACTACATATGCACAGCCTACACCTAAGATTAATGTCAGAAATAAAACTCCTAAAAGTAATATTAAAGAATTATAAATATATTCAATTAAAAATGTATTTTTTAAAATATCAAAGTAATTAGTTGTTTCTTGGAAGAAACTTGCAAACACAGTCAAAATTGGAATTGCAACAACAAATGAAACTAAAAATGAAGAAAGGTACCATGAATTAAATTTCATATATTATAATCCGCCTTATAATCATGAAAATCAAAAGTGCCCATGGTTTAGGAGACCAAACCATAGGCACAAACTTTAGAAAATCAAAAATTAAATACTTTTAGGATATGCGGAACCTCCTTAGTTTTAATTTCAGACAATTTTCTATTATTTAAACGTTTATTGATTTTTTCACACTCCGTAGCACATGCAGGACAGGCTTTGGTAGATTTATTATAATCAACTTCCGTAGTAAATTTTTTTTTAACAGCTATCATTTACTTCCAACCAGCAGCTAACATTACTTCTAATGCATCTGCTTGTTTTGCACCGTATGACTTAACACTTGTTTTGGTATCCATTACAAAGTTCATCTCTTTGCCTGGAACTAAATCATTAGGTGTTACACCATCGATCATTGGATACTCAAAAGTATTATTTACAATGTGATTTTGAGCCTCTGTTGATAATAAAAACTCAACTAATTTTACAGCATTAGCTTTGTTTGGTGCATATTTAAGCATTCCAGCTCCACTAATATTAATGTGCGTTCCTCTATCTTGTTGATTAGGGAAAAAAGGCATTACTTTTTTTGCTGCTTCTTGTTGTTCAGCACCTTTTTTTCCAGATAACATCAAAGCATGATAGTATGTGTTTGCAACAGCAATATCAGCTTCTCCAGCTGCAACAGCCATGATTTGAGCACGGTCGTTACCTTTTGGACTTCTGGCCATGTTTGCTACAACAGCTTTAGACCATTCTGCAGTTTTTGCTTTACCATTATTCTTAACAAGT
The DNA here is from genome assembly GCA_003210025.1 of Pelagibacteraceae bacterium AG-426-M19. Lineage (GTDB taxonomy): Bacteria > Pseudomonadota > Alphaproteobacteria > Pelagibacterales > Pelagibacteraceae > Pelagibacter. Next base: position 42,004 of record QCNW01000001.1, read on the forward strand.
GAAGCAACTAAAGATTGGTTATAAATGTTGTTAGATTTTCTAATTACTAATCTACCTTTCCATTTTGGATCAGCTAGACCTTCGTAAGTCATGCCATTTAGTTCATTTGCATTTACTCTTTCAGGTGAATAATAAATTATTCTTGCTCTCTTAGCTATTCCAGTCCATTTAGCAGATCTAAATTGTGCAGGTACAGCATCCTTAATAGCTTTTGACCAACCAGCGTTTTGCATCATGCCTTTAGCTGCAAATGCACCTAATCTTCCAGCATCAGCTGTGATGTATAAATCTCCAACACAGTCTGCTCCCTCTTCTGTAATTCTTTTTTGCAGGGCTTTATCTTTACCTGATACTACGTTTACTTTAATTCCTGTTGCTGCTGTGAACTTTTCATATAATTGAATGTCAGAATCATAGTGTCTTGCACTAAAAATATTGACCTCAGCTGCAATCGTAAAACTTGAAATTAAAGCAAAAAACAATGAAATTATTGTTAATTTTCTCATTCTACTCCTTAAATTTATATTTATATTAAACGTAATTTGTCCTGCAATGCGGATGATAACTATTCTCAATGAAAATGATTATCAATTGCAATATTGTCGCAATTGATAATCAATCGCAATTAGTACTGTTTTTTGGTTAAATTATTTAAAATTCCCACTCAGAAATTTTACTGTAAAGGAAGTTTCTAAAAGCTTGAACTCTAGCAACATTTTTAAGTGATTGAGGATATACAAAGTGTGCCTCAGTAGTTGGACCTTGAACGCTTGGTAAAACTTTAACAATATTTGGTTGTTTCACAGTTAAGTAATCTGGAATTGCAGCTAGTCCTACACCGCTTTGAACAGCTAATAGTAAACCATAAACACTATTCACTCTCATTACTGTTTTTCTTTTTTTATTATCTTTCATTCCAAGTTTTAATGCCCAATCTGGATTATAAACTGGAGATGGAGCTCCTCTACCAAATGAAATAAAGTTGTGCTTATTCAAGTCATTAACTGTCTTAGGATATCCATGTTTTTCTAAGTATTTTGGTGATCCGTAGATGTGATAATTAATATCTATGAGCTTTTTTTGAATATAATTAAGTTGTTTCGGTCTTCTCATAAATATTCCAATATCTGCTTGTCTTGTGCTTAAATCTAACTCCCTATCATCAAATATGAGTTCAACTTCAATTTCTGGATTTAATTGCATAAATTCTTGTATTCTTGGCGTCAGCCAAGTTGTTCCAAAACTAACAACGGTTGTTACTGATAGTTTTCCGGATGGTTTATGTTTTTTATCTCCTAAAGTTGTTTCTACCTCTTTTAATTTGGAGATAACTTCATGAGCTGTTTTAAATACATATTCTCCATTTTCAGTTAGTGTTAAACCTCTAGCATGACGTTCAAATAATTTAACTTTTAAATCTTCTTCTAAAGATTGAATTTGTCTACTAATTGCAGATTGACTTAGATTTAGAATTACTGTTGCACTAGTAAAGCTACCTGCCTCAGCAACTGCATGAAATATCTTTAATTTATCCCAATCCATTATTTATTTACATCCACTACTATTTTATTTTTTAAATTTCCTTTTAATATATCAGGATAGATATTTAATAATTCGTCTAATCCAATAGTATTTACTGATTTTTCTAAAATATCAAAATCTAGCAAAGCAGGGAATTCTCCCCATACAAACTCTTTTCTTTTTTTACTGATATTAACCGAGTCTACTCCCCATAATTTGACTGCTCTTAATATAAATGGAATTACTGATGTATTTAATTTATTGCCACTAGCATTTCCACATATAGCAACAATTCCTTTTGGTTTAGTTTGAGCTATTGCATTAGATAAAATGTTACCACCGACGGTATCTACAACTCCATCCCATGTTCCTTTATCTATTAATCTTGCTTCACCCTCAAATTCTTTACGATCTATAACGTTTTTTGCACCAAGTTCTTTTAAGTAATCTGCTTTATCTGGTTTACCAGTTATAGCTGTTACATTAATTCCCATTTTAGCAAGAACCATTACTGCAACCATTCCAACACCTCCTGTAGAACCAGTTACTAATACATCATTAACTTTTGACTGCATCAAAAGTTCCTCTCTTGCTTTAACTGCAAAAGCACATAACAAACCTGTAAGACCAGCAGTTCCCAGTATCATAGCTTGTTTGTTTGTCATTGCCTCAGGTGTTTTTGTAATATGATCCTTTTTAACTTTTGCGTATTGAGAATATCCGCCATCAAAAAGTTCACCTGCTCTACAACCTGTTAATATAACTCTGTCTCCTTCTTTAAATTCTTCACCATCACCTTGTGCAACAGTTCCAGAAAAATCAATGCCAGGTATTCTTGGATACTCTTTTACTAATTTGCCACCATCTTTTAGTATCATTGCATCTTTCCAATTAAGATCAGAATAATCTATCTTAACAAGCACCTCCCCATCTTTAAAATGGTCTAAACTTAGTTCTTTGACTTCTCTTGTGAAATTTTCGTTCTGATTGTTTATTACAACTGCTTTAAATGAGTCCGCCATGTTTATCAGTAAATATTATTTTGCAATAAATCGCAAATATCTATTTTGATAACTTAAATCGTCTTTAAACTGTCCAAGATAAAAATTTGTAACTGTGGTAGCTTGCTCTTTTTTTATACCTCTCATAGTCATACACTGATGAGTTGAATCTATTGTTACCGCAACTCCTTTTGCATCCAACGACTCCATTAAAGTATTAGCGATCTGAACAGTTAATCTTTCTTGGGTTTGTAATCTTTTAGAAAATACTTCTACTACTCTTGCTATTTTACTTAATCCTACAACTCTTTGATTTGGAATGTATGCTACATGAGCAATTCCTATAATTGGTGCCATGTGATGTTCGCAATGACTTTGAACTGAAATATTTTTCTGAACAACCATATCGCTATAGCCTTCAACATCACCAAATGTTTTATCTAAAACTGCTTTAGGATCTTCTTTGTATCCCTTGAAATATTCTTTAAATGCTTTTGTTACTCTTTTTGGAGTTTCCAATAAACCTTCTCTGGTAGGATCTTCACCTAACCACTTAAGAATTTTAACGAAAGCTTCTTCAGCTTCCTTGTCTGTTACTTCGTTAATTTTTTTTTCGTTTTCGTTTTTTACTAATTTCATGACGTGCTTTTATATATATAAAACCTTAATTTTAAAATATTTATTATATTTATTATTATGTTAGATAATTCCACATATATGTTTAAAAAAAGAGAAAATGTAGCAGAAATAGAAGAAGGCAAGCTTTTATCTCCTAAATTCGACAATGATGGATTGATTCCAGTCATTACAACATGCTCAAAAACAAAAGAAATATTAATGCATGGGTATATGAATGTCGAAGCCTTCAAGTTAACTATTGAAACCAAAGAAGCACATTACTGGAGCAGATCAAGGCAATCAATTTGGCATAAAGGAAAAACAAGTGGGTTTGTTCAAAAAGTAAAAGAGATTCGAATTGATGATGATCAAGATGCAGTGTGGATGACTGTAGATATTGGCGAAGGTTCTAGTTGCCACGTTGGGTACAGATCCTGTTTTTACAGATCTGTTCCTTTGGGTAAAATTGATAATGCAAGACAAATTGAAATGAAATTTGAAGAAGAAGAAAAAAAATTTGATCCAGAGGTTGTTTATAAAGGACAACCTAATCCAACAAAAATATAAAAAATTGATGAAAGTTTTAAGTCCGTTTGGACCAAATATTGCTGTTATTAAAATTCCATCAAACTTAGTAAAAAAAATTAATGATGAAGTTGAAAGTATTATCAAAGATAAAAAAAAATTGAAATCAAATGACTACTCAAAAAAGTTAGTAGGTCAAGTTGAGCAAGAAATTGAATTAAAAAATAAATTTATTAAAAAAAATTTAAAAAGTTTTATTTTTAAAAGTGTAAATCAATATTTAAAAAAAAATCTTAATAAGAAGTCAAAAAATATTAAAATTAAGAATTTATGGGTCGTAAGACAATTTAAAAATGATTATAACCCTGTACATTTTCATGATGGCAATGTTTCTGGAGTTGGTTATTTAAAAATTCCAAACAATTTAACAAAGGGACATAAAAAAATTAAAACTAACGGAACAATTGATTTTATTTATGGTTCTAAATCTTTTTTAAATAATTCTATATTTAATCATAAACCAAGAGTTGGTGATCTTATCTTATTCCCAAATAATTTAATGCATACTGCATATCCATTTAAATCTGATGGTGAAAGAAGATCATTTTCTTTTAACATAGATATTGATAAAAAATTAACACAATTGTTTCATGGCTGATAAACAAAAAAATGTTTTAGATGAAGACTTGGAGTTATGTTCCAATGATCCTTTAACAGGATGGTATAGGGACGGATGTTGCAATACAGATGAAAATGACCATGGTATTCATACTGTTTGTGCAAAAGTAAATACTGAATTTTTAGAATGGTGTAAAGAAGCAGGCAATGATTTAATTACACCTCATCCTGAGTTTGGTTTTCCGGGTTTAAAAGATGGAGATAGTTGGTGTGTTTGTGCAGGTTGGTATGCTAGAGCTTTAGAAGCGGGAAAAGGATGTCCAATTTATTTAAAGAAAACTCATAAAAACACTTTGAAACTTATTCCATTTGAAACTTTAAAAAAGTTTGCAATCGATTTATCCTAACTACATATTTCCATATTTAGGTCCACCCCCACCTTCTGGAGTGACCCAAGTAATATTTTGAGATGGCTCTTTAATATCACAAGTTTTACAATGTATGCAATTTTGAGCATTGATTACAAATTTTTGAACAGAATTTACTTCTTGGACTTCATAAACTCCTGCTGGACAATATCTTTGTGCGGGCTCATCAAATTTCTCTAAAGTATATTTTATAGGCAAATCTGGATCTTTAAGTTTTAAATGTACTGGTTGATTATCATCATGAATTGTACCCGTTAAATAAACCGAACTAGTTTTATCAAATGTAATAACGTTATCAGGCTTAGGATAATCAATTTTTGGCATTTTATCTGCTGGTTTTAAAGCTTCATGATCAGCATGTTTATGCTTTAATGTGAAAGGAAGCTTTCCTCTAAATAAAATCTGATCAATTCCAGTAAATAATATACCCAAAATTAATCCCCAGGAGAAACTTGGTTTTACATTTCTTGCCTCATGTAATTCTTTATAAACCCAACTTTCTTTAAATTTTTGTTCATATGTAGATAAATTTAAATTTTTTGTAAGATGCTCATAAATTGTTTCAGCAGCGATCATTCCACTCTTCATTGCAGTATGTGACCCTTTTATTTTAGGCATATTTAATGTTCCCGCGTCACATCCAACTAACAAAGCACCTGGCATAAACATCTGAGGTAAACTCTGTATACCTCCCTCAATTAAAGCTCTTGCGCCATAAGTAATTCTTTTTCCACCTTCAATTATTTTTTTTATATCTGGATGAGTTTTAAATCTTTGGAATTCATCGAAAGGTGAGAGATGAGGATTTTGGTAATCTAATCCAATTACGTAACCAAGAAAAACTTGTTTATTTTCTGCATGATACATAAAACTTCCACCGTAGGTGTTATTGTCTAAAGGCCATCCAGCAGTATGCATTACTAAACCTTCTGTATGATTTTTTTCATCTATCTCCCAAATTTCTTTAAAACCAATTCCATATTGTTGAGGATTTTTACCTTTATCCAACTCAAACTTCTTAATTAATTCTTTTCCTAAGTGACCTCTGCATCCTTCTGCAAAGACTGTAACTTTTGCATGTAATTCCATTCCTGGTTCATAAGTATCTTTTTTATTTCCCTCTTTGTCGATACCCATATCTTGAGTTGCAATACCTTTAACTGATCCATCATCATTATATAAAACTTCACTTGCTGGAAATCCTGGGAATATTTCAACTCCTAATCCTTCAGCCTTCTCTGCTAACCATCTACAAAGATTTGCAAGACTTATAATATAATTGTTATGATTTTGTTGAACCTTAGGAAGCAGCCATGTTGGCCAACTTAATGATTTTTGTTTTCCTAAAAATAAAAATTTTTCTTTTGTAACTTTTGTTTTAATGGGAGCATCTAATTCTTTCCAATTAGGTATTAGTTCGTCTAAAGCACGTGTTTCAAACACGTTCCCTGATAAAATGTGTGCACCTATTTCAGATGCTTTCTCTAAAAGGCAGACATTAATATCTGGATTTAACTGCTTTAATTTAATTGCAGTTGAAAGTCCTGATGGTCCGCCACCTACGATAACAACATCGTATTCCATCACTTCTCTGGACATAATGACAATTTCTTACAGTATTTGCTATTTTTGTATAGTGTTTAATTTGTTCAATTCTGACAAAAACTGAGGAAGCGCCTCAAAAAGATCTGCTTCTAATCCGTAATCTGCGACACTAAAAATTGGAGCTTCACCGTCTTTATTAATAGCTACAATAACTTTACTTTCTTTCATTCCTGCTAAGTGCTGTATCGCACCTGAAATTCCAACTGCAATATATAAATCTGGGACTACTACTTTACCCGTTTGTCCTACTTGATGATCATTCGTAATATAACCTGCATCAACTGCTGCTCTTGATGCTCCAATTGCTGCATTAAGTTTATCAGCAATATCGCTGATTAATTTGAAATTTTCACCATTTTGCATTCCTCTGCCTCCAGAAATAACTATTCTAGCTGTTCCAAGCTCTGGTCTGTCTGACTTAACTTCTTCTTTCTTTAGAAATTTAGTTGATGAACTAGCTTCTGCTGGATCAGATTTTGTAATTTCAGCAGATCCACCACTCTTATCAGCAGGGTCAAACGACGTCGGTCTAATAGTAACACATTTTTTTTTGTCATTACTTTTAACCGTAGCAAAAGCATTTCCTGCATAAATTGGTCTTAAAAAAGTATCCTCAGAAATAACTTTAATTATATCGCTCACTTGCGAAGTATCTAGTAATGCCGCAATTCTTGGCATTAAATTTTTACCAAATGTATTTGCTGAGCTTACAATATGTGAATAACTTTCTGCATGCTTAATTATTGCTGCTGCATAATTTTCAGCAATGTAGTTTTCATAAATTTCATTATCAACGTGAATAACTTTTTTTACATTTGGAATTTCAGATAAAGATTTTGCAACATCATCAGCTTGATGACCTAAAACCAAAACATGAAGTTCCTCATTTATTTGAGAAGCAGCAGTTATAGCATTATAGGTAAATGGTCTAACCTCTTTATTATTATGTTCTGCAATTAATAATACTGACATTTAAATTACCTTAGCCTCATTTTTTAATTTTTGCACTAATTCTTCTACACTAGCGACTTTTATTCCAGCTTTTCTTTTTGGTGGTTCTTCAACTTTAATTTGTTCGATTCTAGGATTAATATCAACTCCTAAATCTGAAGCATTTAACTGTTCTATTGGTTTTTTCTTAGCTTTCATAATATTTGGAAGCGAAGCATATCTTGGTTCATTTAGTCTTAAATCACATGTAACAATAGCTGGAACATTTACTTCAATAGTTTCTAAACCTTCATCAATTTCACGAGTTACTTCTAATACATTATCTTTAACTTCAATTTTCGATGCAAAAGTTGCTTGAGGCCAATTTAATAAAGCTGCAAGCATCTGACCAGTTTGATTGCAATCATCGTCAATTGCTTGTTTTCCCATAAACACCAAATCAGGATTTTCTTTTTCTACAATTTTTTTCAAAATTTTTGAAACTGCTAATGGCTCAATCACATTATCAACTTTGACATGTATTCCCCTATCCGCTCCAACAGCTAATGCTTTTCTAACAGTTTCTTGAGCTTTTTCTTCACCGATTGTAATTGCAACTATTTCTTTAGCTTTGCCAGCCTCTTTAATTTTTACTGCTTCTTCTATTGCATTGTCATCTGGTGGGTTTGTTGACATTTTAACGTTATCAGTAACAATACCAGAACCATCTTCTTTGACTCTTATTTGAACGTTGTAATCAATAACTCTTTTAACTGCGACTAATATTTTCATTAAGCTCTTAATAAATTGTTTTCTGGATCGTAAGGACTTTCATCTAAAATTGTAGCATCATATTTCTCACCTAATATTTCAATTTTAAGTTTTTGTCCAACATTTCCTAATTCTGGTTTAACCATTCCTAATGCTAATGATTTTCCAATTCTAAAACCAAAATCTCCTCCTGTAGCTCTTCCTATAACACTTCCATTTTCATAAATGGGATTGTTGCCTAATACATCTGCATCTTTTGGATTGTGAACCTCCAAGGTAACAAGTTTGTTATCAAAACCTTTTTCTCTCCACTTGTTCAATGCTTCAAGTCCTATAAAACTTCCTTTATTAGGATGTATAAATCTATCAAGACCACTTTCATAAGGTGAGTATTCTATTGATAGCTCTGTTCCAACTAATTTATACGATTTTTCTACTCTCAAACTATTCATTGCTCTAATACCATATGGCTTTAGTCCAAGATCTTGCCCTGCTTCCATAAGTTTATCAAAAATGTGATTTTGATATTCAATTGGATGATGAAGTTCCCATCCTAATTCACCAACAAAATTAACTCTCATAGCATTTACTGGTGCGTACCCTACATCGACCATTTTTGCACTTAGCCATTTAAAGTTTTCATTTGAAAAATCATCTTTTGAAACTCTTTGCATTAACTCTCTTGCTTTTGGACCTGAAACAACCAAAACACCATTACTATTAGTTAAATTTTCAAACTGCACTGAACCATCTGAAGGCATCCATTTTAAAATCCAATCATGATCTAATCTTTGAAAAGCTCCTGCTGATACTAAATAAAAGCTATCATGTGACTCTCTCATAATAGTAAATTCAGAATGAACTCCGCCTTTAGTATTTAAAGCGTGACATAAATTAATTCTTCCAACTTTTTTTGGTAATTTGTTTGCAACTAAATTATCTAAAAATTCCTCAGCACCAGGCCCTTTAATTCTACATTTTGCAAATGCAGTCATATCCAAAAGACCAACATTTTCTTTTACATTTTTGCATTCTTTTTCCATTGCATTGAACCATTTTGATCTTCTAAATGACCAATCATCTTTTTGCTCCATTCCATCAGTCGCAAAAAAATTAGGTCTTTCCCATCCAAATTTTTGACCAAACACTGCTCCTAAATTTTTCATTCTGTCATAACATGGTGCTGTTCTTAATGGTCTTGCCGCTGGTCTTTCTTCATCAGGAAAGTGAGTTATGAAAACGTGACTGTAGGCTTCTTCATTTTTAGCTTTTAAATATGATTTAGAGCAATAATCTCCATACCTTCTTGGTTCAACACCAAGCATATCAATAGTTGGTTCACCATCTACTATCCATTCAGCAAGTTGCCATCCTGCTCCACCTGCTGCTGTGATACCAAAACTATGACCTTCATTTATCCAAAAATTTTTCAATCCCCAAGCTGGACCAACAATTGGGTTACCATCTGGAGTATAACAAATTGCACCATTATAAACTTTCTTAACTCCTACTTCTCCAAATGCAGGTACTCTGTGTATTGCGCCTTCAATATGAGGAGCCAATCTATCTAAATCTTCTTGAAATAATTCATATTCAGAATCTTTTGATGGTCCATCTACATAACAAGCTGGTGCACCATCTTCATATGGTCCTAAAATTAATCCACCTGCTTCTTCTCTCATATACCATCTACTATCACTATCCCTTAAAACTCCCATCTCTGGTAATCCATCTTTTTTTCTTTTTTGAATTTCTGGATGGGGTTCAGTAACAATGTATTGATGTTCTACTGGAATAACTGGAATATCTAATCCAACCATCTTTCCAGTTTGTCTTGCAAAATTTCCTGAACAAGAAATAATATGTTCACATTCAATGGAACCTTTATCTGTTTCAACAACCCAACCATCTTTAGTTTGTTTCATTCCAAGAACATTTGTATTTCTATAAATTTCTGCTCCTCTATTTCTTGCACCTGTTGCAAGTGCTTGAGTTAAATCTGCTGGTTGAATATATCCATCTTCAGGGTGTTGTATTGCACCAACTAAATCTGATGTATTACATAATGGCCATATTTCCTTAACTTGATCTGGAGTTAAAAATTTTACATCAACACCTATTGTTTGAGCAACACCAGCGTATTGAAAGTATTCATCCATTCTATCTTTAGTGCTTGCTAATCTAATATTAGATACAACACTGAAACCTACATTCTTGCCTGTCTCTTCTTCTAAAGTTTTATACAAATTGACAGCATACTTATGAAGTTGTCCCACAGAATAACTCATATTAAATAGTGGTAATAAGCCAGCTGCATGCCAAGTTGAGCCTGAGGTTAGTTCTTTTCTTTCAATTAAAACAACATCTGACCAACCTTTTTTTGCTAAGTGATAGAGTGCGCTAACCCCTACTACTCCACCACCAACTACAACAACTTTTGCTTTGGATTTCATTATCAGATTCCTACTAAATTTTAATTACTAACGAAACAAAATTCTATTATTCATCATCTGCGTCACGCCAGCCCATTCTGAACATTAAATAAGCGGCAACTATAACGGAAATTGTACCTACTACCATGCCAATATTAATCCCAACTTCACTTCCCCAAAAATACCATCCAAGTTGAGTGGATGAAATTGTTGGAAAGCATAATATAAACATTAGAATTGCGTACCTAATATACATTGGAGGCTTTTTCATTATATTGATGATCCCATTGGTATTGGTTGTGAAACTGCTGTTGTTAGCCAGCAATCTAAAAGATTACCTTCTTTATTATTCTTTTCAACTTTCCATTTAAATTTAAAATATTGTTTGTCCTTATCCAAGACAACAACTTCATAAGTTGCCATTGTACTTGATTTGTAAATTTCAGTTACTGTATTTTCTTTGTGATCAATCAGCATTGAGTATGAAGCCCCTTTTAACATTCTTTTAAATCTATCTAATGGACCTGTCATCCTTTGATTATTTGGATGTGCAAATTCCCATGTTTGCTCAATTCCTCTGTCTTTATAAGGACTGTCATTTTTCATTAACGCCTTCAATTGAATTAGAACAACTTGTTTCGGATTTATATTCGCGCTTGGTTTTAAAACATCGGCAAATGAAGAATTAAAATAAAAAAATGTAATTAAAAAAAATAAAATTTTGAATTTCATTTTTTAAATTTATCTTAAATTTAAAATGAAATAAAAGGTCTTAATATCACACTTAATAATTTGATATTATATAGTTTTGAATAATTTATCGTATTCGTTTTTAATACATTTATTAGAGATATAATAAATTTTATTTTGAGAGACTAATTTTGCTGCATTTTCGTTATGAATTCCTAATTGCAACCATAATACATTTGCACCAATTTCTATTGTTTGTTTTGCTATTTCCTCAGCCTCCTCACTAGGTCTAAAAACATTAACAATTCCAACATGATCTTTAATATCCGTTAGTTTTTTATAAACTGGTTCACCATGTATAATTTTATTATCTGTTACTGGATTAACAGGAAAAATTTTGTAACCTGTATTTCTTAAATATTTCATTATTATATTGGAAGTTTTTTTTGAGTCTGGGCTTGCTCCAACAATTGCTATCGTCCTATAACTTAAATATAGTTCTTTTATTTTTTCATCTAAAAGTGTTGTATCCATAATTTGATTTAAATTTTAAGATCTAGTCGCGGTTTCCAAAATGGTCTGAAGAGTTCAATTTTTGGACATCTATTCATAACTACTTTTAAACCTGCATCTTCAGCAATTTTTGCTGCATCATGATTAATTACACCTATTTGTCCCCATAATACTTTTGCTCCAATTGATATTGCCTCTTCAGCAATTCCATAAAGATCCTCGGATTTTCTAAATACTTCAACCATATCAACAGGTCTATCGATAGCCGATAAATTTGGATAAACTTTTAAATTTCTAATTTCCTTTATACCTGGTTTAGGATTTACAGGTATCATGTCATAACCAGTTTCGTGCAAAACTCTTAATACACCATAGCTAAATTTGGTTTTGTCTGGGCTAGCACCAACCATAGCAATTGTCTTAACTGAACTTAAAATATCTTTTAAATACTCAGCACTATAAGGCTCGTTATGATTCATTTTTATTTTTTTTCATCCTTTTTATTAGCGATATCTGCTTTTAATTCGTGAGGTTCTAAAGGGTCTAGAAAAGGATTTCGATATAATTTATCATGACTTTCAACTCCTATCTCAATTGTGCAATCTGTTTTTGCTTTAGCAACACATAAAATAATATATCCATCATTTATTTGTCTATTATTTAAAGCAACTTGAGAGCGTTGATCAACTTTTCCATTAATTAGTTTAGCTGCACATGTAATACATCCTCCATACTGACATCCGTATGGAAGATCGACACCTTGATCTCTTAATTCATTTAATAGAGGTTTTTTTCCACTTACCTCAAATGCACTGTTATTTCTGTTTGAGATTGTAATCTTTGTCATAGCCAGATATCACTTGTGCAATCTCCACCTGGATATCTACTTTCATGACACCTACTAGGTCCATTTGGCTCTTTACCAAAATCAACAATAAAATCTTTATTAATTTTCATTCCGCCATTTTCAACATCGCAATCAATCATAATCATTGCTCCGCCCTGTTTTCTTATTTCAGGATAAAATTGATTATCCCAAGTAGAAAATAATGATGTTGTTACATACATCCTTTTGCCATCTAAAGATAATTGATACATTTGAGGTCCACCAGCAATTTTAACACCATTTACTTCTGGAGCCTTTCCTAACAATCCACCCATCCAAACTTGACCAGTTAATTTTGGTTTATGTGGATCTGAAATATCATATTGCCTCATATCACCATGAAGCCAATTATTTATATAGAGATATTTATCATCCATTGAAACTAATATCGCTGACATAACTCCAGGCACAGGGATTGGCCAATCAGGATGTGGTTCATTTTCAACATCAATTATTTTTTCCCATTCCCATTTTCCCTCTTTTGATTTCCAAAAATGAATTACATTTGCACTTAGTGCTGCACCACAAAATCCATGACTACTGTCAGGATTATGCATAAATTTTACTTCTAATGGTATTAAACCATCTTCGCCTAAATACATTGTTTGAACTGGCTCTTTTTTTTTAAAATCCCAAACATGTAGCCGTCTACCATATTTCAAATGACCAACTTCCTCTAAGTCAAATCCGGGCATGAAAGTATTAGGAGCAGCCCATTCAGAACTAACCATCACATTGTGTCTTGGTTGATACCAGAAGTCATAACTAAAAGGTATATCTCCCATTGAATTTTCCCATCTACCTACAATTTCAAAATCTTTATTTAAATGTAAATATCCTCCAGGAGCTTCTCCTCGAGCATCTCCAAGAAAAGAAATAATAATTTCAGAACCTAGGCAATGAACTGTATGTGGTCCTGATAAATTAGTTTTTTTCTTTATTTCAGATCCTTCTACTACTTTATGTATTTTTGGAGCTTTAGGATCAGATGCAGTATCAACAACATAAATGTTATTTGATCTAACACCTGGAACTAATAAATATTTTCTGCTCATGTTTGAGTCACCATGACAAGAAGAACATGCATTCCATCCCATGTGATGCAATTCGTCACCAATACCTGGCATTTCAAGTCTATGAATTACTTTAGAATATGTAGGGCTTTGCGGATCAACATCTACAGTTGCTAAATAGTCCGGTTTTTGTATTCCCGTCCCTGTGTAAATAGCTATAGTATATAAAAGCTTTTCTTTTGGTGCTTTTATTGCTTCTGCAGGACTAGCATATCCAGGGCCACAGCATCCATCCATGATTGATTTTCTCCTTTGATTACAACTTAATCTTTTTTTTAGGTTACTTCAACTTAATGGTTATTTGTTTTTCCAACTTGGATTTCTTTTTTCGATAAAAGCACTTATACCCTCTTTGGCATCATAAGATGACATATTAAGTGTCATCATCTTACTTGTATAATCATAAGCCTTGTTGAGAGGCATTTCGAGTTGTTTATAAAAAGCTTTTTTACCTATTTTGATGGTTAAATTTGATTTTGAAGATATTTTTTTTGCAATATCTAAAACTTTTTTATTCAAAGTTTTTGGGCTGTAATGATCATTTATCAAACCTATTTCCTTTGCATATTTTGCACTAATTGGATCACCAGTTAGGAGCATTTCCATCATTCTTTTTCTACTAATTTTTCGACTGACAGCTACCATAGGAGTGCTGCAAAATAATCCAATTTTTACTCCAGGTGTAGCAAATGTTGCTGAGTTTGTACTATATGCAAGATCACAACTTGCTGCTAATTGACATCCAGCTGCGTAAGCTGCTCCATGTACTTTCGCTATCACTGGTTTATTTCCTTCTACAATTTGCATCATAAGTTTTGAACAAAGTTTAAAAAGTTTTAGATGATTAGATCTATTTTTTATACCTCTTACCTCTTTTAAGTTATGGCCTGCACTAAATCCTTTTCCAGCACCTTCTAAAATAATGACCCTTGTTTCTTTATCATCATCTAATTTTTTGAATGCCTTTAATAAAGATGAAAGAGTTTTGTAGGATAATGAATTATAAGTTTTTTGATCATTAATTAAAACTCTTTTAACGCCTGGTGATACTTTATTTATTTTTACAGTCATCTATTTTAATTGACCTTCTTCTCTCATCTTGGCTCTTATTTTAGTTGCTGAAATTTTTTGAATCTCTTCTGATAGAACTATTTCTTCAATTTTATATCCTACACCTCTTCCATAACAAATATTTGTAATATTAGGTACAAGCATAATTTTAAACCTACCCTCAAACTCTGGATTAAGTTTTTCCTCAATGTTTTTTTTTACAGTTTCAAAATCAAATGGGTTATCATCAACACCTTGAACATCTCTAATTTGAATACAAACTTGTCCTGTTTTTTTTATAATTTCTTTAAATAGAGTATAGTGACCATCATGAAACGGTTGCCATCTTCCTAACATTTGTGCTGTTGGTTTTTTATTATCCCATTGATAAGTCATTTTTTTATCTCCTCTGAAATCTTTGGTGCCCAAGACTTGGCGTCCTGAGAGGTAACGTGAAAGTCATATTTCTCAGGTTTTACAAACATTTTATTCGTATCATCAAATCTACCCTTTTTTATTGTATCTACCCAAATTACATAATCTGCTGGGAATAAGCTTCTAGCTTTTGGAGTAGGGCAAACAAAATCTGCAACAACATAATTTCCTTCATCTTTTAATTTTAAAGCAAAGTCTGCCATTCTTTTTGCTTGTCTTGATCTACCTTGTTCTGAAAAATCCCAATCATTTGCAGCTTTTCTTACTTCATCTGCGTTTAATCTTTTTGCATTTAATAGTGGTGCTAATTCTTCAGCTAAAGTTGTTTTGCCAGCTCCTGGCAGTCCCATAATTAATATAATTTTCATGTTTTAGTTTTACCTTTAAATTAAATTACCAGCAACCCACTTATGAAAGTGATGTGTTGGATTGTCCATCTTTGGAGAAAAATTACCACCATTATAAGCTGGAGAGTTTCTACCTATTTGCATACTTTGAATTATATCTACATCTTCTTTTTGAATGTCTTCCCATTGTTTGTGATTTTTTTGTCTTAGAGATTTAAATTTTGTTGAAGTTGCCGCTTCATCTCCTACATAATAAATTTCCATATGTTCTATTGTAAATTCATGATTGATTGGCTCTAACCAATAAGCATAATAATGATCTTTGTGAATACCTAACATTACATTTGGAAATAAAGCTACGTACTCAGCTATATTTTCTTTATCTTTCGGCCAATTAGGAAAGCATGGAAACTTTTCATTTCCTTCAAACCTTGGATTATAAACAACTGTTCCTTGTCCAGCAAAACGATTTGATAGCCCTTGAATATGATAGTGATCTTCTAATTTTGAATAAGAATTTAATCCTGGATGAACCCATGGCAAATGATAGCTTTCACAATAATTTTCAATTGCAAATTTCCAATTACATTTTGCATCTAATTTAAAATAACCATAATCATTTGCATGATGAATTAATTCTCTATCTTTCAAAGGCCAAAATTTTTCCCATCTTTGACTTAAAGGACCAATGTAGTCCTCAAACGAAATTTCATTGTTGTTAATATTAATCATAATCAGATCCAACCAAATATATGATCTTATCTCTTTTAAATTACTTTTTGATTTATCAAATTCAGGTGTTTGATGAAAATTCATACCTCCTATATGAGGTGTAGCAATTAATTTTCCCTCTAGATCATAAGACCATGAATGATATGAGCACCTCATAACATTTCTAATTTTGCCAGCTTCTTTGACTAATTTAACTCCTCTATGACTACAAATATTATGGAAAACTTTTATTTCTTTATTTTTTGTTCTAACAATAAGCAAAGGTATTCCAAGTAAATCAATTGGTTTCACATCGCCTTCATCTGGAATAGAACTTCCTACTCCTATTACGATCCACTTATCTTCAAATAATTTTTTTCTTTCAATTAAAGTATATTCTTTACTGATGTAACATTCATTTGGTAAACCATGAGCTTCACTAATTGGTTTAGATACAATATCTAACTTTTGTTTATCTATAATATTGTAAATTTCTGACATGGTTTATTTTATCACTTGATATAACCCCAACCAAGCATTTACGTCTTTGCTCGCAATGTAATCTGATTTAAAAAATTTTATTTCTTTCCATTTATTTTGCTCTTTAAGTTGTTCAATTTTTTTATCAAAACCATATTCTTCATGTATTCCCTCATTAATAGTAAAACAGATAAATCCATCATTCTTTGTAATCCTGATAAATTCCTCCAAAGCTGGTGGCTTTACATGTCCAAAAGTAAATGTACCAACACACATAACAGAGTCATATTCATCATCTTTTTTATTAATGGGTTTATTCAAGTCTACTTGTTCAAGCTTTTCATAAAGATCATTTGGTACTAATTCTAATAACTTTTTTGAAAGATCTGCCCCATGAAAATTTTTAAAACCATGTTTTTTTAATTCAACACCCACTAGTCCGGTACCACAACCAGCATCATAAATTTTTGCATCTTTATTTTTCTGAAATTCTGAAAATACTTTTGTTGTTTCTTTTGGTCCTGTGTAATTCCAATCGACCATATCCTTATCATATTTATTGCCATCTCCCCACTCATCGTAATATTTCATTACTTCATCGGTGTCTTTTAACTTATAGATGGGAATTTTATTACCTACGTCTTTTTGCGCCATAATAAAACTTACTTCACTTTTAATAAAAAAACTCCAAAATAATTTTTTTTATCTGAAAAATATTTTAAGACTTTAAAACCAGATTTATTAACTAATTTAACAAAGTTATTTTTTGAATATTTATGAGAATTTTCAGTATGAATTGTTTCGTTTTTAGTAAATTTAATATTCTTTTTATTAATTTTTAAAGTGAAATTTTTTTTTGAAATAAGATGCATTTCAATTCTATTTTTTTTTAAATTATAGAATGCTTTATGATCAAAATTTTTAGTTTGAAAATTTGAATTACAAATTTTGTTTACTACATTTAATATATTTTTATTAAATTTTGCTGTAACTCCCGATTTATCATTGTAAGCATTTTCAAGAGTTTTCTTATTTTTGATCAAATCAACACCAATTACTAAATAAGAATTTCTGCCTATGATTTTTGAAAAATTTTTTAATATTTTTTTTGCATTTTTGGGTAAATAATTTCCTATTGTCGATCCTGGAAAAAAACTGACTATTTTTTTTTTATTTTTTAAAATTTTATTTAATCTGTTTGTCTGACTAAAATCTGCACATATTGCTGTTACTTTTAAATCTGAGAATTTTTTTGCAATTATTGATGCATTTTCAAACAAATATTCCTTACTAATATCTATAGGTATGTATTCCTTGGGTTCACTTAATGATTTAATAAATTTATTGATTTTTTTATTTGAACCACTGCCAAATTCTACAATTGTTGAATTAATTGGTAATTTCTTTCTTATCTCTTTTTGTAAGTTACCTAGTATTTCTAACTCTTTATTTGTTGGATAATATTCTTTAAGATTTGTAATTTTATTAAATAACTTTGAACCTTTTTCATCATAAAAATATTTAGGTAATAAATATTTTTGTTTTTTATTTAATAATCCTTGTAAGATTAATTTTTTATCGTCTTGAATTTGATTGTTTATATTTATTAATTTTAAATTAGTCACTAGATGTCATCAGCTAGTCTGACACCGCAAAACTGCCAAGTATCACTTGGATAAAAGAAATTTCTATAAGATGCTCTAATATGATTAATAGATGTAGAATGCGAGCCGCCTTTTAAGACAAACTGATTACACATGAACTTATTATTATATTCTCCTAGATTTCCTTCATAAGGTTTGTATTTTTTATAAGGTGTGTAATTACTACTTGTCCAAGCCCATAAATTTCCATAAACATTGTCTGCTTTTTCTTCAACTTCATGAAAAATTTTATTTTCTAAAAAATTACCTTTTTTCTCAGATTGTTTTAAGAAGTACTCTAGTTCAAATTCGGTTGGTAATCTTTTATTTTTGTATCTTGCAAAAGCATCTGCTTCATAGAAACTTATATGAGAAACTGGTTTTTCATTATCAATTTTTTTTAATCCATTTAATGTAAAATAATTATTATTATCTATCCAATACATTGGTCTTTCTAATTTATTATTATTTACAAAGTCCCATCCATCAGATAACCAATACTCATGGTTTTTATATCCACCATTATTAATAAATTCTTTCCACTCTCCATTAGTTACAAATGAATGTATTTTAAAAGGAACTAATTGTGTTTCTGATACTGGTAATTCATTATCGTAACAAAAAATATCTTCGTTGTTTCCATATTTAAATTTTTTAGCAGTTTCTAATATTAATTCATTTTTCTCTTTAGCAGCTGGTTTATCATCGTTAGAATTATAAGTCGGCATCAATGGATTGTTGTAAAAAATATTTTTAATATCCATTAACATTAATTCTTGATGTTGTTGTTCGTGATTTGAACCTAGTTCAACTAAAAATGATGTCCTGTTATTTTTTGTTCTTTTTAAAAAATCTATAATATTTTCAGTTACATAATGTCTGTAATTTACGACATCTTTTAAGAGTGGTCTATTTAATGAACCTCTCTTATTTCTAGGATTGTACTCACCTACAGAATTATAATATGAATTAAATATATAATTATAATCTTTGTTGAAAGGTTTGTAACTTTCATCCAATTCAGACAAGATGAATTTTTCGAAGAACCATGTGGTGTGACCAAGATGCCACTTAAGAGGACTAACATTTTTGCTGGGCTGTATGACCATATCCTCAGCCTCTAAGTTTTCGCACAAGGATAGAGTTTGTTGTCTTGTTTTGGAGAATAATTCTGTAATTTGAGATGATTTGTTTTCCATGCCTAAATTTAATTAAATTTTCAGATCATGACAATGGGTTACAATGTGTTCGGGTATTTAATATTTTTATAGACACGGAATATAAAATAATACAGAATTTACTTATGAATTTTTCTTTAGAAATAGGTCCTAAAACTGATTTAAGCACGTTGCCAAAGGTAAAAGATGTTTATGTTACAATGCTACCTGGGGGTGATTATAAAGAGACCGCTAAACAGTCTGGAGAGTTAGTTAAAGAGGGATTTAATCCAGTTCCTCACTTCCCAGCAAGGTCAATAAATGATGAAAATCAGCTGAAAGATTATGTTTCTAGATGTAAAGATTTAGGTGTTAAGCAGGTCTTGGTTATAGGTGGAAGTCGTGACCCGATCGGACAATTTGATAGCTCATATCAAATGCTAGAGACAGGGTTTTTTGATGGTATCAAGATTGGAATTGCTGGACATCCTGAGGGGAGTCCTGATATATCCGACTCTGATTTAGAAAAAGCTATGATAGATAAAAAGCCTTATGCTGATTATATAGTCACACAGTGGCTAATGGATACTCAGCCTATTATAGATTTTATCTCAAAACAAACAATACCAGTTCATGTTGGAATAACTGGGCCAATGAAAATATCTAGCTTAATTAAATTTGCTAATATTGTAGGGGCAAAAAATTCCATTAACTTTCTTAAATCTAATTTTAGTAAGGCGTTAGATTTATTGAAACCTAAAGACCCTAATGATTTAATTGGGAAAGTTAAATCGCATACTGATTATTTCCACATTTATACATTCGGCGGCTTGAAGGAAACTAACAAGTGGTTGAAGGAGAATAACTATGTCTAATGAATTTGACTATAGTAAACTAAGACATACAACATCAGTAGATCAGTCTGATAGAAAAGTACCATACAATTTAAGGCAAAGCGGACCTACTAAAGTTGAGATGCTAATATCAACAAGAGTAAGGAAATCTCCATACTGGCATTTATCTATGAAAGCAGGATGTTGGAGAGCAACTGTTTATAACAGAATTTATCATCCAAGAGGTTATGTTAAACCTGAAGATGGTGGTGCAATGGTTGAGTACGAAGCAATTAAAAACCATGTAACAATGTGGAATGTTGCAGTTGAAAGACAAATACAAGTTAAAGGACCAGATGCAGAAAAATTTGTTGATTATGTAATTACAAGAGATGCTACAAAAATTTCTCCAATGAGAGGAAGATATGTAATTTTGTGTAATTCTTATGGAGGAGTATTAAATGATCCTATTCTTTTAAGAATTTCTAAAGATGAATTTTGGTTTAGTTTATCAGATAGTGATATAGGATTATATCTGCAAGGAGTAAATGCAGATGAAAGGTTTAATGTTCAAATTAATGAAATAGATGCTTGTCCTGTACAAATTCAAGGTCCTAAAGCAAAAGCTTTGATGAAAGATCTTTGTGGAAGTGAAGTTGATATTGATAACATGCCTTTTTATGGATTGGCTTCTGCAAAAGTTGGTGGAAGAAGTTGTATAATTTCTCAAACAGGTTTTTCAGGCGAGTCTGGATTTGAAATATATTTAAGAGAAGCAACTTTATATGCCGAAGATATGTGGAATGCTGTTCTTGCAGCAGGTAAAAAACATAACTTAATGGTAATTGCTCCTGCACACCATAGAAGGATACAAGCTGGAATTCTTTCATGGGGACAAGATATGGATCATGAGCATAATCCATTTCAATGTAATCTTGGATATCAAGTTTCTTTATCTGGTAAAGGTGAATGGAACAAAAAAGCAGATTACATTGGTAAAAAAGCTCTCGAGAAAATGAAAGCTGATTTAAAAGCAGGTCATAAACCTTACAAACTTCAATTAGTTGGACTTGAATTAGGAGGAAAACCTATTGAAGAATATGCTCCAGATTTTTGGTTAATTTCAGAAAACGGCAGTGAGCCTGTAGGATTTATAACTTCCCCTTGGTATCACCCAGAAAAAGGGAAAAATATTGCCATGGGATACGTTCCATTTGATGGCACGCTAAATGCAAATGGTTTTCCAAGAGGTAAAGTTGGATCGAAATTTAAAGTCCACCTACCAGAAAAATATTCTGATAAACCTGGAGAACCGGTCGATGCAGTTGTTGTTGATATTCCATTTACTGAATCTTACAACGCAAATACAAGAGAAGTAGTTAATAAGTGATAAAAATTTTTTTAGGGGGAATTTAATTCCCCCTAAAGTATGACGAAAACCTTTTTCATAGTTGTTTGCATTATAATCACTATTGCACTAATAATATTCCCATTAATCGTTTCATATAAGGCGCAAAAAAAAAATAAAGATAATTAATGTTTGCTCAGTTTTTAGATATTGTTTTTAAATCATTAAAGCTCGATAAAACTCTTTATAGAACTCCAAGATATTATGGAGAAGCTGGAATTTATTTTGCAATTCTAATTATGATTTTAGATGGGGTTGCTGGAGCAGTTGCGGCTAACACGATTGTAAAAACATCAGTTGGTATATCTGGTTTAACAGCATTATTAACCTGGCTGGTGTGGGCAATTTTTATATTTGTAATTGGAGTTAAAATTTTTCCTGATAAAGATAGAAAAATTCCATTTAAAAGAGTTCTTATAGCTGTTGGGTACGCACACGCTCCAGGTCTGATAAGATTTTTTGCAGTTACACCAGAACTGGTTCTTTTAATTATTTTTCTTACTCAATTTTGGATTTTTGCTTCATTAATCATTGCAACAAGACATATTTTAAATTTAAAATCTAATTTAAAAGCATTTGGAATTGTATTTTTGTCTTTTTTAATTATTTCTTTTTTGACAATTTCATTTGTAATGACAAAAATTAATTCATTGCCTATAAGTACAAATATTTAAAGCGGAAATAAAGTTTTAGATGTTCTGCAGGAGTTACAAAGTTTATATCCTGTGAGTATTAAATTTTGAGTTACTGTCTCGTCTTCTTTTTTACATTCATCACAAATATCATTTAATTCATTATTATCTGATTTGTCTGATTTATATTCAAAGTTATCAGTCATTATCTGTTAATCCTGCTCCTGCAGTTTTTTGTTTTAACTCATCAGTTTCTTCCACAAATGTGTTTTCTGATAATTTTGTTAATTCTTTCCAATCTTCTTCAGAAAAATTATTCTTATTTTCTAAGAATTGAATTTTAATTACATCAGCTTTTTCTACAATCTCACTACTTAAGTAATTTGAATAAATTGATTGATTGAAATTTAATAAAAATTCTTTTTGATCTATCTTTAAAAAAATTCTCTTTCCTGTTATTTCTGAAGATCTGCTGACAAACGGCAAAAATATCAATGGGTAAGCCATTTTTTCAATTTCTATATCATTTAGATCTTGGATAGAGATAGATTGATCAAAAAAACTTAATCCAAGTTTAATCGGACAGTAAAAGTTTTGAGGTCTGTTGCTTTTGTTAAAAGATTGGCAATTTTCAAACTTCTCATTATTAAAAATCTTAAAATATTGGTTTATGTTTTTTATTCCTGGTAAACCAAATAACTCGAGTTGTTTAATGTTCTTTCCTATTTCTTCTGCAACTCCCCAGGAGAAACCTTTAGCTTTTGTTGAACGTTTAACAATCGTGTCAATTTCACTATAACTTCTCATTAATTACTTTAGTTATATATCCAATATTGATTAAATGAATTAAGTTCATCTGGTAATGGAGCTCCTTGAAACATGCAAATCCTTAACCATTTGTCAGATCTTGGATCAAACTTTACCGCCCCAAAAAAAGATAGTTTAAGTCTTAACATATCTATAGGAACTAATTTTGAGCCGATGGTGTTATCTTGAATTTCAGAATATGGATATTTCTCTGTTATAAACACTCTTCTTACAATATGTCTTAAATCATTGTTCTGTACTAGAAAATTACCAATCTTTAAGCTGTTTTTTAAATTAAAAATAGTTTCATAAAGTTTTTTTATATCTCTAGCAATAGCCGTAGGCTGCTCAAGTTCTGAACCATTATCTTCAAACCGATCTCCAATTCTAGGCTCTTCTTTATTTTTTGAAATGAACCAAAATTTTTTATTATTTTCATTTTTTGAAAAATCAATTTTTAAAATATCTGAATAATTTTTTTCAATTATTTCTCTTAGGTCATTTATAGTTCTGTCTATAGGTATATTAAAACTACTATCCTCGTCTGAACTCATTTGAGAAATCAAAGGATCAGTTATTTCATTATATGGCTCCATCATTATAGAAACCAAATACTCAACTCCTTCTTCAGATAAATTTTTCTCTGCCCAGTTATATAATTTATCAAATATATAAATATTTGATTTATCAATATTATCTTTCAAATAAATGATTAAATTTTGTAAATCATTAATTAAATTGTTTATTTTTTTCTTTTGGTATTCGCTGTCAGTATTCCATGAAGTTACATTTTTTAAAGATTTTATCAAACAGTTGTAAAAAATTTTAAATTCTTCTTCTGATACTTTTTCTATTTCTCTTATTTTTTTTAAAGCTGTCTCTTTAGCTAGAATCCAATTATTTAACAATGAAGGGTGGTTTACAATAAATGGTGCCATTCCCAATCCAGTTGAATTTCCAATTCCTAAATTTCTGCAAATATCCAAGTCTAATTCTACTGCGTCTTTAGGATTTTTATGTTTTGCTATATGATTGACTTGATCGAAAGTAAATTGTCTTACAAGGTAAACTAACATCATTTCCAATCTAAAAGGACCATTTATTTCTTCTCTATTTTTAATTCTAAACCTGTCTGCTAATCCAAATTTTCCTGAGCCATATACTGCAGTTGTTCTGTACAAATATCCAACTTTTGAAAGCTCATTAGTATTTGGCTGGATACCTTTTGATAGACACTCAACCACATAATTAAATGCTCTAACTGATTTATTTGCTCTTGAGAGAGTTAATTCTTTATAAGAAAGTCTCCCTACTTCTTGTTTAGGGACATTTTGTGAAAGTCTATCAATATCAATTTTTGAAGGAATGCCATCATACAAAGCAAATGCAGCATCCCATTTAGTTGCTATTACTCTATCAGATCTTTCCTCATCTTTAAGCTCATTGGCAAAACAAACTAGAGAATATGTTTTTTTATCTTTTGAAAATGAATAAATAGCAACTCCATATCCCCTATCATTCAAGTCAAACAAATCTCTGTTATATTTCCAATCTTTGAACTCATTTAAAAATGATCTTAGAAAAGATAATTTAGATTGATGAAACGATCCAAGTCTAGAAAGTTTCATTACAATTTTAGGATCTCTTAATGGAACTTGCATTAATTAATTCCTTTATAAAAATTAAACCAGTTATTGCCAAGTATCTTATTTATCTCTTCTTCCTGAAAACCTTTATTTTTTAGTTCTGTGTTTATATTATTAAATCCTCTTGCATCCAAAAACCAATCTGGTTGTTTTGGAAAACCAGGTTTATCTATGCTGCCTTCACCAAAATTTTTTGATTTTGACCATGTTCCATTTCTCATCCACTCAACTACACTGTCTGGTTGGTTCAAACATAAGTCTGATCCTATACCAACATTATTAATACCCATAATTTCAACTGTTCTTGCAACCATTTCACAAAAACTTTCTATTTTACAATTCGTTCCATCTTTTAAATGGTGAGCATACAATGATAATCCTAACATTCCTCCACTGTCGGATAAAACTTTTAATAATTCTGTAGATTTATTTCTTTTTGCTTCAAACCAAAAAGCTGGATTTGCATGAGTGATCGCAATAGGTTTTTGACTAATTTCAATTGCATCAAGTGTACTTTTTTCTGCTGAATGAGACATGTCAACAACGATACCTACTCTATTCATTTCTTTAATAGCCTCTTTTCCAAAATTAGTAACTCCGCTATCATTTTTTTCATAACATCCAGTGGCTAATAATGATTGGTTGTTATAAGTTAATTGCATAAATCGACAACCTTGTGAGTGTACTTTTTCTATAAGACCTATGTCATCTTCAATTGGTGAACAATTTTGAAATCCAAAAAAAATTGCAGTTTTGTTTTCTTCTTTTGCTTTTGTAATATCGTTGTAGTTATTGCCTAGAAATATAAGATCTTTGTTTTCTTCAAAATGTTTATTCCATTCTTGTATTCTTTGTTGTAATTCATCATAATCTTCATGATAAACTAACGTTACGTGAACCGCATTTAATCCAGCTTTATTATTTATTTCAAAGATTTCTCTAGACCATTTACAATACTGAAGATTATCAATTCGATAATTCATATTTGCTATACACTATTATTATTATTATGATTGTCACTAACTTAAACTGTCCTTAGCTAAAAATTGCAATTTAAGGGAAATATCTGTAAATTGATATTGGTTTCATGAAATACAAAAAAAAATCACATAAAGTATCAATTGTCATGGGTAGTCAGTCTGATTACAAAACAATGAAGAATTGTGAAAAAGTTCTTAAGATTTTAAAAGTTAATTATGAGACAAATATCGTTTCTGCACACAGAACCCCTGATAGACTTTATACCTATGCAAAGAAAGCAGAAAATAATAATATTTCTATTATTATTGCTGGGGCCGGTGGATCAGCACATTTGCCTGGCATGATTGCTGCAATAACTAGAATTCCAGTTATAGGTATTCCCATTGAAAGTAAAAAGTTAAAAGGTTTAGACAGCCTACTATCAATTGCTCAAATGCCAAAAGGAATTCCTGTTGGTACAGTTGCTATTGGAGAAGATGGTGCAATCAATGCTGGTTTATATGCTGCTTCAATTATAGCTACGTATGATAACAATGTAAAAAAAACACTTTTAAATTGGCGAAAAAAACAAACATCAAAAGTAAAAAAAAAACCAAAGTAATTAATGTCTAAACCTGATCTAGGAATAATAGGAGGTGGACAATTAGGAAGTCTATTGGCAGCCGCAGCAAAAAAACTAAATATTAAAACGGTTATTTTATCAGACGATAAAGATGCACCCGCAATTAATTTTGCTGATGAATTTATTTATGGAGATTACAAAGACATGAATATTATCAATAACTTTTTAGAAAAAGTCGATCTTGTTACTTATGAGTTTGAAAATATCCCATATGATATATTGAAAAAAATTAATGAAACCAAATCTGTATTACCAAGCCCTGAAATAAATAAATTAATTCAAAATAGAATGACTGAAAAAGAGTTTTTAAATAAAAACAATATAACTACGACACAGTTTGTAAGTATAAACGATTTAGATGATATAAAAATAAATGATAGATTAATACCTGGTTTATTGAAAACTTGTACACTTGGTTATGATGGAAAAGGCCAATATAAAATAGATAATGCAAATGATTTAAATGAAGATTTTGATTTTTCGAAAGGCTACATCTTAGAAAAGATGGTAAATTTAAAAAAAGAAATTTCAGTGGTAGTTACAAGATTTGGCCACCAAAAATATGAAATTTATGATCCAATTGAAAATTATCATGAAGACCAGATATTAAAACACTCTAAAATTCCTGCAGATATAAGTGATGAAATTAAAAATAAAGCATTGGACTGGGCAAAAACAGTAGCTGAAGAGCTTGATTATATTGGCACTATGTGCGTTGAATTCTTTATAGATAAAAATAATAATTTATATGCTAATGAAGTTGCACCAAGAGTACATAATTCTGGACACCTAACTATAAATTCACACAACATTAGCCAATTTGAAAATCATATAAGAGCTGTATGTGGACTTGAAAAATTAGAAACAAAAAAAATTTATAATGCAAAAATGCTTAATTTGATTGGTGAAGATATATTAGAATATAAAAATAAAAAATTTAAAGAAAATGAATTTTTTAAAGAAAATGAATTTTTTTATGATTATTTAAAAAAAGAAGTTAAAGCTAAAAGAAAAATGGGACATTTAACAACTATAGAAAAATAGTTTTAAGATATAGTTTGTATCAAAGAAATATTATTGTTTGTGGGTTTATTTACTTCCTTTGAAACCTCATGAAAGTTTAATTTTGTTTTTTTACATTCTTTAAGAAAACTGGATCCTGTTAATTCAAGATTTAAATATCTATTAACATCATTTTCATTAATTATAACAGGCTGTCTATGATGTATTTCTTTAATATTTTCATCTGCATCCTCGGTTATTAAACAAAATTGATCATTGTCATAAATAGCCGCTAAATACATAAGCTTTTTATCTTCTCTTAAAAAATAATAAGGTGTTTTATTTTCATTTTCTCTTTTCCACTCATAAAAACCATCTGCTACAGCTACACATCTATGTAGTCGAATTAATTTTTTGAAAGACACTTTTTCATCTATAGTTTCTAGTCTTGCATTTATTAAAGGTTTAAAATCTTTTTGCTTAGCCCAGCTAGGTACTACTCCCCACTTTAAATTTTCTAGAGTATTTCCATTATTATATTTTTTAATTACAGGTAATTTTTGAAATGGATGTGCATTATAATTTTCATTATCTTCAACTTGTATAGCTGACTTAACAAGTTTTTTTGTTTTTGTAACGGGGCTAGTTATTACGTATCTTCCACACATATTTAATTTTCTTGGTTTAATCTAAATTTAGATTATATGTTTTTCGAAACTATGAAATCAATAGAAAATAATTTTGATGATCCGCAAGTAAATGAGTTGCTAACTAAGCATTTTATTGAATTGAGATCAGTTTCTCCTGAGGGGAGTTCGCATGTATTAGATATACCTGGATTAAAGGATCCAAGTATAAAATTCTGGAGTTTGTGGGAAAATAATGAATTAATTGGTTGTGGAGCTTTAAAATTATTTGATGAAACGCATGGAGAATTTAAATCTATAAGAGTTTCAGATAAATTTAGAAATAAAAAATATGGTGGAAAAATAATTTCACATCTTATTGAAAAATCTAAACAAATAGGAATTACTAAACTAAGTGTCGAAACTGGTGCGGGTGATTTTTTTGCGCCCGCTAGAAAACTTTTTAAAAGTTTTGGTTTTAAAGAGTGTGGGCCTTTTGCGCACTATAAAGATGATCCTAATTCGTGCTATTATTCAGTAGACATTTGAGGAGTTTAGTTTGGAAGCTGATAAATCAAGACCATTTGTATTATATGTTGCTGAAATCATTTATCGAAAGATATATGAAATCAAGATTAAAAATCCAAATTTAACTAATATTCAAGCTTTTGAAATATTTATTGCATCAGATGATTATAATGAAATTAGTTCAGGAAATTTTCATGATAAATGGTTTAAAGAACTTGAGAGCAATGACTACGTAGATAAATCTACAAAAAAAAAGATTAATCAAGAAACTATAAGACTTTTACAAATACAAAAAGATACTATGATTAAACAATTAATGAAAATCCCAAAATTATATTATGCAAAAAGTCACTTTCCTTTGGAATTATCTCAAAGAGCATTTGATCATTTGTGGAGAGTTTGTGAAAGTTATGAACTTTGGTGTAAAGAAACTAAACAAAATGGATTAATATTATTAAATTTAACAGAATAATTTATGAATAATAAAATTTTGAGATTTATAGATAGTACTTTAATAGATTTAGGAAGACAGTTTAAGTGGACCTATCTACCACCGCTGATGATTTATCTTGCCGCTGGTATTTCTGGACTAACAGGTATTGTTGGAACTTTTTTTGTTAAAGACTATCTAAACTTATCTGCTGCTTTTCTTGCTGGACTGGGTTTTTGGGCTGGAATTCCATGGGCGTTGAAGATGCCTTTAGGTCATCTTGTTGATCTAATCTGGAATAAAAAAAATTACATGGTTTTTGTTGGAGCATCCTTAATCTCATTAAGTTTAATTATAATGTACGGTTTAATAATTCATACTGAATGGATGTCCTCAATTCTTTCAGTTGAAACATGGTTTGTAATCAGTGTTTTGCTAGCTCCGATTGGATATGTTGTGCAAGATGTTGTGGCTGATGCGATGACTGTAGAAGCCGTTCCTTTAGTTGATGACAGTGGAAATAAATTTTCAAGAGATGAAATCAAACTTATGCATACAACAATGCAAACTCTTGGAAGATTTGCAATAATTGGTGGAACTGTTTTAGTTGCTTTAGCTAACGTTATCCTCTTTAAAGGAGTAGACGAACTTGAACAAGCAGATAAGATAAGTTTATACGGTTCAATTTATATATATGCTTTAATTATTCCAATTGTATCTGTACTAGGAATATTTCTTGCTTCATATCTAAAAAATCAAAAGAAAAGAAAACTTATTGAACAAGGTTTAGAGGGTGACCAAGATTATGCTCCTTCAGAGAAAACTGAAGTAAACTGGTGGATATTAGGTGGAAGCTTGGTTTTTGTTATTTTCACTTTAGGTATTGGATCATTCAAAGTGCCTTTTGCTCAAGAAATTGTTTTCGTAGGTTCAATGGTAATTATTCTATTTTTAATGAATAAATTAGTCAAAGAACTTCCTCAGGATTTAAGACTTACTGTTGTAGGCACAGCAATAATAATTTTTATATTTAGAGCAATGCCAGGACCTGGTCCAGGTTTATCTTGGTTTGAAATTGATGTACTTGAATTCAATGAACAATTTTTTTCAGTATTATCACTTATAGCTTCAGTTTTAACACTTGTAGGTATTATCTTATTAAGACCATTTATGGCAAACAACTCAATAGCTAGAATAATAGTAATTTTATCTGTTGCAGGCGCCATTTTATTTTTACCAAGTGTAGGTATGTATTATGGATTTCACAATTGGACATCATCTATTACTAATGGAGTTGTTGATGCCAAGTTTATTGCAATATTAAATACTGCACTTGAGTCACCTTTGGGACAAGTCTCAATGATACCTTTGCTCGCGTGGATTGCTAAAAATGCTCCGTCGCACTTAAAAGCAACTTTCTTTGCAGTATTCGCATCTTTTACAAATCTTGCTTTATCAGCAAGTGCTTTAGGGACTAAATATTTAAATGAAATTTATGTTATTACTAGAGAAGTAAAAGATAAGGTAACAAACGCTATTCTTACCACTGCCGATTATTCAGATCTAGGTATTTTGTTGATAACAGTAACACTAATAACTTTAATAATTCCAATTGTGTTTGTGGTTATTATTCAAAAAACTAAATTTAAAACTTCAGAATAATTTTTATTCAGCTTTATAGCCAAATTCTAAACAAGCATCAGTTATTGAATGGTAAAGAGATTCACCAAAACTTCTTAAAGCAAATATTCTTACTTTTCTTGGATTTGAACTAATAAAATCAATAGTTATTGTAATTGCATGAAAAGCAGAATTAGAGCATTTTTCTTCATCAAGACCATCTAAATTTAACGGACAACCTTTTTTCAATACTTCATCTACCAAAGAACCTTCTAATTCAAGTATTGTTCTTGAATGAGATAGATCAGTTAATGCAAAATCATCATGACTTAGATTTTCTAAAATAGATTTTTCTATTTCTTTATTTGTTGAAACGACTAACCAATTATCAGGTCCCATCCATAAAATTCTTGTATTTTTATTTGAAGAAACCAAAAGTGTCTCAGGTAAATTTAAATTATCTATTTTTATTTTATCAATACTAATTGAAGATTTTTTATATTTAACAATTTGATAAATCAAAACATCTTTGATTTCTCTAATATTTATTAGCTCATCTTTACTATCGTGATTGCCAAACAATCCATGTTTATGAATATTTTCTAGTGCAGAAACATTTTTCATGATCTAACTCTTTTTCCTTCAGGGTCAACATAATGTGAAGATATAACTTCTACTTCAATTGATTTATTTTTTAATGGTGATACCGCAAAAAACTTTTTACCTATCATATTTTTTCCATCTTTCATTATTGCCAGAGAAAATGGATTATTATTTTCTACACTCCAACAAGAAGAAGAAACGTGACCAAGTTTAGGGTTTGGTAATTTTGCATTCTGATCTTGGACGATATGAGATCCTTCAGGAATACTAGACTTTCTATCAATTGGAATAAGTCCAACAATTTTTTGTCTGCTCTCAACATTAAATGCTTCTCTCCCTAAAGAATTTTTGCCGATAAAATCTTTTTTCTTTGAAACTAATCCATTTAATGAAACATCTGATGGGATTGTTCGACCATCTAATTCTGGCCCTGCAACGTGTCCCATTTCTATTCTTAATGTTGACAAAGCTTCAGTTCCATAAGGCTGATTTCCAAAATCTTTTCCTACTTCCATCATTTTCTCCCACATGAACATGCCATGATCTGATTTGACATTAATCTCATATGCAAGCTCACCAGAAAATGAAATTCTAAAAATTCTTGATGGAACACCAAAAAATTCAGCTTCTTTATAGCCCATAAAAGGCAATGCATCATTTGAGACATCTAAGTCTGGATATAATTTTGATAACATGTCTCTAGATTTAGGTCCAGCAATTGCAGCCCCTGCCCATTGTTCAGTTGTAGATACAACGTTTACATTTAATTCTGGCCAAACAATTTGAAGATAATATTCTAAGTGAGATAAAACATTTGCAGCTTGTGCGGTTGTAGTTGTCATATGATAATGATTTTCTGAAATTCTTGTTGTTGTTCCATCGTCCATGACAATTCCATCTTCTCTAAGCATCAATCCATATCTGGCTTTTCCAACAGGTAATTTCATCCAAGCATTTGTATAAACTCTATTTAAAAATTCTGCTGCGTCTGGACCTTTAATATCAATTTTTCCTAATGTTGTTACATCGCATATACCAACATTCTCTCTAACATTTTTTGCCTCTCTCTTTGAAGCTTCAAATAAAGTTTCACTTCCTAGCTTATAATATCGAGGTCTTTTCCAAGCACCTGCATCAACAAATACAGCATTATTTTTCTCATGCCATTCATGCATTGGGGTTTTTCTAGTCGGCATATATTCCATACCTACTTCACGACCAACTATTGTCCCGATTGTAATTGGTGTGAAAGGTGGTCTAAATGTTGTGTGTCCTACTTCAGGAACTATTTTATTTTCTACATTAGATACCAACTGAAGACCATTTAAATTACTTGTACGACCTTGATCTGTTGCCATTCCAAGAGTTGTATATCTTTTGACGTGCTCTATTGATCTGTAACCTTCTCTTAGTGCGATTTCTATATCAGATACAGATACATCATTTTGAAAGTCAACAAATCTTTTTGGATTTTCATTTTTAGGTAACGGCATACACCAAAATTTATCATGAGCTCCATATTTCTTTTCATTTACATTTGGAATTGTAATTTCTGTTTTAGTCTCTGTAATTTTTGCGGAAAGATTTGAACCATTTTCAAAACCATGTTTTAAACTTTCTTCTAATGTAAATGATCCATTTGCTGCACCGACTGATGTCTCATGTTGTTTTTTCTTATCTGGAATAAATGCATCAATTTTTTCTTCATACTTAAGTTTATTTCCTGATTGTGATGCTAAATGAACAGATGGTGTCCAAAATCCAGACACGCAAATGCAATCACATTCTATAGTTTCAATTTTCTCAAAAGAATTTTTATCTTTATTCAGTTTACCAATTTTTGCAGATTTAACTTTTTTGTATCCATTAGCAACAATAACACCGTGAGAAAATCTTATATCAATTCCCTTTGATTTAGCTTCATCAATTAATTCTGATGAATGTTCTTCTCTTGTATCTAATATAATTGGTTCAACATTATTTTTTTTGAACTCTAAAGCTGTTTCATATGCACTGTCGTTATTTGTAAATATTAAAGGTTTCTTTCCAACCAATACTCCGTAGACTTTCATATATTCTTTCGCAGCTGCTGATAAAAATATTCCTGGAGTATCATTGTTGCCAAACACAATTGGTCTTTCAATTGAACCAGTTGATAAAATTGTTTCTTTGGCTCTAATATACCAAAGTCTTTGTCTTGGGGTGAATTTTGATTTTTTCTCTAAATGATCACTAACTCTCTCAAACATTACCAGCATGTTATGATCATAGTAACCAAAAACTTGAGATCTATTTTTTACAGTGACATTAGGCATAGATTTTAATTCAGTAATTATTTTTTCCGCCCAATCTTTTCCTGACAAGTTATCGATGCTTACATCATCGGTTAAAAGTGTTCCTCCAAATCTTGGTTTATCCTCAGCTAAAATTACTTTTGCTCCATTTTTTGCAGCAGCATAAGCGCTTGCTAATCCAGAGGGTCCAGATCCAGTAACCAATAAATCACAATACTCAAATTTATGTTCATATCGTTCTTTATCTTTTTCTATTGAAGCAACCCCTAGTCCTGCGGCTTTTCTAATGAAAGGTTCGTAAATTTTATACCAGAAGCTTTTAGGCCACATAAATGTTTTGTAATAAAACCCAGCAGGGAAAAACATTTTTAAAAAATTATTAATTGCACCAATATCAAAATTTACTGATGGCCAACAGTTTTGGCTAGTAGCTGATAAACCTTCAACGAGTTCCATTTCTGTTGCATTAACATTTGGCTCTGAATGACCGTTGAATTCTACTTGAAGCTTTGCGTTTGGCTCCTCTACTCCTGCACCAAAAAATCCTCTTGGTCTATGATACTTAAAACTTCTACCAACTAGGTGTATTCCATTTGCAATCAAAGCAGATGCAATTGTATCACCTTCATATCCAAATAATTTTTTACCATTAAAAGTAAAAGATATTTTTTTGTTTCGATTAATTAATCCCTCTTTATTTAATCTAAATGATTGGCTCATCTTATTTCTTCTGTGACTTTTGCTGTTTGGAAAATTTCATGTGTAGCGGTGTCTCTTTGCACCTTAATCCATTGTCTACATCCAGCTATGTGTTGCCATAACTCTATATGTTTCCCTCTTGGACTTTTTCTCATATAAACAAAATTATCCCAATCTTCACTTGATACTTCTTCATTTATATTAGGTCTTTTTACAGTTGCATCACCTCCATATGAAAATTCTTTTTGTGCTCTTAAACCGCAATAAGGACATTTGATGTATAACATTTTTTAACCAATCCAGGTTTTAGTTCCTAAACCTTTTTCATCTAAAAGATGGCCTGTAGAAAATCTGTTTAATCTTAATTCTGAATTTAATTCATGAACTTGATCTTGTGCTATTGTATGGGCAAATGTCCAACCTGAGACAGGAGTTGATTTAAAACCCCCATAACACCATCCGCAATTTAAATATAAACCTTCAATATGAGTTTTATCAATTATTGGTGAACCATCCATAGACATATCCATGATCCCTCCCCATGTCCTTAACATTTTTAATCTACTTAAAAATGGAAACAAAGCTAAGCCACCTGTCAATACATGTTGTATAGTTGGCAAGTTGCCTCTTTGAGCATAACTATTATATCCATCAAGATCACCGCCCATTACCATCTCGCCTTTATCTGATTGACTTATATAAAAGTGGCCTGCACCAAAAGTTACTACTCCGTCTAATAATGGTTTTACAGGTTCTGAAACACAAGCTTGAAGCACATGAGTTTCTATCGGTAGTGTCATATTTAATTTTTCAGCTAATATATTTGTGCTACCTGCAACACATAATCCAACTTTTTTTGTTTTAATATCTCCTCTTGAAGTTCTAATTCCTTTTATCTTTCCATTAACAACATCAAAACCAGTGACCTCACAATGTTGTATAATATCTACTCCCATATCATCTGCTTGACGTGCATAACCCCAAGCAACAGCATCATGTCTTGCGGTACCAGCGCTTGGTTGCATTAAGCCTCCAAAAATTGGGAAACGTACTTCATCACTAAAGTCAGCCATTGGAATCAATTTTTTAACTTCTTCTCTATCTAATAACTTTGCATCTATTCCATTTAATCTCATAGAGTTTCCTCTTCGAGCGTAGGCGTTCATTTGAGCATCTGAGTGGGCTAAGTTTATTATTCCCCTTGGAGAAAACATCACATTAAAGTTCAGTTCTTGACTTAAGTTTCTCCATAAATCCATTCCAAATTCATTAAATCTTGCATTAGCATCGTACATAAAATTTGATCTTATGATCGTTGTATTTCGACCAACATTTCCACCACCAATCCAGCCTTTCTCAATGATAGCTACATTTCTAATATTATGTTCTTTTGCTAAATAATATGCAGTAGCAAGACCGTGTCCTCCACCTCCAATGATGACTACATCATATTCACTTTTTGGAGTTGGATCTTTCCAAGCAACTTCCCAATTTTGGTGATTGGAGAAAGCGTTTTTGATTAGACTAAATACTGAATATTTCTGCATTCGTAAGTTTTATAAAATTAAATATAAGTTTTTGCTAATTTTTTTTATATATATTTTTTAGATGTTTAAATACGTGACAAAAAAGGATAGTAATTCTGCTCATTAATAAGTAATTAGATTTATGTCAAAATCAGATATCCAAATTGCACGAGAAGCAAAAATGAAACCCATAAATGAGATTTTGGGTAAAATTAATGTTCCAGACGAACCAAGTGCTTTTAGTCCTATGGGACGTCATATTGCTAAAATAAATTTAGAATATTTAGATAGTTTAAAAGATAAACAAAATGGAAAATTAATTTTAGTTACTGCTATTACACCAACTCCTGCGGGTGAGGGAAAAACTACTACTTCAGTTGGTTTAAATGATGGATTAAATAAAATTGGTAAAAATTCTATAGTGTGTTTACGTGAACCTAGTTTAGGTCCTTCATTTGGAATGAAAGGTGGGGCAGCAGGTGGAGGATATGCTCAAGTTGTTCCAATGGAACAAATC
This sequence comes from Pelagibacteraceae bacterium AG-426-M19, assembly GCA_003210025.1. GTDB lineage: Bacteria > Pseudomonadota > Alphaproteobacteria > Pelagibacterales > Pelagibacteraceae > Pelagibacter. Next base: position 78,212 of record QCNW01000001.1, read on the forward strand.
AATTTACATTTTACGGGGGATTTCCATGCAATTACATCTGCTCACAATTTATTGTCAGCGTTAATTGATAACCATATTTATTGGGGAAATAAATTAAACATAGATGTAAGAAGAGTAGTTTGGAGAAGAGTCATGGATATGAATGATAGATCTTTAAGATCTATCAATATTAATTTAGGTGGAGTTGCTAATGGTTTTCCAAGAGAAGACGGTTTTGATATTACGGTAGCATCTGAGATAATGGCTATCTTTTGTTTAGCAAATGATCTTGAAGATTTGGAAAAGAGAATTGGTAATATTACAGTTGCTTATACTAGAGATAGAAAGCCTATTTTTGCAAAAGATTTAAATGCTCATGGACCAATGACTGTTTTGTTAAAGGAAGCAATTAGACCTAATGTAACTCAAACTTTAGAAAATAACCCTGCCATTATCCATGGTGGTCCTTTTGCGAATATTGCTCATGGATGTAACTCTGTGATAGCAACTAAAGCAGGTTTAAAACTAGCTGATTACGTTGTAACTGAAGCTGGATTTGGAGCAGACCTAGGAGCAGAAAAATTTTTAGATATTAAATGTAGAAAATCAAATTTAAAACCTGAGTGTGTAGTTATTGTTGCAACAATTAGAGCATTAAAAATGCACGGTAGCGTAGCTAAAGATGATTTAAAAAATGAAAATGTAGAAGCGTTAAAAAAAGGTTTAGTGAATTTAGAAAGACACATTGAAAACGTAAAAAAATTTGGTTTACCAGTAGCGGTTGCTGTTAATCATTTTGTTGCTGATACAGATAATGAGGTAAAAGAGTTAATAAATTCTTGTGATAAAATGGGAGTTAAAGCTACTTTATGTACTCATTGGTCAAATGGTGGCGAAGGGACAAAAGAACTTGCTTCACATGTTGTAGATTTAATTGATCAAAAACAAGCAAATTTTAAATTTTTATATGATGAAAAAACACCTTTGTTAAAGAAAGTTGAAACTGTTGCAAAAGAAATATATCGAGCAAACGAAGTTGTTGCTGACAGTAAAATAAAAGATCAATTAAAATCTTTTGAAGAAGCGGGTTATGGAAATTTACCTATATGCGTAGCAAAAACACAATATAGTTTTTCTACTGATCCAAACGCAAAAGGTGCTCCAACAGGCCATTCATTACCAATTAGAGAAGTAAGATTATCTTCAGGTGCAGAATTTATTGTTGTTATATGCGGAGCCATCATGACAATGCCAGGACTTCCTAGAGTTCCTGCAGCAGACTCTATTAAGCTTAATGAAAAAGGTGAAATAGAAGGCTTGTTCTAATTTAAATTATTTAGCCAATTTTCTAATTCTCTCATTCTTGCATCTTTATTTGAAATTTTATTTTCATCTTCTATAATTTTTACATGAGAGTCTATTTCCGTTTGGTCAATAAATGCTTTTTTTTCTAAAAGTCGGTCTCTCCTAAAATGAATTAAGCTTATCATTTTGGCATAAGTTATCTCTGGGTGATATTGTATTCCCCATACATTCGTTGAACCAACATTAAAATTTATACCCATGACTTTATTTATTGGATTTGATGAAAGTAATGTAGAGCCCTCAGGCAATTTTACAACTTCATCAAAATTAAATGCAGGGGTATTAAATTTTTTATTTTTATTCTTATAAATCGGGTGTTTAAGACCGTTTTCGTTTATTTCTATATCATGAGCTATTCCTCTATGAGCACCAATAGGGCATTTCTTTACTTCACCGCCAGCAACCGTTACTGCAACTTGCATTCCCCAACATATTGCGAATATGTTTTTTATATTCTTTTGACATTCCCTCATAAAGTTTATTTGTCTTCTTATTTCTGGAGTATCATTGTAAATATTTAAACTACTACCACCCCATATCATTCCATGATATTTAGTTAAATCTTTAGCTACTTCATTAATATTTCCATCTGATGAAGGATTAACAACGTCAATTTCTAATTGATCTGTAAAATAACTAATACTATCTTTTAAACTTTCAGTATGAGTTTTAATTCCACCATCTGTAAAACTTTGATTTTCTTCTCTAAGGTTACCTTCAACTATAAGAATTCTTTTCATTAAAATAATTTACCTGAAATACTGTGTTCATAAAGTGCTTTCATGTCATCCTTACTCATTGTCCTTGGATTGGTAGAAGTTGAAGGATCTTCTAATGCCATAACTGATAACTGTTCTAAATTTATTTTATTTACATCAACAATTTCTGATAATTTATGTGGTATATTTAATTCTTTTCTTAGTTCTAAAATCCAGTTTAAAAAACTATCAAAACTTTTATCGAGTTCGAGATAATCACATATAGAAATTATCCTTTTTTCAATCATTTCTTTGTTAAAAGTTAATACATAAGGCATAAAGATTGCATTTGATAAACCGTGGTGAACATTAAATTGTGCATTAATAGGGTGGCTTAAAGAATGAATAGCGCCAAGCCCTTTTTGAAAAGCGGTAGAACCCATACTAGCTGAAGCTAATAATTCTGCTCTAGCATTTAAATCTTTACCGTTCTTAAATGCTTTAATTAATGATTTTTTAATTAACTTCATTCCTTTAATCGCAATTCCATCAGCCATCGGATGAAATCCTGGTGCACAAAAAGCTTCTAAATTGTGTGCCAAGGCATCCATACCTGTAGCCGCAGTCAATCTTGGAGAAAGATCTAAAGTTAAATTAGGATCTAAAATTACTATTGAAGGTAAAAATTTCGGGTGGAAAATAATTTTTTTTATACCTGTTTGTTTATTGATTATAGCTGATGCTCTTCCAGTTTCTGATCCTGTCCCTGCTGTAGTGGGTACAGCAATGATAGGTGCAATGTTAGTCTCATCTGCTCTTTTCCAATAATCACCTATATCTTCAAAATCCCATATTGATCTAGACTGTCCTGACATAAAAGCAATAGCTTTACCTACATCAAGACCGCTGCCACCACCAAATGCAATAACTCCATCACAACCTAATTTCTTAAACTCCCCTACACCCTCTTGCACATTCTCACCCACAGGATTGCCTGAAAAATTTGAAAAAACTTGAAGACGATTATGGGTTTTTTTTAAATCTTTAATTATATCTTGAACCATTTTTAGATTAATTAAATCCTTATCTGTAACAAATAATGGTTTATCAATTTTCAAATTTTTACAGGCCATGCCTAAATCTTGAATCCTATTCTCTCCAACCCAAATTGTAGTAGGATAATTCCAATTAGTTTTCATATTAAAATTATATTTAATTTTTCAATTTTTCTTAGTACAATACATTTATAATTTTAATTGTAGAGGAAAAATTATCATGACTAAAGTCGCTATAATTGGTGCTGGACCTTGTGGTTTATCAATACTGAGGGCTTTTGAACATGCCGAAAAAAAAGGAGACAAGATCCCTGAAATAGTTTGCTTTGAAAAACAAAGTGATTGGGGCGGTCTTTGGAATTATAGCTGGAGAACGGGATCTGACCAATATGGAGATCCAGTTCATAATAGTATGTATAGATATCTTTGGTCAAATGGACCTAAAGAGTGTCTTGAATTCGCAGATTATTCTTTTGATGAACATTTTGGAAAGCCAATTCCTTCTTTCCCACCTAGAGAAGTACTTTATGATTATATCACTAGTAGAGTAAGTAAAGGAAATTTAAGAAATAAAATTAAATTTAATACAAGAGTAGTTAATACAGTTTTTAAATCAGATAAATTTGAAGTTAGTTATCAAGATAAAGAAAATGATAAAATTTTAATTGATCAATTTGATTACGTTGTAGTATCAACTGGTCATTTTTCAGTTCCTTTTATACCTGAATATAAAGGTATGAGTTCGTTTCCTGGAAGAATAATGCATTCGCATGACTTTAGAGATGCGGAAGAATTTAGAGGAAAAAATATTATAGTTTTAGGAAGTAGTTATTCTGCAGAAGATATTGCACTTCAATGCAATAAATATGGAGCAAAAAGTGTAACCATTGGCTACAGGCATAATCCTATGGGTTTTAAATGGCCTGAAGGAATGAAGGAAGTATTCTATTTAGATAGATTAGAGGGAAAAAAAGCAATTTTTAAAGATGGCACGGAACAGAATGCAGATGTAATAATACTGTGTACTGGTTACCTACATCATTTTCCTTTCTTGGAAGAAAATTTAAAACTTAAAACAAGAAACAGACTCTATCCCCCAAAATTATACAAAGGTATTGTTTGGCAAGATAATCACAAACTTTTGTATCTAGGAATGCAAGACCAATTTCACACATTTAATATGTTTGATTGCCAAGCTTGGTACGCAAGAGATGTTATAATGGGGAAAATAAATATGCCAAGTGGAGGGGATATTGAAAAAGATATTAATAAATGGGTTGCTTTAGAAGAAAAACTAGAAAATCCTGATCAGATGATTGATTTTCAGACTGAATACACAAAAGAATTACATGAGATGTCGGATTATCCAAAAATAGATTTTGAACTAATCAGAAAACATTTTAAAGAATGGGAACATCATAAGGTTGAAGATATATCAACGTATAGAAATAAATCCTTTTCATCTCCAGTTACAGGGTCAGTAGCTCCTGTTCATCATACAGCTTGGGCAAAAGCAATGGACGACTCTTCTGAAACATTTCTAAATAAAAACTGAAAATCTAATCTAATTTTCTAGAACAAGGTCTAAATATAAAGCTGCGCTCCAAGAGAAATTATTTGCGCCCATAACTGATCCATCTTTATAACTGTAATATTCATGAAAACCTTTTTCTTCAATTAATTCTAAAGTTTTTTTTTTGATTTCATTTGCATATTCTGGATCTTTTTTGATAAGTCCTTGATAAATCAACCAATTACAATTTATCCATATTGGACCTCTCCAATATCTTTTTTTCTTCAAATGAAGGATGATTTGGTTTTATTGTTGAGAAATAGTAATTGTCATTAATATTATGATTTTTTAAATTATTAATAATTTTTCTATTTAATTCATCATCTTGTAAATTTGCGTAGAGAGTAAAATAATTTGTTATTGATGGAACAACGATATTCAAATTAGTTTTTAAATCTTTCGAGACAAAATCATTAATATTATCATCGTATAATTTTAATATTTCATTTTCAGTTTTGGATACAAAATTATTTAAATCATCAAAATTTAAATCAAAATTTTTAGCTAAGCTAAGTAGATCTTTATTTGCTCTCAAAAATAAAGCATTAAATCCAACATCTACTACATTAAAATCAGAGATCTCATACAATTTATGTGGATCGTAGTGAACATCTCTAAATTGATCTCTTAAAGTTACATATCTGTCATAATCAGTTTTTAAAGGTCTCTCATAAGAGTTTGAAACTTCAAGATCTCTTCTTTTATAATTAAGGTTTTTATCTACTTTGATATTGCTCATTGGCTGATCCCAAATTGGTGAATTGTCATACCCGCTCTCCCAAGGATGTAATATGGATACAAGGCCGGTTTTACTAGGATCTCTGAATTTTATGAACCAATCATGATAATTTTTAATTTTTGTTATTATATTTACAATTCTTGAATGTTGTTCATTGCTAAGTTGATTTTTTTCAACAATTTTCTTCAAAATACTAGCTAAAACTGGTGGCTGAGTAATGCCAGATGAAGGAATATTTTTTCCACATTGCCAAGTTGTGTGATTTGGAAAATAAGATGTGTCTTTTTCATGAAAAAGAATGTGGGGTACCATACCATCGTCCCACTGACCATTAAGCAAAGTTTCAATTTCCATGATTGAAAAATCTAAATTAAAGTAAGAATATCCAAGAGCTATAAAAGCTGAATCCCAATTCCATTGAGCAGGATATAATTTGTTATTAGTAGGAAGTGTGTAACCATCTTTTCTGTTACCTAATAATATTTTTTTTGCCTCTTCTACTTTATTTTGCATTATCCTTTAACACTTCCAGCAGTAAGACCACTTACTAAATATTTTTCAAAATAAACAAAAATTATTAAAATAGGCAAAGTTACTACTACAGACCCTGCCATCAAATATTGTCTAGGTGTTTCAGCTCCAACATTCAGAAATTGAATAGCTCTTGATAATGTAAATGTATTTGGCCGGTCTAAAAACATTAATGAAAACAAAAATTCATTCCAAGCTATCATAAATACATACAAGGCTACCGATGATATTGCAGGTAAACTTAGTGGAAGTATAATTTTAAAAATTATACCAAGCCAATTTTGACCATCTATTATCCCTGCTTCTTCTAATTCTTTTGGTATACTTTTAAAGTAACCTTGCAACATATAAATTGCTACAGGTAAGGTCGTAGCTGTATAAACTATTAGCAAACCCTCAATAGAATTTCTTAAACCAAGTTGACTAAAAATTGTATATAAAGGTATCACCAAAACTATCGCTGGAAATAAATAAATTATCAATATGGATGTTGATAAAAAATTTTTCCCAAAAAAGTTAAGTCTAGCAACTGCGTAAGCTGCTGGTATTGCAAAAATTAATGTTATAATGACTGTACCTAAAGAGACAATTGTGCTCGTAAGCATATATCTTCCGAAATTGTAATCTTTGAATACTACAAAATAAGACTTGAATAATTCTGGCAAACCTTGAGCAAAATTAATACTAAAGTCCAAAGGGTTTAATAATAATAATGCTTGAGTTTTAAAGCTTGTTACTAACATCATGTAAAATGGAAAAAGGATTACAAATGAAAATAAAGTAATTCCAAATAATGTTAAAAAATTAAAGAATAATTTTTGAGATGAATGATTTTTTGATAAAAAGTTTTTGTCGTAGTTTTTAATAGTGTTAAAGAAAAATAATGAAATTAAAAATATACCAAGACTATACCAAATAGGTAAATTTATTGAGATAAAATAATCATAGATAGAAAATAAAAGTGCAAGTAAAATTAGTTTAATATTTAAATTAAGTTTTTTTCCAATTAAAAGATTTATCACACATAAAACTATTCCGAAGACAAATAGCTTATTAAAATTAAAATTTATTAATTCAATTCCTTGTAATGTAACTAATATTTTCCAAATACAAATTAATGAAAACAAAAATAATGACGAGATAAAGCAATAAGTGAATATATTTTTAACTTTCATCTGCTCTTTTTCCTAAAAGTTTAAAATAGATAAACATAAAGATTAACAGAAACACCACAATCACAATAGAAACTGCAGAACCCATACCAATATCCCCGATTGAAAAACCTTGTTGATATACATTGATTGGCAATGTTCTTGTGCCTGATGCTCCACCAGTGAGTAAGAAGATGTCTTCAAATTTATTAAAATTCCAAATAAATCTGATCATAAATAGAATTGAAATCACTGCTAATATCTGGGGCAAAGTAATATTAAGAAATTTTTGGATAGGATTTGCACCATCAACATCAGCTGCTTCATACAACTCTTTTGGAACTGCTTGAAGACGAGCAAGAATAAATAAAAATGCTAGAGGAAAATATCTCCAAATTTCAAAAATAATTACAGTCGTTAATGCTAATCTTAATTTAAAATCAAAACCAAGTATGTTTAAAGTTACGTATTTTTGTCCTAGTAAATTTATTGGTCCATCAATAATTTGATAATTAATTAATAAATTATTTAAAGTTCCACTTGTTGGATCAAGTAAAAGTTCCCAAGTATAAGCAAGAGCAACTACTGGTGCAACATAAGGAAACAACAAGACACTTCTCATAAATGTTCTTCCAAAAAATTTTTGATTTACCATTTGTGCTGCCAAAATTCCAAAAACTATTGCGCCTATGGTTCCAAAAAAGGTGTAATAAAAAGTTGTTGATAATAGATCTATAAATGCTTTGTCTTTAATTACTTTTTTGAAATTATTTAATGTAAATTCATAAGTTAATAATATATTTTGTGACTTACCTGATAGTTTAGGTTTATAAGATTTTATTTCCTTCTTAGAAATTTCTTGATTATTAGTATTTTGAAATACTATTTCTAAATTTTCTCGATATTTTTTTGGCCAATTACCTAACTCACACTTAAGTAAGTTTGATTTAAATTGACATTTATTGTTTAAACTTATTGGTTCAATATTGTCAGGATATTTATCTTTAAATTTTACATTAGTAATTTCTTGTGTAAGAGAACTATTTCTTAATTTATAAATTATTTTTATTTGATTAGGATTATCTTTAATTGATTTTACTAATTTTTTTGCTCTTGGCTCTGGAATTCTTAAATCTTTAAGTTCGACATTTTTAAAGCTAATCCAAATGTTGGAGAATATTGGAAATAATATTATAGAAAATACCAAAAAAACTGATGGTAATATTAAAAGATAAGCTGTTCTTTTTTCAATTTTTGCAAGTTTTGAACTCATAAAAAAAAGCGGATAATTAATATTACCCGCTTTTTTTAATTTTTTAAATTACTAGAAGTTAGCTAGCACAGTATTAATTTCATCTACTGCTTGATCTAACGTCAATTGATCGTCAATATATTGTCTAGTGATTCTATTTATAAACTTATTGTTAATAATTTTAGATGCTCTAGATAGTTCACCTTCTTTTACTCCCCATCTGTTAGCAGTATCTAAACCAGCAACAATATTATTTATTACATCTGCAGAATATAGATCTGTTAAAGGAGCTTTTCTATCAACTCCAACAGGCAGTTTACTCCAAGCTGTTGTAAATGCATTTGGATCACTTGCATTACCTCTTCTTACAGGGAACTTACCTTCTGGTGCTATAGATAAAGTGCTTGTGTATCCTTCATCCATTGAATAAAGAATAAACTGCTTAGCTTCATCGGTATCTGCATCTGCAGTTACACCAAAGTATCTAACATCCGCCCAAGCTGCACCTTTTACATTATTTGGTCCACTAAAATTAGTTATAAAACCAGTTTTAGATGCCAACTCTGGTGAGGTAGGATCACTATTAATTGTTGGTGGAGCTGAGTCTCTTAAACCAGCTAATTCATCCATGATAAATGGTGACCATATAATCATTGGAGTTTTACCAGCGAAATAAAGTTCTCTTGATTGTTTCCAATAAAGTTCTCCTGGAGGGCTAGCTTTAGCTAATTTTTTATAAAACTGTAAAGAATTTTTTAAAGCTCTTCCTTGTTTTTTTGTTCCACCTTTTTTCACAATGTTTACACCATTTGCAAGCATGACATGTTCCAAAACCTGACTCATAAAGTTTTCATCAGTTTTAGTTGCTGCAACAAATCCAAACATTTCGCTGCTAGATAAAGCGTCTATTGCTTTCTCTATATTTGCATAAGTTGTTGGTGGTTCTAAACCAGCAGCTGCAAATAAATCTTTTCTGTAAACGACCATTTGAGTCCAACCGTCTACTGGTACAGCAGCAATTTTGCCGCCTTTCTTTGCCATCTTTAAAGCACCTGGAGCAAAAGTTTTCTTTCCAAGTGAGTTAACGATATCATTATTTGCATCAACGTCTAAAATTCCTGCTTCAGCCCATGGTAATACATACTGTAGTGTATGATAAATTACATCAGGAAGATCTCCTGCCGCTGCTGCAGCTGTAGCTCTTGTTCCTAGATCTTTTTCATCAATAGGAATAACTTCAACTCCAATTCCAGTTTTGGCTTCAAAGGCTTTTGCCATCTCTTCTTGCTTAGCCATCCTTGCTGGTTGAGTTTCAGTAGTCCAGAATTTGATATCTGCAAATGCAATTGAATTAAAAACAAAAGCTATTGCAGAGATTGTTATTAATATATTTTTAAACATATATTCCCCTCTTTTTTCGTGTTTTCTAAAGTTATTTAAAAATTAACATATAATGAACATTTAAAAGAAGAATAACAAGTGTGTAATTTACACAATACTACCTGAGATTGATTTAGGAATTTTTAAAAGAAATACCTTTATTATCAAATAAATGGCAACGAAATGGATCAAAACCTATTTTAACAGTGTCACCTACTTTAATATTTGTGTCTCCATCAGTTTGTACAACAAGAGGATCTCCCTCTTTCTCCAAATATAAATATGTTCCTGACCCTAACTTTTCTACGACGAAAACCTTGCTTTCCCACAAAGAATCTGAATCTGCATTTAATATTAAGTGCTCTGGTCTTATTCCAATTTTTATACTATCCCCTTCTTGAGTATTCTCAGAAATTTTTGGTACATTTAACTTTCCAGTCCCCATTATATCAACTTCAGAACTCTTTGAACTTTTACTTAATATTTTACTATCTATAAAATTCATTTTTGGAGATCCGATAAAACCCCCAACAAACAAATTATCTGGGTTATTATATAAGTTCATGGGTGATCCCTTTTGTGAAACTATACCTTGATCCAATACAACAATATCATTTGCAAGTGTCATGGCTTCAGTTTGATCATGAGTTACGTAAATCATTGTTGCATTAAGTTGATCATGTAATTTTGCCAATTCTACTCTCATTTGTACTCTTAACGCCGCGTCTAAGTTAGATAATGGTTCATCAAATAAAAAAACTTTTGGTTTTCTTGTTATTGCTCTACCTATAGCTACTCTTTGACGTTGTCCTCCAGATAATTGTTTGGGTTTTCTCTCTAGGTACTCTTCTATTTGTAAGATTTTAGCAGCTTCCATTACTCTTTGCTCTATCTCTTCTTTTGATTTTTTTTCAATCTTTAAACCAAAAGCCATATTATCAAATACTGTCATATGAGGGTAAAGAGCATAAGATTGAAATACCATTGCAATATTTCTTTCTTTAGGTGGCAGATCGTTAACAACTTTATCGTCAATAGATATTGTACCTGAATTAATTTCCTCTAAACCAGCAATCATTCTTAAGATTGTTGATTTACCACATCCGCTTGGACCTACTAGAACTGTGAAAGACTCACTTTTTATATCAAGAGAAACATCTTTGATCACATGTGTGTTACCAAAAAACTTGTTTACTTTATCTATTTTAATACTTGCCATTTTTAATTTAATATTAATTTTTTATTATTAATTATAGATTTAATTAATTTTGTCATCAAAGGGATTTTTTTTTGTTGAATTTTTTTTAATACAAATGGAGCAATTTCTCTTGCAAGTTGCTCTCCCTCTACAGTTTCATTAGACATAAATTTTCTTTTAGCATTGTTAAATGTATAGCCTTGCCCTAAGTAACTTCCCATTTTACTATTTCTACCTCCTGCAGCACTCACGTATAGATCTCCAACTCCAGCCAATCCAAGAGCAGTCTCAATTTTCCCTTCAAAATATTTAGTAATATATATCATCTCATTTATAGATTTTTTGAATAAACTTGAAGACATATTTAAACTATCTCCAGCCCCAATAATCATTGAATAAATATTTTTAATTGAAGAACAGATTTCAACTCCAATAACATCTTTCGAAGTTTCGGTTAAATAGTATTTTGTAGTTATCATATTACAAATTTTTTTTGCGGTTTTGATATTTTTATTAGCAACAATCACACTTGTTTGTTTTTTATTTGAAAGTTCTTTTGCTAAACAAGGTCCTTTTAAAACTGAAACATTTATGTTTTTATTAGTTTTCTTTATATCCTCTGAAATAGTAAAAATTTTCTGTTTTTTTTTCTCATACTTTAAACCTTTGGTAAGAATAAGAATTGGACTTTTGATATTTGATTTTTTAAATTCTTCACTGATAAAATTTATTCCCGATAAACTTAACGCAACAACGACTAAATCAAATTTATTCTTTAACAAATGAGTTGAATATTTTTTGTATTTCAGTTTATTAGGTAAATTTATTTTTAAACTAGAATGATATTTCTTTTTTGAAGACAAATTTTTAATAAAAGTTTTATTGTAAGGCTCTGTGATAGTTACTTCATTTTTATTATCTATACATGGAAAAGTAAAAGCAGATCCCATTGCGCCACCGCCTATTATTAAAATTTTTCTCATTTAAGCTTAAGCAATTCCTAGATGTTTTTTTCTTTTTTCTACCCAAGTTCTTATCAAATTATCAAAGATTAAACCTATAAAAGCTACACAAATACCTAAAGTTAATCCAATACCAGCACCATTTTTATCTGATAAAGCTTTTAAAATATATTGTCCTAAATCCTCTGTGCCTATAAATGCCCCTATAATTACCATAAATAATGCAAACACTATTGTTTGATTTATACCAAGCATCATGTGAGGGAATGCTAAAGGAAATTCTATTTTTGTTAATCTTTGAAATTTATTTACACCTGACATTGTCGCTGCATCATGCAAACCTGCTGGAACACTTCTAAGCCCTTCAATTGTGTATCTTGTTGCTGGTATAGTTGCATAAACAATGACAGCAATAAGAACAGAAGTGTCAGTTATTCCAAAAAGCATCATTACAGGAATAAGATAAACAAATGATGGAAATGTTTGAAATATATCACATACCCCTAACATAAATTTTGCAGAATATTTATTTTGAAAACATAATGTGCCAACCGTAAAACCAATTATACAAGAGACTATTACCCCAAATGTTGCCATGTAAGCCGTTACTAAGGCTCTATCCCACCAAGGGCTTAGAGCTATGAATAATGTCAAACCACAAACTACTAATGCAGATCTAATTCCACCAATTAAATAGCCTGCACCAACAACTAGAACTAATGTAGCAACAGCTGGCATCCTTAAATACAAAGCCCTCATTGGTTGTAACACTTCTTGAATTAACCATGTATTAAATGCTTTTATATAAACAAAGAAGGTATCAAAAATCCAATCGACACCTTTATTCCAAAAATCAGCAGTTGATATTCCTTTATTGTGTGGAACTTCAAATAAATAATTGTAACCTCCTTTAAAATAAACAGATCCAAAGTAAGCGAGTAAAATTCCAATTATGACCGTAATACTAAAAAATAATAAATTTTTATTTCTTTTAAAAAAATTCAAATTGCCAAAATAATCGACTTGCTTGTTTGCCCATGCTAATGACATTTTATCTAATAAAATTGCAATTAGACTTATACAAAGACCAGCTTCTAATGCTAATCCGATATTAAGCTGATTTAGTGCTAACAATAAATTAAAACCTAGACCTTTCGCTCCAATGAAGGCTGAAATAACAGCCATAGAAAAGCACACCATGATAACCTGGTTTACGCCAATTAAAATATCTCGTCTGGCCGTTGGAATTAGCACTTTAGACATTAGTTGCCAATTATTACAACCACTCATTCTTCCAGCTTCAATTACTTCTGGAGGAATAGCTCTCAATCCTAGTAAAGTAAGTAATATCATGGGTGGAACAGCAACAACCATAGTTATAATTACTGCAGCGTGGTCACCGACTCCAAAAAGAACAAGTGCAGGAACTAATACTGCATATTGTGGCATTGTTTGCATAACTAATAGAATTGGATATAGAGCTTTTTCTACACGTTTACTTTTATAAGCTGCAATACCCAAACTTAACCCAAATATAAATGATAGAGGTGCAGCAACTAAAATAAAAGAGAGTGTTTGCATCGATGGTTTCCATTGTCCAAATATAGAAATGTAAACCATTGTTAAACCGGCAAATAAAGCGAGTCCAATACCACTTAATTTATAAGCAAGTATTGCAAAGCCAGCTGCAACTATTGTCCAAGGTAGACCTGGTAACTCTGCCCAAGGGTTCGCATCGATCCAATCCCAACTTGTAAAGGCAACAATTGTTTCAAGTCCACCTAATAGAATTTCTCTAATTAATTCTATTAAAAAGGTCATAAAAGCTGTTAAATTTCTGCTAATTTGCAAAACTATTGGTCTGGTTTTAAATTCTTGAGTGTCCTCATTCCAAAACTCCATTGGCATCCACTCATTCATTAAGAAAAACAAGGAGTCATTTATCCATATTGGTAACCATCCAAGTAATGGGGGAAGACGCCAGAAAACATCAAAGGCGTAATATCTTACTTCTTTGCCTAAAAATATATAACTACTTTGATTAGGGTCTTTTACGAATTCAGCTTGGCCTCTAATGAATTTATATGTTTCTGGAACATCAATAGCAAAACAAAGAGCAAAGAAAACAATTAATAGAAATAACCACTGAAATATTTTTGGATATTTTTTTAAAAATTCCATAATTTATTTTCCGTTCTTTCTTCCGCCAAAGACAGTATTTATTATTTTTGTCGGGTTGATTGACCCAACGGTTTTATTATTTTCATCTATAACTGCTACAGATTTTTCTTGCGTTAATATTTTTTCTGCAACATTTTCTATGATTTCATCTTTTGAAACTTTAACATCACCTAAATTATTAGCTATAGATTCATCCATTACATCTTCAATTAATAAAACTTTTTCTCTAGGTACTTCTTCAGTAAATTTTCTTACATATTCTGTGGCTGGGTTTAAAACTATATTTGCAGGTGTATCTAGTTGTTCAATTATACCATCTTTCATAATTGCAATTCGATCAGCAAGTTTTAATGCTTCATCAAAATCATGAGTAATAAACATAATTGTTTTTTGTAATTTTTCTTGAAGTCTTAAAAATTCATCTTGCATTTCTTTTCTAATTAAAGGATCTAAAGCAGAAAAAGGTTCATCTAAAAACCATATATCGGGTTCGACTGCGAGAGATCTTGCAATACCCACTCTTTGTTGTTGTCCACCTGAAAGTTCTCTTGGAAAATAATTTTCCCTTCCATCAAGTCCAACTAATTTAACCATCTCCATTGCTTTACTAATACTTTCATCAGTTTTGATACCTTTGATTTGAAGAGGAAAAGCTATATTTTCTACAACGGTTTTGTGTGGAAGAAGAGCAAAGCTTTGGAAAACCATTCCCATTTTGTTTCTTCTAAGCTCAATTAACTCTTTATTATTTAAATTTAATAAATCTTGACCTTCAATGAAAATTTTTCCACCTGTTGCATCTGTTAATCTTGATATACACCTTAGTAAAGTTGACTTACCAGATCCAGATAAGCCCATTACAACAAGCATCTCTCCTTTTGCCACTTCAAAAGAGGCATTGTTAACACCTACTATACAACCATTTTCTTGAAATGTTTTAGCATCAACATTACCATTTGAATCTTGAAGCATCTTTTTGGCGTTTTCACCAAAAATTTTATAAACTGCTTCGCATTTGATTACTGCTTCAGACATAATTCTTATAAAAATATACGAAAATTAATTAAATTAAAATCAATATAATTGAAGCTTATTTCCATTAAAAATTTTTAATAAAATAAACCCTTGTATCAATTCCAGTACTTAAAAAACTTAAGGCTTCACCGCTTACTTTAATTGTTTCGTCTACTCCTACGTTATTTCCACTAACTGTAAAACCTGCAAAACATTTCTTTTTTTCAGCATCCCATTCAACAAATGTTTCATCAATCTTATTGCCGTTAATAGTATAAATTTCATGTGCTCTAAAATTTAAGAAATTTGCACCCATTATTGCTCTTTGGGGGATAAGCTTTGTGGCATTACACACTCCCTCATACAATTCATCTGATAATTTATAATGATCAGTACCATCAAAAGTTACTAATATACCCGAGGGAAGTTTTGAAATTAATGCACTTAGTTTTCTCTCTTTTGCAATTCTCTCTTCTTCCAATTTCATTTTTCTAACTAATTCATCACCCTCACTAAATATATTATTTAAAATAGCAAAAGAAGAAATTATGACTATTGTTAAAATTATTAGTCCTATAAATTGTTTTATGTTCTCGGGTAATCCTTTTAATCTATTAAATGAAGTTTCGTTCGACATTAATCTTGTAATTTACCGTTTTTCCAAATTCCTATTTTTTGGTCTCCATTAGCCCAAGTAAATGTTCCCTTGCCATTCATAAAACCATTAGCCCACTCTCCTTCATAAGTAGACCCATCTGGGAAAGTTAAAGTTCCAACGCCACTCCAAACGCTATTTTTAAACTCACCTTTATAGATATATCCGTTTGGCCATGTTTCTACACCTTGACCATTTTTTTTTGTTCCTACCCACTCACCTTCGTATGTAGTTTTATCTGTATAAACCCATTTTCCATATCCATTTTCACAGTTACCTTCTTTACATCCGGTGCTTCGAGCGAAAACTGATGAACTTATTAATAAACTTAAAAAAATATAAAAAAGATATTTTCTCATAACTGTATTTTACACAAATCTTTATAAAAAAAAATCCCCCCCAACAGAATTGGGGGAGATCTTAATTTTTTAACTTTTATCCTTATTTAAGGAAAGCTTTCCAAGTTGACTCGTTATCAGCTAACCATTTTTTAGCTGCATCTTCGTGAGTCATTTTGTCAACGTCTACTAAAGCTGCCATTGCACCAATTTGACTTGTTGAAAATGACAATTTTTTAAACGCTGCTGCTGCATCTGGATGAGTTTTTGGAAAATCTTCGTGTACTGCTTTTTTCAAATAACCATCCGGAGAACCACATTTTCCGTCACCACCATCTGCTGGTCTGCAACCAGCTGTGTATGGAGGGAAATCGATAAATGTAAAACCAGCACCATCAGTAAAGTTTGGTGTCCAGTTGAAAATTATAGTTCCTCTTCCTTCTTTTTCAGCAGCTGCTAACTCTGCCCAAAGTGCATCAGCACCTCCAGCAAACTTAACCCACCATAAATCACCTAAGCCTAGTGCATCAATCCTTTGAGGGATTAAGTCACCATGCCAAGTTTGTGGTCCTTCCAACATTCTTCCTTTTCCATCTGGAGAGTCAGGTGTTGTAAAGTTTTTTGCACAGTCTGGATTTTTTAGAGCTGTCCAATCTGGTAGACCTGGACATAGACCTTTTTCAACAACCCAGTTTGGATATCCCATATCCTCAAGAGTTCTTGCTTCATGATCACCCCACTCTAACAAGCCACCTTTGTCTAAAGCTGTTGTAAATGACTTACCGAAAGCAGATTCCCATACCTCATGAGATATAGTTACATCACCAATTCTAATTGACTCGTAAACCGCTTGAGAGTCAGCATTTACATATTTAACATTGTTACCCATGCTTTCAAAGATTCCACCAATAACATAGGCCATAACAATTTGACTTGACCAGTTATGAGTTGGGATCACTATGGGTTTTTTACTGTCAGCGTTAGATATTCCTGCAAAGCTTACTACAGTAATTACTATAGCTGAGAGTAAAGATAGTATTTTCTTCATTTATTTCTCCTCTCTTAATATATTAAGTAAGTAAGTATCCTTAAATTTAATCTCACAGTCAACAAAAGTTGGTACTAAAATTTATATATACAATTAATCAGTACTGATTTATTCTTAAACATAAGTAATCATTGATTTAAAATGCTAGAAGAAAATTTAAGAATAAATGAACCTGGTTTAAATGTTTTGCCACCTGGAGTTGAAAGATATGTAGTTAATGGCGGTGGATTAACAGGAGTTCAGGTTTTTCCTGATGATGAAATTGAAATAATTAATAATGAAGGAAATCAAATTTGTGAAATAGTTGTTTTTAATTCTGATGGAAATTCAGATCCATCAATTTTAAATTTAAAATCATCTAAATCAGAAAATGATATAATTAAAATTTTAAATAGAAATGAAGAAAGTTCGAAAATTGCTTTGCGCCAATTAGAAAAAAGAAATCTTAAAATTGCAAAATCTAAATCTTCAATCCTTTTTGATAAAGACACTCCACCAGGAGAAAAAATTAAAATAAGTTCAAAAGATAAATGTTATTGCATTTTTTCTGCACCTGGTAATGATATGTTGGTTCATGAACAAAATCCTCCTACAGAATTAACTTTATTTATTAAAAGAAATAATATTGTTGACTATAAAGAACATAGAATAATTCCAGATCCAATTTTTGATCCTCTAGACGAAAAAAATATTGCAAAACAATCAGCGATTTCTTTTGAAGTTAAAGAAGGAGATTATATTCAAATAATTTGTCCAACTGGTAGACAATGTTCAGATTTTGTTGCTTTTGATACAGCTAAATTAGGTAAAGGTATTGAAAAAGGTTTAGATTGGCAAACAACTAGGACCTTTATGGGAAATACATTTCCGGGACCAGGATTGTATTCAAAATTTTATGATACAGACCATGAGCCTTTAGTAGAAGTAATAAGAGATACTGTTGGTAGACATGACACTTTTAATCTTGCTTGTACATCGAAGTATTACGAAGACGCTGGTTATTTTGGGCATCCAAATTGCTCAGATAACTTAAGTGGTGCTATGGAAAATTTTGGGGTTAATAGACAAAAGGGATGGCACGCTATAAATTTATTTTTTAATACTTCAGCAGGAGGCTTAAATACCGTACTTTCTGATGAGTCATTTGCTAGACCTGGAGATTATGTAATATTAAGAGCTTTAAAAGATTTAACCTGCGGAACATCAGCCTGTCCAAGTGATATAGATCCATGTAATTCATGGAACCCTACAGATATTTTTGTTAGAACTTACGAAAAAAAAAGAGAATTTACAAAATCTTTTGCATTTAGAATGAAACCAGACTCAGAATTAAAACTAACAAAAAATACAGGATTTCATGAAAGAACTTCTAAGTTAACAAGAAACTTTGTTGATGCTAGAGGATATTGGCTGCCCAATGATTACACTAAACACGGAGTAATAAATGAATATACAGCGTGTAGAGAAAAAGCAGTTTTAATTGATTTATCTTCTTTAAGAAAATTTGAAATATTAGGTCCGGATGCAGAAGAATTAATGGACTATACTTTAACTAGAAATGTTAAAAAATTGTCAGTAGGACAAATTGTTTATTCTTCGATGTGTTATGAAAATGGTTCTATGTTTGATGATGGAACATTGTTAAAAATGAGTGATCATGGATTTAGATGGGTATGTGGTGATGAATACGCAGGTGAATGGTTAAAAGAACAGGCAAAAAAGAAAAAATTTAATGTTTTAGTTAAAAACTCTACTGATCAAATAAATAATATTTCTCTACAAGGACCAAACAGTAGAAAAATTTTAGAAAAGTTTATTTTTACTCCGCCAACACAACCTTCTATTTCAGAATTACAATGGTTTAGGTTTACAATCTGTAGAGTAAAAGAACTTAGTGGAATTCCATTAATGGTTTCTAGAACTGGATACACAGGCGAGTTAGGATACGAAATATGGTGTCACCCTTCAGATGCACCAGCGGTTTGGGATGTGCTTATGGAAGCTGGCAAAGATGAAGGAATAATACCTGCTGGTTTTGGAGCATTAGATTTATTAAGAATTGAAGCTGGACTAATATTATTTGGTAATGAATTTGACGGCCAAGTTGACCCTTTTGAAGCTGGTGTTGGATTTACGGTTCCTTTAAAAACAAAAACAGCAGATTTCATTGGTAAAGAAGCATTAATAAAAAGAAAAGAAAATCCGCAAAAGAAATTAGTTGGATTAGAACTTGTAGGCAAAGAAAAAGCTAATCACGGTGATTGCGTTCACATTGGAAGATCCCAAGTTGGCGTAGTTACAAGCGGATGTCTATCTCCTACTTTGAATAAAAATATTGCTTTGTGCAGAATTGATGTAGGTCATTCAGAAATAGGTATGAACGTTGAAGTCGGTAAAATTGATGGACATCAAAAAAGAATACCTGCTAAAGTTGTTGGTTTCCCGCATTACGATCCTCAAAAAACACGTGTAAAATCTTAATGTCAAAATCATCAAAGGATTTACTGGAATTTTGGGAAGATCAAATGAAACTATCCCATACATCTAGTAATTACTTTTTCAGAAAGTCTCCTTCACATTATCACATGATGTTGATAGTGATGAATTCCTATAAATTAAATGAAAACTTATCTGTCGAAGAACTTAAGACTAGACTTTTCAAAACCTCTAGACCCAAATCTGCACTCATGATCAAAGAAGCTTGTGATAAAGAATTTTTTTACCTCGAGAAAACTGGAAATGACCATAGAAAAAAGTACGTTTTACCCACACAGAATTTTGTTAATGAATTTAACGAATATTTGAAAACTCTCAAAAATTTGAGTTTTTAATTAAAAATCGAATAAATATTTAGAATTTATATAAATTATATATAAAAATTATTATATTCTTTCCTTTGCTAAAAAATTAAAGTTGATTCATGTCGTTACCGACAAAAGCAAAAGTTGTAATAATTGGTGGAGGAATTCACGGGTTAAGTACTGCTTGGAAACTTTCCGAAAAATATAAAAATCCAAACGATATAGTTGTCCTAGAAAAAAAAGACACTGCTGCAGGTGCAAGTGGAATTGCATGTGGAGTTGTTAGAAATAATTATTTTCAACCAGCAATGAGAGAATTAATGGCTCATTCAGTTAGTGTTTGGGAAAGTGATCCAGAGGCATTTAAATATAATGCTGTTGGCTATATGCAAATTTCTCCAGAAGTAATGCATAAAGATGTTGCAAGTATTTATGAACAACAAAAAGCTATTGGATATGAATCAGAATTTATAGAAGGTGAAAAAGATTGCATGAAATATATGCAAGGAATTTTTAGTGATTGGCAAGCAAAAGGTATTACATCAGTCTTGCATGAAAAAAAAGGTGGATATGCATTTAATAAGGACTCAATTAAAGCACTAGAGAATAAAGCAAATTCAAACGGTGTAAACGTTCATAAAGGAGTAAAGGTTACAGGTTTTAAAAGAGGGAGCAACAGCAATGCAATTACTGGCGTGGTTACAGATAAAGGTACAATTGATTGTGATCAGGTAGTTATTGGAGCAGGACCATGGGTAAGAGATTTTTGGAATATGTTGGAGTTACCAAAAACTACTAACATAAAAGATGCTAAAAATGGAAAAATGCATGAAGTTGAAATGTGGAAGTACTGGTTTTTACAAGAAGGTGTATTGGGTGTAGATGCAGATTATTTAAAAACTAATGAAGGTAAACCGCCTCCAGTAATTCATGTTGATACAGATGCACCACTTTATTCTGACAAAGATGGTAAAATAATTACAGAAGACTTATGGGGTATATATTATAAACCTGATATTGAAGGATTGGGAGTTCAAGGTGGAACATCACCTTACATTGTTCAAAAACATTTTGATGAAGTTAATGTTGACCCATATGGAATTGACTCTCCTGAATATCAAACTACTGATAAATTTTCTGATATGTGGACTTCAGCACTTGCACATATTCAAAAACGTTTTGTTGGTAAATCTCATTTGTATAGAAAGGGACCATCAGGAGGATTGGGTTGTTTAACTCCAGATTCATTCCCGATATTCGATAGATTTTTTGAAAATGTTTACATGATTGCAGATGCAAATCATGGTTATAAAATGATAGGTGTTGGGCACCTTGTTGCACAAGAAATTTTAGGTCAAGAAAGTGAATTACTAAAACCGTTCAGGTTCGATAGATATGAAAAAGGCAAACTTCATCCGACATCGAACAGTCCGTTTCCTTGGAGTTAATTTATCTAAGTAGACAAACGTTTTTTTTTCAGTTACCTTTTTGATCTGAAAATTCAAAGGGGGAAGAATGACGGATCTTGAAAAACACGTAAACCAACCAGGTAGAGCTAAACTCGTCAAAAAGGTTAGAGAAAAAATAAACGAATTAGGAATTACTTATATCTATTATCAATTTATTTCAGTAACTGGAAGAGTTGTTGGAAAAGGAATACCAGCAGACCACTGGGAAAGAACTGCAGAAAAAGGTTTTCAATTGGTTTATGGAGCAACAGCAAATTTATTTTTAGATCGTCATAATAATTATATTGGATATGGTCCAGAAGCTATGGAATTG
Organism: Pelagibacteraceae bacterium AG-426-M19; assembly: GCA_003210025.1. GTDB lineage: Bacteria > Pseudomonadota > Alphaproteobacteria > Pelagibacterales > Pelagibacteraceae > Pelagibacter. The sequence continues at coordinate 99,914 of QCNW01000001.1, forward strand.
GTAGGAATACCTGATCCAGAAACTTTTGTTCAATTGCCTTGGGATAAGAGAGTTGGAAGAGTTTTTGTTACTTGTTTTAGAAATAGAGAAGAAAGAAAAAATCCAGGTGGTCATTTAACAAGTGACTGCAGAGGTAATCTTAGAATTTTCATGAATGAGTTCAAAAAGAAACATGGATTAGAATTAAGAGTTGGAACAGAGCCTGAAATGATGTGGTTAACAAAAAATCCTGACGGAACTCCAACTGGACAAGGTTTCTCAAAACCTTTCTGTTATCATATTGATCAATTTGAATCATTAAGACCTGTGTTTATGAAGGTTATTGAATACGCAAAAGCGATGGGTCTTGATATGATCCAAGGTGACCATGAAGATGCTCCTGGTCAATTAGAGCTTAACTGGACATTTGATAATGTTTTAAGAAATGCTGATAGATTATCTACGTATAGACAAATTTGTGCTCAAGTAGCAAGAGAACATAATCTTATAGCTTGCTTTATGACTAAACCATTTATGGGAGTTTCAGCAAGTGGATGTCACACCAACATGTCTTTGTGGAAAGGTGGAAAAGTATCAGTAAACAAATTGGGTAACAAAAAACTTCCAGGAGTAGAAGAAGTCTTTAGCTATGTATCCGGTGGAACTAATACTTTCATGCCAGATACTAAGGATATGCAATTGCCTGGAAAGATTGGATTACAATCAATTGCAGGGATAATGAAACACTTACCAGCTTTAACAGCAATTGGTTCTTCGACAGTGAACTCATATAGAAGATTATGGGATCAAGGTTTTTGGGCACCAGTATATGCTGACTGGGGTTATCAAAATAGAACATGTGGTCTAAGAGTATCTGCTCCAGGTAGATTTGAGTACAGATCAGTTGACTCTATGCATAATCCATATTTATTGGGTGCAGCATTACTTAAAGCTTGTGATGAAGGAATATCTAAAAAAATGAAACCAGCCAAACCTGAGTCTAGAAATATATATGAAGCTCAAAAAGCTGGTAAAGATGTTAAAAAACTTCCACTAAGTTTAGGTGAAGCTTTAGATAGATTGGCGGAAGATGAGGTTATAAAATCATCAATGCCAGATGAAATGTATAAAGTATTTAATTGGTACAAACGAGATGAGTGGGAAAAATTCTTGGGTGCAACAACACAATGGGATCTTGATACTTATCTGGATTGTTTACCATAATTTAATAAGGAAATTATATGTGCGGGATTGCAGGATTAATTCATAGAGGAAATACTTCAAACGTTGGTTTTGAACTTCAAGGTATGCTTCAAGCATTAAAGCATAGAGGAGAAGATTCAACTGGATACGCTCTATACGGAAAAACTGACGGTCAAAATTTCATCATGCGATTTAAGGTTGGTGAAAATGTTGCAGAGGGAAGTTCTTCAGTAAAAGAAGATGTATCAGTTTATGACGAAAGAAAAAAAATTGTTGATTCTTATCTTTCTGAGCTAGGCGCTAAAGTAATAAAAGAAGATAGAATTCTTCCTTATTCATTACGATATGAAATTCAGTATGACAAAGATTTAATGGAATTTTCTCAAAAAATAGAAAGTGTTGAAGGTGTAGAAATATTATCTATGGGAAAATCTCTAGAAGTAATTAAAGATCTAGGAAACGCTGAAGTTGTTTGTAACAGATATAATTTAGATAAAGTTGTAGGGACACATGCAATTGGTCATGCTAGGATGGCAACAGAGTCGGGAGTGGATATTAAATCTGCTCACCCATTTTGGGGTTATCCTTTTAGCGATGTGTCAGTCGTTCATAATGGACAATTAACAAACTATTGGAACAATAGAAGAGTATTGGAAAACAAGGGCATGAGATTTATGTCAGAATGTGACTCTGAATTAATCGCTGTATATCTTGCAGAAAAAATGAGAAATGGAGCTACATTAGAAGAGGGAATGAAAGAGTCTCTCGTCGGTTTAGATGGGGTATTTACTTATTTTGTTGCTACAAAAGATAGCTTAGGAATGGCGAAAGATACAATGGCTGCAAAACCACTAGTATTGTATGAGTCAGATGATTTAGTTGCAATGGGGTCAGAGGAAATTGCAATAAGATCAATATTACCACAAGAAATCGAAACTTATGATCCTTTTGATGGAGAAGTTAAAGTATGGCAAATTTAAAAACATCAGAAAAAAAAAGTAAAGCTCAATCAATGGGACTTCATACAGAAGTCTTAACTGGAAAAACACAACAAAAATTTTTTAATCCAGATGAGGCAGAGAATTTTTATTACTTTGGGACATATGATGTAGATTTTAATAAAAGAACTGAGATTGACGTTAAGAACATGGATTGTCGTGAAGCAAATAAAAAAATTGATGAATTAATGAAAGATGGATACGGAACTATAGTAATAAAGAACCCACAGGGAAAACATAGCTTGGGAGTTGGAATTCTCAATAAATTAAATTTAATATTTGAAGGTAGTTTGGGTTACTTTGGGTGTGGATCAATGGATGGTCCTATTGTTAGAATTAATGGAAGAGTGGGATGGTCATGTGCAGAAAATATGATGGCGGGAAAAGTAGTAATTGAAAAAAATGCAGGGTCTTGTTTTGGTGCGGCAATTAGAGGTGGAGATCTGATATGCAAAGGAAGCGTAGGTGCTAGAACAGGAATTGATCAAAAAGGTGGGACAATAATTATTGGCGGAGATGCTGGTGCTTTTACAGGTTTTATGATGCAGAGAGGGCGAATTATTATTCTTGGAGATGTTGGAATAAATTTAGGAGATTCTATGTATGATGGGACAATTTTTGTAGGTGGAAAAATTGGATCATTTGGTAGTGATGCTGTCGAAGCTGAATTAACTGATTCAGATCAAGATTGGCTTAAAAGAAAATTAAAGGTTGCGGAGATCGGAGAAAACTTCGATGTTTCTAAGATGACCAAAGTTGTAGCAGGAAAAAAACTTTGGAATTACGATGCTCTTGAACCTACAGAAAAAAAAGGAGCAATTTAAATGGCAAAGAAAAAAAATGGTAATGGAAAATCAAACGGACATTCTAATGGTAATGGAATAGCTTCAAGAAACAAAAGTTTGTTGGGACACAACGCTATTTTTACCCCAGAAGTTATGGACGACATTCATATCAAAGCCGAATTAGGAAGATACAGAATGAGAGGAATGGCTTTGATGAAAAAGATACCTACTTTTGATGATCTAGTTTTCTTGCCAGGTACATTAACAAGATTTGTTATTGAAGGTTACAGAGAAAAATGTGAGACCAAAACTATTATTGGTCCAAGATGTGAAAATCCAATTGAGCTTGATATTCCAGTTTACATTACGGGAATGAGTTTTGGAGCTTTATCTTATGAAGCAAAGACTGCATTAGCTAGAGGTGCTACAATGGCTGGTAGCGCAACATGTTCTGGTGAAGGTGGAATGATACCAGATGAGAGAAGATATTCAGAAAAATGGTTTTATCAGTGCATACAATCAAGATACGGTTTTAACCCACACCATGCACAATTAGCTGATGGAATTGAGGTATTTATTGGACAAGGACAAAAAGTTGGAATGGGTGGTCATTTGATGGGTCAAAAAGTTACTGACCAAGTTGCAGAAATGAGATCACTACCCGCAGGTATTGATCAAAGATCTCCAGCAAGACATCCTGATTGGCTGGGTCCAGATGATTTAGCTTTAAAAGTTCAAGAGCTTAGAGAATTAACAAAAAATAAAGTGCCAATTCAATTAAAACTTGGAGCAGCTAAAGTGTATGATGATGTAAGGATGGCAGCGAAATGTGATCCAGATTCAATTTATCTTGATGGAATGGAGGGTTCAACAGGTGCTGGGCCACACATTGCAGCTGCAAACACAGGCATCCCAGGAATTGCTGGAATTAGAGAAGCAAGAAGAGCTTTGGATGATGTAGGTAAAACTGGAAAAGTAACTTTAATTTATGCAGGTGGTGTTAGAGATGGAGCAGATATGGCTAAAGCTTTAGCACTTGGTGCAGACGCAATTGCAATCGGAACAGGTGCAATGGTGGCTTTAAATTGCAATAAGGAAATACCAGAATCTAACTTTGAAAAAGAAATGGGTGTTCCCGCAGGTCATTGCTACCACTGTCACACGGGTAGATGTCCGGTAGGAGTTGCTACTCAAGATCCTAAATTAAGGAAAAGATTAAATCCTGATGATGCAGCATTAAGAGTGTATAATTACTTGCATGCGATGACATTGGAGGCTCAATTGTTGGCTAGAGCATGTGGAAAAACAAATATTCACTCACTAGAACCAGAAGATATGGCTGCATTAACAATGGAGGCTTCTGCTTTAGCTAAAGTGCCTCTTGCAGGAACAAATCATACAGTAGGAGTTAAAGATTTCCATAAAATCTAATAGCAAATATGCCAAAGAAAAAAGGTAAGAAAAAAGTCAAATCAAAAGAGATCAAAGGTCAATTAGGTAAGAAAAAAGAGACTGCTAGAGAAAAAATGATTGGCCAAACAATTGGCTATCGATATGACGTTAATCTTTTGCCTGACTATAGTCGACTCACTCCATTTTTAAAAAAATATATAGAAGCTATGGGTTGGGATGATCTTAATTGGTTAGAAGATGTTCATATGGGATATGAAGAAAATAGACCTGCTGTATTCGATAGAAATGCTAACGGTTGGGTAACGATACCAAGTAAAATAAAATTACCTAATAATCAGCAGGATAGAGATATGATAGCTAGAGAATTATTGGTAAAGTTTCAAATGTCCCCGAATCATCCTCTGGTTGACCTTAAAAAAGCATATTTAAAATTCTAATTTCAATTTCAAGTTGATAAAATAATTATTAACTTCTACTTTTTATAAATAAAATAAAATTGTCAGCGTAAAAAAAATTTCATAAAGTCTGTTAACTATTAATAGGAGAGAGAAATATGACTGATCAATTAGGTGCTCTCACAACCTTATTTACAGAATTTTACTATTGGGTAACTGTGGTTCTTATGTTTTTGATCCACGTGGGTTTCTGTATGTATGAAGTTGGGGCATCTCGTTACAAACATCACCAACATACTCTTATGAAAAATACAATGCTGATACCACTGGTAACAGTCACATGGTTTTTCTTTGGTTGGTGGATATACTGGGCATTTCCAACAGGACCCGGATTAGCTCCCTCGATTATGACCGAAAGTACTGGTCTAGTTCTTGGAGGTGGATTTGGTGGAAATGATCTTGCTAATCCTACAAATGCATTGATGGCCGTAAATCTTAATGATCATATAATGGGTGTCTTCTGGGCAGCCTTTTTATTATTTTCATGGACTGCAGCTTCAATTGTATCTGGAGCGGTTATTGAAAGGATAACTACTTTTGCATTTGGAATACTTGCAATTGCAATTGGATCTGTTTTCTGGACAATAGATGCTTCATGGGGATGGCATTTTGATGGATGGATGTTAAAAATATTAGGATATCACGATGCTTATGCTTCCGGAGTAATTCACGCAATTGCCGGAGGTTTTGCCTTAGGTGTTCTAATTGTTTTAGGACCAAGAATTGGAAAATTTTCATCTAGCGGAGAACCAAGAAACATTGGACCAAGAAATCCTTGGTTAGTGACTGTTGGATTATTCTTAATCTATACAGGTTTTTGGGGCTTTTACGCTGCATGTAATGTTCCGATTTATGATCTTGGACCTGAATATGGTATGGAAGGTGTAACTTTCTTTACTGCAACTAACATCTACCTAACTCCCACCACACTTAGTGGAATAACGATGAACTTTTTAATGTCGTTATCTGGAGGGTTGTTAGCAGGGTATGTGGTCTCGAAGGGAGATCCTTTCTGGACTTATTCATCAGGACTTGCGGGAATAATATGTGCATCTGCAGGTAATGATTTATATCATCCAATACAATCAATGATAATCGGTATGATCGGAGTAGTTATAGCTTACAAAATGCATTACTGGGTCGAGAAAAAATATAAAATCGACGATGCGGTTGGAGCGGTAGCTGTTCATGGTTATGCTGGATTTGTTGGTCTTGTAATATGTGGTTTCGTTTTAAATGGTTATCCTTCATCTGGATACAGTGTTGGAGCTATGTGGGATGGAACTAATTATGCAGCAATTAATCCTCTTGGAATGTTTATCGGTGCAATAATAATGTTTTTTGTACTAGGTATGCTTCCTGGATATATAATTGCAAAAGTTCTTCACGGAATGGGTAAATTAAGAATACCAAGAGAAGTAGAACTTGCAGGACTTGACTATACAATTATGGAAGAGGCTAAAGAAGACGAAAAAGCTGTAGTCTCGGCCAGTAGATAAAGGAGGTATGTAAATGGCAACAGTATCAAATTGGATAGATCATTTAAGTGCCTCTGAGGTACAAGGATCTGTCTATCCAGGTGTTGGTTCGGAAGGAGTGCTAGTTATAATAGCAATTCTTATTTGGGTTGGCTGGCATGTTATTTCATCTAAACAAGAAGATGGTAAAATGAATGCAATTGTCAGAAAAAAACCAAGTGCTAACGACTGGAAAAGCAATATAACAGACGGTTAAAACTTTTAAGAGGGCGCATGAAATACTGTGCCCTCTTTTTTTTTAATGCAAAATTCTGAAGAAAATAATCAAAATGAAAATAAAACTCCTAGCAAAATGGCACGTCTTGCATGGCCAAAAGCAAAGTATGGAGTAATTATAGCGATATTAATTATTATCGGTGTAAATTTAATTTATTACAAAGATTTCTTTTTATCATTTTTTAAATAATTGTGTTACGTTATTAGATGGCAAAAAATTTATTTAAAATTTCAAAACAAAAAAAAATTAAATATTTTTTGATAAGTTTTGTAGATTTATTTGGTGTCCTAAGATCAAAATTGGTTCCTGCTCATGCAATAAAAGATATGCAAGTAAATGGTGCTGGATTTGCTGGATTTGCAGCCTGGCTAGATATGACACCAGCTGATTCTGATATGTTTGCAATACCTGATCCTGACAGTTTAATTCAACTACCATGGAATAAAGAAGTTGGTTGGTTGGCTTCAGATTTATGGATGAATGGTAAACCAGTCGATGCTTCACCAAGGGTGATGTTAAAAAAACAAATAAAAAAATTATCTGAATTGGGATATAGCATGAAGTCAGGTGTGGAGTGTGAGTATTTTTTGATTTCTCCTGATGGGAACGCAATTGCAGATAACAGAGATACTCAATCTAAACCTTGCTATGACCAGTCTTCATTAATGAGAAGATATGAGCTTATAAAAGAAATATGTGATTGTATGATTGAAATGGGATGGGGTCCTTATCAAAATGACCACGAAGATGCTAACGGGCAATTTGAAATGAATTGGGATTATTCAGATTGTCTAAAAACTGCTGATAGACATACTTTTTTTAAATTTATGGTTAAAGCTATTGCAGAAAAGCATGATTTGAGAGCAACATTTATGCCAAAACCTTTTGAAAATTTAACTGGTAATGGATGTCATGCACATATTTCTTTATGGAAAGGAAAGAAAAATATCTTTCTTGATAAACATGATAAGCTTGGGCTAAGCAAGACAGCTTATAACTTTTTAGGAGGCATCATGAAACATGCTTCATCCTTATCTACTTTTTTTAATCCAACAATAAATAGTTACAGACGAATAAATGCTGCGCCAACAAAATCTGGTGCCACATGGTCTCCAAGCAGTATATCATATACAGGAAATAACCGTACACATATGATAAGGGTTCCTGATCCGGGAAGATTTGAATTAAGACTTATGGATGGATCCGCAAATCCTTATTTACTTCAAGCTAGTGTATTAGCTGCAGGAATAGAGGGATTAAGTAAAAGAATTAATCCTGGCAAACCTCTTTTTTGTAATATGTATGAGGATTATAAAAAATATCCAAACCTTTCTAAATTACCAAATGAACTAAAAGATTCTCTTGATAAAATTGAAAATAATAAAGAAATGAATAAAGCATTTGGAAAAGAAGTAATTAAAAGTTATGTCAAGTTAAGAACTTCGGAATTAAAAGATTTTAATGATAACGAAAAATTTGATAAGTCCAAACCAATTACAAAATGGGAAAGACAGAATACTCTAGACTGTTAAAGTGAAAAGCTTTGATAGTTATAGAAAATGGAAATATACAAAATTTTTATCGAATAAAAATTATAGTTTTAATCGAAATTATATTTTAAATATTATTTCGTCAAAAATAATCACTGATGCTTTTAATTCTATATCTAAGTGGAAATACTATAAAAAAACACCATTATTAAAATTAGAGAAACTAAACAAAAATTTAAAACTTAATAATATTTTTTACAAAGATGAGTCGAAAAGATTTCATTTAAAATCATTTAAAGCTTTAGGTGGTGCATATGCCGTAGAAAAAATATCTAAAAAGAAAAAAAATATAATAATATCATCTGCAACAGCTGGAAATCATGGTAGATCAGTTGCTTGGGGTGCTCAAAGATTGGGACTACAATGTAAAATTTTTGTTAGTCAATATGTAAGTGAAGAGAGAGTAAAAGAAATTGAAAAATTTGGAGCCGATGTAATTCGAGTAAAAGGTAATTACGAAAATTCATTAAACGAGTGTAAAAAATTATCAAAAAAGAATAATTGGAATATTGTTCAGGATGTATCTACGAAGAATTATAGTTATGTTCCTTTGTTAACTATGGCTGGTTATTCAATTATGATTAAAGAAATTTCAAAACAAACTACGCATTATATTACGCATATATTCCTTCAAGCTGGCGTTGGTGGCATGGCAGCAGGTGTAGTTGCAGGGGTTGCAAAATATTTCAAGAGAGTTCCTAAAATAATAATAGTTGAACCAGATGGAGCTGATTGTGTACTTCAAAGCATAAAAAGCAAAAGTTTAAAAAAAATTAAAATAAAAAAAGAAAGTATAATGGGTGGTATGTCATGCAATGAAATGTCTCTCATTCCTTGGCATGTATTAAAAAAGGCTAGTGATTGTTGTGTCACTGTAAATGACTCAAAAGTTCCTAAAACTGTTGCAATGCTTAAAGACAAGAAACTCAGTAAAAGATCAATAATAGGTGGTGAATGTGCTACACCAGGAATTATCAGTCTTATTAGTCTCTGTAATAATCCTAAAACAAAGAAATTAATAAATCTTAACGAAAAATCTAATGTTTTAGTTATTGGATGCGAAGGTAATGCAGATGTAAAACTTTACAAACAATTGCTATCTAAAGGCAGAAAGTAAATTATATGTCAAAAAAAGCTGTTGTTTGGATAAGAGACGATTTTAGAATAAAAAATAATTCTGCGTTATCTTATGCAACAAATAATTACGATACTGTCACGGCATTGTATATTTATAACAAGAAAAATTTTGATGATGTTAGAGAAGCACAAAAATGGTGGATAAGTAAATCATTAATAAATTTTAAAGATGAATTAATTAAATATAATATTGAATTAGAGTTAGTATTTTCTGATGAGATAACTTTTTTTAGTAAAATCAAAGACAAACATAAAATTTCTATTTTTTGGAATAAAATATATGAGCCATCTCAATTAAAGTTAGATGATGAGCTCATTAAAATTTTTGAAAAAAACAAAATACTCTCAAAATGCTTTAAAGGAAATGCTCTTAATGAATATAAAAATGTTACAAAAGATGATGGAAGCCCTTATAAAGTTTATAGTCCATTTTGGAGAGTTGGAGAACAAATTTACTTAGATAGTATCCCAAGCAAATCATTAAACGTAAAAAGAGCTAAGAGCAAAATAAAATTATTCAAAAATAGTAATGTTCCAGATCAAATTTTACCAAAGAAAAATTGGTATAAAAAATTTGAAAAATATTGGGATCCATCTGAAAAACAATCCGAAAAATATTTAAATGAGTTTGTTGAAAATAGAATGTTGAAATATGGAGTTGATAGAGATTATCCAGCTATAAATGGTTCGTCAAAACTTTCGCCATTCATTAGAAACGGACAAATACACGTAAGTAATATTTGGGACAAATGTTATAAATATAAATCAAAAAATATTAGTGTTAAAAAGTATCTAAATGAATTAGGCTGGAGAGAATTTTCACATAGTTTAATTAATTATTTCCCTGAAATGCTAAAAGGTAATTTAAGAAAAGAATTTGACAAATTTCCATGGGATAAAAATACAAAAAATTTGAAAGCTTGGAAAAATGGTATGACTGGATACCCAATTGTTGATGCTGGGATGAGACAACTTTATGAAACAGGTTGGATGCATAATAGAATTAGAATGGTAGTTGGTTCTTTTCTTGTAAAACATTTAAGAATTAATTGGAAAGAGGGTGAAAAACATTTTAGAAATTGTTTGTTAGATTTTAACGAAGCAAACAATGTTGCACAATGGCAATGGGTTGCTGGCTGTGGTGCAGATGCAGCCCCTTATTTTAGAATTTTTAATCCTATATTGCAGGGTGAAAAATTTGATAAACAAGGTCTTTATGTAAAAAAATGGGTACCTGAATTAGAGAGAGTACCAAATAAATTTATTCATAAACCATGGGAAATGGAAACTAAATATCAAGAAGCTATAAAAACTAAAATTGGTTCTGATTACCCTTCCCCAATAGTCGTGCATGAAGAAGCTAGAAACGCAGCTCTAAAAGCATTTCAAACATTAAAAAATTAATTAATCTCCAATAAAATGATGAATAATAAGCCTTTTCGTAGAAGCTAACCTATGTTCAAAAAGGTAAATTCCTTGCCAAGTTCCTAACAAAAGTTGTTTATTTTTTATACTGAGGGATATTTGATTGTTAGTTAAAGCTGACTTTATATGAGCTGGCATATCGTCCTTACCTTCTATTGTATGAACGTATAATTTATTATCCATTGGAGCAATTTTATCAAAATAATTAATTAAATCTGATTGAACATCTGGATCAGCATTTTCTTGAACAATTAAAGATGCACTAGTGTGCTGTATGCTTAAATTTAAAATACCATTATTAAAATTATTTTTATTTATCCATTCTATCGTTTGATCTGTAAATTCATATAATTTTTGACCATTTGTTTTAAGTTCAAGATTAAAAAATTCTTGTCTCATAAATACTTTTTAGATGTTAGTTCATATAATCGGCTAATGGTTCGCTTAAATGGTTTTTCCAATAATCTTGATGATGTGAGTTTATCAATATTTTGTTCTGCACTAATGGCCATAGGTATATTTTGATCATATACGATATCTAAAAAAGTAATAAATCTTTGTTGTTGATTCGAATTTAAATCATTAAATGCTGGCACATTTTCCATAACTATAAAAAAACATTTTTTTACTATTTTAATATAATCTTCTGATCCTAAATTTTTATCACATACTTCTTTAAAAGTTAATCGAACAATACCATCATAAAAATTTTTTAAAATAAATTTTCTTCCTTTGATGTTTAAAATCTTTTCTTTTAAAATCTTATCTTTAGTCATCACTCTAAATAATTTGTTTATTTTAAAATTGTTTTCTTGATTTAAAGGTGAGTAATATCTTTGAGTTTTATTGTCTTTGGACTTTCTATAATCATCATCCATATTTAATTGATATTCAAATGTTTGATTTTGCATTATTTTTATAAAAGGTTTGAATTGATCTCTTTGCAACCCATCTTTATACAAATTTTCGATTTTTATATTAGAGGTTACAATAATTTTTAAATCTTCTTTAAATATTTCATCAAATAATTTTCCAAGTATCATTGCATCTACTATATTTGTAACTTGAAACTCGTCAAAATATATTAATTTTGCTTTCGATTTTAATTTTTTAACAAATTTACTTATTTTATTTTCATCATTTTTATCTTTGGATTGGTGTACAAAATCATGAAAGCTAAGCATAAATTCATTGAAGTGAAGTTTTAATTTTTTACCATCAACTAAGTTGAAAAAAAAATCCAATATCATGGTTTTACCCACACCAACATCTCCATAAAGATAAAAGCCTTTTTTATAATTTTTTTTTGATAAAATTTTTGAGATAAATGATTTGTAGTTTAATTTATAATATTCTTCTAATATTTTTATGAGTTTTATCTGATGCGAATTAACGTCTAAATTTTTCTTTTTGCAGTAAAGTTTAAATTCTTTAACAAAACTTTTATGCATTAATTCTTTTTTGAATTAAAATCGATACCATATTCTGATCTTGGTCCTTTTCTTAATCCAAAAGGTCCAGAGATAAAAATTGTCATTGGCCTTGTTCCTGGCTCAAGGTCTACTCTATGATATGCATTGGCTGATCTAAATCCAATATATCCAGGTTTTCTCCAGAACTTGCCTTTTTTAGTAGTTTCCCAATAACCGCCTCTCAAAATTATTGTAATATAAGGGAATAGATGATTATGAACTCCATCCCCATGATCATCATCCAACATTTCATGAATTAATATATTAAATGGGAACCATTTTGGCCTATTCCTAAATAATAAATAATATCTATTCATCCATGGTTTAGCTTCATTAAATTTTGGGTGAGACGGCCCCCTATCTAAAACTACCTTTTTTCTTCCAATTTTTTCTAAAAATTTTAATAACATTAATTTGATCTTATAATTCCATTATTTTTAATTAAAAAAATATTAGCATTATTAATAAATGGCCTTGATATTTTTTCATTATTAAATTTAATTGCTTTCTCTGTTTCAGAATTGGCTAAATTAATAATCAAAATTCGTCCATTATCGATAGACAAATAGATTTTATTTTTAGCAATAACAAAGCCTACTGGTTTAACTTTTTCTCTTTTTTTAAATGATGAGAAAACATCTGTGATCCTGATTATATTTCCAGTTTCAGTATCAATCACAAATAAATATCCTTCCTCGGAAATATTAAAAATATAATTTTCAGAAATCGTAGGCTTTAAACTGGAATTTACAGTTTGTTTCCATTTTACTATGCCAGTTCTTGTATCAATAGAGAATAACTCATTTTTATTATTTGAAAAATATATTATTTCATTATTTAAAATCATTTCTGAATTTTTTAGACTAAATGCATTTAAGAATATTTCGTTGCTCTGTGTAGGTGTTTGCCAAACTAAACTCCCATCATTAATATTTAATGCAGTAAGATCACCTATATTATTAAGTGAATAAACAATGTCATCTTTAATAATTACAGATAATTTTTTTTGAGATTTAATGAATGTGTTTTCTGTTTTAAAATTCCATAGTTCTTTTCCATCTACTATTGAGAAACATCTAATTACATTATCAAAATCAACAGTAACAAATTTATCATTTTTAATAGCAATATTTGAATTAAATGGAGATAGACTGTCCTTCTTCCAGTTTAGTTCCCCATTATCTAAATTTAATGAAAAAATATTTGAAAGAGTGTCGGCAGCAATAATTTTATTATCTATATAATTAAAATATAATATTGGATTAAGTTTTCTCTCCTTCTTTGAGTAATGATTTACTTTCCATATAGTTTCAAATTTTTCGTTAATTCTTAATATCGTTCCTTTATTATCAAAATAAATTAGATCATTATTTTCGATAAATAAAATATCTGTATCGATTGAATTAAATTGTTTAATCTTTGAAAATTTAAAAGTTTTCTTTTTTTCAAATGTTGGCTCAAAGTTTATATTTCCATTATTATTTGTATTATTATTTATAAAACTATTATCTTTAACTAATTTAGAAAGATTTATTTGTATATTTGGATTCAATTGTTGTTGAATTGGTTTAATTTCTTCAAATAAAATTTTAGAATTAATATTTTCTACAGATTTATCACTTTGACCACAACTTGATAATAAAAGTAAAAAGACGAAATATAATACTATCCTACTCACTGAAACTAGATCTTAGCCTTTTTTGAGCTTTGGTTTTTATTTTAGAGTTATTATTTTCAAGACTAATTATTTGCTCAAAAAATTCTTTTGATTTTTGCATTTGATTTTTTGATAAATAATATTCTGCCATAATATAAAGGCTATGTGGTTTCCATATACTATCTGCTTTAATTAAAGGATTAAAAATAGCTAACAATTCATTTTCATCTGAAAAATCTGAATTATATAGGCCTTTTTTAAAGATTGTTAGTTCTTTGAACTTTTTATCCAAGCCAATATCATTAATTAAAATATCAAAATAATTGTTAATTTCATCTTTTGAATTTATCAAATCGTTATCTAGCAAAAAATAAAAAGCTAGAGGAGAATATGTTTTGTCTTTAGCATTAATCACCTCTTTAAGATCTGGGATCACATTATATTTATTATCAGCTTCATATCTTATTACAGCTAAGTCGTATTTATCAGCTAATTTTTCTCTTTTGCTAGATTGATATTCTTCAAAAGAAAAGTAGCCAATTAAAGCCAAAATAATTATTATTAATATCGAAATTAAAAAATTTTTATTATTTATGAAAAAGTTTTTAATTTTTTCATTACGTGTTTGGGTATTTATTATTTCAATATCTTCATCCATTAAATCATGTTCCTAAGTACATATTGTAAAATTCCACCATTTTTGTAATACTCTAATTCGTTCTTAGTATCTATTCTACTTAACATTTTAATTCTCTTGATGTCACCAGAGACATATTTGATTTCAACATCAACTTCATCTCTAGGATCTATACCTTTTTCTAAGTCAATAATAGAAAATAGTTCTGAGCCATCTAATTTTAGATTAGTTCTATTTATTCCATCTTTAAACTGTAATGGTAGTATACCCATTCCTATAAGATTTGATCTATGAATTCTCTCAAAACTTTCTGCAAAAACAGCTTTTATACCTAGAAGTTTAGTTCCTTTGGCCGCCCAATCTCTTGAAGAACCAGTTCCATACTCTTTACCACCAATTACAACTAAATCGGTACCTCTTTTTTTATATTCAACAACCGCGTCATATACTGGCATTACTTTTTCCTCAGGGTACAACTTTGTAAAACCACCTTCAGTACCAGGTGCCATTTCATTTCTAATTCTTATATTAGCAAAAGTCCCTCTCATCATAACCTCATGATTGCCTCTTCTTGCTCCATAGGAATTATAATCTTTAGGAAGTATTTGATGTTTCATAAAATATTCTCCAGTCGGACTATCTTTTTGAATTGATCCAGCAGGTGAAATATGATCAGTGGTAATGCTATCACCTAATATTAATAGTGGTCTTGCATCCTTAATTTCTTTAAATCCTTCAGGTTTATCAGGAAGATTATCAAAAAATGGAGGTTTTTTTACATATGTTGAATTATCTTCCCAATTATAAATATTGGTTTCTTCTGTTTTAATTTTTTGCCATTGTTCTGGTCCTTGAGAAACATTTGAGTATCTTTTTATAAACATTTCTGCATTTAACGAATTTCTCAATGTTTCTTCTATTTCTTTGTTAGATGGCCATATATCTTTTAAAAAAACATCTTTACCATCTTTATCTTTGCCCAACGGATCTTTATACAAATCAAATCTCATAGTTCCTGCTATTGCATAAGCAACAACTAATGGCGGAGACGCTAAATAGTTTGCTTTTATTAGAGGTGAAATTCTTCCTTCAAAGTTTCTGTTTCCAGATAAAACTGAAACAGCATAAATATTATTATTTTTTATGGAGTCTGATATGTTATCAGCTAATGGACCTGAATTACCAATACAAGTAGTGCATCCATAACCAACTAAATTAAATCCTAACTTATCTAAATAAATATTCAGCCCAGCTTTTTCTAAATAATCTGTAACTACTTGAGATCCAGGTGCTAAAGATGTTTTCACCCAGGGCTTAGTCATTAAACCTTTTTCAATTGCATTTTTTGCAAGCAAACCTGCTCCAATTAGTACACTTGGATTAGAGGTATTAGTGCAAGAAGTGATTGCAGCAATTAAAACATCACCATCAGTTATTTTAAATTCTTCTTTTTCAACATTATAAATATTTGGCTCTTCTTTTTTAGTAACTTCTGAAAACACTTTTTTAAAATTTGATGATGCATTAGTTAGCAAAACTTTATCTTGGGGACGTTTTGGTCCTGAAATAGTCGGCACTATAGTTGACATATCTAAAGATAGAGTGTCTGTAAACTCTACATCTAAACTTGCCCAAAGTCCTTGTTCTTGAGCATACTGTTTTACAATTTCAACATTTTGATCATTTCTTCCTGAGAATTTTAAATATTTTAAAGTCTCGTCATCTATTGGGAAAAAACCACAAGTTGCACCATACTCAGGTGCCATATTTGCTATGGTAGCCCTATCTGCTAAAGTCAAATTTTTTAGTCCTTCACCATAGAATTCGACAAACTTTCCCACAACTCCTTTGTCTCTTAACATTTTAACTACAGTTAAAACAAGATCAGTTGCTGTTGTACCTTCTGGCATTTTTGATTTCATTTCAAACCCAATAACTTCAGGTATTAACATCGAAATAGGTTGACCTAACATTCCAGCTTCAGCTTCAATTCCTCCTACGCCCCAGCCCAAAACCGATAGGCCGTTTACCATAGTTGTATGACTATCTGTTCCAACTAAAGTATCTGGAAATATATATTCTTCACCTTTATATTTTTCATTCCAAACAACTTTTGAAAGGTATTCCAAGTTGACTTGATGACATATTCCAGTTCCCGGTGGAACTATTCTAAAATTATTGAATGCTTGTTGCCCCCATTTGAGAAAAGAATATCTTTCAGCATTCCGATTAAATTCAATATCAACATTTTCTTTTAATGAATTTTTATTTGCAAATTTATCTACTTGTACAGAGTGATCAATTACCAAATCAACTGATGATAAAGGATTGATAGTGCTTGGATCTTTATTTTTTTCTTTTACAGCCTCTCTCATTGCAGCTAAATCTGCAACCGCAGGAATTCCAGTATAATCTTGAAGTAAAACTCTCGCTGGCCTATATGCAATTTCTGTATTAGAACTTTTAGATTTTAACCAATCTTTAATAGCTTCAATTTGATTTTTATTAACCGTTATATCGTCTTCAAATCTTAACAAATTCTCAAGTAAGACCTTCAATGATTTTGGAAGCTTTGATATACCTGCTAAACCATTTTTCTCAGCCTCTTTCAGTGAGTAAAAATTATAACTTTTGCCGTTAACTAAAATTTTAGTTAACGAATTGAACGAGTTTTTGTCTCCTGGTTTCATATTTAATAATAAAATGTAGCTATGCAGCCTAATAAAAGCGCTGACATAACATAATTGAACCATTTAATAAATTTCTCATTTGTCGCGAATTTTCTCATAAATTTACCAATTAAAGTCCAAAATAAGATACTAAATATAGCAAAGAAAAAGGCAGAAGTTAGGAGCCAGAAAGAATAAGTAAAAAAGTTATCTCCAGATTCGATATAAGTTGATACTGCAATAATAGCAACGATTACTCCTTTAGGATTTAAGAATTGAAAAAGAAATGTTTCTATAAATTTAACAGGTTCTAGTTTTTCTTTTTGGTTAGAAGATTTGGAAAATGAAATTCTGTAAGCCAAATAAACTAAAAATGCAGACCCTGTGAAAACTAAAATTTTTTGAATTATTGGGTATAATTTAAAAATGTTAATGAGCCCAAAATTGACTAAAGATAACATTGAAGTAAAACCAAATATAACACCTAACATTAGAGGTATGGTTTTTTTTACTCCATGATTAAAACCTGAATGAGATGCGACAATATTATTTGGGCCAGGTGAGCAACTGGTAACAAAAAAAAATAAACTTAATGATAATAGTTCTGGATGCATTTAAGCAATTGGTAATCCATTCTCTGCTTCTTGAGATGGATGAACTAAAGTTACTCTACCTTCTGCATCTATAGCTCCGAGAATTAATACTTGTGATACAACTCCTGCAATATTTTTTTCTGCAAAATTACAAACACCAATTACTTGTTTTCCTTTAAGATTCTCTTCATTATAATAATGAGTAATTTGAGCTGAAGATTGTTTTATCCCTATCTTATCTCCAAAATCAACTTCTACAACTAATGAAGGTTTTCTTGCTTTTTCATTTTTTCTTACAGAAATAATTGTTCCCAATCTAATATCAACTTTATCAAAGTCTTCATACGTAATTTGTTCTTTCATAAATTTAATATATAATGATTTGTAGATGAGTACAGAAAATAATCCTGATAAAATTTATAAAAATTCGATACGAATATTGACAGATTTGATTGCTTTCAAAACTATTTCTGGAAACGATAATAATAGTCTCATTAATTATTGTGATGATATTTTAAAAAATTTAGGAGCAACTTCATTTAGAATTTTTGATGGTGATAAAAAACGAGTTAATCTTTTTGCTTCTTTAAAATCTAAAAATGGAAATGGTAAAAAACCCATTATTCTCTCAGGTCACACAGATGTAGTTCCAGTTTCAAAAGGCTGGTCTACTGATCCATTTGTTGCAACTATAAAAAATGAGAAATTATTTGGGAGAGGTTCTTGTGATATGAAAGGTTTTATTGCATGTGCTCTAGCATATGCTCCTGTATTTAAAGAAAATAATTTAGATAGAGACATTCACTTTTCATTTACATTCGATGAAGAAACTGCATGCATCGGTGCACCATTATTAATAAAAGAATTAAAAAAAAGAGATATTAAAGATGGAATTTGCATTATTGGTGAACCAACAAATATGAAAATCATTGATGCCCATAAAGGTATGAATGAATATACAGTTCACTTTGGAGGTTTAGCTGGTCATAGTTCTAAACCAGGCCAAGGTGTTAATGCAGTTGAATATGCATCGAGGTATGTAAACAAATTACTAGAAATTAGATCAAAACTAAAAGATAGAGCTCCTAAAGATTGTATATTTAATCCACCATATTCTACATTATCAGTTGGTGGAGTTTCAGGTGGTATAGCTCACAATGTTATCGCTGATAAATGTAAAGTTGAATGGGAAACTAGACCAGTGGTCAGAGAAGATGGAGATTTTGTAAATCAAATAATAGACGATTATGTTGATAAAGAACTATTGCCAGAAATGAAAAAAGTTTTTTCAGATGCTTATATTAAAAAAGAAATTATAGGCGAAGTAGTTGGATTTAATAGATTGAACGATTCCGAGGCTTGTGAATTTGTTTCTAGTATAACTGGTGACAATTCAAGAGAAGCTGTTTCGTTTGGAACAGAAGCTGGACTCTTTCAAGAAGTTGGTATTAGCACTGTAGTTTGTGGACCAGGTTCGATTGAACAGGCTCATAAAATCGATGAATATATAGAACTTAGTGAATTAAAGAAATGTCTAGACTTCTTAAAAGGTGTAAAAGATAAATCTATAAATTAATTCCAACCACCTACAGATTTAACTTCTAGAAATTCAAGTAATCCTTCTTTACCTGCTTCCCTTCCAATTCCAGAATGTTTAAAACCTCCAAAAGGTGCATCAACTGCAATACCAGCACCATTTACATCAACCATTCCAGATCTTAGTTTTCTGGCAACTCTTTGTACTTTTTCCTTATCTTGAGTTTGAATATAGTTTGTTAATCCATAATCAGTATCATTTGCGATTTTAATTGCCTCTTCTTCAGTTTCAAATGGAATAACAGATAAAACAGGACCAAATATTTCTGTTCTTGCAATTTCCATTTCATTTTTTACATCTGCAAAAACTGTCGGTTTTACATAATAACCATCATTTAATCCGTTTGGTTTTCCAATTCCACCTGCAACTAATTTTGCTCCCTCATCTATTCCTTTTTGAATTAAACCTTGAATTTTATTGAATTGAGTTTCAGAAATTACAGGACCAATATGCTCTCCATTTTTATTTGGATCATCTACTTTAAATTCATTTGCGTATTTTCTCAGTCTTTCTATTGCTTCATTATATATTGATTTTTCAACAAGCATTCTTGTAGGAGCATTACATGATTGTCCTGAATTTCTAAAACATCTAAATGCACCTCTTTCAATTGCTTCAGCATCAGCATCTTTAAATATAATATTTGCACCTTTTCCTCCTAGCTCCAAACTTACTCTTTTAAAGTCCTTTGCAGCATTTTGAGAAATTAAAGCCCCTGCTCTTGTAGAGCCAGTGAATGAAATCATATTAACATCGGGGTGACTTGTTAATGCATCTCCAGTTATTGCCCCATCTCCATTTACTAAATTAAAAACACCTTTTGGAAATTTTGCTTCATCTATTAACTCAGCTATAATCATTGCCGATAAGGGTGCTAGTTCTGAAGGTTTTAAAATCATAGTACAACCAGAGGCCAATGCAGGAATGACTTTTAAAGTAACTTGATTTATTGGCCAGTTCCACGGTGTTATCAATGCACACACACCTTTAGGCTCGTATATTATTCTTTGATTTTTTGCATGATCTCCCAAAGGTTTTTCGAATTCAAATTCTTTTAGATAACGAATAAATGATTTTGTATGACTTGCGCCAGTTCCTGTTTGTAGTTTTGAAGCAAAGTCCTTTGGTGCTCCCATCTCTTGAATAATTGCATCTGTAATATCATTCCATCTTTTTTTATATAATGAATAAAATACTTCTAATAATGACAATCTTTCTTCTTTAGAGGTAAATCCCCAAGTTTTAAATGCTTCTTTAGCTGCTAAAACTGCATCATTAATGTCTTCCTTGCTGCCTAAAGAAATTACTGCACAATTTTTTTCTGTTGCTGGATTTATGACCTCAATATCTTTTGGGTTTTTTGGAGGAACCCATGAACCATTAATATAAAAATTTCTCTTATCAATCATGCGCGCAAATTATCCTTTCTTCATGATTTTGCAAATAAATTTGTTAATTCATAAACAATTGTTGCTGCAGCAAGAGAGGTGACTTCTGCATGGTCATAAGCAGGCGCAACTTCTACTACATCTGCAGAAATCAAATTTAAACCTGATAAACCCCTAAGGACATTTACCATTTCTCTTGTGGTCATTCCTGCAATTTCAGGTGTTCCTGTTCCTGGCGCAAATGCTGGATCTAATACATCAATATCAATGGACAGATATAATGCATTATCACCTACTCTATTTTTTATTCTTTCAACAATTTTATCAATTCCTTCTGTTTGAAATTCATCACAATGAATAATTTTAAATCCAAAGCTTTCATCATTTTTTATATCATCTCTGCTATAAAGTGGACCTCTTATACCTACATGCATAGAGGCGTCATCTAAAAATAAATTTTCCTCACGAGCTCTTCTAAATGGAGTGCCATGCGTATATGGTGCTCCAAAGTATGTATCCCAGGTATCTAAATGGGCATCAAAATGAACAAGTGATACGGGTCCATTATTTTTTTTATTGGCTGCTCTAAGTAAAGGCACAGCAATTGTGTGATCTCCTCCAAGGCTTATTATTCCTCCAACTTTATTTAATAAATCGGTTGCTCCTACTTCGATTTGTTTAATGGCTTCATCAATATTAAATGGATTGCAAGTAATGTCACCTGCATCTGCAACTTGTTGTACTTTGAATGGTTCTACATCATAATTAGGATGATAATTTGTCCTTAAATGTCTAGATGCTTGTCTAATACTTTGTGGTCCAAATCTTGCACCTGGTCTATAACTTGTTCCTGAATCAAATGGAACTCCGACAATAGCAACATCACAACTTTCTACATCTCTTAGCTCAGGTAATCTTGCAAATGTAGAAGGGCCCGCATATCTTGGCACTTCTGTGCCACTAACAGGCTGAATAGGTTTTTTAGACTTTGTCATTTTAGTAATAAGAATATTATTAGAATGATCCAGAAAAAGGGATAATAGAAATATATGTATTTTTTTGCAAACATCTTAGGCACTGACTCATGATCTCTATTAATATTTTTTTTTCTTTTTCTTTTTTTCATTAAATAAATCCTATCACATTCATATTATATCTAATATCATCAAAATTATTAAAATGAGATATATTATATTAATATTTATATTATTTTTTAACTTTTCTTATGTAAATGCAGATGCAATATATAATTTAATTAAAATCCCAAATTTAGAAGTTCATAAAGTTGATGATGTTAATGGTATCAAATATTTGGTATCGAAAAGAGGTTTTGTAATTGGTGATACAAATAATATTAAATGTAACGGCATAAATAATAGTGATTTGGATCGTGAATTTAATACAGTTCAAAATAATCTGAAAGATTATAACTCAGAATTCTTAAGGAAAATAAATTTGAAATTTGTAGTTCTTTGCAAAAACTTAGAAATTTCAGGCATTAATACAGGAGGTATACCAGATAATAAATTCAGGACTTTAATCTTAGACTTAACATTTAACCAAAACTATTTCGAAAGAATGATCCATCATGAAATATTTCATATGATTGAAAACAGTTTTCCAGAGCTTTTTGAAAAAAATAAGTGGAGCGAACTTAATAATAAAGATTTTTCATACGCAGAATGTTCTACATGCACTGATTTATTAGGTTTAGATTTAGAAATTACGAAAGGCTTTTTAACAGAATATTCAATGAGCACAGCTGAAGAAGATATGGCCGAAATTTATTCATTATTAAAAACAAACTTTAAAGAAATAGATTTATTAATTAAAAAAGATAATATTTTAACTAAGAAGAAAAAATTTTTAATTAATGGTCTTAAGGAAATAGATGAAAAATTTATTTTTTGAATGATAAAAAAAATTAAAGCATCACTATCTGAAAAAATATTATTTATTTTTCTAATTCTGCTGATTATTTTAACTCTAGGTTCATTTTATATATTAAATAATAAATGTCTTTTTGTAAAAAAAATTGATTTAAATAACATCGATTTTAAAGATAAAAAGAATATTGCAATTATGGAAGTTGAATGCGGTAACGTTCTAATAGAATTAGATCCTAAAATTGCACCTAAAGCTGTAAATCGATTTAAGAAGTTAATAAATAGAGGTTCGTATAATGGTTCAGCTTTTTATCGAGTAATAGAAAATACTTTAATACAAGCTGGAGATATTGAATATGGGAATGTATCTAATCTAAATTATTCTAAAGTAGGAACTGGTGAGTCTGGTTTAGGAACAATTGAGTCTGAGGTTAGTGGTAATTTTTTATTTAATGCTGGGTCCGTGGCTTTTGCTAGGAAAGATGAATTCAACACAGAAGATAGTGAATTTTTTATTACTTTAATAGATATACCAGTATATCAAGGTGAATATACTCCAATTGGAAGAGTAATTGCAGGTATTGACTCCTTAAAAAAAATTAAAGTGGGAAATAAATCAACTTATGTATTAAAACCGGATTATATTAAAAATATAAAGTTATTAGTTAACTAGAGGTTTTCCAGTAGATAATGTGTGTTTAATTCTATCTTGGGTTTTACTTGTCTCAATTAATTTCATGAAAGCATCTAACTCTAATTTAAATAACTGATCTTCTGAAAGAGCTTTATCTATAGTTGTATCACCACCACTCAAAACATTTGCTAGCTCTGTTCCAACCATCATTCCATGATCTAATATAATTTTATCATTATACAGTTTTTCTAACATGCCGACCATTTTGTCTTTTAAAGATTTACCAGATAAATTAAATGTGCATTCTTTAGGAGGAGTAAATTCTTTATTCTGATCCAAAATTTTTCTTGCTTCATTTAATAGACTATTTCTGCTCATTATTTTTTTATTCTCAGGGATTAAGTACTTTAGAGGTTCAGCTTCTACTGGTGATGTTGCAGTTTTTGCATAACCAATGATATCAAAAACTTTTAAAGGCGCAAAATCTGGATCTTTTTTTGCCTCTTCTGTTTGAGACCATCTCCATAACATTTCTTTACATCCTCCTCCGGCTGGAACTAAACCAACCAATGTTTCAACTAATCCAACAACAATATTTGTATGCGAAGCAACAAAGTTACTTTGAACTAAAACTTCAAAACCCCCTCCAAGTGTAAGACCTGATGGTGCTGAAACAACTGGAAATTTTGAGTATTTTAAGTGTTTGCATGTTTCTTGAAAATAACCGACAAATTTTTCTATTGATTTAAAGTCACTTTTATCTGCAAAATTCATGGTATATGTTAAATTAACACCAGCAGAAAACTGCATACTTTCATTAATAATTATCAATGGTTTGTCTGTAGCGTTTTTTAAAGAGTCCATTGAGTCGTAATCCAAAGCGTTTGCTTTAGTTGTAAATTCGACAATGTTAAATTCAGGAAATCTGTAAATTTCAGCAGAATTATTTTTATCAAGTTTAAGTGCTCTTGGTTTAATTTTTCCTAAAGTTTCAATTTCAGTATATTGTTGTCTCTCACCATAAAAATTTTCATCTTTAGATTTTGATAATTTTTCTAAAAATTTATTTCCTTCAAAATTATCAATTTTTTGAAAAAAATTATTTACTCCAATTTCTTTTAACATTTCAAAAGGCCCTCTAGACCAATTGAAGCCAAGTCTCATTGCTTCATCGATGTCGTTAAACTTATCTGTAATACCTGGAACTAATGAAGAAGAATATTTTATTATTTTAGAAATTACTGACCAAGCATAATCTCCATATTTGTCTCCACGATTAATTAATTTTTTTAAATCAACTTTTTCAGATTTAATATCTATTTTTTTTGAAGGAGAATATTCCCCAGTTTCAAGATTGATGGCCTCTAAAATTTTCTTACCACCCTCCTTATTCATTCTATAAAATCCACCTTTTCCTTTTCTACCAGTATATCCAGTTTCTATTAATTTTTTTACAAGTGGCATTTCTCTTGCTACAGGTTGAAATGGATCACTTTCAGGTAATTCTTTAATAAAACTTTTTAATACATCTGCCATTAAATCAATACCAATTAGGTCATACAATCCAAATACTCCAGTTTTAGGTATACCCATTGGTCTGCCAAAGATAGCGTCAGCCTCTTCTACACTGAGTTTCATTTTAAATGCTTCTGTCATTGCAATTTGCATTGCATAAACTCCAATTCTATTACCTAAAAATCCTGGAGTGTCATTACAGATAATTGCACCTTTACCTAAGTCTATTTCACAAAAGTCTTTTAAAAGTTTAACTTTATCTAAATCACTTTCATTACTTTTTACTATTTCCAGTAAATCCATGTATCTAACAGGATTAAAGAAATGGGTTATGCAGAAATCCTTTTTGTCTTGATCAGATAATTTTTCTGATAGAACGCTTATTGGAATTGATGAGGTATTAGAAGAAACAACAGATTCTTTTTTTCTATGTTTAAAAATTTTTTCATAAATATTATGTTTTATATCTATTCTTTCTACAACAGCTTCTACAATCCAATCTGCATTCGAAACCACATCAAAGTTTTCTTCAATGTTTCCTACTTGGATATTATCTAATTTTGATTTATCTATTAATAAAGGAGGTCTAGATTTTCCTATTCTCTCTTTAGCCTTTTGACTAATTTCAGTAGTTAAATCCAACAAAGTGACAGGAACATTTGCGTTACACAAATGTGCAGCTATACCGCTCCCCATTGTTCCAGAACCAATTACAACTACATTATTTATTTTCATAAAGAAGGTTTCTTATATTAAATTGAGACTGAGTAGGAAATAAAATAAATGTCATAACTACTGCTGTAAACTTGCTAGTTCTTCAATATTAATATGACATCTAATTGCGTTACCATTTTCACCTATTTGCCATGGTGGAACCTCTGAATTACAAATATCACCTATTTTCCTAGGGCATCTTCCTTGAAAAGAACAGCCTTTCTCGGGGGGTTTTTCCTCTACAATATCCTCAGCTACTAATTTTGGTTTTATATCTGGATCTGGTTCCAAAACAGCACCTAATAATACTTCAGTATAAGGATGTGATGGAAATTTGTAAACATTTTGAGAAGGACCAATTTCACATAACCTTCCTTGATATAAAACTGCAACTCTATCACTAATTGCTCTAACAACAGCCAGATCATGAGAAACAAATACATAGGTTGTTCCTAGATCTTCTTTTAATTGTTGTAATAAGTTTAAAACAGCTGCTTGAACCGAAACATCTAAAGCTGATGTAACCTCATCACACAAAATTATATCTGGCTTAGCAGCAAATGCTCTTGCAACTGCAACTCTTTGTTTTTCACCGCCTGATAGTTGTCTAGGGTATCTTGACATATAAAACTCTCCCAACCTTACTTTTTTTAGTAGATCGATAATATTTTTTTTTAATTCTTCTCCTGATAAATTAAAATATAACTTTAAAGGTTGAGAAAGTATTTGCTCAACTGTGTGGTTGGGATTTAATGACTCGTCTGGATTTTGAAATATAAGTTGTATTGCTCTAAGATCATTTGGATTTCTCATTTTTAAATCAGAGGATAATATACGATCATTTTCAAATTTAATTTGACCATCTTTAGTTTTGAGTAAGCCAGCAATTGATTTTAGGATAGTAGACTTACCACTTCCAGACTCACCAACCAGGGCAATAGTCTCTCCTTTTTTTATATCTATATTTATATCTTTAACTGTTGGGTTTTGATCAGAGATTTTATTTAATAATTGATCAAAAAATTTCTGCTTTGCATAACTAATTGAAACATCCTTTAATTTTAAAACTTCAATTGCTTCACTATTATTAGATTTTTTTGTTATTGAAGTTTGCAAATTATTATTTTGGTTTATTAATTCTTTATGATTAAAACATCTGACGTTGGTATCTAATTCTTTAATATGTTCCAGATCTGGTGAATTTTTTTTACAATGATCATTTGCTAAGTTGCATCTATCATAAAAACTACAACCTTCATTTATGCTTCCAGGCTGGGGTTGGCTTCCTGGCATAGAAGCTGGAAGTCCAGATAATGAAAGTTTAGGTATCGATTTTAGCAATCCATAAGTATAAGGATGAATAGGTTCCTTTAATATTTTTCTTGCTGGTCCTTCTAATACAATTTCTCCCGCATACATTACAACTATTCTATCACTGACTTGTGCAATGGCTCCAAGGTCATGACTAACATAGATCATAGATGTTCCAGTATCTTTTGCTATAAATCTTAATAGTTCTAATACATGCGCTTGTGTTGTAACATCTAATCCAGTGGTTGGCTCATCTAATAAAAGTAAATCTGGTTTGCCAGCTAATGCCATTGCAACAGCCACTCTTTGTTGCTGCCCTCCAGAAAGCTCGTGTGGATAACGAAAAGCCATGGTTTCTGGTGAAGGAAGTCTAACTTTATTTAGTAGCTCCGAAATTTTTTTATCTCTCTCTGTTTTATTTAGATTTGTATGTAATCTTAATGCTTCATCAATTTGGTATCCAATTTTTAAATTAGGTGTAAGTGCTTGTCCTGCATTTTGAGGTATCATGGCTATTTTTCTACCTCTAATTTTTTCTAGCTGTCTACTGGTCATCTTCAATAAATCTTCAGATTTAAAGATGCATTCACCCTTAAGAGGAAATAAGCCTTGTTTTATATAGCCCATCATTGCAAGTGCTAATGTGCTTTTTCCAGAACCCGACTCCCCTACGATCCCTACAGTCTCTCCTTTCTTAATGTTGGTTGAAACATTTCTAAGTATTGAAATTTGTTTGCCCTTTTGACTATTAAATCCAATTGATAAATTTTTAACACTTTCAATTATTTCGCTCATTTAAACAGGTGCCTTTGTTGAACGATCAATTCCTAAAGCTTTTGCAAATGCATCAGCAGTTAAATTTATTCCAATAATTAACGAACTTAATCCTACTATTGGAGCAATTACGGACCAGTATGCAAACGACATCAATCCTCTAGCATTGGATATCATCAAACCCCAATCAGGAGTTGGAGGACTGACACCAAAACCTAAGAATGACAATGAGCTAAATCCTAATAACATCCAAGACCATCTCATTGCTCCTTCTACTAATATAGCATCTCTAACATTTGGAATAATTTCATTCCAAATAATAGACATGTTGCTATGACCTCTAGCTCTGGCTGAAACTATAAAGTCTTTAGCAATAACATCGTGCGTAGCAGCTCTAGCAACTCTTACTATTCCTTTACCATAAAAAAAACCTAGTGCAGGAATTAAAACCTCTGTTGATGTTCCTAAAAGAGAAACAATTAATAACATTGCAAGTATCCAAGGGATAGAAAGAAACGCATCAACAACTCTCATTACAACATCATCAATTTTGCCTCCAACTAAACCACAAAAAATTCCAAGTAAACCTCCCCACAGAAGAGCTATAAGTGATCCAAAGAAAGTTACCGTAAGAGCTGTTCGCCCTCCAAGTATTGTTCTAGTAAAAACATCTCTACCCAAGCTGTCTGTTCCAAACCAATGTTCAGCAGAAGGTGCAAGTAACATGGTATTTGGGCTAATTGCTTTATAATCGTATGGTGCAATGTAAGGACTTGTTAATGCTAAGACTACATGAAATAGTACAATTGTAAGTCCAATTAATCCAGAAGGCTTGGAGGCCATAGTTTTTAAAATCTCAAAAGCCTTTTCTAGCTTATTTTTTTGTTTATCTTTTATAATTAAATTACTCTCCATTTTATTTTCTTATCTGTAAACTTTTTAATCTTGGATTAAGCATTAGTGTCATTAAATCTGCTATTAAATTTATTCCCACATAGATAGATGCCAATATTATTGCTAATGCTTGAACAACAGGCAAATCTCTATTTGATATAGACTCAATTACTAGTCTGCCTAAACCTGGATAATTAAAAACAACTTCTGTAACAACAACACCACCTAACAACCAAGCAATTGTTAACGCTACTACATTTATTGCTGGTAATAATGCGTTTGGCAATACATGTCTAAATACCATTTTCCAATATGGAACACCTTTTAAAATTGCCATTTGTACATAATCACTAGCCATTACTTGAATTACACTTGAACGTACCATTCTTGCCATGTGTGCGGTCATAATCATTGAAATTGCAACAACAGGTAAAATTATATTTGAGAGTAATTCATAAAAAGTTGCATCCGATGGTATAATCACAATGCCTGGTAGCCAACCAAGCCAAATTGCAACAATTAAAATAAGCAAAGTAGCACTAATAAACTCCGGAATAGTCATTGAAAAAATTGTGATAGTAGAGATCATAATATCTGGAAGCTTATCTCTCCAAAGAGCAGTTATTATTCCTAATACGATTGCTAAAGGAATTCCTATAAGTATTGAAACAGAGGCTAAAACTAAGGAGTTTTTAACTCTTGGACCTAGTACTTCATTAATTGGCATTTCTCCACTTAAAGAGTAACCAAAATCACCTCGTACAACATTTGATGCCCAGTCCAAGTATCTTTCATAAGCAGGAACATCTAGACCAAGTCTTTTTATGCAAGCATCAAGAGCTGCTCCATAAGCTTCTCTTTCTAAATATGTTGTGCATGCATCACCAGGTAAAACTTCAACACCTACAAATGTAATTAATGATACTATAAATAAAGTGATGAGCCCTAGTCCAATTCTTTTTAAAATTAATAAAAGCATAAGATTAACTAGAACTTTTTAACAAAAATAATTTAAATAGAAATAAAATAAAGGCCGCTTATATGCGGCCTTTATCTAAATACTTTTAGTCAACTTTAACTTTATGCCACTGTATAGAAAAGTGATCTACAGCATCAAGGTTTTTAACTTTTGATGAAGTAACTACAAGTCTAGATACGTGATATGGGATCATTGTTCCACTTTGTTCCCATAAAGTCATTTGAGCATTTTGATATGCTTTCTTTCTTTTATTGAAATCCAACTCACTTCTAGCATCCGCTAAATTTTTATCAAAGTCAGCATTTTTGAAATAAGACTCATTCCATTTTGCTCCACTATGATATGCTTCATGCAAGATTGTGTCTGCTGGTCTTTGATTCCAACGTGTCATTGAAACTGGCTTTTTCATCCAAACTTCATTCCAATAACCTTTAGATGGTACCATTTCAATATTAACTTTAATTCCTGCTTTTGCAACTTGTTGCTGAACAACTTCTGCAATCGTAGGCCAAGTTGGCTCTAAAGTTGCTGGGTAAACAGTCAATTCAATTCCATTTGGAAATCCTGCTTCTCTTAGTAAATTTTTTGCTTTACTGATATTTTGAGGACAATCCATTTGTAAACGATATTGATCAGAAGGCATTACAGGTGTATCACAAGATACAGTTGCTGCACCACCCATCACTAGGTCTACAAGTTCTTGTCTATCAACTGCTAACCTAAAAGCTTTTCTCACTTTAGGATTATCAAATGGAGCAGTATCAGTTCTCATAACCACACCTCTCCAGTTTCCAGTTGGAATTACAGTTGTTGTAAATTTAGAATTACTGTCAAATATCTTTTTTTGATTGAAAGGTACATATCTATTCATATCAATTTGACCAGTTAAAAGAGCTTGTATTCTTGCTTGAGCATCTGGGATCGCAATGACATGAACTTCTGCAACTCCTGGTGCACCTTCCCAATATTCTGGGTTAGCTTTTAGAATTGTAGTTCCTTCTGGATCAAATTTATCAACCATAAATGGTCCAGTACCAACTCCAGTTTGTCCTATAGTATCTCCTGATCCTTCAGGTATCATTCTTAATCTGTAGTCAGTTAATAATAACGGAAAGTCAGCAAATGAAGTTGATAACTTCATTTTAACTGTATGCTGATCAACTACCTCAATATCTTCAACTACATTTAAACTTTTTCTAACTGGAGATCCGATATCAGGATCTTTAGCTCTCATTAGAGAATATTTTACATCTGGAGCATCAAATGCTGATCCATCATGAAAATATATTCCTTTTCTTAAATTAAATGTCCATTCAGTTGCATCAGAATTAGCACTCCAATCTGTTGATAATGAAGGTGATGGAACACCGTTCATATCGGGTCTCACTAATCTATTTTGTGTTTTGATGACAACTTGAAATAAACGCCCTTTTGTTATGGCATCTAAGTTAGTATCTTTTCCAAATCCAAGATCATGTGATACTTTAAATACTCCACTTGATGCATTGGCAATAGAAAAAGATAATATCAGTGACATAAAAGTCGCTGAAAAAACTTTAAGTATGTATTTCATAAGTTCCCTCTTTTTCTTTCGTTGTTTAAATAATCAAAAAGATAACAATTCCAGAACTAGATAACAACATGCAAAATGTAGTGATTCATCTACTAATTGAATAGATATTTTAATTAATATACACTTTTTCTAAATTTATAAATGCAAAACGAATTAAACAAAGTCAGATTTTCAGTAAAACCTTTAAAATCCAATGATAATAAAGTTGTTGAGCTTGCACGAACTGTCGGGATACATCCTCTAGCATATCAAGAACTTCCCTATGATCCTGAGTATTCATTTTATGCAGGAAGATTAAATCCAGAAGTGCTTTCACACGCTACTGCTGATGAAATGTATTGGAAAGTAAGACAAGAGGTGATTTTTCGTCATACTGGTGAACATCCATATGAAATATCTGGTCCCGATGCAGAAAAATTTTTACAAAAAATATTCACAAGAGATATCTCAAAAGTAAAAGTAGGAAGATGCTCGTACCAATTTGCTTGTTACAATGATGGAGGTATGCTGACAGATGGAGTTTTACTAAAACTTGAAGAAAATAAATTTTGGTTTGTTCAAGCTGATGGAGATCTTTTTTCATGGTATAAAGCTCACACTGATAATCTTAATGTAAAAATTTCTGATCCAGACGTTTGGGTAAGTCAAATTCAGGGACCAAAATCTATGGATCTTTTAAAAATTTTAAGTAAAGATAGTTTTCCTGATAATTGGAAATATTTTGATTGGAAAGAAATTACTATACTAAATGAAAAAGTAATCGTAAGTAGATCGGGATTTAGTAATGAACTTGGTTGGGAAATTTATTTTAGAAAAAATAATAATACTGAAAAAGTTGGGGATTATATTCTTGAAGAAGGAAAAAAAATAGGAATGATACTCACAGGCACCCCTGGTTTCAGATGTAAAAGAATAGAATCTGGATTGTTATCGGCTGGGCAAGACTTTAATCATGAAACAAATCCATATGATGTTGGTTTAGGTAAGTATGTTGATTTAAAAAAAAATTATTTTATTGGAAAATCAGCGTTGATGACTGCAGATAAAGAAAAAAGATGTTGGGGAATACGAGTAGAAAATGGAACAGGTTTAAAAGGAACTTACGTAAAATTTAATAATGAAATAATTGGAAAAATTACATCTAGCACTTGGTCACCTTTTCAACAATGTGGTGTTGGAATAGTTTTAATGAATTCTACAAAACATAAACCAGGATTAATTGTGGATGTTAATTGCAATGATAATAAAATTCACAAAGGTGAGATATGCACCCTACCAATGTATGACTTTAAAAATGAAATTGTAAGAGGTTTAAAAATCGATATTCCAACAGGTCCTTCTCCGTGGTCAGGAATAAAAAAATAATAGCTATTGGTGGTGGTGGATTTACACATTCGTCTGATAAAGACTTGGATGAATATGTTATAAATCAAGTTAATAAATCAAATATCAATATCGGTTTTTTACCTACAGCTAGCAATGATAATCAAGAAAAGACTGATCTTTTTTATAAAAGATTTAAATCACATAAATTTAAATTATCTCATTTTAATCTCTGTACAAGTGTGGAAGGTTTTAATGAATGGATGTTAAGCAAAGATATAATTTATGTGGGGGGCGGTAATACTTCTGACATGATTAATATTTGGAGAAGATATAATCTTATCAAAGTATTTAAAGCTGCATATGAAAAAGGCATAATTCTGAGTGGAATAAGTGCGGGAGCCGTCTGCTGGTTTGATTGGATATTGTCAGACTCAGTCAATAAAGAGCTAAGTCCTTTAAAAGGAATAAATTTTTTAGATGGAAGTTGCACACCTCATTCGTCAGATAATAATCGACTTCGACAATTTATTGCAGAAATTAAAGATGGAAATTTGCCAGATGGAATAGCTATTGATGATGGTGTAGCTGTGCTTTTTATTGACGGAGTTCCTTCAGAGGTTTATTCTTCAAGAATTAATCATGATGCTTATTATGTGACTAGACATTATAAAATAAGTTTAAAAACATATATAAAAAATTTAAATGGACAATATTAAAGCCAGTAACAAAATTTTTAGCATTGAAGATGCAAAAAAACTATCGAAGAAAAGATTACCAAGGCTAGTTTATGATTTTATTGATGGTGCATCAGGAGATGAAAAATTATCAGAAATTAATAGTTTTGCTTTAGATCAAATACGTCTTGAACCAAGAGTTCTCAGAAATATAGAGGAAAGAAAACTAAAAAAAAATATTCTTGGATTTAACTATGATTATCCTTTTGGTTTTGCCCCAATGGGCATGACAAATCTTTCATGGCCAGGCGCAGACTCTATGCTGGCAAAAGAGAGTGCAAGAAATAATATACCAACTTGTGTATCGATGGCTTCAACAACTACCTTAGAAAAAATGTATGAGCTTTCAGAAGGTCATTCATGGCTTCAACTTTATATTTTTCAGGATGAAGCTTTTGTCATGGAATTGCTCGATAGAGCAGAAAAAACTGGTTATGAAGTTGCTATACTTACTGTTGATGTTCCAGTTTTATCTAGGAGAACTAGAGATGATAAAAATGGATTTTCATATCCGTTTAAAATTGGACCTAAACAATTTTTTGATTTTGCAACTCATCCAGTTTGGTCAATATCTACATTGCTTAATGGAATACCAAAGCCAATGAATTACGAGACTTCAAAAAGTGGAAAAGGTATTTTTAAAAGAAAAGAAAGTAGAGGAAAAACAGATTGGGAAACTTTAAAAAGAGTAAGAAATAAATGGAAAGGCAAATTAATTGTAAAAGGCGTTATGTCATCAGATGATGCAGTTAAAATTAAAGAAATGGGTGCGGATGCTATCCAAGTTTCAAATCATGGAGGTAGACAATTAGATAGTGCCTCAGCAGCAATAAATATTTTACCTTTTATTAGAGAAGCAGTTGGGAATAATTTTCCAATTATATTTGATAGTGGAATAAGAAGTGGGAGCGATATTGTAAGATCATTAGCTTTAGGAGCAGATTTTTCAATGATTGGAAGACCTGTAATGTATGCAATGGGAGCTGATGGAGCTAGCGGGCTAAGAAGAATAGTAGACATAATTAAAGAAGAAACTAGCACAACACTAGGTTTGGTTGGATTAAATGATATTAATGAAGTTTCTTCTGATATAATTGAACAGAAACTTTTTATGAATACAACTTACTGATATGGAAAAAAAAATAAGAGGCGGAGCATTAATTGCAAGAGCATTAAAAGATAAAGGTATCAATAAAGTTTTTACTCTATCTGGTGGGTTTTGTAATCCTGCAATTGAAGGTTTCATGGAATGTCAAATTGATGTAGTTAATTGTCCTCATGAACAAATAGCTGGACACTTAGCAGATGGACACACAAGAATTACAAGAAAACCATCTGTATGTTTAGTTGGGCCAGAAGGTTTTGCAAATGCAGTGCCATCCATGATGGAAGCATGGGGAGAAAGAACACCGATAATTTATATAACTGGATCAAGTAGTTTAAAACGACAAGGTTCTGGTGGCTTTAAAGAAATTGATGATGTTTCAATAGCTGCTCCTCTTACAAAATATAGTGCAAGCATTACAGATGGAGCAAGAATTAGAGAATTTGTTGATAAAGCTTACAGAATTGCAACGAATGGATATCCTGGAGCTGTTCATCTAAGTTTACCAGTAGATATAATGTTTTCTTCATTTGAAGAAAATGTTGGACTGGAAGAAAGACCATTTTCACATAAAGCAAAGCCAGTTGCTAAGGCATGGCCAGATCCAAATGCTCTATCAAAAATACTTGAGCTAGCATGTAATGCAAAAAAACCTGTCATAATTGGAGGACATGGTGTTTGGTGGTCAAACTCAGAAAAAAATTTAGAGATTGCGGGTGAAAGTTTAAATATTCCAGTTTTTAATGTGCCATACCATCAAAAACTTTTGGGAGAAGAAGCAAATGCATATATGGGTTTAGCAGATATTCACCAATATCCACCTTCAGAATTTGCATTACAAAACTCAGACTTAGTTTTAATGATTGGTGCAAGGTTAGATAACCAAATGAATTTTGGTAACCCTCCTTTCATTCCAAAAACAACAACTTTAGTTTGTATTAACGGATCCCATGAAGAAATTGAGTTTAATAGAGCTGCTGATCATAACCTTTTATGTGATCCAGGAGTATTTTTGGACACTCTATGCAATCTAAAGAAAAATAATAAATGGAATTTAGGAAATAGTTGGTTTCAAGATAATAAAAATAGAAAAAAAGATTGGGTGGATAAATCTTTAAATGAATTAAAAATTGAAGCTGATAAAGCCAAAAAAAATGGTGGAAAAATTCATCCTTTGCAATTAGCGTTAGATGTTCAAGACGCAATGGATGAGAAAGATTGGCTTGTAATTGATGGAGGAAATACTCATTTCTGGTCGGAGATCGCAATAAATTTAGCAGGAGCTCAAGGAAAAAAATTGGGTGGAATTTTACATCCAGGCACATTTAGTATGCTGGGTGTTGGTGTATCATTTGCATTATCTGCAAAAAATAATAACCCTAAATCGAATGTAATTTTGATTAGTGGAGATGGTGCCTTTTTATCTGGAGGCATGTCTATAGAAACTGCATTTTTTGAAAAGAAACCAATCGTTGTTGTTATTGACAATAATGGTGGCTTAGCATCAATTGGTCAACAACAAGAAAGATTATTTGAAAGCGGAAAAAGAGTTGCAACAGACTTTAGAGATATACCTTTCCACAGTATATTTGAAGGTTTTGGCGGTCATGGAGAATTAGTAACGAAAAGAGAAGAATTGGGTCCAGCACTAAAAAGAGCTATTGCAAGCGGTAAAACTGCTTGTGTAAATGTAAAAGCTAAACCAGTATTAAGTCCAATTGTTGCTGCTGTGGCTAGTAAGAGAGAGAAATCATCAATAGAGTAAAATGGCAAAATTTAGCTCACATTTATTGAATGGTTCTGATGGAAATCATGCAAGTAACGTCAAAGTAAAGATTTATCAAATACAATCCTCAAAATTAAAAAAACTTTTTTTGAATACAAAGACAGATGGAAATGGTAGGATTACACAGCATTTCAATCTTAGCAAAAAAGATTGTAAATGCGATTATGAAATGATTTGTGATATTAAAAAATATTTTAAAAAGAAAAAAATTGTGGGTGAAATAGTCATAAAATTTAAAATGACCGATAATAAAAAAAATTATCACTTGCCAATAATAATTTCTCCTAACAGCTATACAGTTTGGTGGTCAAAATAATATATGGCGTCGTTGATACAAAGCAAAATTAGCACAAAACTAAATATGTCTAGGAGAATAAGAAGAACTCCTTACACTAAGAAAGTCGAAGAGTGTGGTGTAACTGATTTTACTGTTGTAAATCATATGCTTTTACCAAAAAGATTTCAGAAATCTATTGAGGATGATTATTGGCATTTAAATGAACATGTTCAGCTATGGGATGTTTCTTGTCAAAGACAAGTTCAGATATCAGGTCCAGACGCTAGTTTATTGGTACAAAAAATGACGCCAAGATCATTAAAAAATATGGAGACTGGAAAATGTTTTTATATTCCTATGATTGATGAAAATGCTGGAATGATAAATGATCCAGTGTTGTTAAAGTTAGATGATGATATGTTTTGGATTTCAATAGCAGACTCTGATGTATTGCTTTGGGCAAAAGGTATTGCAGTTGGTTTAAATTTAAATGTAAACATAACAGAACCAGATGTATATCCTCTTGCAGTACAAGGTCCAAAGTCTGAAGATTTGATGGCATCAATATTCGGAGAAGATATTAGAAAATTAAAATTTTTTAATTTTAGAATATTTGATTTTTTAGGAACTAAACAAGTTATTGCGAGATCGGGGTATAGCAAACAAGATGGATTTGAGATTTATTTTAAATGCTTTGAAGATTACTTTGACAAAAATGAAATGGGAGAAAAAATTTGGGATATAATATGGAAAGCGGGGAAAGAATTTAATATTGCTCCAGGATGCCCAAATTTAATTGACAGAATAGAAGCAGGATTAATGTCATATGGAAATGATTTTACAAAAGAAAATAATCCAATTGAATGTAACTTAGAAAAATATTGTAGTGACAAAAGCGATCACGATTTCATTGGAAAAAATGCTTTAGATAATATTAAGAAACAAGGTGTAAAACAAAAATTAAAAGGTGTATTATTTGAAGGTGTAGATTGTCCTCCATGTTCAATTCCTTTTCCACTTTATTCAAAAGATAAGAAATTAATTGGTAAAATTACTTCAGGGATTTATTCTCCAAAATTCAAAAAAAATATTGGTTTATCAATGATTTTAAATGAATTTTGTGAAATAGGGTCAGAAGTTTTAGTGCACACTCCGGATAATAAATTAAGAAAAGGAATTGTGTCCTCTTTACCATTTTCAAAATAATAATTAGTGGTTATAAGTCTTATATGAAAAGAGCAGTTATAGCAGGGTATTCAAGATCACCTTTTACAATGGCTAGAAAAGGTGAATTAATTGACGTTAAGCCTGTAAATATGTTTGCCGAGGTTGTTAAAAATCTTGTATCTAAAACAAAAGTAAATCCCGCTGATATTGAAGATATTGTTGTAGGTTGCGCATTTCAAGTTGGAGAGCAAAGTTTTAATATTGGGAAACTCACAACATTTTTATCTGGAATGGAAATACATACATCTGGAATGACCGTTGATAGATGGTGTGGATCATCTATGGAAGCTATTCATGTTGCAGCCGGTAAAATAGCAATGGGTGCAGGAAAAGTTTTCGTATGTGGGGGTGTTGAAAGTATGACCAGAGTTACAACTGGCTTTGAACCAATACCTTATCCTTACACAGATAAAGAAAATCCAAATGTTTATTTTTCAATGGGAATAACTGCTGAAAATGTTGCCAAGAGATATAAAATTTCAAGAACTGAGCAACAAGAGTTTGCAATTCAAAGTCATCAAAAAGCCAATGAAGCTGAAGTTAATGGTAAATTTAAAAATGAAATTGTTGAAATTGCTGGCTGCGCAAAAGATGGAAACATACGTCCAAAAAGTAATCAGGAAACTTTAGATGGACTAAAACTTGCATTTGATCAAGAAGGAACTGTAACTGCTGCAACATCATCACCTCTTACCGATGGAGCAGCAGCAACATTGATATGTGAAGAAAGCTATGCAAAAGAAAATGGTTTAGAAATTTTAGCTAGAATTGTTGCAACTGGGGTTAAAGGATGTGAGCCTGATGTAATGGGACTTGGACCTATAGGAGCAACTAAAAAAGCATTAGAGAGAGCAAATTTATCAATTGATGATATTGATATTGTAGAAATCAATGAAGCTTTTGCATCTCAATCAATAGCATGCTTAAAAGACCTTGGTATCGATCAGAAGAAAGCTAATTTAGATGGAGGAGCCTTGGCACTTGGTCATCCTCTAGGAGCAACAGGAGCTAGAATTACTGGCAAAGCTGCAGATTTGCTTAGACGTGAAAATAAGAAGTATGCTTTATCTACTCAATGTATTGGTTTAGGCATGGGTATTGCGACAGTAATCGAGTCAGTTAATTAATTATCTATTAATTCCTCTTAAACGTTCTGATCTTCTCCTCAATAACTCTGCACTAATCAATATTAAGGTTGATAAAACGATTAAACATGTAGCAACTGCTAGAATTGTAGGACTTAATTGTTCTCTTAAACCTGTCCACATTTGAATTGGAATAGTTGTATTTTCAAGACCCGCTAGAAATAAAACAACTACAACTTCATCAAAAGAAGTTACGAAAGCAAACAAACCTCCTGAAATTACACCAGGTAAAATTAAGGGAAGTGTTACTTTCATAAATGTATTTACTGGATTGCTGCCTAAACTAGCTGCTGCTCTCGTTACACTATGATCGAAACCTGATAATGTTGCAGTAACTGTTATTACAACGAAAGGTGTTCCTAAAATTATATGAGCTAATACTATTCCTGTATGAGTTGCCGCTAAACCTGCTTTTGCCATAAAAAAGAATATTGCAACACCTGATATAATAAGTGGAACTATCATTGGTGAAATCAAAGTTGCCATTATTATTCCTTTAAAAGGCATGTGTCTACTGCTCAATCCTAATGCAGCAACCGTTCCTAAAATTACCGAACCTAAAGTTGCAAATATAGCAATAATAAAACTATTCTTTGCAGCAAGCCCCCATGGGTTTTTTGTACCGTAAACCATATCTTTGTACCATCTTAAGGAAAAAGCATCTGGGTCTAAATTCTTCATTCCTTCTGAAAAAACAAGAAACTCTTCTGCATTAAATGATAATGGAAATATTACAAACAAAGGTGCTATTAAAAAAATAAAAACAAAAGTACATATTGCAATGTAAAAGTAGTGCCAAATTCTATATCTAGTTTCTGTATACTTTGGTAATGCCATACTAACCTAACTTAATATTATCAACTCCAACTAATTTATTATAAAGCCAATAGATAACCAAAACTCCTCCGAGCAACATAAGCCCCATCGCTGAAGCAAAACTCCAATCTAAAGTAGTTTTCATATGATATGCAATTTGGTTACTTATTAAAGTTCCTGATGCTCCCCCAACTAATGCAGGTGTAATGTAATATCCTATTGCTAAAATAAAAACTAAAAGACAACCTGCCCCAATTCCTGGAATTGTTAATGGAAAATATACTTTCCAAAAAGCTATAAAAGGTGTTCCACCAAGAGATTTGCCTGCTCTCATTAAACTTGGCGAGATAGTTTTCATTACGCTGTAGAGTGGTAAAACCATAAATGGTAATAAAATCTGTGTCATTGCAACATAAGTTCCAACTTTATTGTACATCATTTCTGGCCTATTATCGTCTGATACAAGGCCAATCATTACAAAGAAATCATTAACTACTCCTTGCTGTTGAAGTAAAATCATCCAACTAGCTGTTCTAACTAATAATGATGTCCAAAATGGAAGAAGAACGCAAATCATTAATAAATTACTGTACTTCATTGGGAGTGTTGCTAGTAAATGGGCTATTGGGTAACCCATTAAAAAACAAAAAACAGTAACAAAGAAAGCAACCTCTACGGTTCTCAACCATAAAATTCTATGTATTCTTCTGTCCTCACTAACTTGAGTAATTTTATTATCTTCATTCAAATACATATCCATAGCTTTTAAATATTTAGCTGAGGTATAAGGAGGTGCAGTTCTCTTAATTGCTTGCCAGTATTCTACATTTCTCCATCTCTTATGAACTTTCATTATTTGTTCTTTAATACTTTGTGTCTCATCAATTTTATTTCTTTTTACTTGTCTGAATAATTTTTTTGTAATGGTGTTAAACCCATTTTTTTCTTTATTAAGTCTTTGAGCTAATTTTCCATGTTCTTTTTTATCAACAAGAATTTTAAAATCAGATAAAAAAGAGGCAAATACTTCTTCGGATGGAAGATCTTTACCATCCCATGTTTCCATGGACTTAAATGTTTTTGGAAGCATGTTTGTAATCATTTTATCATCAATACTTCTTGTAAACATTTCTCCAATTGGAAAAATATAAGTGATAATCAAAAATAATAATAAAGGAGCTACAAGTAAAAATGCTTTAATTTTGTTTTTTCTTTCAGCTTTTTTTAAGCTTATCTCTAAGGGAATTCCGTCAGTTGTAAGTATTTGTTTTGTTTCGCTGCTCATAAATAAAAAGGGCGACTTAAAAAGTCGCCCTATATATATTATATTATTCTAGTCTTTTATACTCTTTTATAGACCAGCTTTCATAGCTTCCCACTTCTCACCAAGTTCTGTACCGTTATCAGCCCAGAAAAATGGATCAACTAAAAAGTATTTTTTAGTATTTGCAGGAGCAGTTGGCATTTGTGGCATCATTTCAGTCTTACCATCTTTGTACCAAGGCTCATTTGCTTTGATAATTTCTAAAGATGATAATCTGTATGGAGCATATGCAATATATTTAGCACTTCCAGCTAACATTTCAGTGTTAGTCATCATTGCTAAAGCTTTTTTAGCATTTGCTTCATCTGGTCCACCTTTAACAAGTGCGAAATATTCATAGTCAAGACCTTGTCCATCCCATACTTGCGTAATTGGAGCACCTTCACCGATTTCAGCATTGAAAAATCTTCCATTCCAACCAGTTGCCATTACAACTTCACCAGCAACTAATAATTCTGGTGGTTGAGCACCAGCTGACCAGAATACACATCCACCATTTGGATCTGTGCAAAGCTCTTTGATTTTATTCATTGCTCTGTTAACACCAGCTTCAGTCTCTAGTAATTTGTAGATCTCAGATCCACCTTTACCCATGTAAACACCGTCACCTGCTAAAGCGATTTCTAGGTTTGTAAGAGCAGATTTATAAATTGCTCTTTTTCCTGGAAATTTTTTAGTGTTGAAAAAGTCCTTAATAGTTGAAGGTGCTTTTCCATCAAACGCTCTATTATCGTATGCGTAATTCCATGAATATAAAATGTTTCCTACAGCACATTTACTCGGCATTGGAGCAAAGAAATCTTCACTTGCAGGAGTTCCATCTGGAGCTGCAGGGAAGTCTTTGTCAAAATCGAATTCGACGAAAATTCCTTCGTCACATCCGTTGATAGTATCAAATGCGAATACATCAATAATATCCCAAGTAATTGCACCTGCTTCTTTTTGAGCTTTGATCTCAGATAATCCACCTGAATAGTCTACCCAGTTGATATCAACACCAAGAGCTTGTGCAGTTGGATCACCATACCCTAGCTTTTGGGACTCTGTATAAGCTCCACCCCAAGATGCTACTGTAACCGCAAATGCAGATGAAGTTATTGAAAGAGCAAAAGAAAGAGCAAGTAATAATTTACTTAATTTTTTCATTTATCCTCCGTTTAAACGTTTAATATAAATTAATTTATATAAGTGAAGTACAACAAAATCGTTATTCAGAGTCAACAGGCCATTTTGTTATAGGAATACTAGACTATTTGGGAAATTATTTAGGATCTAGGGCTCTTGCGTCTTGACTGTTCCAACCTACTTTAATCTCATTTCCTAATTTTAAATCTAGCTCGTTTGAGCTATTTGGAACTTTTAAAATAAAGTCTTTATTACCTAAAAGATCTAATCTTACTCTAGTGTGATCACCATGGTAGATAACTTCTTCGATTTTTCCAGTTTGATTATTATCCATTTTATTTTTTGGATTTATTAATGCTCTCTCTGGTCTTATTGAAACTGTTGTTTTATCACCTTTAGAATTTACTGAAATTGGATTAGCTAAAATTTCGCCATTTTGTAATTTAACTTTACAAACATCTTTTGAAATGTCCGTTACTTCTCCACCAAAAGTATTATTTTCACCTATAAACTCTGCAACGAACGAATTAACTGGCTCTTCATATAATTTATCAGGACTTGATAATTGTTGAACTTTACCATCATTAAAAACTGCGATCCTATTTGACATTGTTAATGCTTCTCCTTGATCGTGTGTAACATAGACAACAGTCACCCCAATATTTTCGTGGATATGTTTAATTTCATATTGCATACTTTCTCGTAAGTTTTTATCCAAAGCTCCAAGTGGCTCATCCATTAGAACTACTGCTGGATCAAA
The DNA here is from genome assembly GCA_003210025.1 of Pelagibacteraceae bacterium AG-426-M19. Classification (GTDB taxonomy): domain Bacteria; phylum Pseudomonadota; class Alphaproteobacteria; order Pelagibacterales; family Pelagibacteraceae; genus Pelagibacter. The sequence goes on from QCNW01000001.1 coordinate 142,532, forward strand.
AACGAGAGCTCTTGCAACCGCTACCCTTTGTTGTTGTCCTCCCGACAATTGTGCAGGCATCCTACTTTCAAATCCTGAAAGAGAAACCATCGACAGAGCTTTATCTACTTTTTTATCAATCTCATCTTTTTGAACTTTTCTAACTCTTAAAGGAAATGCTAAATTTTCATAAACTGTCATATGAGGAAACAATGCATAATTTTGAAAAACCATTCCAATTCCTCTTTTGTGTGGTGGAATATTTGAAATAGGATTAGAGTCTAAATAAATTTCGCCATTAGTTGGGGTTTCAAATCCAGCTAACATCATTAAACAAGTTGTTTTTCCTGAACCAGATGGGCCAAGCATAGTAATAAACTCACCCTCAGAGATATTAAGATTTAAATCTTTTACTACTAAGACTTTACCATCGTAGCTTTTATCAACTTTATCAAACTTAACGAATTCTGTATTTTTAGACATTGAGTGTTTAAAACATTTAAGAAGTTAATTATCAATAGCTAATAGTTCTTTATATGTAGCTCTTTTGGAAAATTACAGAATAATTCACAACCTTTGTCGGTAACTCGGATTGCTTCTGATGCTTCTACTCCCCAATCACCAAACTGCATTACTGCAATCATATGAAAACAAACATTTGGTTCAAGTACTGTCATATCGCCTTTATAAATATTTAAAGTATGCTCTCCCCAATCTGGTGGATATCCAATGCCTATTGAATAACCCGTTCTTGATTCCTTCTCGATACCATATTTATCTAAAATTTTCCAAAAAGCTTGGGCAACATCATTTGCTGTGTTTCCTGGTTTTGTAGCATCAATTCCAGCTTGTAAAGCTTCTATAGTTTTATTCATTGTATCTATTTTTAATTGATCAGGTTTGCCTAATAAAATTGTTCGAGCCATAGGTGCGTGATATCTTTTATAAACACCTGATAGTTCAATTATAGTTGCTTCACCTTCAACAAATTTATCTTGAGTTGCTGTTAAATGTGAAGCAGATGTGCCCTTTCCAGTTGGAAGAAGCGTTGCGATACTAGAATATTCACCTCCAAATTCTTCTGTGCCATAAAACAAAGACTTTTGAATTTCTCCAACAGCATCGCATTGTCTTGTACCAGGTTTAATTACTTCCATTGCTGTTTGCATTCCTTTTTGAGAAATTAAAGCAGCAGACTTCATATAATTTATCTCTGCATTGGATTTAATTAATCTAGCCCAGTTAACTAGTCGATCAGAATCGATAATGTTTGCATTAGGTAATCCCTTTTTTATCTTTTCATAACAAAAAGCTGTAAAATAATGAGCATCCATTTCAACTCCAATAGACAGTTTATCCCATTTTTTTTCTTTAATTATTTTGGTCAAGTAATCATAGGGATGTTTTGGCCAAGTATGAATATAACTCTCATCATAAACTATAATATTATCTGTATTTAAATAGGTCTTTATGTACGCTCCACCTGCATCTTGATCTCTGACAAAGCAAATTGGTTCTTTTGAATCAACATGCACTAATACACATTGTGCATAATAAAAAGACCAAGCATCGTAACCTGTAAGATAATTCATGTTGTTTGTGTCGTGAGAAATAATTAAATCAATTTTTTTCTCTCTCATCAGAGATTGAACTTTTAATAATCTTTGTTTGTATTCATCTTTTGAAAAAGACATAAATTAATCAAACAGTCTTCCAAATCCTTTTACAGATTTATTTACACCAATGTTTTCCAAAGACTCCCAGATTAAAGCTTGGTTGCTTGAAAGAACTGGAATTCCTAGTCTATCCTCTAATTTTTGTATCAAAGGAAGTACGGGTAAAGCGGTACAAGATACAAATAAAGCATCTGCCTCATTTACATCTAAATTTATTAGCACATCAAACAGATAATTTTGATCTACTTTACCAATCTCCATGTCAGAATGAATATCAAAGTATGAATTTGAGGTGATTTCAAAACCAGATGATTTAAAATAATCAACAACATCATCGTTAACTTTTTTACTATAAGGTGTGAATATAGAAAGTTTTTTAATATTTAATTTTTTCAATGCTTTCAAAGCTGCTGTACTTGGTGTTGAAAGTTTTGCCTCAGGTTTTGCTGCTTGTATTTTATTTTTAATATTATCGTACCCTGCTGCAATAGTTCCTGATGTACAAGCATATACAACACAGTCTAATTTTTGCTCTGGCAAGATATCTCTTGTTACTTGAGTAATATTCTCTGACATTTTGATCAAATTCTCTTTGGTTAAGGGATTATAACATTCTATTCTATTTACAAAAAAATCTATTTTTTTATCTTTAATTACACTTATAAAATCTTTTTCAATCACTAGATCGGTTGCTAAAGCGATAAGTCCAATACGTGGATTTTGGTTATTTTCAAACTTTGGTTCTATTTTTTGTGATTTCATAAATACAATATACCACCACATATTGATTAATCATTAAAATTAAAAACTGTATCTAATTTCTTGAATGGTTATAGTAAATAAACGTATAATAAGAAAAATTAATTTTGAAATATCAATGCTCGATAAAAAAAAATTTTATATCAATGGCAAATGGGTTGAGCCAGTAAACAAGAATGAATGTGAAGTTATTAATCCATCAACAGAAGAAGTTTGTGCAATTATAAGTCTTGGAAGTTCTGATGATACAAATGCTGCAGTCAAAGCAGCAAAATCTGCATTTGAGACTTGGAAAGAAACTTCAAAAGATGAAAGGTTAAATTTATTAGAAAAATTATTAAAAATTTATAATTCTAGATGGGATGATATGACTGATGCTATTACTACAGAGCTTGGTTGTCCTAAAGATTGGTGTTCAGCTAATCAAACATCTTCTGGCGCAGGTCATATCGAAGACTTTATAAAAAGATTAAAAGAATTCGAATTCGAACCAGGTTTTGATAAAGGATCTACTAATCATATTGTATATGAGCCAATTGGAGTTTGCGGATTAATTACACCTTGGAATTGGCCTATAAATCAAATTGCTTTAAAAGTAATTCCAGCTTTTGCTACTGGGTGTACAATGGTACTTAAACCATCTGAAATTGCACCATTGTCAGGAATGCTATTTGCAGAGATGATAGATGAGGCTGGATTTCCAGCTGGAGTATTTAATTTGGTAAATGGTGATGGGCCTGGTGTTGGAACTGACCTGTCTGGACATCCTGATGTTGATATGGTCTCATTTACAGGATCTACTAGAGCTGGAAAATTAATTACAAAGAATGCTGCTGAAACTATAAAAAGAGTTTGTCTTGAACTTGGTGGTAAAGGTGGAAATATTGTTTTTGCTGATGCATATCCTGATGCAGTCAGAGATGGTATTAGAAACGTAATGAGTAATTCAGGTCAATCCTGTGATGCCCCAACTAGAATGCTTGTTGAAAAATCAATTTATAAAAGAGCTGTTGAAGAAGCTGCAGATGAAGCAAATAAAATTAAAGTTGATCTTGCTTCAAAAGCTGGTGACCATATTGGGCCTGTAATTTCAAAAAATCAATTTGATAAAATTCAAAATTTAATAAATAGTGGAATTGAAGAAGGTGCTACTTTAGTAGCAGGTGGTCCTGACAAACCTGAAGATCTAAAGAAAGGTTATTTTATTAAACCAACAGTATTCACTGATGTTAATAATAATATGAGAATTGCTAAAGAGGAAATATTTGGACCAGTATTGTCGATTATTCCTTTTGAAAATGAAGAGGAAGCTATCCAAATTACAAATGATACAGAATATGGATTAGGAAACTATTTACAAACAGAGGATAATGAAAAGGCAAAAAGAGTCTCAAAAAAATTAAGGTCCGGAATTGTGTATGTAAATCATAAAGCAGCTGACTCTGGGACTCCTTTTGGTGGGTATAGACAATCTGGAAATGGACGTGAAGGTGGAACCTGGGGATTGCATGAATATCTAGAGGTAAAAACTATTACTGAATGGAAAAATTAAAATGCTTGGTTATGTAATGGTAGGAACCAATAACTTAGAAAAAGCAATAATTTTTTATGATGAAGTCTTAAAAGTTTTAAATCTAGAAAGAAATTATAAAGATGAAGTTTGCGCTGGTTACACAGAAAAAAATGGCGATGGAACTATAGAGTTTTATGTGACCAAACCTGTCAATATGAAAGAGGCAACTAATGGAAATGGAACGCAAGTTTCATTTATTACATCATCTAGAGATATAGTTGATAAGTTTCATGAGATTGGACTTAAGGCAGGTGGAAAAAGTGAAGGAGCTGGAGGTGAAAGACCAGAAGGTTCTGGAGTTTACTATTCTTATATTCGAGATCTTGATAATAATAAAATTTGTGCTTTCACAAACAATTAATGTCTTACAATTTAATTCAAGAAAAAATCAATGAAGGAAAAATTATTTTACTTGATGGAGGTATAGGTGCTGAGCTTGAAAAAAAAGGAGCTAAAATGGATCAAAACCTCTGGTGTGGAAAATGTTCGGTAGATAGCCCAGAATTTCTAAAAGAAGTTCATGAAAATTATATTGATGCAGGTGCTGATGTTATTACAACAAATACTTATGCTACAACTCCAATTTCTCTTAGAAAACACGGATATGAAGACTCAATTGAATTATTTAATAGACAAGCAGTTCAAATTGCAAAACAAGCAATTAATAATTCAAAAAAGAACATCTGTTTAGCGGGAAGTGTTTCGAGTTATGGAAGTTTTCTTAAACTTGGAACAAAGAACATGAAGCCATGTTTTAATGAACATATTAAAATTTTATCAAATGAGGGTGTTGATTTAATAATTTTAGAAGCAATGACATCTCAAGCAGAAATTGTGGAGACTATGCTTGAGTGTTCTTCAAATATAAAGTTACCTGTTTGGCTTTCTATTTCCTGTGTAATAGATCAAAATACAAAAAATATTACACTTGGTTATGATGATGTGAAGAATAAAACTGAAATTTACGAGGATTTAGAAGTATCGTTGAAAAATTTTAGTAAATTACATAAGGGGCCAATTTTAATTGCTCACTCAGATATTAAAACAACGAGTGCAGCTTTAGATACTGCATTAAAAAATTATAATGGAGTTATTGGTGCATACCCTAACAAAGGCTATTACGAAAAACCAAATTGGAAGTTTGTGGATGATTTTTCACCCAATGATTATTTGGAAGTTGCAAAAAAATGGTTTAGCAAAGGTGTAAAAATTGTTGGTGGTTGTTGTGGTATAGGAGTTGAAGAGATAAAAGCTGTTTCAATTTTGAAGTAATAATATATTGTAAAATTATGAAAACTTTTATTGGTGGTATTGGTTGTTTTTGGGACGAAACTAAATACGATGGTATAAAAGGAATATTATCTACCGAATGTGGTTATTGCGGAGGTGATGATCCTAATGTTACTTACAAAGCAGTTTGTGGTGGGGATACGGGTCACATAGAAGTAGTCAAAGTTCAATATGATGAAAATATTTTAAGCTATGAAGATATGGTCAGATTATTTTTTAAACTCCATGACTCAACTCAAAAGAATAGACAGGGAACTTATGTAGGAATTCAATATCGCTCTGAGATATTTTATAATAATGATAATGAAAAAAATACAGCAGAGAAAATTTTAAAAGAAATGAATGAGAAATTTGATGGAAAAGTTACTACAAAAATTTCCAAAGAAAAAAACTATTGTAAAGCAGAAGGCTATCATCAAAAGTACGAGAAAAATAAATCTCTTAAGTTTGGATAAAAAGTACTAATTTGAAAAAAATTATTTCAGAAAAAAATCCAGAATTAGTTACAAGAAAAGATAATAAAGCTCAATGGAATCTCCCAAATAAAAGGAGGTTGGGTTTTAGAAATTTATATAAAATTAATAGATATGGAATATACCTTAGATCAGATTTTGTTTTAAAATTAAAAAAAAAAATTAATAAGAGAATTGGTAAATTATCTTCTGTAAAAAAGGTAACTAAAAATAAAGCTTTTTGCTCTTTAATAGTTGGTAAAGATCAGGATATTTTATTCGAGCAGTACGCAAAGGACTTTTCTACAAATCAGCCTCAAACAATTATGTCAATTACAAAAATGTTTATACATTTATTTGTGGGAGAGCTGATAGACAGAAAACTAATTAACTTAAATAAGAAAATTTCATTTTATTTGCCAAAAATTGGCAGTGGTTATGCAAATGCAAAAGTAAAAGACGTTTTAGACATGAACATTGTAAATCTATATAGCGAAGATTATACAAAAGCTTATTCGTCTTCATTTTTACATGAGCCTGTGGGAGGATGGAGACTGCCGATTAAAGGCAAAAACATTCAAAGCCAGGAACAATATTTAAATTCAATTAAATCTTTAAAAAGCAGAGATTTAAAAAATTATACCGATCTGGCGCATTATAAATCAGCTAATACCGATGTTATTGGACTAATTGTAGAAAAAGTAAGTAAAAAAAGTTTAAGACAATGGCTGTTGGAAACAGTTGAAGCAACAGGATTTGAAGAAGGATTGTATATAGGAACAGATAGATTTGGAACACCGTGGATGTCTGGAGGCGGAAGTTTAATTACAAGAGATTTTTTAAGAATGGGTTTACTTTTTTCTAGGTTTGGAAAAGGTATAAATGGAAAAAATATTGGTTCTAAAACTTTTTTGAGTAAAACTATTAATAGTGAGGGACCCAAATACATTCAATTATCTAAAGATAAATTTGTCTGTTATGTTAATTCATTAATGAAATGCGGTAACTGGATTGGTCACTCTGGGTATGGGGGCCAATTTTTAGGAATAAATTTGAAAACAAAAGTTGTTGCTGCGTTTTTTTCTGTCTTAGAGACTAAATCTGCAACAAATGAAAAATATAAAAAAGATATGGTAAATATGATAGACCAAATAATTAGTAAAGATTACTAATTTAAGAAAATTTTGTTATCAAGGATTTTAAATGTTTATCTGTGACGCCACAACAACCCCCAATAATTTTTACCTGATCGTCTATTAACTCAGAACACTTATCAACAAATTCAATTTCATTTTCAGTTATTAATGCTTGCATAGTACTCGTGTCAAATTTATGAATTTCTGGATAGAACATAATTGGCCCATTCCAATTTGATTTTAAAACTTTCATTCCCTCTTTTGTATCAATAAACCAACTATGCATAATGCCATAAACATCTCCACCGATAGATTTGAGTGAATTAATTATTTCAGCGAAATTTATAATTTTATCTTCAGGAAGGAATTTTGGCTCATCAGGATATTTTAAAGGGTCATATATAATAGATCTCTCTTTTTCAGCTCTAAAATTTCTACCTACTACGGTTTCATCAAACTTACTTATGCAGCAACTTAATCCAACCCAGACAGGTAAACCTGTTTCCAAAGCAGCATTTAACAAAATTTTAGCGTGATCAATATCTAAAAGCATTTCAAGAATAAGCACTTCGACTCCCTCTTCTTTTAATACTTTCGCTTGCTCTTTATAATTTTTTTCTTCTTTTGCAAATGATGGTACAAATTTTGTGTCAGGTCTAAATTCATTTTCAGCCAAAGCTAAATATGTTGACATGCTTCCAGCAATTTTAATTTTTTTTCCAGAATTTTTGATTGCTTGTCTTGCTAACTTAACTGTATCAATGTTAATTTTTATAGTCTGATCTCCTAAATTTGAAGGCTCAAGACAATGCCTTGCAGTTCCAAAAGTATTGGTTGTTATCATATCACATCCAGCGTTTATATGACTTTCGTGTACTTTGATTACTATTTCTGGTGAGAAAACATTTGCTAACCCAGAAAATGCTGGTCCCATTTTTCCACCAAGTCTCTGAATTTCTGAACCTGTTCCACCATCTAAGAAAACTTTTTTTTTTGATTTCAATAATTCATTAATATTCATTCCGCTAACTTCTTCTCTGATTTTGGAACATATACAACTTCAATTACACCACCAAGAATTATTAGAATACTTCCTAGGGTTTCTCTCCAACCAAAAGGTTCATTTGTTAAAATACTAGCACTAACAACACCAACAATTATTTCAGCTAAAAATAAAATAGATGATAAGCCGGCTCCTAATTTACTTGGAGCCCAAAAGATTATTACTCCTGTAGGAATAAAATAAAATATCGAAATAAGTAATAAAAAAGTGGACATTGACATGATAACCTCCACTGATGGAACTGGTCCTAAATAATCTACTAAGAATAACCCAATAGGTATACTGGCTAAACCTCCATAAAAAAAGAATGTGAATATAATTGGAAAGACGCCATCGGTTTTAATTATTTCCATTCTAATTAAACCAGCACCAAATAGTGCACCTCCAGCAAGGGCCAACCAATCCCCTGCATTTTGAGGTAACGGAATTATATTCTCTTGACTGAATACAATCCATAAACCTCCTAGTGCTAAACCTAATGTGATTACCCTCTTCCAACCAAATTTCTTTTTTAAAAAGATAATTTCAAATATTGTTGTCCAAACAGGTATCATGTAAAACATGATTAATGCTTTAACTACATCAGTAAGAAGAAAGCTAAGAGCATAACAAACAAATCCACTTCCAACAAAAAAACCAGTGAGAGGAAATTCCAAGCCAATAGACTTTCCTTTTATAACTCTCCAAATTGCTACTGGTGATAATATTAATATTCCAACTGCCATTTGGGATATTGTTCCCCAGCCACCAGTCAAACCTCCATCTTCTAGTATTCTTTGAGGTAACCAATAAATTCCCCATGAACCGGCAGCAACAGCTAATGCAAATGAAATTTTAAAATGATGAGGGTGTCTGGTCATTATTATTGCATTAATTTCGGTTTAAATTTTGAAAAGTTAAAAATTTCTTCATAAGATTTGGCAAAGTTAATTACTTTATTATCTTCTTTAACGTTTGCTATAATCTGCATTCCCATTGGTAGCCCTTTATTATTAAAACCTACTGGAATAGATATAGTTGGCAAACCAAGCAAACTTGATAATGTATAGACTTCCATATATCTATGATAAGTGTCAATTTTATTATTATTGATAAATTCTGGATTATTTAGGCTCTTTTCAAACGGAAATAATTGAGCCGAAGGTAATGCTAAAAAATCATAATGTTTAAATAAGTTTTGAATTTTATCCATATATTTATTTCTTATTTCTATTGCTTTTAAAACATCGTTTGTTTCGATGGTTTTCCCTTTTTCATATTCCCAATATGCTTGGGAAGGTAATTCATTTAAATTTTTTAAATTATATAACAAAAAGTTTTCATATAATGTTTTGGCTCTTAATGTTATCCAAGAATACCATAATTCTCCTGAGTTAATTTCATTTTTTAAATTTTCAATATTTAAACTATTTGATTGTAATTTTTTTAAAATATTTTCACATAAATCTATAATTCCATCTTCATATTTATATTGTTCGATTAGATCAATGCACCATCCAATTTTTAAATCTGAAAGTTTTTTATTATTTATATCTTTAAGATCGAAAGATAATTTATCCTTTACATTCTTCCCTTTTATATAGTTAAATAAAAATTCCATGTCATTGGGAGTCCTTGCAAAACATCCAGTTGTAGACATTAATGGAAAATCTTTTAAATTTTTAATTTCAAATCTATCTTCTGCAATCGCACCAGGTGTTGGTCTCAATCCATAAATATTGGCAAATGCTGCGGGATTTCTACAGGATCCCATCATGTCTGTGCCATCTGCGAAAGGAATTAAATTTGCTGCAACAGCTGCTGCTGCACCACCTGATGACCCTCCCGCTGACTTACTATAATCGTAAACATTTGAAGTTGCTCCATAAACTCTGTTAGTAGTATGACAACCAACAGCAAATTCAGATAGATTTGTTTTACCAATTAAAATTGTGTTTTTTCTATAATTATCTACTAATAAAGAATTCTGTTTTGGGATGTTTTTTATTAATTCTTTATATCCATAGCATGTTACCTCATTTTTAATATCAAATAGTTCTTTAACAGCAATTGGAAGACCGTAAATATCATCTTTGTCATTATTACTATTAAAATTTTCATCTTTTAATTTTGCTTCTTCAGTAATTTTCGTTTCATCTATATGTGAAATAATAGCATTTAATTTTGGGTTGAATTTTTTTATTCTATCTAAATAGAAATTTACTACCTCTGCTATTTTAATTTCTCTTTTTTTTATTTTTGAAATTATTTGATGGACAGAAAAATTCTCAAGCACTTAATTAAACCTATCTTGCTTGTCTAATGCTCTCTAAAACTAAAGTCTTGACCTCATCTAATGATGCCTTTTTAGGATTTTGTCCATAAGCTTGGTCTAACATTGATTTCTTTGCTATTCTCTCTTGGCAATCTTCTGGGACTCCTAATTCATTTAATCCTTTAGGAATTTTTAATCTATCTAGAATTATATTTAAGTTGTCTTGAAAACTTTCAATTGAATGGTTTTCAAATTGCATAGCCTCTGACATTCTTTTTACTTTTTCTTCTAATCCAGGTAAATTATATTTCATAACTGCGGGAAGTATAATTGCGTTAGTCAATCCATGATGAGTATTATATTCAGCACCAACCATATGTGAAATTGCATGAACTAAACCCAGGCCTTTTAAGAAAGCTATTCCACCCAAATAAGATCCTATAATCATTCCTCCCCTAGCTAAGAGATTATCGGGTTCTTCCACAGCTGTATAAAGTGATTTTGAAATTAAATTTAAACTTTCTAATGCTGAACCATCACAAAGTGGATGAAACATAGGAACACTATAACCTTCAATTGCATGAATCATTGCATCTATGCCAGTCCAGGCAGTAAGATTTGCTGGTAATTTTAAAGTTAACTCTGGATCTACTAAAGCTAAACATGGTCGGGCATCTGGATGCCATAAACAAAACTTCATCCCTTTTTCAAGATGAGTGACCATGGCAGTAACTTCTGTTTCAGCGCCAGTTCCTGCTGTAGTTGGAATAGTAATTATTTTTGGAAAAGGATTTTCCATAGTTAATTTTGGTGGCTCTTTCTCAAATTCAAAATCCCATAAAGGCACACCGCTATCAACTGTAAGAGAAATTGCTTTTCCTCCATCCATTGCACTTCCACCGCCTATTGCAATTATTGCATCATGATTGCCTTCACGAAATTTTTTACATCCAGAATCTATTTCATCATCTCTAGGATTTGGCGATATATTTGAATAAATGTCTGATTTGATTTTTGAGTCATCAAGTAAATTTTGTAAATCACTTATAAATGGTAAATTTACACTACCACTATCAGTAACGATTAATGCATTATTTATTTTAAAATTTTTACAAAACTTTCCAATTTCTTTAAATCTTCCAGGTCCATAAGCTGTAAAAGTTGGGAATGTCCAATCCTGATTATTTAATAAAAATTCTTCATTAAGCTTAAAATTTTGCATAATATTTTAAAAACTTATACTAATTTCAATATTATTAAATGAAAATTTCATCTGAAAAAACAGATCTAAAAAAAACATATTTAGCAATTGCTACAATGCTCTTAGCAATTTTATGTATAGATCTTTACATGGTTATTATTAAATTTTTAGGTGATGAATACTCAATAATTCAATTAACTTTATTTAGAAATGTAGCAGCAATTATACCTTTGTTATTATTGATCTTATTCACAAATGAATTTTCAACAATATTCAAAAACTTAGGAAATAAGTTTTTGATATTGAGTTGCTTGAGAGGAATATGTTTTCTTTCTATGAATGTATTCATTTTTATCTCAGTAGTAAATCTGGAATTCGCAACAGCAATGACGCTAACCTTTTCGTCACCTTTCTTCATAGTAATACTATCAATAATTTTATTGAGTGAAAAAATTGGTATTTACAGATGGTCAGCAGTTATAATTGGTTTTGTTGGTGTAGTTATGATAATGAAACCAACAAGTGAAATTTTTAGTTTGTACTCAATTTTTCCAATTCTAACCGCTATAGCATGGGCTTTCACTGTCATAATTTTAAAATTCATTCAAGGCAATCATTCAACTGCAAAAATTCAGTTATATACATTAATATTTAATGTCATTGGTGGTTTACTTTTATTTTTTGTAACTACAGGACATGTTGAAATTAAAAATTTTAAAGATTTTATTTTGATGACAATGACTGGAGTTTTGGGTGGTACAGCAGCAATATTGTTTATTTATTCTTACCGTTTAATTTCAGCAAGTAAAATAGCTTCATTTGAGTATCTTGGGATACCGTCATCTTTTATTCTTGGTTGGATTTTCTTTAATGAAGCTCCATGGAGCCAACTATTTCCTGGAGTAATAGTAATTATTTTTGCTGGTATGATTATTATATGGAGAGATAATATTAAAAAGAAATCAATAGAAGGTAATAAGCAAATTTATTGATTTGATCTCATAGATTTCATGACTATTACTCTGTCTATTTCACCTAATAGCTTTCCACTTTCGTTACAAACTACTGGATAAGTTTTATCATTATCAATTAGCCTATCTATTAAATTTTCAATTTTAGAATTATCTAAAATATTATCTTTTCCATTCTGAAATAAATTTTTTGTTTCATTACAGCATTCTGTTCTCATGACTTTGCCTGCACTTAATACTTTATATTTAGGAACATCCTCACAAAAATCTTTAACATATTGATCTTTTGGATTAGATACAATTTCTTCAGGTGTGCCAACTTGAGAAACTTCTCCATCTTTCATGATTGCAATGTGGTCTCCCATTTTAATTGCCTCTAAAAAGTCGTGAGTTATAAATACCATAGTTTTTTGAAGCTTCTCTTGGATCTTTAAAAGCTCATCTTGCATTTCTCGTCTAATCAAAGGATCCAAAGCTGAAAAAGGTTCATCAAAAATTAATATTTCAGGATCCACAGCTAACGCTCTTGCAAGTCCTACCCTTTGTTGCATACCTCCAGATAATTCTCTTGGATAATTATTATGCCAACCATCTAAGCCAACCATTTTTAAAACTTCCATTGACTTTTCTGTTCTTATATCTTTTTTTGTTCCCCTTACTTCTAATCCATAACCAATATTTTCTAGGACTGTTCTATGAGGAAATAAACCAAAATGTTGGAAAACCATGCTCATTTTATTTCTTCTTAATTCTAATAATTCACTTGCACTCATTTTTGTAACTTCAACATCATCCATTTTCACTATGCCAGCTGTTGGTTCAATCAATCTCGAAATACATCTCACTAGTGTTGATTTTCCACTACCAGATAATCCCATTACTACAAATGTTTCACCTTTTTGAATTGAGAAACTGACATCTTTTACAGCAACAACATGTCCTGTCTTTTCTTGAACTTCCTTAATACTTAAATTTTTATCAAGGTTTTTAATAATTCTTTTTTCGTCTGGTCCAAATAACTTCCATATATTTGTACAAGTGATTTTTTGTTCTACAGCCATTTTTAATAAATAATATTACCCCAAAAATAGACAATATTTTACTTTAAATGTAAAATTATTTATTTTAACTTGCGAACATGGCTACTAGAACTGATTTAATAGATAAATCAAATCAATCAAAAAACATAATAACTTATGTAATTATTGGAGTTGTTTTTTTGGTAGCACTCTGGCTATCTACTCAAAGTGAAGGGCCTTCAAAATTTCCTAAAGAAGTCACTGATAAATTTACATTTACAGCTTGGGTGAACGATGGAGAAGATTATTTAAAAAAAAATTACAGATGGGTCACTAAAATTATAGCAAGCTATATAAAAGAAACTTATTATTTTTTAGAAGACTTTTTGCTTGAGTCTCCTTGGATTTTGATAGCTGCAATAATTGTAATACCTTGCATTATTGCAGGTGGCTTGCGATTGGGAATTTATTCTTCTTTTGTAGTTTATTTTTGGGGAGCAACTGGAATGTGGGAACCATCCTTACAAACAGTTGCATTGATGGGTCTGTCAGTTTTATTATGTGTATTTTTTGGATTTATACTGGGCGTCTTGTGTTCACAAAGTAATAGATTTGAAAATTTTATGAAGCCAGTATTAGATACTATGCAAGTAATGCCAGCATTTGTATATTTGTTCCCAGCATTATTTTTTTTTGGGATAGGAGGTGCCCCAGCAATATTAGCTACAATGATATATGCAATGCCTCCAATAATAAGATTGACAAACACTGGTATAAGACAAGTGCCAGCTCAAACTATTGAATCTGCAACTTCCTTTGGTTCAAGTAAACTTCAATTGTTATTTAAAATTAAAATTCCATTATCTTTACCAAGTATAATGATGGGTATTAACCAAGTAATAATGATGGCATTAGCCTTAGTGGTTCTTGCATGTTTTATAGGTGCCGAAGGTATTGGCGGTCAAGTTTGGCAAGCAATAAGAAGATTGGATGTTGGTTGGGCAATGGAAGGTGGGCTATGTATTTTATTTATGGCGATAATGTTTGATAGATTTAGTTTAGCGTTTAGCAAGGATAAAGAAAGACTTCCTTCAGATGTTCAAAGATTTTATTTACTTCCTCAAAGTTGGGAAAAATATCAAATCGCAAAAATTTTAGAAATGCCATTAAGTTTTGGAAATAAAATTATAAAAATCATATGTCAAACAGTTACATATGCTATAGCAACAGTATTTAGAGTCTTAGTTTCAGTTTTTAATAAATCTAGAGCTGAAAACATCGGTGAATTTATTAGCAAAAGATATTATGTTATTCCTTATTTTTTAGTTTTATTTCTAATTGCATTTATAGATCATTACTTTTTAGAAATAGGAACATTTCCAAAAGAATGGAAATTATCAATAAGACAACCAATTACTAATGCAGTGGAAAGCTTAACTGTAAATCCAGGATTTATTTCTTTTGCAAAAGGTTTAAGGGCATTTGTTTATTTAAATTTGTTAAGACCTTTAGATGTATTTCTAACTCAAATACCTTGGTGGTATACATTAGCAGTATTTTCTGCTTTAGGTTACGTAACTGTTGGAATAAGATTTGCAATAATTACAGCAGTCCTTCTTCTATTTATTGGTGCATGTGGAATATGGACACAATCAATGATAACTTTATCATCAGTACTTGTGTCTGTTGTGCTGTGTTTTGTTATAGGAGTTCCTCTTGGAATAATTGCATCTTACAATGAAAGATTTAGAAATATTCAGAACGTTGTGTTGGATGCAATGCAAACACTTCCTTATTTCTGTTATTTAATTCCTGTTCTAATGTTTTTTGGTGGTGGAACAGTGTCAGCTGTTCTTGCAACTGTAATATATTCAATTCCACCAATAATTCGATTAACATCACTAGGTTTAACACAGGTTTCTGGTACTTACTCTGAAGTATCGAGATCATTTGGCGGAACACTTATTCAAACATTAAATAAAGTTAAATTTCCGTTAGCTATTCCAAGTTTAGTTATTGGATTTAATCAGACTGTAATTATGGCTTTTGCTATGCAAATAGTTACACCGCTCATTGGTGGTAAGGGCTTAGGTCTAGAAGTCTTTAATGGTCTTGCAAGATCAGATACTGGAAGAGGATTAGCAGCTGGTATTGGAATAGTATTGCTAGCTATTATTATTGATAGAATTACACTTGCGTGGACTAAGAAACAAAGAGAAGCTTTAGGCTTAATAAGCTAAGACAAATAGTACTATTTGCGTGGTTTACATACCAATACATTTTGATCTAAAATGTGTTTTTAATTAATTAAAAAGAGAGGAAATAAATGAAGTTATCAAAAAAGATATCAGCACTAATTCTTTCTGTAGCTCTGTTAATTGGAAGCTTTGGTCAAGCCAATGCAGCTAAAAGACTTCACGCAGCTATAGCAGATTGGACTGGTGGGATAATTACGTGCGAAGTTGCCGTAGCAATTCTTGAAAGAGAAATGGGATACAAAATTAAACAAACTGTATTTCCTTCAGGAACTGGTTTATGGGAAGCAATCGCTGCAGGTGAGTTAGACTTCGCTTGCGAAAGTTGGCCAAGTTACGCTGAAGCTGACACTGTTATGTTAAAAGAGGACTTAATATACGAAGGTAAAGTCGTTGGTACATACAGTGGTGATGGAAGTGTAGACTTACTTGGAACAGCAGGAATAATCGGTATGTCAGATTACTGGATACCAAGATATGCTGCTGAGGAACTAGGTATTAAAACTTGGAAAGACTTAAATAAACACAAAGCAAAATTTGCAACAATTGAAAGTGGTGAGAAAGGTAGACTTATTGGATGTCCGGTTGCAGGTTGGAACTGTCATGACCAAAAAAGACTTGATCTTTTAGGAATAGACTTCCAGGCTGATGAACTTGGAACAGAAGCTGCTGCTATCGCAGAAGCAAAAGCTGCTTACATGCGTAAAGAGCCATTCCTACTTTATCTATGGTCACCGCATTGGTTCTTTGGTGAGTATGATATGGTTGGTGTACAACTTCCAGAACACAAAACTTGTGACAGCTTCACTGAAGCAAATAACTGGAAAGATTGTGGAACTGCTGCATGGCCAGCAACTGGTTGGGCTAAAGATTACACGATGAACTACGGTAACCCAGCTACTTTTGCTAGTGCAGAACATGCTGATGCTAAGAAGTTCTTTGAAAAAATGTCTTTACAAAATATTGACCAAGCTAAAATGTTAGTTGAAGTTGATATTAAGAAAAGAGATGTTAAAGAAGTTGTTAATGAGTGGTTAGACAATAATCCAGATAAATGGAAAAGTTGGCTTCCATAATAACTTTAAAATAAATTAGATAAAAAGGGCTTTGATTTTCAAAGCCCTTTTTTTTTATTTCTTTAGATAATTTAATCTACCCACAATTTCATCTCTATCCATGTAATAACCTTGTAAGTGTCTGTGTCCAGAATTTGGATCAAATTCAGTTCTTCCATGAAGCACTCTTCTATTATTGAATGTATATATATCTCCTGGTCTTAGCCTAAATTTTATTTGAAATTTGTCATCGTGTAAAAGTTTTCCAAATTTATGATGTGATTTATAAACTTTATCCATTTGATCTGGGTGACAATCTAATGCATCCATGGTTGCAGTACTAAATCTAACATCATTATAATCACCATCTTTTGTTAGACTTATTGCAGTGCCATAAAAGCTTCTATGAGCTTCTTGTGTGTAATCTTTGTCTCTAAACTTTAAAGGAATCTTTGTAAGTGTATCAAACGTATCTCTGTCGTTATTCTTTAAATATTCTGCAACAGCGAATGCGTCTACTGCTGATGAGTCACCACCTTTTGCTGAATTAACTAAACAATGTAAAAATTGATACCCAGGAGGATTTTCAAACCATGGTAAATCCATATGATTTTGAAGTGCATGAGCTGTATAAGCTGAGTTATTAGGTTTTGGTATATTTATAACTTCAAAAGGTGTTTTAAAAAATGTCTCTCTTGTGTGACTAATTCTGTTTAAAACAGGGAACGCTGAATTTTTTTCTACTGGAGCATTATAAACTATTGCTATTCCTTTATAATGAAGAAGCTCTAACCATTTAACTAATCCCTCTTCAGAAGATATAATTTCATTGTGATCTATATATATACTATGAATATTTTTTTCTAAACTGCCATCCCATAATTGATAAGGTGATTTGTATTCTTCGTTATTTTTAATTGTGTAACAATTTTCTCTAAGCCAACTAATATCATAATGGCTTACATGATTTCCCTCACTCCACTCTATTTCTAATTTACCATCACTATTAAGATTATATTTTTTTGGGTTTATATTTTCTGATACATCTAAAATATTAAACATTCGATGCCTAGAATCTTTATCGTGTGCTGTAGGGCAATTATCTCTCAGCCACATATAATTAAATTTACTCTCTTTTCCGTCATCCCAAATTACTTGAAGATAAGTCCCGTTTTTTGAGATTTTTGAAATTGAGTGCATAATCAATATCAATATAAAATAATTTAATGCTCAATTCAATTATTAGTTGACATATTAATAGTTGGAAGATTTGTTAGTTTGAATTATCTTTTAAAATTAAAAATGAGCATAACCTTAAAAAATAAAAAAATAATCATATCCGCAGGAGGTTCGGGTATTGGATGGAGTTCGGCAAAAATATTTTTAGATAAAGGTGCAATAGTATATCTTTGTGATATCAATCCAACTTTTCTGAATAAATGCAAGAAGCACAAGCTCAATAATAAAAAATTATTTGTATTTCAGTGCGATGCCTCGGACGAAAACCAAGTAAAAAATTTTTTTAGCAAAATATTAAAAAAAACAAAAAAAATTGATGCTTTAATAAATAACGTAGGAATTGCTGGACCAACTGGGACACTTGAAAAATTAAAAAGCAAGGATTGGGAAAATACATTAAAAGTAAACGTTATTAGCCATTTTTATTTTTCAAAATATTCAATTCCATTGCTAAAAAAAAATAAAGGTGGAGCTATAATAAATTTATCATCAACCGCAGGTATATTTGGATTTCCATTAAGATCTCCTTACTGTGCAAGTAAGTGGGCAGTTGTTGGTATAACCAAAACACTGGCAATGGAACTAGGAAAATTTAAAATTAGAGTAAACGCTATTTGTCCTGGAACAATTAAGGGAGATAGAATGGGTAGAGTGATAAGGGATAAATCGAAGTTTTTAAATGTTTCAAAAAAATTAATAGAAAAAGAATTTGTTTCAATGACTTCAATGAATACCTGGGTTTATGAAGAGGATATTGGAGGAATTTGTAGCTTTTTAATTTCGAATGATGCGCCAAGGATATCGGGACAAGTAATTGCTGTGGACGGCAATACTTTAAGAATGCATTAGTTATTAAACTTTAATATTTTTTTCGCTTATTTCCATAAATGGAAAATGAGATTCTTTATAATGTATGTTCTCTGCTTTATTTAAAAAACTAATATCGTCTAGTAAACCTGCATATAAATAGTATTTTTTATACTTTTCTACATAAGTTAAAATAGGAGCAGCACATTTCCCACAAAAATGTTTTTTAATTTTATTACCACTGCCGCCTTCATGTTCATAAATTTTTAATTTAGACTTATCGATATCTATTGCTCCATCTCTTAGCAGTATAATTGTCATTATTCCTCCTATTTTTTTTCTACAATCAATACAATGACAATTGAAAACTAAAGGGACTTCATCAAGCTTAACCTTAAAAGTTATACTTCCACAGATACATCCACCAGTTTTATTTATAAAAATTTTTTCTTTCATCAATTTCTAATTTTAATCTCATATTTTTTTCTAATTTTTAATACATCAACTAAATATTGGTCCCTAATATTTGAAAGCATATTAATTGATTTACCTTTAGCTTGTTTTTTTGTACCTGATATAAGTTTAGAAGATAATTTGTTTGTTAACTTTGGAGCTTTTAATTTAGTCCAAGGTAATTTTAAGGCTGGACCAAATTGCTTTAACATATGTTTCATTCCTGCATTACCTCCAGCAAGATGAAAGGTTAAAAAGGTGCCCATTATTGAGTATCTAAGACCTGGTCCATCTTCTATTGCACGATCTAATTCCTGTGTTGTTGCATAATTTTCATTAATAATATGTAAACCCTCTCTCCACAATGCCTCTTGAAGTCTATCCGATAAATAACCTGGTAATTCTTTTTTAAGCATGATTGGCCTCATTGAGATTGATTTGTAATATTTGTTTGCATCTGAAAGAAACTTTCTTGTAGTTTTTTTTCCAGGAACTATTTCAACTGCTGGCAATAAATACGCTGGGTTAAATGGATGTCCAATTATGCCTCTTTGAGGATTTTTACTCTTAGAAAAAATTTTAGAGGGCAAAAGTCCTGACGAACTTGAAGAAATAATTACATTTGATTTTACATATTTAGAGATTTTTTGGATTAAATCAGTTTTAACTTTATAATTCTCTAATACACTTTCTTGAACAAAATCCACATTTGAAAGAGCCTTTTCCAAAGAATTAAAGAATTTTAAATTTTTAATTAAAATTTTTTTTCCAAAAAGTTTTTTTATACTTTTTGAAGTTCTTTTTATTTCTTTTAAAACATAGTTTTTGAGATTTTTGTTTTGATCATATGCATGAACAATTTTGTTGTGAGCTAAATTTCTTATTATCCAGCCAGTCCCTATGACACCAGTTCCAACTATTCCTACAGTTTTAATTTTTGACATTACTTGTGTTTTACAAGCTTTAATTTTTCTCTTGTTTCTGAAGGTGACATAATCTCTACGCCAAGATCTGTGACGATCCTTATAGCTTTCTCAACTAATTGAGGATTTGTTGCCAATTTTCCTTTGGATAAATATAAATTATCCTCTAAACCAACTCTTGGGTTACCTCCCATTACTACAGTTTGAGCAACATATGGCATTTCGTTTTTAGATATTGCAAAACCTGACCATATACCTTCTTTAGGCATTATATCTTTCATCGCTTGCATGGCTAATGGTGTTGCCGGTGCTCCCCATGGAATTCCTAAACACATTTGAAAAAGAGGTGGATCACTTAATAATCCCTCTTTATATAATTGAGCACCAAACCACATGTTTCCTAAATCAAAAGCTTCTATTTCAGGTTTAACTTTTATTTCTTGAAGTTTTTTTGCAGCTTTTCTTAAATCGTTAGGTGTGTTGACTGTGATAACTGAACTATCTCCAAAATTTAAGGTTCCACAATCAAGTGTGCATATTTCTGGAAGAAATTGTTCTGCATTAGCAATTCTTTCCATTACATCTGCCATGTCTGTCATTGGACCAAAGTCTAAAGGGTTCTTGCCTTGGCCGATATCTAAATCACCACCCATGCCTGTTGTGAGATTAAGAATTACATCAGTTTCAGATGATCTCACTCTGTCAACCACTTCTTTATAAAGCTCGAGTCTTCTACTTGGAGTTCCATCTTCCTCTCTGACATGGATATGGGCAATTGCAGCACCAGCTTTAGCAGACTCTATTGCTGCTTTTGCAATTTGCTCTGGAGTTTTAGGTAAATCAGGATGTTTACTTGCTGTATCACCAGATCCTGTAACTGCACATGATATGAAGACCTTATTGTTCATTTTTATTTCTAGTAAAATATAATATCATATCATTAACAATTATAAGAAATAAAAATTAAATGGACTTAAATAAACTAAGGGTTAGACGTAGCTTTATATTTACACCAGGTCTTCAACCAGAGATGTTTCCAAAAGCCTTGGCTTCAGGAGCTGATATGGTTTGTATAGAATTAGAAGATGGAATTGCCATGAAAGATAAAGACGAGGCAAGGAAAAATACTATTGAAGCATTAAAGTCACTAGAAGTAAAAAATGATGTTGAATTAGTTGTTAGATTAAATTGTCAAAGAACTAAAAATGGTCTTTTAGACTTAGAAGCTCTTGCATCAAATAAACTAAAGGTTAAAGCTATCATGTTGCCTAAAGTTAAAACACCTGACGAAATTACATTTATTGATGACATGCTTACTGATTGTAATTTAGATACTGATCTTCATGTTATAATGGAAACTAATCAAGCTCTTGAAAGTATTTATGATATTGCACATTCTAGCGATAGAATAGTTGCTTTATATTTTGGTGGAGAGGATATGGCAGCAGAATTGAGAGTGGAAAACAAATTAGAGAATTTAGTTTATGCAAGATCAAGGTTAGTTCATGCTGGCGCAAGTAAAGGAGTTGATGTTATTGATGTTCCTTATTTAAATTTGGAAGATATGGAAGGAATGAAAAAAGAAGCACAGTTTGTCAAAAATTTAGGTTTCACTGGAAAAGGATCGATTCATCCGAAACAAATAAGTATTTTAAATGAGATTTTTACTCCGTCTGAAGAAGAAATAAGTAAAGCTAAAAAAATTATGGATCAATTTAAAAAAGCAAATACAGGTTTAGTTGTAATAGATGGTAAATTGATAGAAAGACCTGTTTTAAGAGAGATGCAAAGAAAATTGTTAGTAGCAGATAAAATAAATAAAAGCTAATAAAATGGCATTTCATTTAGCTTCGAGAAAAATAATAAAAGATTGGACAGATTATAATGAGCATATGAACATGGCTTATTATGTTTTAATTTTTGATGAAGCATGGGAAACAATGCTTAATAAATTTGATATGGGTGGAGCTAAAGCACAAATAAATAAAAGAAGTACAATGGTGGTTGAAACAAGAACAACTTACGACAATGAAGTTAAAGAAAATGAAGAAATTGATGTTTATTGCACTTTCTTTGATCATGATAAGAAAAGATTACATTTAAAATGTGAGATGATCGAAAAAAAAACAGGAAAACTTGCTGCAACTACAGAAAGTATATCTCTTTATATTGATCTTGAAAAAAGAAAAGTTACAGAATTTGAAGAAGATAAAATAAAAATTATGGATGATTTTATTAACGAAAATAAAAATAGTTTTAAATCAGATAAATTAGTACTTGCAGATAAACTTAAAAAGTAAATGAATTTTGACTACATAATTGTTGGAGCTGGTACAGCAGGATGTGTTCTTGCAAATAGATTAAGTGAAAATGGGAAATTTAATGTTGCCTTGTTTGAGGCAGGTGGATCTAGTGATATTTGGAAAGTTAATATGCCTTTGGCAATTCTATATGCAATGCACGATCCCAAATATAATTATAAATATTATTCAGAACCAGAGCCTAATTTAAATAATAGAAGATTATTTTGCCCAAGAGGAAAAATGGTAGGTGGTTGTTCTGCACATAACGGAATGGTTTATGTTCGAGGAAACAAAAACGACTATGAGAGATGGGCCTCATTTGGCTTGAAATCATGGTCTTATGAAAATGTTTTACCGTTTTTTAAAAAAATTGAGACATGGTCTGAAGGAGAGAATGAATTCAGAGGTGGAAAGGGAATTTTGCCAGTAAATCAATCCAAAAATAAAAATCCTTTGTTTGGCGCTTTTATTAACGCTTCTGTTGAAGCGGGGTATAAACAAAATAATGACATGAACGGAGAAGATCAAGAAGGATTTGGAATGTATGATATTACAATTCATAAAGGTCAAAGAGCTAGCGCTTCTAAATATTATCTAGAACCTGCAAAAAAAAGAAAAAATTTAAAAGTCTTTACCAATTCTTTTGCAGAAAGGATTATTTTTGAAGGAAAAAAAGCAGTTGGAATAGAGGTAAATATCAAAAATAAAGTCACAAAGGTTTATGCTAACAAAGAAGTTATTTTAAGTGGAGGTTCAATTAATTCACCACAACTGTTAATGTTATCTGGTGTAGGACCTGAAAAAGATTTAAAAGATAAAGGAATTAATGTTGTACATTCTTTAGAGGGAGTAGGTCAAAATTTACAAGACCATTTAGAAACCTATATTCAGCAAGAATGTAAAACTAAAGATACGCTCTATTCTTATGTTAACAAAATAAATATGCTTAAAATTGGTATTCAATGGTTTCTTTCAAAAAGTGGTCCATGTTCTACTTCATTTTTAGAAGCAGGTGGTTTCTGCAAATCTTCAGAAGACAAAAGCTATCCGAATATTCAATTTCATTTTTTTCCAGCATTCGTAATCGATCATGGATTAGTTGATCCTGACAGACATGGTTATCAATTACATGCAAGCTTGAACCAACCTAAAAGTAGAGGACATATTAAATTAAATAGCTCAAATCCATACGATTACCCAAAAATTCAATTTAATTATTTAAAAGATGAATATGATTTAAAAGAAACAATTAAGTGTGTTCGTGTAGCTAGAAAGATTTTAAGTCAAGATTCAATGAAACCTTACGCTGGAAAAGAAATAGGTCCAGGTGAAAGTGCAACTGATGATGAACAAATAACCGAGTATATTAGATCAAAAGCC
The DNA here is from genome assembly GCA_003210025.1 of Pelagibacteraceae bacterium AG-426-M19. Taxonomy (GTDB): domain Bacteria; phylum Pseudomonadota; class Alphaproteobacteria; order Pelagibacterales; family Pelagibacteraceae; genus Pelagibacter. The sequence goes on from QCNW01000001.1 coordinate 166,320, forward strand.
GAAACAGCTTATCATCCATCCTGTACATTAAAAATGGGAGTGGACAAAATGGCAGTAGTTGACGAAAAATTGAAAGTTCATGGTTTAGAAAATTTAAGAGTTGCAGATGCCTCAGTTATGCCAGAGATTACAAGTGGTAATTTAAATGCACCTACTTTAATGATAGGTGAAAGAGCGGCTGATTTTATCCTTAATTAGTCTCGAGATATTTTTTATATCTATCTAAACTTTCGTTAGGCCAAGCAATTTTTGGATCATACATTTCATCATAGCAAATATTTTTGTCAGCAATATTTATCCATGGATCCTTATCTTTTACAAATATATGTGCTTGAGGTGGAAAGTCTTCCGGTTTCAAAAGAGTCTTTGTTCTAACTGTTAATCTTCTAATTGCAAATTCATAATCGGCATAAATATAAACCCCACATTTTTTACAAAAGTAATGAGTACATTTCTTCCCACTACCTGCAATCAATTCAGCTTTTAAAAGTTCACCATTAATTTTTAAAGAATCTTCAAAAATACTAGTATTCATTACATAAGATGATCCAGTTAATTTTTTGCAATCTAAACAATGGCAGACCTGAGTAAAAAGAGGTTTGCTATTTATTGAATACTTTACACACCCACAAATACATCCGCCATAAATTGGTTCAAAATCACTCATTTCTTTAAGAGTATCTTATTAATTATGAAGGTTAAAGTTTTTTTGATATAGGTGCGATATGCAAACAAACGATAATACAAAAGGTATTTTGTTTATTATGACTGGAATGGCCTTTTTTTCCATTCAAGACTCATTAATAAAGTTTATTTTTGAAGATATTGCATTATTTGAGTTATATTTGGGAAGAACTTTAATACAAGCATCTATTCTCATATCTTTTTTTTTAATAACAAAAAAAAAGATTACTCTTAAAACACATTATCCTTTTTTGACATTAATTAGGGTTGTTTGTTTCTTTTTTGGATTTGCTTTTTTTTATATTTCTTTAACCTTTATGTCTTTAGCGATGGTTAGTGCTCTGTTTTTCTCATGTCCTTTCTTTATGTCTATGTTTGCTAAATTTTTCTTAAAAGAACAAATTGGAATTAGAAGATGGAGTGCAATTGTTGTAGGTTTTATAGGAGTATTAATTGTACTTAATCCAACACTTGAGGAATTTAATTTTTTCAAATTAGCACCTGTTGGATGTGCACTTTGTTATGCTTGCTCGATGACAATTACAAAATATACTTCTGATAAAGATAATATTTATACTCAAATGACTTTGCTTTATATTTTTGCGGTTATTGTAAGTTTAATTATTTATCTTATTAGTGGAGATGGAAAATTTAATAATTTTTCTGATCCTACTTTACAATTTATTGTTAGAGAATGGTTTACTAACCCTTCGGCTTCATGGCCTTATGTCTTTGTAATGGGAGTTGTTGCTTCTATATCTTTCTTTTGTGTCTTTTCAGCTTATAGTATTGCGTCACCTTCAATTGTATCTTTGTTTGAATACTCTTATATAATTTTTGCTATAATTGCGGGATATATATTATTTGAAACTATACCTGAACCAAGAACGTTTCTTGGGGCAGCTATTATTATTTCTGCAGGAGTGTATATTTACTTTAGAGAAAAAGTCAGAGGTCAAATGATTGCGACAGACACTCCTAATAGATAATTGCTAAAATTATAAGTATTTGTTCGAAAATTGAGATAATTTTCTCATTGAAATAATAATTTAATAGGATTTAATTTTGATTATATAAATTGTTAACAATTAAAGGGAAAATATGAAAAAATTACTAATAGGTATATTCGTGTTTATCTTAAGCTTTACTTCAAAAGCTTTTTCAGATGGACATGGAATTAAAATGGGTATTATTTTAGGATTTACTGGTCCAATTGAAACCCTAACACCTGCAATGGCTGCTTCTGCAGAACTTGCTTTTAAAGAAGCTTCAGATTCTGGCTCATTACTTGGTGGAAAAAAAATATCTGTAGAAAGAGCTGACTCAACTTGTGTTGATTCTGCTGCTGCTACAACTGCTGCTGAAGGTTTAGTTTCAGGTGGTGTTGTTGCTATTATGGGTGCTGATTGTTCTGGTGTTACAGGTGCAATAGCAACTAATGTTGCCGTACCAAATGGTGTTGTTATGATTTCACCATCAGCTACATCTCCAGGATTAACTGATCTTAATGATAATGGTTATTTCTTTAGAACTGCTCCATCAGATGCTAGAGGAGGACAAGTTCTTGCAGATATTACAAAAGACAGAAAAGTTAAATCATTAGCTGTAACTCATACTAACAATGACTACGGAAAAGGTTTAGCTGATGTTTATGTAGCTGCAGTTAAAGCTCATGGTATTAAAGTAACAGCTGTTACAGCGCACGAAGAAGGTAAAGGTGACTATGGTGCAGAAGTAGCGACACTTGCAGCAGCAGGTGGAGATGCTCTTGCTGTTTTAGGTTACTTAGATCAAGCTGGTGGTAGTATAATTCAAGGATCATTAGACTCTGGATCATTTGATACTTTTGTTCTTTCAGATGGAATGATTGGTGACTCTCTTACTGACAGATTTGGAAAAGATTTAAATAAATCATTTGGATCTTTACCTGGATCAATGGGTAAAGGTGCTGGTATATTTAAAGAAGTTGCTAGTGCTGGTGGTATTGACTCATCAGGTCCTTACACAGGTGAAAGTTATGATGCAGCAGCCTTGATCACACTTGCAATGCAAGCTGGTGGAAAAGCTGACAGAATGACTGTTCAAAAAAATGTAATGTCAGTAGCCAATGCTCCTGGAACAAAAATTTATCCAGGTGAATTAAAGAAAGCACTTGATTTATTAGCTAAAGGTAAAGCAGTAAATTATGAAGGTGCTACAGCTGTTGAATTTACAGATGTTGGTGAAGCTTTTGGATCTTTTATTGAAAAAGAAATAAAAGGTGGAAAGTTTAAAGACAAAAAGCAAAGATAATTAGAAATTAAAACCCCAGTTTCTTAACTGGGGTTTTAAAATAAATATTTGTCAGATAAATAAAATATTAATCCTAAAACAATACCTAATAAAATATAATACATTATTGTTTAATAATTTTTTCTGGAATAATTCCTTGTGGTCTATAACGCATTATTAAAAGTAAACCAATTCCAATAACTAAGAATCTAAAATATGGAGCACTTTCAATTAAGTGAACTCTAACTACATTAGTTTCTGGCAGATGGGATGTAAACAAATTAATTAAAAATAATGCAATTGGAGCAGCTTCGACCCATAAAAACCAAACTACAAATCCCCCCAATATTGCTCCGAAATTATTTCCTGTTCCACCTACTATAACCATTACCCAAATTACAAAAGTATATCTCATAGGTCTGTAGCTACCTGGTGTAAACAAACCGTCATTTGTAACCATCATAGCTCCAGCTAAGCCAACAATTGCAGATCCCAAAATAAAAATAAGAAGATGCTCTTTAACAATATTTTTACCCATTGCACTTGCCGCCTCTTCATTATCTCTTATAGCTCTCATTTTTCTTCCCCAAGGTGAATAGAGGGCTTTCTGGGTCACAATTAACAAGACAATAACAACAGTAAGAAATAAACCTGTAAAACATAATTTTACATAAACCGATGAAGCATCAATAACCATTTGATTTAGAGCTTCTTGCTTATCAGAGATTGAATTAATTAAATTTAATTTTGATGAATTAAATTTTGTAACTAAATTTATAAACCATTCTGAAGTTTGTAGATCTATTTCGTATGGTGCTGGTCTTTTTAATCCTATTACATTTTTTACACCTCTTGCCAACCATTCCTCATGTTTAATAATTGAAACGATAATTTCTGCTATTAACAATGTTGCAATAGCTAAATAATCTGCACGAAGACCTAATGCGATCTTTCCTATGACAAATGCTAAACTGCCAGCCAAAAGCGCACCAACAATCCAGGAAAATAAAACGGGTAATCCCATGCCTCCGAGAAATCCTGTCCTTGCTGGATCAACTGACTCGATCGCCTCTATTCCTGGTGCAGCAGTTACTCTTAATAGAATTATTCCACCTAAAATTACAGACGCTACTGAGTAATTTCTTAATTTAGATTTATCAAATCTGTTAAGTATAAATTTAACTACAAAGATAATTGCAACAATTATCCATATACAAGCTAAAATATTTAAACCTCCAACTTGCCAAGCTTTTTTGACTGGTTCAACTGAAACTAAGACTACAGCTAATCCTCCTAATGCTGTATATCCCATTATCCCAAAATTAATTAATCCAGCATAACCCCATTGTATATTTGCCCCGATTGTCATAACTGCGGAAATTAAACAATAATTTAAAATAGTTAATGCAATAGACCAGGACTGAAATATCCCAACCAAAATTATTAAAAATATCATGATTGAGTATGCGGCAATGACATTTTTATAATTCCTCATATTACTTTTCCTTTAAAGATACCTGACGGCCTTATTAATAAAACAATTACTAAGATTGAGAATGAAACTGCAAACTTGTAATCTGTCGATAATAACTGGAGTAAAGAATCTGGCTCAAGATGTTCAGGTAATAGATATGAAATAAATCTTTTGTATGCGTAAGTTACAAATATTTCTGCAAAAGCTATAACGTATCCACCTAGGAAGGCTCCAAATGGATTTCCGATTCCTCCAACAATTGCTGCGGCGAATATTGGAAGCATATTATTAAAATAAACAAAAGGTCTATAACTTTTATCTAAACCGTATAATACTCCACCAATAGTAGCCAAAATTCCTGCGATGACCCATGTTATCAAAACAACTTTCTTAGGATCTATACCAGACAATAATGCTAAATCTTCATTGTCTGAATAAGCTCTCATACTTGTTCCAGTTTTAGTTCTATTTAAAAACCAAAACATTATTGAAACAACAATTAAGGTTACGATTATTGTTATTGCTTGTGTTGATTTTAAAGTTATACCTTCTGCAAGCCCAGTCATTTCTTTAAATTCTGTTGCTTTAATTATAAATTTTTCACCATCTAGAAATCTTCTGTCGGATGGTCCAATGATTATTCTAATTAAGGCTTGAGTGACAAACATTACCCCTACACTAACCATTGCAAACTGGACTGGAGGACTTTTTTTTATCCTGTAATAACTGAAAACAAATTTGTCTATGATTAACATATATAAAATCATCATTAGTATGGCGAAAGGAATTGTCAAAAGTGCTGTTGGTAAAACACCTAATCCAAAACCTAAGGACTGAAAATAATATGTTAGAATAACTGCGAACATTGTTCCAAAAGACATCATGTCTCCAGTTGCAAAATTAGCAAATCTTAAAACCGCATAAATTAAAGTAACAAAAATAGCACCTAAAGCTAATTGTGAACCATAAGCTAACGCTGGTATTACTGTGAAATTAAAAAGTACAATTATTGCATTTAAGAAATCCATTATGCTCCCAAAAATGATCTACGAACCTCGGGATCTTCAAGTAAGTCATTACCGGATCCCTCAAATTTATTTTGACCTGTTACCAATACATAGCCTCGATCTGAAATACTTAATGCTTGCTTTGCGTTTTGCTCAACCATAATAACGGCAACATTTGTTTTTTTAACTTTTATGATATGTTCAAACAATTCATCCATTACAATTGGAGAAACTCCAGCTGTGGGCTCATCTAACATAAGAACTGATGGATCACTCATTAAAGCTCTTCCAAGCGCGACTTGCTGACGTTGTCCACCAGATAATTGTCCGACGACTTGGGTTTTTTTTTCACTTAGGATTGGGAATAAACTATATATACTCTCAATTTTATTTTCTAAACTTCCTTCGGTTAAAAAGCCACCAATTTCTAAATTTTCTCTTACAGTTAATTCTGCAAAGACATTTCTTGTTTGTGGAACAAATGAAATGCCCTTTTTTACACGATCTTGAGGATTAATATTTGAAATATCTTCACCATTTAAAGTTACAGAGCCTGATTTTAATTTTAATAATCCAAGCATTGCTTTCATGGCTGTTGATTTACCAGCTCCATTTGGACCTAGAATAGCAACTATCTCTCCCCTATTGGCAGTTATCGAACATGAACTAATAATATCAGGGCCATCCCCATAACCTGCAGTCATTTTTGCTCCCTCAAAGTATGCCATTAATTTTCTTTTTTTGTTAAGTTTGACTTTCCTAAATAGCTCTCAATAACTTTTTCGTTTTTTTTCACTTCTTCAGATGTTCCTTCAAATAAAACTGAACCATCTGCCATTACTATTACTGGATCACACATTCTGCTTATAAAATCCATATCATGCTCTATCATACAAAAAGTGTAATTTTTTTCTTTATTCAATTTTAATATTGCAGTTCCTAGATCTTTTAAAAGTGTTCGATTAACTCCAGCTCCCACTTCATCAAGTAAAACCAATTTTGCATCAACCATCATAGTTCTTCCTAATTCTAATAATTTTTTTTGGCCTCCTGAAAGATTTCCTGCCCTTTCATTGGCTAAATGTGTTAGATTAAGAAAATCCACAACCTCGTAGGCTTTTTCTCTAATAACTTTTTCCTCTTTTTTAACTAGTCCAGGTTTAATAAGCGCATTTAATAAATTTTCTCCACTTTGATTTGATGGCACCATCATTAAGTTTTCTAAAACTGTTAAGTTTGAAAATTCATGTGCAATCTGAAAGGTTCTTAATAATCCTCTGCCAAACAACTCATGTGATGGTACATCGGTAATATTTTCATCATTAAATATTACCTCTCCATCATTAGATTTTAAATTTCCAGCTATTAAATTAAATAATGTTGTTTTTCCCGAACCGTTTGGACCAATTATTCCAGTGATTGAACCCGATCTAATATTTAATGAGCAATTTGATACTGCTGCTAGTCCTCCGAACAATTTTGTAAGATTATTTACCTGTAAGATATTTTCGGACATTTTACTTGCTTTTTTTTAATCTATTTAAGACGCTATTTGCTGTTTTATTGAGAGATTTATAAAATCCAAGTTTTCTTAATTCTTTAACAGCTTGCTCATTTAAACCTTTTGGGGTTTGTGAATTTTTAACAAGTACTTTTAAATCTTTATTTGAATTAATTTTTGCATCCTCAGATAAAGCAATAAATAATGAGGTAATATACTTTTGAGAGTCACTTCTATTAATTCCCTTTTTTACTAACCATTCACTCAGAGTTTGTAGTAATTCATAAAATGGTGCCATCATTGATGAAGTTGACCAAAAATTTAGTGATAGGTTTTCATTTTTTATTTCAACAGATGTGCCAAGCTTATTAAAAAAATTTCTAACTTGTTTATCTGGTGGAAAAATTGGTACTGGTCCTTTTCTAAGAGAAATTGGAGGCAAAGGAATTGCTCTAATAATCTTGGTTTTAACTTTAATATATTTTTTTAATTCAGTCATTTTTATAGTTGATATAAAACTTATTATAGTTTGACCTTTTTTAAATTTTAGTTTTGGAAGAATAATTTTTCCAATCTTTGGTGTTACTGCTAAAAAAACCCAATTTGATTGATTTATAATATCCTGATTATCAGTAGATATTTTTATCTTTTTACTTTTTCTTTTCAGTTCACTTGAAATTTTTGAATTTCTCTTTGAAACAATTATTTTATTAATTTTTAATTTTGATCCCAGTATTCCATTGATTACTGATTTTGAGATATGTCCTGTACCAATAAATCCGATTTTCATGATAAACTAAGTGATTATTATCACTAAAATTAATTAATTAGTAAAAAAAGAACCTCTAATTCTTAGTAATTCTCTTGATAATTTTTTATTTTCTACAAATGGTTTTCTGCCATGAAGCCAGAAATAGTTGTTTGCAACTACAGAAAAACCGACTGGTAAAGGCATTACGATCTTATTTTGACTTCCCTCTAAAGAGTCTGATAATTTTTGTAGAAATAATCCCTGTTCCATATTTTTTGGCTCAGGAAATTGGTCAATATAAGAAATTTGTGGTTTTCCATTTTCATCCTCTGAAAAAACAGGATGTTCTACTTTATAGTCAACGTTTTTACTTTTTGGAGAGCCCCATAAGAAATTTTGTTTTCCAACTTTATCATTAGTTAAACTATCTAAATGTTCCCAATCATCAAGGTGCAACATTGCAGTTTCTCCACCTTGTACATTTTCTTCCTCCATTTTTAACATTAATAACCAATCAGTTTTTTCTTTAACATAAGTACCATCAGTATGAAGATCCATATTTGTATATGCTTTTCTAAGATATGAATCGCTATTGTCCTCATGTTTAACATGAAATCTTGCATAATATTTTCCAGCCATTGAGTCAAAATTTGGATTACCAAGTAAGTGAGTTACGGCTGTAGATAGTTTAATAAGAAAATTATTATCGATTTTTTTTGATTTATTTTTAGGTCCTATAATAAAACAACCTGTGTCTCTATCTCTTAATACAGTGTTTATAAATTTTCCTAGCTTTCCGCCTGTTGAATCATCTAAAGATTTTGCAAGTGTAAATCTAGTAAAAGGTTTATATTCAAGAGCTATAATATCAAATTTTTTAAAAGGAAATATTAGTTTATCTATAATTTCATCTTCAATTTTAATATTGATGATTCTTTTGGAATAATCGCTAAATGAAATATCAAACCCCTGAATAGTATCTAAGCTATTCATTATAATTATTTGTTACAAACTCCAATTGAATTTGGTCCACATGTTTCACCATTAGTCCATGTTGCCCCAATTAAATTTGCTCCATCAAAATTAGCATTGGTCATATTTGATGAAGTAAAGTTAGCTTCCATTAAATTTGCATTTTGAAAATTTGCTTCAATTAATGTTGAGCCCATAAAATCAACTCTCGTCATATTGGCTCCTGTAAAATTAGCTTTTTCAAAATTTCCACCAACTAGAGTTGACTCATATAAGTTGGCTCTAACAAATGTTGACTCTGGAAAAGTTCCAAATGACAAGTTAGAATTCATCATAATACTTTTATCAAAATTTACTTGTATAAAACTTGCGAATGATAAGTTTGAGTTAGGTAAATAACTACCTTGTAAATCTTGTCCATCTGAAAATCTACAGTTAGTATAATCAACTCCATCAGTTAAAGGATCATCACATGCTGCTTGTGAAATACCTGGTATTAAAATTAATAACAATAGTAAAATAATTTTTTTCATTTATATCGTAAAGCTACTTAATAAAAACATAATGATAGCAGAGAATAAAGTTGGGTAAACTAAATTATTTCTAGTCAATTTAAAAATTATTATTGCTAAAAGCACAACAATAAATCTGGACAAGTAATTACTGTCAGAAAGTGCACCAGCTGGAAATATTATCATTCTGGAAATTAAAGCCGCCAATGTCGAATAGGCTAAATAATTAAACCACCTATATATTTTAGTATTTTCATCTATTATTTCAGAAGTAAAAGCTCCTAAAAACCTTGAGATATAAGTTGCTAAAGATGTAATAACTATTATTAAAACAATATTAGCTGACATTTTTCTCTCCTATTACAAAAGCAATAGTTCCAGCTACAAATCCACCAATCAAAACACACCAATCAGGACTAATAAGATAAAATAAGGGTCCTAAGATAGCTCCTAAAATTATTGAAACATTTAACTGTATAGACTTCATCACCCCAATCATTGTACAAGTAAAATAAATTGGATTAATAATAGCTAGTCCAATCATCATTTCTCTATTTAAGAAATCAGCTGAATAATAACCTAAAATAGTTGAAAAAATTGCTATCAACCAAGTTGCAGTTCCAATCCCTATCCAAAAATCGACTCTATATTTTTTTTCAATTTCTTTATAATTATTTTTTAGAATTAACCACGAAGATACTGCAACAAAATGACATGAAAGATAATACTTCCATCTCGGTTGGCTTTGATGTTTTAATAATGGCATTAAAGATACAGTCATCGGATACAATCTTGCATTCACTAACCAAACTGCAAAAAATAAATTAAGTAACGAAACTCCAATCAAAATCGATTCTGCCATCACAAGTGAACCAGGTAAAGCATAAGTTAAAAAAGTAGAAAAAATACTTTCTTGAATTGTAAAGCCTAAATTTTTAAGTAGCGCACCTATTGCTAAAAAACTTAAACCAAGTGCAATTGCAGGGCTATCGAATTCTTTTGCACAAAGAATTCCTTTAAAAAAATATTTTGAATTAATCATCCGCCTAAGAATAGACGTCCAACATCATCATTTTTAAGTAAATCATCACCTCTTCCGGCTATTGCCGTTTGTCCAGATACTAATACATATCCAATATCAGAAAACTCTAGACCTTTTTTGGCATTTTGCTCAACTAGAATAATTGTTTTCTTTTCATTTTTTTGTAAGTCTCCCAAAATTTCAAATACCATATCAATATATCTTGGCTCCAATCCAATAGAAGGTTCATCGACCAGAAGAACAGAGGGCTTCATTACTAAAGCTCTAGATATTTCTAATAATCTTCTTTCTCCACCTGATAATACTTTTGCCGGTTGATTTCTTCTATTCCTTAATCTTTCGTATTTATCTAAAATCTTTTCTGCTTCTTGATATGACTCTTCGGTTTTATCTTTGATAAAACCTCCCATTAACAAATTTTCCTCAACAGTCATATCTGGAAAAACTGAATTATCTTGTAGGATATAAGCTATACCAACTGACTTTAATTTTTCAGCTGGAGTTAAATTTGTTATTTCTTTTCCATCAATTTCTATTTTGCCAGAAAAAATATTTGTAAATCCATATATTGAGTGAAGTATTGTTGATTTACCTGCTCCATTAGGACCAATTAAACATAATGATTGTGCTTTGCTTACAAATAAATCAAAATTATGTAAAATTTCCATTTTACCATATCCAGCATTCAAATTTTTTATTGTTAAATGAGTATCTTCAGAAGATAAGTTTTTTAGGTCTTCTGCACCAGGTGCTTTACCTAAAACTTCATATTGATTAGACATTATTGAGCCCCCAAATACGCATCTACTACTCTTTTGTCATTTTTAATTTCATCTGGAGTGCCATTTGCAAGCATTTTGCCGTGAGCAAGGCAAAATATATCTTCAGCTAATTGCATTATTACTCTCATATTGTGTTCAATAACAAGCAATGTAATCCCAAAATCTTGATTAACTTTGATCAATCTATCAATAATTCCATTAATTAAAGTAGGATTTATACCTGCTGTTGGCTCGTCTAATAATAGCATTTCTGGTTCATTCATTAGTGCCATTGCAAGTTCTAATAATTTTTGTTGGCCAAAAGATAAGTCTCCTGCTCTTAGTTTTCTTTTTTGATACAATCCAACAAAATTAAGTAAGTTTTCTGCTTTTTCTGTAAGCTCTTTAGGGATTTTTGAGAATATTTTAAGCAAACTCTCATCACTACCTTTGTGACTAATAAGCATGTTATCTACACAATTTAATTTTCCATATATCCTCGTTTGTTGAAATGTTCTTAGTAATCCTAGTTTTGCAATTACAGGGACAGGTAACTCTGATACTTCTTTTCCGTTAAACTTAATTGAACCTTTGTCTATTGGATAAGTACCAACTATCGAATTAAACAATGTAGTTTTTCCAGATCCATTTGGGCCTATAAGACCAACTATTTTTCCTTTTTCAACAGACATTGAAATGTCAACATTAGCTTTAACACCACCAAATGATTTACTTACATTGTTGACTTCTAAAATACTCATTTTAATTCTACCTGTGCTTTTCGATCAGCTTCATCAACAACTTCACCAAATCTTTCTGGATATTTTTCTCTCAACCATCCCATTAATCCTTCTGGGAAATAAATTACTATAACTACAATTAAAACTCCTAATGCAACATACTGCCAACCAAGAAAGAATGTCCAAAAACCCTCTTTAAAAAAGTGAAATAGAGTTGCGCCTATAATTGGGCCCCATAAAGTCCCCTTACCTCCAAGGATTGCCATCAAAACCATGAATACTCCCATTTCTCTTCCATCGAATGCAACATCAGTTGAATCGATATAACCAACTAAACCTCCCATTATTCCACCTGCAAGACCACAAAAGAAAGCTGAAATCATCCATCCAGTTATTTTGTATTTCATAGTCTCAATTCCCATTGCTTCAGCTTTGTCTTCATTATCTCTGATTGCATTAAGAATTAATCTAAACCTCGTAGTGTAAATTGCTCTTACAGCAATAAATGTTAGCACAAGTGCTCCAAAACTTAAAAAATAAAAAAATTCACCTCTTGCCTCAAGACCTCCTATGTTTGGAAAAGGAGGAGTGGTAAAGCCCTGTCCGGCTCCAATAATTTCAATACCTCCAGAAATTTCTCCTGCTGCAACTCCTAAACCTAATGTACAAATTGCAAAGTAATGACCTCTTAATCCTAAAATTGCATAACCAATTAATCCTGCAACAATTGTAGGAACAACGGCTGCAACTACCAGACCAACTGCCATGCCTTGAAAGAATTGTGAAGGTGTGTGAACGAAAGTTTTTTCACCACCACTTTCTGTCCATTCTGCCAATGGGAAAAACATACCAACTTGAACAGATGCACAAAGATACATTCCCAAACCATAAAAAAGAATATTGCCAAATGTGTTGTAGCCCATTTCACCGCCTTGGATATTCCAAGTGGTTGCAAGGACAATTAATACACACAGAATCGATAATTGAACTTTAAAAGCTGGAAAAATAAATGGTGCAACTAAACCAAATACCAAAATTCCTATATATAAAATCCAACTATTTTTGTTCATACAAACTCTCTATTTTATCTCTAAAATCTTTATCAACTGTAAAATAATGTCCATTTTCTTCATGAAGACTAGATCCTGTTGAATGATATTCATCTAAATGTTTTTTAAATTTTTCAATATCTATTTCTATCATTTTGCCATTATCGTCTTTAATTTTAGCTTTTCTCACTTTAAATACTCTCTCTTTCTTGAAAGTTTAAATCTTCTGTAAACTAAAATTAAAACTAATAATAAAAATACTGAACCAATTCTAAATTCAGTACCAAGAATGTAATCTGCAAATTCTTCAAATATTCCTAATCCCATACCTGACATAGCAACTCCAGGTAAATTTCCTAATCCTGCAACAATTACAATCATAAATGATCTTATAGTGTATGGTAATCCCATGTAAGGGTGGATCGTAAATGTTATTGAAATTAAAGCTCCTGCTACACCGCATAGTGCAGCATTTATTCCAAAAGTTGCTGCGTAAACTTTTTCAGTATCAACACCTAATATCTTTGCAGCTCTTGCATTTTGAGCTGTTGCTCTGATAGCACGACCTAATTTTGATCTTTTCATATAAACTACTAAACAAATTGCAAAGACAATACTTATAAAAGCAGAAAATATTTTAGAGTTTGGTAAAACAACATTATTATCAAATAGCATTGTAGTTCCATAACCAGAATTAGCTAAAACAACGTCTGCTCCAAATGCGAAGTTCATTAATTGCATGAAAAGAATACTAATTCCAAATGTTGCCAATATTGAAATAAATAGATCTCTGTCTACAACTTTATTTATTACTAATTTATAAATTGCAATTCCAACAAAATACATAATTATAGGAGAAACAATTACTCCCCAGGCTGGATGAATGCCGTAGAGATACATAAAGTATGCAATGTATCCTCCTAAGATTACAAGGTCTCCCTGTGCAATGTTTATTATATTCATGACACCCCATTGCAGTGCCATTCCATAAGCGATTAATGCAAAAAGTATTCCAAGTAAAAGTCCATCAAGACATGCTTGAATGGTTATCATTGGATATTGGAAGACTAAAAAATCCATAGTTTAATTTTGATTTTTATAAAAAAAAGCCCCCTATTTCTAGGGGGCTTAATTATTTTTTTTTATCTTTCAGACCACTTTGGTACTGGGTGTATTAACTCTGCTGAAGCCCATTTTAATGGAGCAACAACTTTATTTTCACACTTACCAGCATCATCACACATTACTTGAAAAAGTACCATTGGTTTGTCAACATTTTGACCACCAGGTGCAAATTTAATATTTCCATAGAATGTTTGCATGTTAGTTGCAGCAAGAGCATCTCTTACTTTTTTCTGATCAAAAGTATTTGCTCTTTCAAAAGCATCTTTAAATACTAACAGTGCAGCTGAAGACTCTGCAGATTGATATGGTGGGTCATAGCCAAATTCTTTTTCAAAATCTGCCGCATATGTCATACCATCTTTAAAGAAATCATCTTTGTAAGTTAATGTTTTATGCCATTGAGAAGCACATAATGCATATTGAGAATTTTTACCATGTTGCTTTGATAATTTTGCAGCATCACAGTGTGTCATTGCCAACATCGGAACATCAACTTTCATTTCTGAAATTTGTCTTATTGCTGTTAAAGCTCCTTTTGTATGACCTGAAACAACCAATACATCTGGCTTCATTTGTTTTACTTTAACTAATGTAGCAGCCATATCATTAAGCTCTTTTGGAAGTTTGTCGTCGATTATAATTTCAGATCCAGTTTCTTTAGCAGCATCTAAAATACCTAATCTTACGTCTTGTGAGAAAGCATCTTGCTCAAAAGCTTGTGCAATTCTTACACCTTTACCACCATTTAATTCAACAGCTGTTCTTATTGCTACATCAAGATATAAGTTTGCTGGTGCTAATACAGCAAATAGATATTTGTAACCTTTTGTAAATAAAGATCTAGAAGCACCGTTAGCCTCAACCATTGGTACACCATATTTTTCTGTTACTGGTGCAATTGCTTTTGTCAAACCTGAACTGTATGGCCCAAGCATGAACTCTACTTTATCTTGTGAGATTAATCTTTCTGCAAGCTGAGCTGCTCTTTTTGGGTTTGACTCATCATCGTAATAAATAATATCAAACTTATAAGTTTTTCCCCCAACTTTTACTCCACCCATGCTGTTAATTCTATCAACAGCCATGTTGTAGCCGTTTTGAGTATGAACACCATTAGATGAGTATTTTCCAGTTAAAGAGATTGCAGCACCTAAAATAATTTTATCTCCAACTACTTTTGCAAACGATACAACTGAAGTTGAAAATAATAATGCTATTGCAGAAACAAATGTAATTAAAATGTTTTTTATTTTCATTTATTCCCCTTTAATTAATTAATTAATAAAGTTTAAATTAATAACAAAATTTATTTAATTGCAAGTGGGAGTAGTAGCGCAATATACCTTAGTATTGTTGGGTAAATGCAATAATTATTGCAATAAAAATAATTACACAAGCAGAAATTGTATTTATAATTTTAGGATTGGCTTTTATCCAAACAATTAACTTATTAGCTAAAACTGCATAACCAACCAAAGATAGAAAATCTAATACGACATAAGTCGTAATTAAAATAATAAACTGAATAATATAATTAGAATTAAAATCAATAAATTGTGGAAATATAAATGGAAAGAACATCCATGCTTTAGGACTTGTCCCTGCTACTAAAAATCCATCTTTATAAAATGAAAAAAAACTTTTATCGGAAATATCTTTTGTATTTATATCCTTAGGTCTCGATTTATAAATATCATATGCAAGATATAATAAATAAGCGATACCCAACCATTTTAATGTATTTAAAATTGTTGGATTGTCTGACAAAAAAGATCCGATTACAAAAATTACTAAAGTTGCCTGAAATATATTTGCAGTTACATCTCCTAACGCAGTCCAAACACACTTTTGAACTCCATAATTCATTGAGTAAGAAATAATTACAATTCTAGGTGTTCCAGGAGTAATGAACATAAAAATGATAATCTGTAAAAAAAGGATAAAATCTAAGGGAAGCATTTTGTGGATAGCCCTAAAAAACCGGGAGCTAAAGATGGCTAGATAGGACTATCTAAAAGTGATAATATCATAGCCTTAAGTATTTGCATTAAAATAATTTTTGAAATTTGTTTAATTTTGATGAAAAAAAGTCACAGACCTACAACTAGAGTTAAGAATCCAGAACCTCCATTGGAGAGTCCAGATTGGGTCATATGGGCGGCTTGGGCCGATAGGATTACATTTGAAGAAATCGAAAAAAAAACCGGTAAGACTGAAAGTGAAGTTATTAAGATTATGAGAAGATCTTTAAAACCCTCTTCTTTTAGATTGTGGAGAAAAAGAGCAAGTTCACAAAGCATAAAACACCGAAAAAAATTTGAATACTCAAGAAAATTAATCAAATCAAAGATAAATAAAAACGACTATCTACTATAGTAATTTATAAAACTAAGATTATATATAATAAATGAAAAAGATTATCGTCTACTCTGGACCAATGTGTGGTTTTTGTGATGCTGCAAAACGTTTACTAACAAGAAATAATTTAAACTATACCGAAATAGACGTATCATTGAAAGAAGGTTTAAGGGAAGAAATGATAAAAAAAGCAAATGGCAAAAGAACCATACCTCAAATATTTTTTGACGACTATCATGTAGGAGGATATCAAGAGCTAAGAGAACTTGAAAAAGCAGGTAATTTAATTTCTAGCTTAAAATAAATTTTATTTTATCGTAATAGTTACGATTGGTTCCTCTGGATAGAAAGAACACATCCCATCATTAGCAGATGGTGTACCAGATCCTTGGCTATTACTTACTTCTTGTACTCCTAAAGCATTTCTTGTTCCAAATGAAATATCAATAGTTGGTGCAATTAATGACACTGTGTATGGACTGGTTAATTTGTAAATAAATTGTACATCATCAGTAGAAAGTGAAGATCTCATAGTTCGCATAGCTATTGCAGATGTTAGTTCAGATGCATCTTTAGCATAATTCCAATTCCAACTTGTATTTTTTTGTGAACAACTCGCATTTAAGCATTGTGTATAATTCGCTGTACTTTCGTCTGACTGTCTTCCATTAGTCAAATATAAGTTCATTTCTGCATTTGTTCCACCTTCAGCTACTGCAACTTTATGTGTGTACTTATCAGTTGCTTCATCGTTTTGATATTGTGAGTCAGCTGTTGCAATAGTTACACAATTATCGGTATCATCAGATCCACCTGTATCAAGTGCACTTTCGGATTTAATTTTAAATTTTCTATCAATTGTAACTCTCATATGTGTATAGGTTTCACCTAGTGGTAGTAAAGCTGGATCTCCGTAGGTTGCTGCAGCAGAGCCAGCACTGACAGAAGCTATATCAACTTCTTTATCTCCACTACCTATCACAACTGCATTATGGCAAGCAGCTGCAGTATTAACATCATCAAAATCTACAACGGTATAACCAGTACATAATTCTACCTTTCTCATTATTACTTTATATACATCTGTGTTTCCTGTTCCAGTAGCAGCAATTGCAATTTTATTGCATAAAACAAACATGAATATAAATAACGTCGTTTTAAAAAGTTTTAACATTAGTCAGTCCTTGATATTGTTGCATTACCTTTAAACTCAACCATAATTTTATTATTTCTTTTTACCTTTGTTAGTAGTTCTCCAGTCATATCTTTATTCTCCCTCCACATATCTGAACTTATTCCATCTCCTAATGTTGGACCTTCTTTTGGAGGATAAACAAACATTAATTTGACATAGTACTCGTCATCTAGCCCAGTTCTATCCTTATCATCATAAGCTAATTCTAACTGCAATGTTGATGATAAAGATAATTCAGAACCAATAATTAGTCCCTCAATATCATTTCTTTCTACTCCATCCCAAGAATATGAGTTCAAAAATATATCAGCCCAGTGTAAATAAGGTATTTGCGATGCTAATCTTAAATCATATCCGTCTAAAACTTTCTCTCCATCAGCATCATCCAAACCAAAATAATTATTAAATGCAAACTCTAATACAGCATTTCTCATTTCCAAACCAAAGCTTGATCTAGCATTTCCTTCATTATCATAATCTAAAAATACATTTAATCCTGTAAGTGTAAATTTGTCATCACTAAGAAATCTTTTTCCTAAACCAAAATTTGCGGTAATTCTTTCATCATTATTTTTCTCGGTATTGAATAAAGACATTTGCGTAAAATAATTGCCATTTTCATTTCTATCTATTTCTCTAACTAACAAGATACTGTAATCTGGAGAATAATTTTCTCTTAAATCAATACTTACCTCCGTATCTCCTTCTCCAGGAATTAACGTTGAAATATACTCGGATACTGAATTTGAAAAAGCATAAGTAGTTAGAATTGTATAACTTAGAGCTAAAAATATTAAGTATCTCATTTTTTCATTATACTATATACGATCTAAATTTTTATAAAGATTTTTTTTAATCTACTTTTGAGGCTTAAATACTAAGCAAATTCCATTGTTACAAAATCTTTTTCCAGTAGGTTCTGGGCCATCATCAAATATATGTCCATGATGTCCGCCACAATTTTTACAATGATACTCTGTTCTAGCATAACCAATATGGTGATCTGTTTTAGTTTCAAAAACGTCTGGAAGAGATTTGTAAAAAGAAGGCCATCCAGATCCACTTTCATATTTTGTTGATGATTTAAATAATTCGGTATCACAGTTAGCACAGTGATATGAGCCCTCTCTTTTTTCGTTGTTTAATTCACTTGAACCAGGAGGTTCGGTTGCTTCATTAAATAAAATATTCTCTTGTTCAAAAGTTAAATTTGAATTTTTTTTCATTATAAAAATTTAGCACATGTCTTATGTAAACTAGAATGTAATTCTATTAGTTTATTAAAATCTTCGTTATATCCACCTCCTAATACTCCACAAATGGGGATTTTATTTGAGAAGAAATTATTAATAACTAATTCATCTCTTTCAAATATACCATTATCAGAAATTTTTAGTTTACCCAACCTGTCATTATAGTGAATATCAACCCCAGCGATATAAAAAACAAAATCAAACTCTTCTTCATTCAAGTATTTTAGGTTATTTTTTAAAATATCAATATATTCTCTATCTTCTAAATTTTCCTCTAATTCAATATCAAGATCACTTACTGATTTTTTTGCTGGATAATTAACTTTCGAATGCATGCTGAATGTAAAGACTTGATTATCATTTTTAAATATTTCAGAATTGCCGTTACCCTGGTGAACATCTAAATCAACAATTAAAATTTTATTTGCCAATCCTCTTGAGGTTAAATATTTAGCTGCTACTGCAACATCATTAAAAACGCAAAATCCAGCTCCCTCATTAGATGTTGCATGATGACTACCTCCTGCAGTATTACACGCTATACCATAGTTTAATGCTAACTTTGAAGCAAGCACTGTGCCTCCAGTTGCAACAAAAGACCTTCTAACTACGCTGTCAACTAAAGGAAAGCCAATTTTTCTAATCTCGTTTTTATCTAAAGTTTTATTTTTTATTTTATTTATATAGTCTTCTGTATGTGCCTCTTTTAAAGTTTCTACTGAGCATGGCTCTGGAACATAGAAATTTTTAACTATTTTATTTTTAATTAAGGCTTTAGCTAATTCTCCAAATTTTTTTATAGGAAATTTATTGTCATCATTTAATTGAGCTTCATAGTCTTTATGATTTACTACTGGTAATTCCATAAATGCTATTAGGGATTATATTTCCCAAGGATTATTCTTATTGTTGTTTAAATTATATTTACTTATTGCTTTTTCTAGTATTTGTAATGGAACCTTATTATCTTCATAAAGTGTATACAAAGAACTGACGACTATATGTTTGCTATCTACCTCAAAAAAATCTCTTAAATTTTTTCGCGTATCACTTCTTCCAAATCCATCTGTGCCCATCGCTAGAAACTTATTATTTATGTGGCTAGAAATTAATTGTGAATATGCTCTAACATAATCTGAAGTAGCAATTATAGGGTCGTCATTAGAAATTAGCTGCTGCAAATAATTTTGTTTTTTATTTGCAGGAGACAATGTGTTTTGTCTTAAAACAGATTTAGCATCTTTTTCTAACTCCGAATAACTTGTTATGCTGTATAATCTTGAACCAATTCCATATTCCTCTTTAAGTATTTTAGAAGCTTCGATACATTCTCTAAAAATTGGTCCAGATCCTAATAAATTTATATTTATTTTTTCATTTGATTGATCTTTGAAAAGGTAGCCACCTTTTATTATTCCATCTTTATTTTTTATATCAATTTTAGGATGTGTGTATTTTTCATTATTTACTGTAATGTAATAAAATTCATCTTTACACTCTGTCATCATTCTTTTCATTCCTTCATCAAAAATAACAGCTAGCTCGTTTGCAAAACAAGGGTCATAGGATTTTAAATTTGGAAATGTTGAAGCAATTATATGACTTTGTCCATCTTGGTGCTGCAATCCTTCTCCAGCTAAAGTAGTTCTCCCAGCTGTAGCACCGATTAAAAATCCTCTTGGCATTTGATCTGCTGCTGCCCAAATCAAATCTCCTATTCTTTGAAAACCAAACATGGAATAAAAAATATAAAAAGGCATCATTGGAAAATTATGATTACTGTAAGAAGTGGCTGCTGCTAGCCATGAAGATATTGCACCAGCTTCATTTATTCCTTCCTCTAATAATTGTCCTGTTTTTGATTCTTGATATTTTAAAATTGAAGTTGCATCTTCAGGTTCATATAATTGACCATCTGGTGAATAAATTCCAATTTGTGAAAATAAGTTAGCCATTCCAAAAGTCCTAGCTTCATCAGCAACTATAGGTACAACTCTTTTTCCAAAATCTTTGTCTCTCATTATATTTCCTAAAGATCTTACTAAGCCTGTTGTGGTTGAATATTCTCTATCACTCTCTTCAAATAGAAAGTTAGAATGTTTTTCAATTTTTGGGGTAACTAATTTAACTTCTTTAAAGCTTCTTTTAGGTAAAGATCCTCCTAAAACTTCTCTTCTTTTTTTTAAATATTTTATTTCCTCAGAATTTTCATCAGGTTTATAAAATTCCATATTTTCTAATTTATTATCTGGAATATCTAATTGAAAACGATCTCTAAATTCTTTTAATGCATCAAGATTTAATTCTTTTTGCTGGTGGTTAGTCATTTTTGACTCTCCAGCTTTTCCCATTCCATAACCTTTTTTTGTCTTAGCTAAAATTACTGTAGGTTTACCTTTAGTATTAACAGCAGCATTAAATGCGGCATAAAGTTTTTTAAAATCATGACCTCCTCTTTTGAGTTTATCAATTTCATCTTTGCTGAGTGAAGAAACCAATTTTAAAACTTCCGGGTCCTCTGCAAAAAAGTTTTTAAGATTATACTCTCCATCTCTTGCTCCTAATGTTTGATACTTTCCATCTACAGTTTTAGCAAAACGTTTTAGTAACAAATGATCTTTGTCTTGTTGAAAAATTTTATCCCATTCGGATCCCCAAAGGACTTTTATAACATTCCACCCATTAGCTTTAAATATTGTCTCTAATTCTTGAATTATTTGTCCATTACCTCTCACAGGTCCATCTAATCTTTGGAGATTACAATTTATAATAAAAGTTAAATTATCTAGCTTTTCTCTTGAAGCGATAGATAATCCAGCCAAACTTTCAGGTTCATCCATTTCGCCATCTCCGAACAAACCCCAAACTCTTTTATTTGTCTTTAGCAAGTTTCTATTTTGTAAATATTTCATGAAACGAGCTTGATAAATAGCATTAACTAAACCTATCCCCATGGATGATGTGGTAAATGTCCAGTAATCTCTCATCAGATAAGGATGACAGTATGAAGAAAGTCCTTGTTCATTTAATTCTTGTCTATAATGTTCCAAGTGATTTTTTGTTAATCTTCCCTCTAAAAAAGATCTAGCATATATCCCAGTTGTGCACTGTGATTGATAAAAAATTAAATCTGCCTCATTACCGCCTTTAAAAAAATGATTAAATCCCGTTTCAAATACTTCAGCAAAAGACGCATAACTTGCTATATGTCCTCCAAGGCCACCATAATTTTTATTTGCTTTCATAACCATTGTTAAAGCATTCCATCTTAAAATTGCTGTTATTTTTTCTTCAATCGCCAAATCTCCAGGATAAATTCCTTGATCATATTGAGATATCGTATTTCTGTATGGTGAATATGGAACTGGTGAATATAATACTCTTAAATCTTTTGCTCTTTTCTCAAGTTTTTCTAAAATTAGTTTAGCACCCTCTCTACCATGATTTTCAACTACTGCATCAAGAGAGTCTAGCCAATCATTTAATTCTTGATTATCTAATTTTTGGTTTTGATTAGCTTTGAATTCTTTGCTCATCTAAATAATTATACACAAAAAATTTAAATTTATACCTGTAAAAATTGTCTTAATTTAATTTACTCAATAACCCTTTTTGGTTTACCAGATATAAAACTATCAAGATTCTCTATCATTTGAGTGTAGAAAGTTTCATAATTTTCAGCAGTAACATATCCAATATGAGGGAGTAGAAGAGCGTTTTGTACAAATCTAAGCTTATGACTTTCTGGTAAAGGTTCTTTTTCATAAACATCTATGCCTGCGCCAGCTATAATATTTGTTGATAGAGCTATAATTAAATCATCTTCATTAACAATTTCACCTCTTGAAGTGTTTATTAAATAGGAGGTTTTTTTCATCTTCTCAAATTCTTTAATAGTAATGCAGTTTCTATATCTTTCTCCACCTTGAACATGGATTGATAGAAAGTCTGAATTTTGGATTAAATCTTCTTTATTACATGGCAACACATCTAGCTCTTTACATTTATCTAGGTTTAAATTTTCACTCCAAGCAATAATTTGCATACCAAAAGCTTTACCAATTTTAGCAACTTCAGAACCTACTCTACCCAATCCAAGCAAACCTAATATCTTACCTTTAAGCTCCACTCCAATTGTTGACTGCCAGTATCCTTGATACATATTATCTATTTCCGTTTTAAAATTTCTTGCAAGTCCCAAAATTAATGCCCAAGTTAACTCTGGCGTTGGGTTACTATTGATTTCAGTACCAGTAACCAAAATTTTATTTTTCTTAGCTGCATCTAAATCTATAGATTTGTTTCTCATTCCACTTGTAACAATTAGTTTTAATTTTTTTAAACTCTCTATTAATTGTTTTGTTATTTTTGTTCTTTCTCTCATTATAAAAAGCACTTCAAATTCTTTCAGTTGTTCTATTGCATCATCCTCGTTTTCAAAAGGCTGATTAAAAATTTGAAATTCATATTTTGAAGATAATTTTTTAAGATCAATAAAATCTTTTGCAATGTTTTGATAATCGTCAAGTACAGCTACTTTATGCATTTTTTTTGTTTGAAAGTAATATCCCTGAAATAATAAATATTCCACCGATATAATGATAAAATAGTAATACTTCATCAAATATTATCATTGCAAGAATTGCTGCAAGAATCGGCATTAAATGTAAATAAATTCCTGCCCTATTAGCACCTATTAAAGCAACACCTTTTATCCAGAAAAAGAAAGAAATGATTCCAGGTAACAAAACAACATAAGATAAAACAAGAATGAAATTTGTATTAAGTATAATTCGATTGCCAATGTAAATATAATCTATTGCATACATTGGAATAAGAAATATTACCCCAAGACCGATTACAACTTGAAGTAAAGTTATTGGAGATAATCCATAATTTTTTTTTTTTAAAAGCGCTGAATAAAGTGACCAGGATATCATTGCAAATAACGCAAATAAATCTCCTTTTTCAAAAGCTAAATTTTTAAAAACTTCAAAATCTGCTTTTGAAATTATAAATAATACACCTAGTAAAGAAAATATAACCCCCAAAACTTGAAAGGTATTTGTTTTTTCTATTTTTAAAATAATAGAAAATAAAATGATCATTACTGGAACAGTAGAGATCATAAGTACGCCGGTAATTACTTGTGTAGTTTTTAAAGAATAAAAAAGAGCTGAATTAAAAATACTGACCGCTGTTATCCCTAAAAAACATAGGAGATAAATATTTTTAAAAATTAATTCTCTTTTTTCAAGCATCTCTTTGTAAGTAAAAGGTAGTAAAATTAGAAACGCCAGTGACCACCTTAATATATTTAATGAAATTGGAGGAATTTCATTTAAACCTGCAATCTTTCCAACAATAAAATTTCCTGACCAAAACAAAGCTGCTAAAAAAAGCAAAATAGATGCAATTATGATATTACTTTTATTTTCAAACATTAAATAGAGTACTATAAAAGATTACTTTTAACTAAACCTTATTGAACTGTATGGTTGCAGATCTAAGTTAGTATTCTCACCAGAGATCATTTTAGATATGATTTTTCCTGAAATTGCACCAAGTGTCCAACCTAAATGATGATGACCAAATGAGTAAAAAACATTTTTATAATTTTTTGATGGCCCTAGAACTGGTAGAAAATCAGGTAGTGTAGGTCTAAAACCAAGCCACTCATCTTTATGTTCTGGTAACCCATCTAACATATCCTTTGCGTTTAATATCAAGTTTTTTATTCTTGATTTAGATGGAGAGTTTTCTAAACCTCCAAATTCTACAGTTCCGACAACACGTAAACCCTGTTCCATTGGTGTCATTCCAAAACCTCTATTTGCATAAACAATAGGTCTTGAAATTAAATGGTCATAATCTTTAAAGTGAACATGATAGCCTCTTTCGGTATCTAAAGGAATATTTTCATGTAATTTATCAGTTAATCTTTTTGAAAATGCTCCACATGCTACTACAAGTCTATCAAAAATAAATCTTTGCGTTTCTGTTCTAAGAACCGGCTTTTCTTCATCAAAATCTATATCTTGAATATTTAATTTTAAAAATTTTCCACCTTTGTTTACAAAATTCTCAAACAATTTAATTAAAATTTTTCTTGGATTTCTTGCGTGTCTTGCATAATCATAAAATACCCCGCCATGATAAAATGGTTTTAAGTTTGGTTCTAAATCGTGAATTTCCTTTTTATTAACTAGTTGTTGCTTTACACCAAGGTGATCTCTTATTCTAATTTCTAGTTCTCTACTTTTCATATTTTGATCAGTCCAAACATAGAGAATGCCATTATTTTCTACTAATCCTTCTAAATCAATTTCGTCAAATAATTCATCGAATGCCGGCAAAGACTGATCTAAAATTTGGTGCATATTTTTAGCTGTATGCATCATTTTTTCTTCCCTACAATTTAAAATAAATCTTGCAAACCAAGGAATCATTTTTGGCACATAGTTCCATTTTAAGGCAAGAGGTCCTCTCGAACTAATTAACATTGAAGGTACATCTGCTATGACATCTGGTCTGTTTAATGGCACAGAAGCATAAGGAGAAAAGTGACCCGCATTTCCATATGATGCTGCGCTTCCTGGTTCTTCTCTATCGAAAAGTGTTACATGAAAACCTTTTTTTTGGAGAAACAAAGCATTGCAAACACCTTGAATACCTGCACCAATAATTCCAATTTTTTGATTTTTTTGATTCACACGAGAAATATATTTTCTAAGATACGCTTATTATATATGATATTTGATCGCGGGTTTATTTTACTAAGATTGTTATTTACCTATAGATATTAAGGTTAAGTCGTCACTTAGCTTTTTGTCCCCAGCAGTATTAATTACACTATTTGATATATCTGATAATTGTTTGCTAGAATCTGTATTAAAATTTTGCTCCATTATTTTTAATGATCCCTCTATTCCTATTTCTTCACCTGAGCTATTTAAGCTTTCAGATAAACCATCGGTGAACGCATAAAACCTGTTATTTTCTAACTTAACTTTGTGCGTTTTATAGACTGATTTATCCTTTTGAAGTATTACGCCCATAGGTGGTGAATTACTCTCAAATTGTTCATAATTTCCAGACGATGATCTAATTAAGGCTGGTTGATGACCTCCATTTACCCATCTTAATTCATCAGTCCTCATATTATATTCTCCCAATATACTGGTAACAAACATTCCTCCTGTTTTAGTTAAAAACAGATCATTATTCATATGAAACATCATTTCATCTGGATCTACTTGATCTCTGGACATAATTTCAAATAAAGTTGATGCTTTTGCCATTACCATCCCAGCATGAATTCCTTTCCCGGCAACATCTGCAATAATAAAATAAACACTATCATTATGAGGATAGAAGCTGAAGAAATCTCCAGAAACTTCTCTAGCAGCAATATTAATTCCGTGCACAGGGTAATTTTCTAAATTCCTCTTTGGTAAAAAGTTTTCTTGAACTTTAACTGCAAGTTTTACTTCATTTGATATTCTATCTCTCCATACTTTTTTTTCAGCTTCACTAGTTTCTAATTTGCTCATCAATCTATTGTAATAAAGTCCAATTACACCTCCTGCAGTAAAAGGATCTTGTGGACCTCTAATAGTTAAGTCACCAGACTCAGACTGTTTTTCTAAAATTGTAATTAAGTCATGTTCTACGGAAGTTGCATTATGCTCAGCAATATTCAAACCTAATTCTTCATGCAACGGACTTACTCTTAATGGATAAATGTAATTCAAAATTTTCAATAAAATATATGAACCAAAAAATGAGAATACACCAATTGATACTATTCCAATAAACTGTACTTTGATTTGTTCTAGTCTAGTTAATCCTGTTCCAAGTATTTCAAGATCGCTAAATAATCCTACTGCAATTGTTCCCCAAACCCCTGCTGCCAAATGAACTGGTACTGCACCAACAACATCATCTATTTCAAATTTATTTAAAAATTCATTTACAAAAATTGCAACTACTGCTCCTATAATCCCAACAAAGATTGAGGTCACTGATGTCATCGAATTACATCCAGCTGTTATTGCAACTAACCCTGCAAGTGGTCCAAGAATTACATAGTAAGGATCTGGTTTTTTAAATAATGCAAATGAAATTCCTAAACCAGTTAATAATCCAAAAGAAGCAGCAAGAAATGTATTTATTAAAATTAGAGGAACTGCGTCATCCATAGCACCATTACTTCCACCATTAAAACCAAACCACCCAAACCATAAAATTAGGGTTCCTAAAACTGCTAAAGGGAAACTTGAGCCAGTGAACTTTCCTTTATTTGCATCTGAATATTTTCCAATTCTTGGACCTAAAATTAAAACCGCTGATAAAGCAATCCAACCACCAACTGAATGTACGATTGTACTTCCAGCAAAATCTACAAATCCTATATCTGTTAACCATCCAGTTGTTTTGACTTGTCCTGTAACAGCAAGCAATTGTCTTGTTGCATCAATATTATTTAAATAACTAGATGACCAAGCCCAATGACCAACAATTGGATATATAATTCCAGTTGCTATAATTGTAATAATTAAATAACCATTAAATTTCATCCTTTCAGCAACTGCGCCTGATACAATTGTTGCTGCTGTTGCAACAAACATTGCTTGAAAGACAAAGTAAGTCATGTATTCAGCCTGATCAGTTTTAAAAAAAAATAAATCTGTTCCAAAATAACCATTAAAACTTTTTCCAAACATCAAGCCAAAGCCAAATAGCCAAAAAATTACTACTGCAAGACCAAAGTCAGCAGCATTTTTAAGAGCAACGTTAATGCTATTTTTGTGCCTTGAAAGACCTGTTTCCATACACATAAAACCTGCTTGCATAATGAAAACAAGAATTGCACAATCTATAACCCAAAGGGTATCAACAAATGATTTTACTGACTCCAGATCAACGCTCTCCATCTTTTCCTCTAAGTTATTATAAAAAAGTATACATCATAGATAATAGATGCTCAAAATAGGTTATTACTCTTTTTTCTTCCAAATATAATAGAAAATATAAGGTGAAACACCCGGGACTATCCCAAACCAAAACCACTCATCCCATCTAAAGCTTTTATCTAACATTGGACTTTTTAACCCATTCCACCATGTTAAATATCCAATCAATATTATCCAAGCTAAACTTATAGTTAAATAAATTTTAACATTTTTTGGTAATCCTCCCGAAAATGCTACTTTTACTTTTTCTAAAATTTCTTGATAGTTCATGAGATGTTTAACAATTAGTTCTTACAAAAGTACCTAGGGCTGTCATAGTAATTTCGCAATTACCACCATTTTCTTTTGCAAAAACTTTATAATTTGTTGCATCATTTGAAATACATAATTCATATCCCATTTCACTAGTGATACTATCAGTACCACCTAATAAATTAGTTTCTATTGCACTTGATGTGGTGCTTGTTGGATTGCATGAAGTGCCAGTACTATTTGTATAATAAATTCCGTTATCTGAGTAATATTCAGTTTGCCCCAAAGATATTTGTTGCATAACATTTTCAGCAGATCTTTTTTTAGCTGAACTGACATATCCATTGTAACTAACAATGCCGATAGCAGCTATAATACCAAGAATAGCAACAACCACCAAAAGCTCAATCAGCGTAAAGCCTGAGCTTTTGGAAGTCATAAGATTTTCTTTCAAATTAATGATTACTCAATAGTAATGTCTTTTGTCACAACGTTTGAAGATGTACCGCAGTCTGAGTCTTCTGTAAAACAAGTTGCTACAGTTACAACTGAGGTGCTCTTAGCGTTAAGATTAACGTAACCACCTTTTCCTGTATCTGTACTATCTCTTACAGCTGGATCAGCTGTGACATATGGATTTTTAAAATCTGCAAATGGTCCACCAGTAGCAGTAGCTGCTTTTATAACCTCAGATGCATTTCTGCCGCTGCAAGTTAATTTACCGGCCATTGCGTTAGTTTCACCTAAATTACATTTTTGTAATTCTGCTGCAATATATTTAACAACATTTGAATGAGTAGATTTTGCTGCTTGTTTTTTAGCTCCTGAAGTGTAGCCAGAGTATGCAACAACACCAACTGCTGCCAAAATACCAATGATAGCTACAACAACTAATAATTCTATAAGTGTAAATCCTTTATTATTTTTTTTCATAAGTCATGATCCTATAATTAATAAAAATAAGTGTATACATATAAATTATATCTTTTAAAAGGCAATATCTATACTCGATTAGTATTCAAAATGGGTCATTTTTGTTGATTTAGCAAGGAAATCTAATAAATATTAATAATTATGTCATATAAAGTTACTGAGGAAGGTAACATATCAACTGTTCATCTAGACGGTGAAATAGATATGGATGTCACTGAAAAGGCAAAAGAAATTATTATGCCTTTAATTGAAGCCAAGAAGGAAGTTCATTTAAATCTTAAAGAAGTTCAATACATGGATTCTTCAGGGATATCAGTTTTGATTGAAAGTCACCAAAAAGCAACTGAACTTGGAACAAAAGTTGTTCTGAAAGAAATCAGCAAATCAGTTTTAAAAGTAATTATGATGGCAAAACTTGAACAAATTTTGAATTTGGACTGATAAATGAATGTTGCAATAAAATCTATAACTGAACAAAGAGATTTTGTTGTTAGTTCATCAAGTTTAAAAGAAGTTAGATCATTCTCAAGAGAAGTATTTGAAAAAGTAAATATTAATCAAGATTTAAAAGATGAATTAGTGCTAGCTATAGCAGAAGCAGCACAAAACATTGTTAAACATGCATACCAAGGTGAAGATACTGATGATAAAATGGAGATTAAAATCTCATTAGAAAAAGGACATCTTGAAATTGGTTTTTTTGATAAAGGAAGACCAGTTGAAGAAAAAAATGTAAGACACAGAAAAATTGATGATATTAAACCAGGTGGATTAGGAACTTTTTTTATTCAACAAATAATGGATGCGGTTGTTTTTAAAGAAGGTGAGAAGCCTTGGATAAATCATTTAGTATTAACTAAAAATTTAAATTCTTAACCACCAATAATTGCACCAACATTAAAGATCGGTGAATACATGGCTATCATCAATCCACCAATCATTGTTCCCATAAATACAATCATTATTGGTTCAATTAAACTAGACATATTATCTACCGCTGTATCAAATTCCTCTTCATAGTAAGAAGATACAGAAGTAAACATTTCATCTAAATTTCCTGTTTGTTCACCAACTGAAATTAATTGACTAAATGTTGGAGGAAAAACTGGTTCTTTTAAAAATAATTTTGTAAGAGTGTCTCCTGAAAAAACTCCTTTTTTTACATTTTCTAAGGCTTGAGTTACAACGTCATTATTACTAACTTGTTTTGCGATTTCTATACTTTCTAAAAGGTTTACTCCTGCTGCACTAAGATTACCCATTATTAATGCAATCCTAGCAATCAATGATTTTAAAATCATATCGCCAAAAACTGGCATTTTTAAAACTCGTTGATGCCACTTATATCTAATTGCAGGAATTTTAGTTGTTGTATATTTAAATATCACGAAACCTATTATTGATACTATTCCGAGTGTTAGTCCACCAGCGCCTCTCATAAAATTACTTGCATTCATTATGACAGCTGTTGGAGTGGGTAATGCAACACCCATTCCCTCATACATTTCAGCAAATACTGGAACAACTTTAATTAACATGAACACCATTACAGTTATTGCAACGGTAAACATCACCACAGGATAAGTTAATGCACTTTTAATTTTCTTTTTAACTTTTTCTCTTTTTTCTAATGAGTCTACTAATTTTAGTAGGAAATCATCAAGTTTACCGCTAGCCTCACCAGCTTTAATCAAGTTAATGTAAATATTATCAAATATTTTTGGGTATTTCTCAAAACATTTAGAGAGAGTTACACCACCTTCAAGACTTTTTCTAACATCCTCTATAATTTCTTTCATAGTTGGATGTTCTATTTGGTCTCTAAGCATCGTTAAAACATTTAAAATTGGCAAACCTGCCTTTACCATTGTTGCAAATTGCTTGGAGAAGAGCATTACATCCGCAGGAGTGACTTTTTTCTTACCAAAAGAAAAGCCGCTTTTTTTGCCTTTTTCTTTTTCAGCTTTTTTCTTTTTAAGTTTGGTTAAATTGGTGATGATTATTTTTTGCTCTTTAAGTTTAAAAGAAGCTTCTTCTTGATTTATAGCCTCTATTTCACCTTCAATATATTTACCTGCTGATATTCCTTTGTAAGAAAAAGTTTCGGCTGACATTTTCTACTCCATAGAGAGAACTCTATCATACTCTCTAAAATTCAGATCACCTGTAAGAATTAACTCTCTTCCCATATCCTGCATTGTTCTAAAACCTTCATTTGAAGCAATTTCTTTAAGCTCAGGTGTAGTTGCTTTTCTCAGAATTGCTTCTTTAATTGGTTTTGTAACATTTAAAATTTCATAAATACCCATTCTACCTTTGTAACCAGTATCTTTGCATTTAGGACAACCACTGCCCTTTTGAACTTTTGCTCTTGAAGCTTGTTCAACTGTAAATCCTAAATCAGCTAAAGCTTTAGGGGTTATATCTTCATCTGGTACTCTACATTCTGCACAAGTTTTTCTTGCTAATCTTTGTGCCAAAACAAGTGAAACAGCTGCACTAATCAAATAATCAGGTGTCCCCATATTTTGTAATCTTGTAATGGTGCTTGGTGCATCATTTGTGTGAAGCGTGCTAAATACCAAGTGACCTGTTAAAGCAGCCTTCAATCCAATATCAACTGTTTCTTTATCCCTCATCTCACCAACTAGAATTATTTCTGGGTCTTGTCTTAAAAATGATCTCAGTGCAGTAGAAAAGTTAAAACCAATATCATCTTTAATTTGAACTTGTCCAACGCCATCCAATTCATATTCAACAGGATCTTCAGCTGTTAAAATATTAAGGTGAGGTTTAGAAACCTCTTTTAGAATACTATAAAGTGTTGTTGTTTTACCTGATCCAGTAGGACCTGTTACAAGAACTAAACCTTGTGTGCCATGAATTGCTTTTCTCAAATTTTTTAAATCGTTTTCTTCAAAGTTAAGCTGTTCTAAACTGATGTCTCCTGCATCTTTATTTAAAACCCGCATTACTATTCTTTCATTTGTTGCAGTTGGTAAGATCGAAAGACGAAGATCAACAACTTTTCCATCAATTTTAAATGGAATTGCTCCATCTTGAGGAAGTCTTCTTTCAGCAATATCTAATTTTCCCATAATCTTAAATCTGGTGACTACAGCTCCATAATTTGAGTGAAGAAATTTTTTAAAGTGTTCTTGTTCTTGTAAAATTCCGTCTAATCTGTATCTAACTCTTGATGAAAATCGATAAGGTTCAATATGAATATCTGAAACTCCTGATTTAATAGCTTCTGCAACAACTGCTGTACTAAATTTAATTACTTCAGACTCGTTTTCTATAGCTTCAATATCTTCTTCAGGTGGTTTTTCTAAAACTTCTGCTTGATCATCTACATCATAATCAAATGTTTTTGTCTTCTCAGCATTTGTTTGCCTAATATCAGAAATAGTTCTTTCTCCATCTGCAAGCAATTTATCTACGAAGTTTGAAATATCTGAAACTTTTGCTGCGTGCAGTTCTATATCCATTTTTGTAATTGTTCTTAAATTTCTCATTAAACTTAATTTTGAAATATCAGATATTGCTATGTGCAATACTTTTCCCTCAATTTTGAAAGGAGCTATAAAGTTCATATTAATGTAATTAGATGGAAGAACAGCTTTCAATTCATCGGTTACAGCAACTGTCGATAAATCTACTACGTCTAAGGATTGATCTTTTACTAGAAGATCTAAAATTTTTTCCTCATCAGTTAGATTTAACTCAAATACTGCATCCAACTGAGATTTTTCTCCTTCACCAGATATTTTTTTAATCTCAACTAAATCTTTCCCAGAAATAATATCCTGATCAATAAGAATATTAATTAAATTAATCTCAGACTCTCTACTAATATTTATCATTATAAAATTCTTGGTGCTATAAACACTAACAATTCATCTAGGTTATCAGAATTTTCAGTCCCTTTAAAGAGATTACCTATTACAGGCATATTACCTATAGCTGGAACTTGATCTTTAGATTTTGATAAAACGTTCTTTTTAATTCCACCAATTACTACTATATCACCATCTGCGACTAATAATTTTGTCACAATTTCCATTTTGTTAACTGCTGGTGTATCACCTGCAACTGATCTGTTTGGTGTATCGTTATTAACTTGAATACTTAACAAGACATTTCCATCTCCAATAATGCTTGGAGTGACCTCTAATTTAAGAGCTGCTTCTTTGAAAGATACTTGAGATCCCCCACCCTCTCCTGGAGCTTCATAAGGTATTTCCTCCCCTTGAGTAACTGTTGCAACTTGATTATCTAGCGTGAATACTTTTGGATTAGAAATTGTTTTACCCATTCCCATTCTTTCTAATGCTGTAATTTCTGCTTTTAAAACACCAGAACCTGTTCTTCTTAATATTCCAATACCGCTTGTTGGATTTGTTATTGCAAAGTTTGCTAAACTGTCTGTTGCATCACCCAGATTAGCTGCTCCTCCCGGCTCTACTCCAGTTGCACTGCCTGCGCTTCCTCCTGATAGACCACCAGTAACAGTACCTGCTCTATTATAATAACCTCCTAATCTTGTTCCAAGTGCCTTTTCAAAATCAGAATTTGCTTCAACTATAAAAGCTTCGATTAAAACTTGTTTTGTTCTTATATCTATTTCTTTAATAACTTTATCAACTACATCTAAATCTTTCTCTTTTCCTCTTACTATTATTGATCTTGTTGTTGCTTCCTCAGTTATTTGTATTGGTGTATATGAACTGTCGCCTGCTGTTGAAGTAAACAACTCATCAATGGTCTGTTTAGCTTGTGCTGGAGTTATATAATAAAGTCTGAAAATCTCAGAATATATTGGCTCAACACTATCCTCTAGCTCTACTTTCTTTTTAACAGCTTGTGCTCTTTCAGATTTATAAGTCTCTTGTGCTGTTAGTGTTTCAGGAGAATGAACTCTAATTAAATTACTAGCAACATCAACATCTGATGCATAATTTTTCATATCTAAAAGTGCTTGAAAAGCTTTGTCCCAAGGAACATCAATTAATTCTGCTGATATTGCTCCTGCAACCTCATCTCCAACTAAAACATTTATCTCTCCTATTTTGCCCATCAATTTCATAGTTTCTTTATAGTCTAGGTTTTTAAATTTAAGAGTTACCCGTTGTTTTAATAGTGGATAGTCATCAGGTATTATTAAGTAATTTCTTTGTGCTTCAGATGATATTTTTTTTCTTTTTCCAAGTTTTTTTGCATCACCTTCAATAGGTTTGGGGCCCATTTCTAAAGTTTTAGCGATTTCTGATTGTCCACTACTTACAATATCTTTATTTTTTATAAGAGGTGTATTGTGTTTGAATGGTTTGTCATATTTTTTTAAATTTTGACAAGCATTTAATGCAACTAATAAAAATAATAATCCAAAATATGTTAATATTTTTTTAATAGTCATCTGACTCCCGGACCTGATTATTAAAATCAATTATCATGAATTTACCATCATCTTTTTTAAATATTGCTTCAGTTAATCTGAGATCAACTAATTGTATTTCTCCAAGATATTGACCTAAAGTCATTGTTAAAACTTCTCCGCCAGAATTAACTAAAGAAATGTAACTGTAATCTTTTCCAGAAATAAGCCCTGCTAATTTAAAATTATATAAGCTCATTTCATTATCTTGTTCATCTTGTGGTATGCTTGCTGAAGATGAAGTTCCTTCATTTCCTGCAAAAGGATCGTTTAATGGAACTTCTTCATCTTCCTCCATTTCTTTAACAATTTCTTTTGCTGCATCCAGTACTTCTTGTTTTTGGTCATGATTATCTGCAAACGCAACATTTGCTATTAAAGAAAATATTATGATGAATAAGATTTTAAAAAAATTCATCTGGTAATCCTACTATTGTTAATTCACCTTGGGCCATTATCGCTCCAGTTGAATCGTTTTGTACTATACTTATGGTCTCTTTGTCAAAATTTAACATTTTATTTTGTCTAGAAACTGCTCTTTTGAACTTTATGTAGCCTAAAAAATTCCCTTTGATTTCATAATCTACAGGTATTTGATAATAAGAAACCATATCCTTTGTAATATTATTTTCTGCTTGTTGAGTAACTCCTTGTTTAAATACTGGCTTTGGTTTTTTCTTTTCGATTTTTGATATTACCAATCCATTAACAGCAGCATACTTACTTAAACTTTCATAAAGATCTTCAACCTCTGCTTTTGAATGAAATAAAGTTGAAGTTTTATCAAAATCAGGTTTCATTTTTTTAATTCTTGTTTTGAAAGTAATTATTTCATTATCAAATTGTGAGATTTCGTTTTGCTTTGTAATTTTGTCATTGTATTTGGCTTTTCTTTCTTTGACCATTGGATTTAAAATTACATAGTAAATTATTAAAAATAAAATTATTGCTCCAAAGCCAGATCCAAATTTAATTAAAGTTTTTTTATCTACAGCAGCTAGCTTCTGCTTTAGATCATCCATAGTCATGTTTTTCAAATCCATTATACTTGCTCCAATACACAGGCTACTTTAAAGCCCTTCATAGTTTGTGATCCTTGCTGCTGGCCTTGAGGTAGTGTCATGCTTGCCAATGAAGCTTGTGATATCAATTTTTTATTATTCAAATTACTAATTAATTTTAAAATATCTTGATCACTAAATGCTGTTCCTTCAATGACGACTAAATCTGAACCGTTATACTCTATTTTGCTAAATTTAACTCTTTTAGGAACTGCAGAAGCGATCTGCGCTAATACTCTAAAACTTACTGTTTTATTAGATTTAATTGATTTACTTAATTGAAGTGACTTAAGCATAAAACCAATTTCTTTTGCATATTTATTTTTCTCTAAAGTTTTAAGCTCATGCGCTTGTAAAATTTCATCATAACCTTCTATTTTTTTATTAAGATCTGTAATTTGCCAGAATGATAATCCAAATAAAACTATGTAGATTAGTGAAACTATTCCCACTACACCTTTGAATGCAAAATTTGAAAAAGCTTTTGCTTTTTTCTGAGCAATCATATTTTCTCTATTAGGCAAAAGGTTAATATTTTTAACAGCTGTAACAAACTTGTAGTAACCGAAAACATCTAATTTTCTAAATGCAAGTCCCATCACTGTAGAAAAGTATGAACGATTGTCCATTTTAATGTCATTCTCTAATTGAGCAGGAATTTTTATTCCATCAAATGGATCAAATAAATTGTAACCAGTGTTGACCATGTTTTTTCTGAAACTACCAAGATAATCTTCAACATTTTGTAAATTTGAAGTAACTTTTAAATTTCTAATTCTTTTCTCATATTTTTGTTCAAAATCTTGAACTGCTTGTTTGACTTGCGTCATATATCTTCTAACAAGCGCATCCATCTCTTCTTGATTATTGCTTTCTTGAAGTGTTTTTCTATCTTGAGATCTAATAAATATATCAGTTATTATTGGATTATTTTCGTAAAGTATCATTACATAGTTTTCATCTAAACCAAATTCTAGAACAGCAGTTAAGTTAGAGTCTTCTATTGAACCTGCAATTTGATTAATTTGGTCAACAGCAGATTTTAATGCAAAACATTTAACATCTATAATAACAGCATTTAATCCACCTTTTTTAATAATGTCTGTATAGCTATTAATGTCTGATAATTTTGATGCCACAAAAAGGATATCCATTGTGTTTCCTGTTTTGTCTCTATTAATTACTTGATGGAATATAGAATAGTCATTTAAATTATCAGTTAATTGAACTAAGTTTTCCCAAAGAGAATCTGTATCTATTGCTTTCTTTAATTCTTCATCAGTCATTAAAGGTGCGGTAACAACTCTGATAATTGCGCTAGTTACAGGAATTGCGATTGCAGCGTTAGTCGTATTAATTTTAGATTTTTGTAAAGCTAATTTTAATTCTTCAGCGACTTTATCAGGATTTTCAAGTACAGTTCCATTTTCTGGAATACCTTCAAATTTATGAACATAGAATTTATCTAAAACCCACTGATTAGCTTTGTTACTCGAAACTTGGGATAATCTAATCTCAGATGGAGTAAGTTCAATTCCTAAAATTTCCTCACCTTTAATTGATTGTTTACCTAATCTATTTTTAAGAAGCTTGCTAAAAAATCCTTCTTTTTTTTTGCTTTCTCCTCCTTGTGGTACCGGAGGTGCGTTTGCATCATCTTTTTTTTTCTTTTTGAATAAATTTGCAAAAGGATTTTTCATAAATTTTATAAACGAATTTTAACTTTATACTCAACTTTTACTAGAATAAAAACAACTGATATTCAAATTGGGTTTTTTGCAAAAATTAATTGGTAAAACAAGTCAATTTTATAGTACAAAGGGTTGTATGTTTGAAAAGTTAGAGCAGCTAGCTAAAGATAATAAAAAAATCTCTGATTTTCATATCAGAGCAGGATCTCCACTTGCATACAGACAAACTGGAGAAATAATAAAAGTCCAGGAAGTCATAGTTACAGCTCAAGATCTAAAAGATCTACTATCAATGAATTGTAATGAACATGAATTAAATAAATTTGAAAAAACACACGAACTTGATACATCTGTTACACTAAGTGGGTTAAGATTTAGAGCGAATTTTTATAAAACGATTAATGGACCTGCATGTGTTTGCAGAAGAGTTGAAAGTAAAATTCCAGATATGGAACAATTCAATTTACCACAAGCTCTATATGATATTGTTGATTTTCATAAAGGTTTAGTTTTAGTAACAGGTCCAACTGGCTCTGGTAAATCAACAACACTTGCAGCAATAGTAAATGAAATTAATAAAACAAGAACTTCAAATATAATCACAGTAGAAGATCCAGTAGAATTTATTCATAAAGATAATAAAAGCATTGTCTCTCATAGAGAGGTAGGAAAACAAACAGAAACTTTTGCAGCGGCATTAAAAGCAGCTTTAAGAGAAGATCCTGATGTAATCCTTGTTGGTGAGATGAGAGATCTTGAAACAATAAGTCTTGCATTAACAGCTGCAGAAACTGGACATTTAGTTTTTGGAACTTTGCATACAAGTGGTGCACCAAGCACAATTAACAGAATTATAGATGTGTTCCCTCCTGAACAACAGGAACAAATTCGAGCTCAAATTTCAACATCTCTTAAAATGGTTGTGACTCAAAGATTGTTAAAGACTAGAGACGGCGCAGGAAGAGTTGGTGCATTTGAAATAATGAAATGTACCGCACCTATACAAAACTTGATTAGAGAAGCAAAAATTCACCAAATTCCAAGTATAATGCAAACAGCAGTTAGAGATGGAATGATTACCATGGAAAAATCTCTTGAAGAATTAGCGAAATCAGGGAAAATAGATCCAGGTGCAGCAAGATCAGAACATTAAAGGATTTACAATTTTAGAGTTACTAGTTGTTATTACAATAGTAGCAATAATTTCCGCTGTTGCTTATCCAAATTTTTCAAATTGGCGACAAGATAGAGAGTTAAGAGCTGCAATGGAAAAAGCAGCAACTATGCTTTCATCTGTAAATACTTTATCTCAAAGAGGAAATTATCCCTTTGTTCAATTTAGAGTAACGCCCAACGGAACTTCATCAACAAAATTTGTTTCAAAAGGAATGGATGCAACTTCATTATCAATTAAATTAAATAATGCACAAACTATTGAATGTAATACTTCTAGTGGTAGTTACTGGGACAATAACCAAGTTGATGAAACAACAAAAAAAATATCAACACATATTAGCAAAGACGGTGCTGTTTGTTTTTCTAAGGATGGAAGTTATTTTAAAGCACATGGAACCTTAAAAAATAATTTAAATGTTACAGTCGAAAATAGATTAACAAACCAATATTTGATACTTTGTACAACATCAAACGCAAGTAATGGTGGCAAATGTCCTTTGGATCAAGGAGGTGGGTTGGAAAAACCTGCGTACTTGGTTGAATGGACTAGATTTGGTAATATAAGTAAATTTAAATGGAGTGGAAGTGATTGGAATAGGCAAAACTAAATTCTCAGAAAAAGGAATGACCCTACTTGAAGCCCTAGTTTCAACTGCAATTATAGGAATTGGATTTGTTGCGGTTTTTCAGATGGTTAATTATTCAGTTCAATCAATTGATGTTTCTGGGGAAAGAACAAAGGCAAATTATTTGGTATCTATGGTGGCAGAAGACTTAATTTCTGAAAGAGATTCAAACTCTCCTACTACAGATGTAAAATTTAAAGATTATTTGATAAATAATTCTT
Organism: Pelagibacteraceae bacterium AG-426-M19; assembly: GCA_003210025.1. Taxonomy (GTDB): domain Bacteria; phylum Pseudomonadota; class Alphaproteobacteria; order Pelagibacterales; family Pelagibacteraceae; genus Pelagibacter. The sequence continues at coordinate 205,387 of QCNW01000001.1, forward strand.
GGAGTATGGCAAATTGTTCTAATAGAGCCACATCTTCCACTAATTTTAATAATGCAGTCCAAAACAAGTTTCAAAAATGGGATAAAAGATTTTCTAAAGAAAGACTAAAATGTAAGGGAAATAAAGATAATAAAATTCTAAAAATTTACGAAATCTGCAATAACAATGCTGCAGCAAATAATTGCAAATATAACAACACTACAAACTACAAAGGTAATGGTGTTTATGAAAAATGGTATCTAGGAAAAATGGAAGTCAATCTTAACGACGGCAAAAAGAAAAAATATTTATATTTTCAATTTAATTAATGAAAAAAAAATTAAGCAATATTGCAGGTGTAACTTTAATAGAAATTCTAATTGGAATTTTAATTTCTGTAGTGATGATGGGTGCTATGTTCACATCATATACTGTTGTTAATAATACTTACTCTCAAGTTACTGATCGAGCAAAAATTTCAACAGCTGGAAGAGATGTTGTTGGGATGATTATGAGAGATATAAGAAATGCTGGATTTATGTATTTCAATGATAATATCAAAACATCAAATGAGCATATTCCAATTCTAATTACTAAATATGTGAATTTTTCTGAATGTGATAAAATCGATATTGTTTATGGAGATGTAAATTATAAACAAGGGAGAACACCTGCGTACATATATGAGAGATATAAAATAACTTACAAATGCAAAAAATCTACTATTCCTGACAAAACGCAACCTCAATTAGGTGGAGGTGGATACCCTCCCATTGATGCTTTTGCTGTCTATAAAAAAAAAGTTAAATGGAATAATACATCGGGTAGATGGGATAATCCTACAACAGATAACAATGATAAAACATATGATGACCAACTAGTTGTAGACTACGTAGATGATATGATTTTTAATCCTGTTGACGAAAAAGGAATGTTAATCAATCCACCACCTTCTGCAACAAATGTAAACAAAGATTTAATTTATAAAATTAAAACTGTTGATATAGCATTGACTGTTAGATCAACAAAAAATTTTTTTAGAAATTCTAAAATAAGAGATGTGTTTGCATTAAAAGACTCAACTAGAAATAAAAAGAAAACTGACAAATATTTAAGAGATACAATTATTGTAACTGCTCATGCAAGAAATTTGGGAATGGAATAATGAAAAAAAATGAACAAGGTTTTGCGCTAGTATTATCTTTAGTCTTAATGCTTGCAATGTCATTGATGGGAGGAGCATTAATTGTAATATCAGCAGGTGACCATCAAAGTAATAATAAGAGTGATGAGTATCAGCAAACTTTCTATATTGCTGAAACAGCTTTGATAGAAGGTGAAAAATATGTACTCAATCAATTTTTAGGTCCTTGGAGTACTTCAAATCATGTTAGGGATACATCAAAAAGAAATTTACCAGCTAATAACACTCAATGGAACGGCAATATGGCTAATTATAGGATCAATTATAATTCAAGCAATAGCTCTCTTTATTATAATACAGAAAATTTCTGTGCAAATAGCTTTAAGGATTTAGACAAAGTTAGGTTAAGTGGAAATTTCTATGATGTTGTAGCCGCACAAAGTTGGAATTTTGGAAAACTGGTTCGTGATAGTTTTAATTCTGCAACTAATGACGAGAGAAAAGAAGCTGAAAAACTTTACAACTACTTTTATGAATTTTTTGTCATAAGAATTGGCGCTGCACCTTTCAGAGGAACTGGTTCTAGTGTCAAAAAAGGCTCAACTGACAAAGGAAATGATGGAATGGCTTATCGAATTTATGGGTGTGGTTTAAAGAAAGGTAATGAAAGAATGGTAGTTGCTTTAGAAAGTGTGATTGTATTACCTAAATAAAATGAGGACAAATATAAAGAGTTGTACTAATATTTCTTAATCTTTATGAAAAATTTGTTTAAATTAATTATAATTTTTTCAATTTTTAGCACACCTGTCCAAGCTGCATGTGATTTTTTAATTGATATTGGAGATAGTGGTAAAAAAGTTTTTGATAAATTTGATATGCCACTACCAGGATATAAAGGACAATATTATTTGCCCATTCCATCACCAGAGTTATGTCCAAATGATAATTTGAACAATGATATTGCAGTAGAATATGTATTTTTAGGTGAAACAGAAGATGCTGCAAAATTAGCAGCCATTAGAATGATTGTAATGAATGATGGTAAAAATACTGAGAATAACAAATTAACATTAATGAGATACGTTAAAAAAGTTTATGGTGATTTCGATACAGGACAAAATCCACAAATATTCGATAGTTTCAAAATTTGGGAGAAAAGTAATAATGATGTCATTGTATATAAAAGAATGCTTGGTGAAGAAGAACTTTTTGAAGAAGAATTAATGATTACAACTGTAGAATACGATGAAAAATTAGGTAAATTTTATTATGATCTTGAAGTCGAATTAGAGAAAATGGAGCAAGAACAATAATTATGAAATTAAAACTTTTAATTTTAAAAATCATTTTAATTTTATCTTTTTTTTCAAATAGTAGTTTTGCAAAAAATTTACCACCTGGTTCTGGAATATCGGATGTTCCAGCTAATGTATTAATCCTTTTAGATAAGTCTGGAAGTATGAGTGTTAGAATGACCAGTGGAGCTGGCTTTTCTTATCCTTACAGTGTTGCAACAGATAGTAGTGGCGATGTTTATGTTGGTCAATACTGGATACGTGGAATAAAAAAATTTACTTATTCAACAAAGAGTAATGATACTAGCTTTGCAAGTAGTGGTACTTATAGAGGAAGTGGTAATTGTAGATCTTATTACCCATTGAATATGAAAGTACATAACAATAAATTGTATGTTGCTTCTTTTTATCAAAACAGAGTTTTTAGAATTGATCTTACAAGCGGTAGCTGTGATTGGAACCAATTCTTAAATTATCCAAGAAATATTTCCATTGCGCAAAACACTTTATATGCAACAGGATATCGAGGTATGTTGACTTATAATATATCTGGAGCGACTCCTTCAAAAATAAGTTGCTCTTGGAGCGGAAATTTATCTTCTTACGCCCGTTATTATGGTCAGACTGCAGATTATAAAAGAGAAAATTATTATGTGCATTATAGTCGTTACATTTATAGATACACCATTGGAAGTAATGGTTGCATAAATACAAACTATTCTAGCAGATCTTATGTTGGTAATTGGTACTACTCATATGGAATGGATCATCATCCATCAAATGAATTAATTTTATATGGTAGTGATTGGAGGAATCATAGGGTTACTAAAGTTACATTAAACACGTCAAGAAATGGTTATACTGCGATAAAAAATATTGGTAGATACGGAAGAAATGCATCAAAGACTGGTAATGTTAGAATGTATGGTCCATGGGGTGTAACCGTAGATAAAACCAACAACAGAGTATTAAGTACCAGTTATTATAAACAAAGTGTTAATGCATTTGATCTAGATTTAAATTTTGATAAAGAATTTGGAGGCTCTGCTGGAACAAGAATGTCAGGTGCCCATGAAGCTATTCAATCAATTGTTACAGATAGTTCTTTAACAGCAGGAGTAAATTTTGGATTTGGATACTGGTCATGGGATAACAATGGATCTGGTTTTAGATCTTGGAGTGGTGATATAACTAATGGAAGAGCTACGCCTTGTACAAGTAGAGCCTGTATAAAAGTAAGAGCTCATAAACAAGGGGCGGCAAAAATTAATTCTATTATAAAATCAGTTCAGCCTGGTGGTGGAACGAACGCTGACAACTGGGCAAAACAAGCAGAAGAATACTATTTGCACAGTACTTTATCTCCAATAGATAAAAACTTAACTTGTCAAAATAGCTATGTTTTAGTTATAGGTGATGGAGATTGGTATAATCACAACGGTGCTGCTAGAAGAGTCTCAAAATTATTAAATTCACATAAGATAAAAACATTTACTGTAGCTTATGGAACAGGACTATCAAATAGTGGTGTGAGAAACTTTAATAGGATGGCACAAACAGGTGGAACTAATAGTGTTATCGTAGCAAGAACCACTCAATCTCTAAAGACACAATTAAAAGCTGCCATATCGCAAATTATTGCTCAAAAATTATCTTTCTCTGCACCTGCAATTACAGCAACGATTGAACAAGGTGGATCTTTATATCAAGCACAATTTGATTATGAGCAAAATAAAGAGTGGAAAGGAACCTTAAAAAGTACCGCCATAGACTCTAATGGAGTAGTTGGTAAAAAGAATTGGGATGCAGCTGAATTATTAGAGAACAGAAAAACAGATGACAGAAAAATTTGGACCCACCTTCCAAATACATCTGCAAATTCTGGTTATAGTAATTTAAATAATTGGGTAACATCAAACTACCAAGATATTGATAAATTGTTTACTCATACAAATAATGAAGTGCCAAATTATCATAGTAAAAGTGATAACCCTACTAATACACAAAGATGTAAAAATGTTGCTTCAGTTCAAAATGATAATGAAGATGACATTAAAGGCCTAATACAGTTTGTTAGAGGACAAGATTATTTTGATTATGATGGTGATTGTAATTTAACTGAAACAAGACCTAACCCTCTTGGAGATATTTACCATTCAGAATTAGTAGTGGTTTCAAAACCATCAGCTGAAACAGCTTTTGCAGGAAGAAATCAAGAAGCTTATTGGAGATCTTTGAAAAATTATTCTTCATTTGCACAAAAACATTCTTCAAGAAAAGAAACAGTTTATGTTGGCGCAAATGACGGCATGCTTCATGCATTTGATGGAAAGACTGGTAAAGAAATTTGGGCATTTGTTCCACCATTCATTGCATCAACAATGCCAAATATGGTTAACGTAAATTTAAATAGAAGTGGGGTTGGTGGATCTAATGCTATTTATGGTGTTGATGGATCCGTTACTGCGCATGATATGTTTTATAAAGGTCCTTACGATAGCAAAAAAGAATGGCATACAATACTAATGGTTCCATACGGTAGAGGTGGTGCAGGATTTTCTGTATTAGATATCACAGATCGAGATGCACCAATGCATTTATATTCAGTGCTTAATGATGGTATTCAAACTAAAGTCCATGTAATGGATCATAATGGAACTATTTCAAGTTATGATTACATCAAAAAAATTTATGATTTAGCAAGTTTCTTTGAGTCTATTACTGTAAGTTCGAATAATAAAGGTGACTTAACATGTAAAAGTGATCAATCAACTGATTGTCAGGAAAGCAATGTTTGGACTTTAGATGTTCCTAATTTGAGTAAATCTGATATTTCAATATTAATTGACGATAAACCGTTTAATAACTTTACAGTTAAGTCCTCTACAATCACAATACCTGCGCCGCCTAGTGGTGGGCAAGCTCAAACAAAGCCAGCAACTGAGATCACATTAATAAATAAAACATTAAAATTTTATGGAGCAGATCCATGTGCAAGCAATCCAAATGCAGCTTGTACCTTAAGTAGTTCGAATATGGCTTTACATATTAAGCCTGGCTCTGCACAAACTGGGGTATTAAGCCAACCTGAATACGATTATAGTGAATTAGGTGGAACTTGGTCGTCACCTAGAATTATAAGAATGCCAAATAAAGGTCCTGGTGATAATAATTTAGAGGATGATATTTATGTTGCAATTATGGGCGGAGGATACGGTGTTCAAAACTCAGGTGTTGGTTCTAATTTAACAATTGTTAACCTTGAAGATACAACGTTCCCAGGTAAACTTGAAAAAAGAATAGATATTGAGGATATGCTGACGAATGATATCGTTAATTCAACACCAGGTTCGCCAGTTGTAATAACAGCAGATACAGCAAGAGGAATTGATTTTAGAGGTGCACTTGTCTACATCAGTGATCTTGAAGGAAAAATTACTAAATTTAATTTAACAAATAATAGAACTGATGGAACAGGTAAAGCTTTAAAGATGTATGATAGCACAACATTATTTAAAGCAGGTTCAAACCAAACTAATGGAAGGTATATGTATCATTCTATGGATGCAACAATTGGACAAACTACTAATTCATTATGGTTATATGCTGGAACTGGAGATTATGAGAGAATAGGAAATACAAGTAATGGTACAGACAACTTAATGATTGGTATTAGAGATCCTCATTATCCAGATTATAGAGATGTAGCGGTTCCTAAAAAAGCTGCTGATTTAACAAAATGTAAAAATACCACAAAAGACAAAACAGGTAATAAATGTCCAACCTCAACAGATACCGGTTGGTATATAAAATTAGATAAATCTCAGAAAGTTACTGCTGAACCAACTGTATCAAGTGGGTTGGTATATTTTCCAATTTATCAACCAACATCATCAGTTAACAAATGTAGTCTAGGTGATGCATTTATTTGTGGAGTTGATGATGAGTGTGGAACAAATTTCTCATCTCAACTTAAAAATTTGAGAAGAGGAGATACTTGTAAATATGTTGGACAAGGTGTTTTATCCAAAATTGTAGTTTTTGCAGGAAAGCTGTTTGCAAACATTGCTGGTCAATCTGCTGGAAGCATAAAAGACTTAGTTAGCATTGAAGCTGCTGCAGGTGGAACATCTAGTTATAGAAGTTCTTGGAGACAGAACTATTAATCAATAGACATTTATGAAAAAGATTTTACTTAGTATAATCTTATTCTTTTTATTTAGTTCCATAGGTTATGCTGGTCCTTGTTTAACAACAATAGCTAGCGCATCAACAAACCAATTAGCATGTGCAGATGATGATATTTTAAATGTTACTTCTGCTGGTTCTATTACCTACAATGACCATAAGGCTGTTGATCTAGAGGATGAAACTGGAGTTCAGATTACAAATGATGGAACAATCCAAACAGAAGATGGAACTAATAAACAAAAAGCAATTCATGCTCAATCATCTTTAAATACAACAATAACTAATAATGGAACTATCAACTCAGACAATAATGAAGGAATTTATATAGATTACGCAGAAAATATAACAATCACAAATAATGCGGGTGCCACAATTAGCGCTGAAGCAGGAAATGCGATTGAGGGTCGAAATGTTGGTTGGTGTGATAAGGCTGGAAATAACGATAATTGTCAATCTAGTTTATCATCCTCGGGCTCTACTGCAGTTGGGCTAATATTGCATAATCACGGTATGATTAGTGCAACACAAGGAACAATTTTGTTAGGCACTGGAGGAGGAGGAAACCCACGAAGTCGAGGTGTTAAAATTTATAACTATGATGGAGGAACAATTAAATCTACATCAGGTAATAACCCAATTATCGCAAAATATCTTACAGATAGTGAAATTATAAATTATGAGGGAGGAACAATCGAGAGTGCAGGTAGATATGGTATACTAGCTGAAAATGGATCAAATATTACAATAGATAATCGTGGAACAATAACTTCAGATAGAAATACTATTTATTGTAGAGAGTGCTCTGGAGTTACATTTATAAATTCAGGAACAATCAGCTCAACAAATACAGGTACTAATACAGGTACAGTTCTTATTGATAGACAAGGAGATAGTGACGATGCTCATACAATTACAAATAGTGGAACTATAGATTCGGCGTTTGGACCGGCAATACAAATAGCTAGAAACACTGGTGGAACAACTATCGACAATACTGGAACAATAAAATCAACAACAGCTGCTATTGGAGCTGGTAGAACAAAGAACCTTACCATAAATAATCATGGAACGATAACATCAACAGGTGAGAATGATACAGGTCACTTTGGAATTGGATTTGGTAATGATTCAACATCTGTAGAAGCTGGTGAAAATGTAGTTCTAAATAATTTTGGAACAATTAGCGCAATTAATGGTGATGCAGACGGAATTAAAATTGGAGATTATCACGCCAATAAAAACTTTGATGACTTAACAATTAATAATTCAGGAACTATTTCAGGAGGTGACAATTCTATTGTTATGGCAAATTCAAATAACACAGG
>QCNW01000002.1 GCA_003210025.1 Pelagibacteraceae bacterium AG-426-M19
CTCTTGCTTTACCCTTTTTTTGTTTTTCTAACAGTTTTCTTTTTCTATCAGTCGCTCCACCTCCATGAATTTTTGTTAACACATCTTTTTTAAAACCTTTGATAGTTTCTCTAGCAATAATTTTACCACCAATAGCTGCTTGTATCGGTATCATAAAGTTGTGTCTTGGAATTAGGTCTTTTAATTTTTCACAGACCTCTCTACCTGTAGTTTGAGCAAAATCTTTATGTATCATCATTGCAAGGGCATCAACAGGCTCAGAGTTTACAAGTATATTCATTTTTACTAGATCTCCTTCTTTGTGATCAATAATTTCATAATCAAAACTAGCATATCCACTAGTCATAGATTTAAGACGATCATTAAAATCAAATACGACTTCATTTAAAGGTATCTCATAATTAATTACTGCACGATTTCCTGAATAACTTAAATTAGTTTGAATACCTCTTTTATTTTGACATAACTTAATAATTGACCCCAAGTATTGATCTGGAGTGATAATTGTGGCTTTAATCCATGGTTCTTCAATAAATTTTATATAAGTAGGATCTGGTAAATTTGATGGATTTTGAAGTTCGATAATTTTACCATTATTTAAGTGAACTTTATAAACAACACCAGGTGTTGTAGTTAATAAATTTATATCAAATTCTCTTTCAAGTCTTTCTGTGATTATTTCAAGATGCAAAAGACCTAAAAATCCACATCTAAAACCAAGTCCTAAGGCAGATGATGATTCTGCTTCGTAAGAAAAACTTGCATCATTTAATTGTAATTTAGCAAGTCCATCTTTTAATTTTTGATATTCAGAACTATCTACAGGAAATAAACCACAAAAAACTACTGGTTTACTCGGTTTGAAACCTGGTAATGCATCTTGGAGAGGATTTTCTGCATCGCATATAGTGTCTCCAACCTTAGTCTCTGATAAAATTTTAATACCAGTTGTAATAAAACCTATTTCTCCAGCATTAAGTTCACTCACATCTTTTGCCTTAGGAGTAAAAACACCAACCTTTTCTACAATATATTCTTGATTTGTAGACATCATTTTTATTTTCATATTTTTTTTTAGTTTTCCATCTATAATTCTCACTAGTATAACTACTCCAAGATACGTGTCATACCAGCTATCAACTAATAAACATTTTAATTTGCTATTTTTTTCACCTTTAGGTCCAGGCAAAGAGTTAATAATTTGCTCAAGAATTTCATCAATTCCTTGTCCAGTTTTTCCAGAGCACGGAACAGAATTAGATGTATCTATGCCAATCACATCTTCAATTTGATTATTTGTTCTCTCAAGATCGGATGCTGGTAAATCAATTTTATTTAACACTGGAATAATCTCATGATTTATGTCAAGTGCTTGGTATACATTTGCGAGTGTTTGAGCTTCAACCCCCTGAGTGCTATCTACAATTAATATTGAACCTTCGCACGCATAAAGGCTTCTACTAACTTCATAACTAAAATCTACATGTCCTGGGGTATCTATAATATTTAAAATATAGTTTTTCCCGTTTTTAGCTTTATAATTTAATTTAACTGTTTGTGCTTTAATTGTTATACCTCTCTCTCTTTCTATATCCATAGAGTCTAGTACTTGAGATTTCATTTCTCTATCACTCAAACCTCCGCATTTATGAATTATTCTGTCAGCTATAGTTGATTTCCCATGATCTATATGAGCTATAATTGCAAAATTCCTGATGTTGTCTATTGTATCACCCATTTTTAGGATCTAATTTTCGCGCCAGACTTTGACTCAACGGAAGAGATAATTAGTTTATTAATGTTGTCCAGGTCATTTTCATTTAGTGTTTTTTCTTCTGACTGAATAGTTACATTAACAGCTATAGATTTTTTTCCCTCTGGTATATTTTCTCCTTCAAATACATCAAATACCCTTACTGACTTAATTAATTTGTTATCAACTGATTTAATTATATTAACTAATTCTTGAGATTTAAAATTTTTATTAATAATAAATGCAAAATCTCTCTCTGATTTTTGGAAATCAGAAAATTTATATTCAGATTTTGAGTCTTTTATCTTTTGTTTTGTTTCCTTTATGTAATCAAGACAAATTTCAAATATTACCAAACCTTCCGTTTTTATGTCTAATTTTTTTATTATGTTTGGATGAATCTCGCCAAAGTATGCTAGAGCATTTTTTTCGTTTTTATTTTGGTACACCCCTCCAGATTTTCCTGGGTGATAGTAAGAAGGAGTTTTATCATCTATAACAATATCATCTTTATCAATCCCTGCTTCACAAAGACTTTGAATTACATCTTTTTTTACATCGAATGCGTCTACAATTCTTTCTTTATCATTCCAAGATAATCTTGAAACCTTTCCTGCCTTCACGGCGCCTATAACAGTCAATTGATCTCCAGGATTTTTCCCTTTAAACGCTGGACCAATTTCAAATAAAGAAATATCTTTAAATCCTCTATCTAAATTTTTCTTCAAATAAAATAATAAATTTGGAAAAATAGAATTTCTTAAAACATTTAGATCTGAACTAATTGGATTTACAATTGGTATTTCTTCATCATTTTCTTTAAATAATTGATTAATTTTAGAGTCAGTAAATGACCAAGTCACAGTTTCTAAATAACCTTTAGATGCGACAGATCTTTGTAAAAAATGAAATAATTTCTGATAATAATTAAGTGTAGGTTTTAATCTTGTCTTAATTGGTTCTGATGTATTAATATGTTCGTAGCCTTTTATTCTCACTATTTCTTCAACAATATCAATTGATTGAGTTATGTCTGGTCTCCAAGAAGGTACAACTAACTTAAAAATTTTTTTATTTTTAGTTACATCAAAACCTAACTTTTCAAGTATTTTAATTAATTCTTTATTTTCAACATTAAATCCCGTCGTTTTTTCAAAAAGAAATGGGTCAAAATTAATTATTGTTTTTTTATAATTATCAATTTTTTTTACATTTAAGTTACTTATTTCTCCTCCACAAATTTGTTTTATTAGCTCAGAAGCTTTTATTAATCCTTCTTCAATTGAAAGGGGATCTATGCCTCTTTCGAATCTGAATTTTGCATCTGTATCTATATTTAATTGTTTAGAGGTTTTTCTTATTGAACGTGGCAAAAAATAAGCAGATTCTAATAATATATTTTTAGTCGAATATTCTGTTCCAGATCTTGTCCCACCAATTATGCCGCCAAGACCAAGGACTCCAGATCTGTCAGAAATAACGCACATATCATTTTCTAAAATATATTTTTTATTATCTAAGGCTTCGAAGCTTTCTCCTTTAGATGAACTTCTGACAATAATTTCATTATCTATTTTATCTGAATCGTAAGCGTGTAATGGTCTATTTAAATCAAACATTACGTAATTAGTAATATCGACTATGGCAGATATTGGTTTTTGGCCTAAAGATTTAATTTTATCTTTTAGCCATTTTGGACTCTCTTTATTTGTTACACCTTTTATTAAACAACTTCCAAAAATTGTGCATCCTTGGGCTTTTTCTTTTTTTATTGTTACGTTTATATTTTGATTACCTCTATATTTTAAATTGGATTTTTTGTTAATTTTTAATTTACCAGCACCCGCAGCAGATAAATCTCTAGCAATTCCTCTTACTCCTAAACAATCTGGTCTATTGGGCGTAATTGATAAATCTATTACTTTTTCAGAAGTGTTTTTAAAATATTTTTCTCCAATTTTATTTGCATATTTATTGTTTTTTAGTTCTATAATTCCATCACTTTCATTGGATAATAGTAATTCTGACTCAGAACAGAGCATTCCATATGATGTTACACCTCTTATTTTACTTACAGATAATTTCATCTGATTTTTGGGAATAATTGATCCTGGAGGAGCATAAACTGTCAAAAGACCATTTTTTGCATTTGGGGCTCCACATACCACTTCAATTGTTTTGTTGCTACCTACATCAACATCACATAACTTCAATCTGTCAGCATTTGGATGAGTTTTGGCATTTATAATTTTTGCAACAATAAATGTATCTAATTCAGATGTAGAACTCTCAAAACTCTCTACTTCTAGACCAATATTAGTTAATTTATCTATTATTTGATTATTGTTAAATTTTGTATCAAGATGGTTTTTTAACCAGTCAACTGTGAACTTCATCTACTTAGTCCTCTATAATTTGAGGGGACATCTAATGGATCAAAACCAAAGTGACTTAACCATCTATAATCAGTCTCAAAAAAGGCTCTTAAATCATTAATTCCATATTTTAACATTCCAAGTCTGTCTATACCAATTCCAAAGGCATATCCTTGATATTTACTTGGATTAACATTTACATTTTTTAAAACATTTGGATGAACCATTCCACAGCCTAGAATTTCTAACCATTTATTACCTTCACCAATTACTATCTTTCCATTTTTAATTTCATATCCTATATCTACTTCTGCTGAAGGTTCCGTAAATGGAAAATGACTTGGCCTGAATCTCATTTTAATTTTATCAACTTCAAAAAACTCCTTAATAAAATAATTTAAACATCCTTTTAAATGTCCCATATTTATATTCTTATCTATATGAAGTCCCTCAACTTGATGAAACATCGGAGCATGAGTTTGATCACTATCTGATCTGTAAGTTCGTCCTGGAGCAATAATTTTAAAAGGAGGTTTACCTTTTAGCATAGTTCTTACCTGGACTGGAGATGTGTGAGTTCTCAAAAGTAATTCCTTATTATTATCAAGATAAAAAGTATCATGCATATCTCTAGCTGGATGGTTGTCTGGTGTATTTAATGCTGTAAAATTATTATATTCATTTTCTACATCTGGGCCTTCCTCAACACTAAATCCTATTTCAGAAAATATAGATGAGATTTCATCTATTACCTGAGAGACTGGATGAATTTTACCGATTTCAATATTTCTTTCTGGAAGAGTTACATCAATTTTTTCTTTCTCAAGCTTTAAATTAATTTCTTTAGTTTCAATTTCTTGAATTTTGATTGATATTTTATTTTGAAGTTCATCTTTAATATTATTTAAATCTGAGGCTAATTTTTTTCTTTCCTCTACAGAAATCGAACCTAATTTTTTAAATTCGTTCGATATAATTCCATTTTTTCCAAATAGTTCAGATTTGATGTTATTTACTTTTTCAATGTTATTTTCTGTATTAAGCTTATCGATATAATCATCTTTTATTTTTTTAATATCAGACATTTTAATAGAATATTTGTTAAAGGAAGAAAAACAATAGTCTTGATTAATTTAATGCTGCCTGGGCCCTTTTGACTATAGTTTTGAATGCTTCGGGGTTATCGTAAGCAATTTCTGCAAGAATTTTTCTATCTAATTTAATTCCTGATTTGCTTAAACCATTAATAAACTTTGAATATGTTATACCTTCGGATCTGACACCAGCATTAATTCTTTGTATCCACAGTGATTTGAAATCCCTTTTTTTATTTCTTCTATCTCTATAAGCATACTGCATAGCTTTTTCCATTGCTTGTCTTGCAACTCTTATTGTATTTTTTCTTCTTCCCCACTGACCTTTAACAGCTTTTAAAACTTTTTTATGTTTAGCTCTGCTAGTAACTCCTCTTTTAACTCTTGCCATTTTATCCTCTTAAGCTGTAAGGCATATAAGATTTTACTATCTTACCATCTTGTTTGGATAAAACAGTTGTGCCTCTTTGTTTTCTAATTTGTGAATTCGTTCTTTTAATCATGCCGTGTCTTTTTCCAGCCTGTGGGGTAATAACCTTACCTTTAGCTGAGATTTTAAATCTTTTTTTAGCTGAACTTTTTGTTTTTAACTTGGGCATAATTTTCGGGGTTATACAAATATTAAATTAAATTTACAACTAGAAATATGGCTTATAAAGGCTGGATTACCATTATCATTTGCTTTCCATCAAATTTTGGCTGAAGCTCTACTCTCCCAATAGTCTCCATATCTGCCTTAATTTTATCCATTAATTCATTGCCAAGGTTTGAATGTTGTAACTCTCTCCCTTTGAACCTTATTGTAAATTTGACTTTATCGCCTTTTGCCAAAAATTTCTGAGCATTTTTAATTTTGAAAGTGTAGTCATGAACTTCTGTAACTGGCCTTAATTTTATTTCTTTTAATTCAATTTTCTTTTGTTTTTTTTTTGCTTTGTTAGCTTTTTTTTGTGCGTCGTATTTATATTTACCCATGTCCATAATTTTACAGACAGGGGGTTTTGCATTCGGAGCAATTTCAATTAAATCTAAACCTTCATTTTTTGCTTTATTGATAGCTTCATTTAAATTTAAAATTCCTAAATTTTCTCCATCACTTGCAATAACTTGAACTTCATTTGATGTAATCCTGTTGTTAGACCTTGGGCCTCTTGCTTTAGTTCTTTTTTGAAAATAATTTTGTTTAAAATCTGCCACTTATATTGAAGGGGCTTTATTTAGATCGGAGTATTTTTTTATAAATTCTTTCAAAGCCATATTTTCTTGTTTATTAGAATCCAATCTTCTAATAGTTACACTGTTGGAGTCAACTTCTTTTTTTCCACAAATCAATAACATTGGTACTTTTGTTAAAGAATGATCTCTTATTTTATAATTTAAATTGTGATTTTTAAGATCCACCTCGACAATCAAACCAATCCGTTTTAATTCCTTAGCTACACTTTTAGCATATTCATCAAAATCACTAGAGATTGGAATAACTACTGCCTGTAAAGGTGATATCCAAAATGGCAGCTTGCCTGCATAATTCTCTATAAGGATACCTATAAACCTTTCTAAAGATCCAAATAATGCTCTGTGTAACATTACAGGTACTTTTTTAGTTCCATCTTTATCAACAAAAGAAGCTCCTAATCTGCCTGGTAAATTTAAATCTACTTGCAAGGTTCCACACTGCCAATCTCTACCTATTGCATCTCTTAAAACAAATTCAATTTTTGGTCCATAAAATGCGCCCTCACCTTTATTAATTGAGTACTCTAGCTTTGTCGCTTTGATTGCCTCTAACAATGCAGCCTCTGATTTATCCCAAACTTTATCGTCACCAACTCTTAAATCTGGTCTATCTGAATATTTTAAAATAACATCTTCAAAACCAAGATCTTTATAAATTTCTAAAATTAAATTTGTAACACTCAAACATTCTTCGGTAATTTGTTCTTCTGTACAAAAAATATGTGCATCATCTTGAGTAAAGGCTCTTACACGTAATAATCCATGCAATGCACCTGAAGGTTCATATCTATGAACTTTTCCGAATTCTGACATCTTTAAAGGTAAGTCTCTATAACTTTTAAGTCCTTGATTAAACACTTGAACGCACCCAGGACAATTCATGGGTTTAATTGCAAATACTTTTTCATCTGGTGTAGTTGAAGTATACATATTAGCTCCAAATTTTTCCCAGTGGCCAGATTTTTCCCACAAAGATCTATCAAGTATTTCTGGCGTATTTATCTCTTTGTAACCATCGTGATCTTGTTTCATTCTCATATATGAAACTAATTTTTGGAACAAATTCCATCCTTTCTGGTGCCAAAACACAGATCCAGGACTTTCTTCTCTAAAATGAAATAAATCCATCTCTTTTCCAATTTTTCTATGATCTCTTTTTTCTGCTTCCTCAATTCTCTGAAGATAAAGGTCTAATTCTTTTTGAGTTGCCCACCCAGTACCATATATTCTTTGAAGCATTTCATTATTAGAGTCACCACGCCAATAAGCTCCAGATACTTTTGTCAGTTTAAAAGCCTTACCTATTTTACCAGAAGATACTAAATGTGGACCCCTACATAAATCATGCCATGTTTCGCCATGATGATAAACCGTAAGTTCTTCGTTTTTAGGAATGCTCTCAATTATTTCAGCTTTGTATTTTTCTCCAATTTTTTTAAAATGACTTATTGCTTTATCTCTCTCCCAAACTTCTTTTCTTGTTTTTACATCTTTATCTATTATCTCTGACATTTTTTTTTCAATCTTTTTTAAATCATCGCTAGTAAAAGGCTCTTTTCTTGCAAAATCATAGTAAAATCCATTTTCTATAACTGGCCCAATTGTTACCTGTGTGCCTGGATATAGTTCTTGAACGGCCATAGCCATTATATGTGCAGTGTCATGTCTAATGACTTCTAAACCCTCAGGATCTTTAGCTGTAAATATTTCAATAGAACAATCTTGATCAATAACAGTATATAAATCTTTAAGCTCACCGTTTATGCTCATCACCAAAGCTTGCTTACCTAAAGACTTGCTAATTTTTTCAGCAACCTCTGTGCCTGTTATACTTTTTTCAAAGTTTAATTTTTTTCCATCAGGTAATATAATATTTGGCATTAGTTTATTAATTTTTTATACTCTGAATAAGTAGAAAAACACATTTTTTCAACATTAAATTTTGAAACGACATTTTTTCTACCTTCTATGCCCATTTGATTGATAGTCTGTTCATCTAAATTCATAATTTCTATTAATTTTTTTGAAAGATCGTCAGAGTTATTTGCTTCAAATAAAAATCCTGTTTTATTTTCATTTATAGTCTCTTTTGATCCCCCAATATTACTTGCAACAATTGGTTTTTTCATTGCCTGAGCCTCAACAGATATTCTTCCAAAGGCTTCTGGTTCTATAGATGAAGAAACTATGATGTCTGAAACTTTGTAAGCTAGAGGCATATTTTTACAATGATCTATAAATTTTACTTGGTTAGTTAATCTGTACTGTTCAACTAACCTAATAAGTTTCTTTTTGTAAAGTTCTCTTCCTTGATCGCTCCCAAGAATAATTACATTAAATACCTCGTGTCCTAAATTAATATTTACTTTATTAATAGCATCTAAAAACATTTCTTGGCCTTTCCATTCTGTTAATCTTCCAGGCAATAGAACAGTTTTTCTTTCAATTTTAAGTCCCCATGATTTAAATAATTCATCTTCCTCTGTTTCTATAGTAGTTGATGGATCAAAATAGTCAGTATTAATGCCTCTAAATATCACCAAGAATTTTTTTTTATCATTAAGGTATTCAGAGTAGTTTTCTTTAATATGTGAAAATATAAAATTAGACCCAGCAATAATTAAATCTGATCTCAACATTACAGAATTATATAATTTTTTTAATTTACTTTTAAAATTATATGTTCCATGAAATGTAGTTACAAATTTACGTCGTGTGATTTTGGTAGCTAGCAAACAAGACCATGCAGGTGCTCTACTTCTCGCGTGGACAATATTAATTCCATAAAATAAAATTATTAAAGAAATAATTATTGAATTAAAAAAAACCAAAATGGGGTTTTTGGAATTAACAGGTAACCTTATATATTTAACTTTTTTTTTATCTATAAACTTTGTTAATGCACCACCGTTGCAAATTAAAAAAGATTTACAATCATTTTCATGTAGATAGTGTGCGATATCATAACAACCTGTTTCTGCGCCACCGTATCCAAGTTTTGGTATAACTTGTAGAACTTTCAATTTTGGATGCATATGGTAGAATTATAATATTTCAAATCAATTTTAATACTTTATATGAAAAAATTTAAATTTCTAAAAATTTCTAAAACAAAAAAACTAAGATATATAAGCAATTATTATAAGAAAAATCTTTATATTATATTTTTACCAGGTTTTGCATCCGATATAGAAGGAGATAAACCTAAAAGATTTTTAAACTATGCTAAAAAAAATAAATTGGGTTTTTTGGCACTAGAATATTCTGGATACGGAAAATCTTCAGGTGAATTTACAAAAGGGAATATTTCCACTTGGGCAAATGATGCAAAACAGACTATTAAGAACATAGTTAAAAAAAATGATATAATTTTAATAGGTTCTAGTATGGGTGCATGGATTTCTTTATTATTATTTAAATCAATTAAGAAACAGATTAAAGGCTTTATGGGAATTGGATCTGCTCCAGAATTTTTAACAAGAATAATGTGGAAAAAATTTTCAAAAAAGACAAAGAGTGAAATTATCAAAAAAGGTATTAGCAAAATTAAAAATGGTGGTTATGAGTATCTCATAACTAATCAATTAATTAAAGATGGAAGAAAAAAACAAAATAAAGTTTTGAATGTTAAAATTCTAATGAAAATACCTGTTACTATGGTCCATGGTCAAAAAGATGAAGTTGTACCAATTAAATACTCAAGAGAAGTTTTAAAAATCTTCAGCAAAGCAAAAAAAAAATTAAATATAATTAAGAAGGGTGACCATAGTCTCTCGTCAAAAAAAAATCTAAATATTATTTGTAAAGAGTTAGATAATATTATTAAAAATACTAACTAGCTTGACCGACTAATTTTTTGTTTGATATAGGATTTTCTAACTTATCTAACATTTCTTTTGGACAAACTTGGACGAAATTATTTATTTCATTTTCAAAATTCTCAACAATTTTTTTCGAGATTGTTGAATTTGTTTCTATCCCATGCTCTTGAATTAATTTCCTTAGATGCTCAATCCAAAATTTAGTTTCTGGAGTTTGCCAAACAACACTTTCAGGATTTACTTTTTTATCAAATTGATTTTCAGGGTCATAAATAAACGCCATACCTCCTGTCATGCCAGCTCCGAAATTATCGCCAATATCTCCTAATATAATAATGTTTCCGCCTGTCATGTATTCACAACCATTTGAATCACAACCTTCTACTACTGCAGTTGCACCTGAATTTCTAACAGCAAATCTCTCTCCTGCTTGTCCTGCAGCTAATAATTTTCCTGAAGTAGCTCCATACAAAACAGTATTTCCAATAATAGTATTTTCATTTGAAACAAGGTTGCTTTCATCTTGTAATTTAATCACAATAGTTCCACCTGATAATCCTTTGGCAACATAATCATTTGCATCCCCTTTTAAAATTAGTTTCAATCCTTTAATAGCAAAAGCACCAAAGGATTGGCCTGCTGAACCTTTAAAATTTAATTCGATCGAATTTTCATTAAGATTGTTATTTCCAAATTTTTTGTACAAATGATAAGAAATTCTAGTACCAACTGCTCTATCAGTATTTTGAATTTCAAATTCTTGATTTATTTTTTCTTTTTTATCT
Organism: Pelagibacteraceae bacterium AG-426-M19; assembly: GCA_003210025.1. Taxonomy (GTDB): domain Bacteria; phylum Pseudomonadota; class Alphaproteobacteria; order Pelagibacterales; family Pelagibacteraceae; genus Pelagibacter. The sequence goes on from QCNW01000002.1 coordinate 11,065, forward strand.
ATTTTGTCTTTTATTTCTGGCCATAATTTTTGATCTAAAGTATCTGGAACAGAATTAATTTCAGGTTTCTCACAATATCTTTTATTTTTTCCAGGATCTGCCTGAACAAAAAGAGGATTTAAGTCTAGATCATCCAAGTTTGGTGATCCTTTGCTTACTTGCCTTAGTAAGTCAGTTCTTCCAATTACTTCATTTAAAGATTTGAAACCAAGATCAGCAAGTATTTCTCTTACTTCCTCTGCTATAAATGTAAAAAGGTTTACTACTTTTTCAGGAGTTCCTGTAAATTTCTCTCTTAATTTATCATCTTGTGTGCAAACACCCACTGGACATGTATTTGAATGACATTGTCTTACCATTATACATCCCATTGCGACTAAAGCAGTCGTTGCTACGCCAAATTCTTCTGCTCCCATCATGGCTGCGATTACAACATCTCTTCCTGTTTTTATTCCACCGTCAGTTCTAAGCGTCACTTGATGTCTCAAGTTATTTAAAGTCAATACCTGATTTGCTTCTGTTAATCCCATCTCCCAAGGAACTCCAACATATTTAACGCTTGTCTGTGGAGTGGCTCCTGTACCTCCTGAGTGCCCCGAGATTAAAATTATGTCTGCTTTAGCTTTTGCAACCCCAGCAGCTATTGTTCCAATTCCTGAGGAAGCAACTAATTTAACTCCAACTCTAGCCTTAGGATTTATTTGTTTTAAATCATAAATTAATTGAGCCAGATCTTCTATTGAGTAAATATCATGATGTGGTGGAGGTGATATTAATGTAACTCCAGGCGTTGAGTGTCTCAATCTCGCAATTTCATCTGTGACTTTAAAACCGGGTAATTGTCCACCTTCACCCGGTTTTGCGCCCTGTGCAATTTTGATTTCAATCTCATTACAATTATTTAGGTAGTTAATGGTTACTCCAAATCTAGCTGATGCAATTTGTTTAACTCTTGAATTTGCGCTATCTCCATTCTCCATAATCTTAAATCTTTTTTCATCTTCTCCACCCTCACCACTACAAGATGCGCCTTTAATTCTATTCATACCAACAGCAAGAGTTTCATGTGCTTCTTTTGATAAAGCTCCATGAGACATACTCCCGCTTCCAAATCTTTTTAGTATATTAGACGCAGGCTCAACATTAGATATATCAATAGGATTTTTAGATTTAAAATCTACTAAATCTCTTAAACTTATTGGATTTAGATTATAAATACCTTTTGTGTATTTTTTATATATTTCGTAAGATCCTTGTCCAACCGCAGTTTGCAGTAAATGAATTAGTTTGCCTTGATACTGATGTGTTTCACCATTTTTTCTATATCTGTAAATACCTCCAATAGGTAGAATATTTGAATTATCGAAAAATGCTTCTTTGTGTATAGTTCTAATTTTCTTTTCTATTCCTTTTAAACCTATTCCAGAGATCTTTGATAACATTCCAGGAAAGTAATCTTTCACAATTGTTCTGCTTAGTCCCACAGTTTCAAAATTACATCCGCCTCTATAAGAACTTAAAACAGAAATTCCCATTTTAGACATTATTTTAAGAAGACCAAGATTGACTGATTTAATGTATCTTGAAACACATTCATCAAAAGTGAAGTTTCCAAACAATTTCTTAGAATGTCTTTGATATAAGCTATCAAATGCTAGATAAGGGTTCACTGTAGTAGCACCAACACCAATTAATGTAGCAAAAGAGTGTGTATCTAAAGCATCTCCAGTTTGAACATTAATAGAAACATAACCTCTTAGACCTAATTTAACTAAGTGCGTATTTATTGCCCCAATACATAAAAGCATTGGCATTGGCATTCTATTTTCTGAAATATTTTTATCTGATAATATTATTTGTTTAATTCCCTCTCTAACAGCTTGTTCTGATTTAACTTTGAGTAAATTTATTGATGTCTCTAAATCATCATCTTTACTGAATGTACAATCTAAAACTTTATTATTATTTCCAAAGAATTTTAAAAATTTTTCAAATTGTGCATTTGATAATATCGGACTATTTAAGACATAAATATTGTCTTTAGTTAATTTACTAAAATCTAAAATATTGCCAAGATTCCCAAATCTTGTCTTTAAACTCATAACTTTATTTTCTCTTAGAGAGTCAATTGGTGGATTTGTAACCTGACTAAAGTTTTGTCTAAAGTAATGATATAGTGGTCTATATTTGTCAGATAAAACTGCTAAAGGCGTATCATCACCCATTGAGCCTGTTGCTTCTTTAGCATCTTCTGCCATTGGATGAAGAATTAATTCTAAATCTTCTATGCTATATCCAAAACAATGTTGAAAATTTCTCAAACTTTGGCCGTCTAACTCTACTTTTTCAGTTTCTGCCTCTAATTTTTTATCAAGATCAATAATCTGATTGTTGTAATGCTTATATTCTTTTGAAAGGTAGTTTTTTATTTCATCATTTGAATATACTTTGCCTTTTTCTATTCTTACTCCTAATATTTCTCCAGGTCCTAATCTTCCTTTAGATACAATTTTTTTCTCATTTAAGTCTATCATTCCTGTTTCACTCCCTGCAAAAAGAAGTTTATCTCTTGTCACTGTATATCTAAGAGGTCTTAATCCATTTCTGTCGGTTGCAACAATTACCCATTCATTATCTGTTGCAGCTATAGCAGCCGGCCCATCCCAAGGCTCCATTGTACTATTTAAAAAATTGAATAGTTGTTGATGGTCTTTTTTTAATACCTTATTTTTTTTTGACCAAGCGTCTGGTATTAACATTAATTTTGCTAGAGGAGCAGGCTGTCCAGAAATATTTAATAACTCAAAAACATTATCTAATGATGCAGAGTCAGAATTTCCAGCTGGTATTACAGGCTTAAGATTCTCTATATCTTCGAAAACTGGACTGAACATCTCTTCTTCGTGGACCTTCATCCAATTAACATTTCCTTTAAGAGTATTTATCTCACCATTATGCGCTATAGATCTAAATGGTTGAGCTAAGTCCCAACTTGGCGCAGTATTAGTTGAAAATCTTTGGTGAAATATTGCATACCTAGAAATAAATCTTTCATCTTTTAAGTCAGTATAAAAATCTGACAAAGCTTCTGCTAAAAACATACCTTTGTAAATGATAGATTTAGAACTAAATGAACATATATAAAAATTATTTAATTGATTATTGAGTGCTTCTTTTTCAATTACTCTTCTAGTTTCATACAATTTTTGCTCCAGATGCTTATTGACAACTTTTTTGTCATTGTATGTGAATAATACTTGAGTAATTTCAGGTCTTGTTTGTTCAGCTTTTTCTCCTAAGACAGAAGGATCAACGGGAACTTGTCTCCAGCCATAAATACTAAAATTTCTCTTTGTTAGTTCGCTTTCAACTATAGTTCTGCATTGCTCTTGGGCACTATAATCATTTCTTGGTAAGAAAATCATACCCACACATAGTTCAGAATTATCGTGTTTATGACCAGTGACTTCAATTTTTTCCTCAAAGAAATCTTTAGGAATTTCAATATGGATACCAGCACCATCTCCTGTTTTTCCATCGGCATCGATTGCACCCCTATGCCAAACAGCTTTTAGAGCATCGATTCCATATTCTACTACTTTTCTTGATTTTAGACCTTCGGTGGATGCTACTAAACCCACACCACATGCATCATGTTCCATCTCTTCCGAGTAAACATGATTACTTTTTAAAATTTTTAAATTTTTATTTCTTAACTTCATTAGGCAACTCTAAGTTTTTGTTTACTTTGCAAATAATTATCAATTGATGTTGCCGCATCTCTTCCGTCTTTAATGCCCCAAACCACTAAAGATGCTCCTCGAACTATATCTCCGGCTGCAAAAACTCCCTCTATACTAGTTTCCATAGTATCAAAATCTGCTTTTATTGTTCCCCATCTTGATACCTGTAATTTTTCTTCATTAAATAATTTTGGAAGATCTTCTGGATCAAATCCGAGTGCTTTGATTACAAGATCGGCTTTAATTTCAAAATCTGAATTTTCTTCCACAACTGGTTTTCTTCTACCACTATCATCTGGCTCACCCAATTTCATTTTATTAACAACTACACTTTCGATTTTATTTGTTCCTTTAAACTCTTTAGGGCTTGTTAACCAAATAAATTCAACACCTTCTTCTTCTGCATTGCCAACTTCTCTTGCTGATCCTGGCATATTTTCTCTATCTCTTCTATATAAACATTTTACAGATTTAGCATTCTGTCTTACCGAAGTTCTTAAGCAGTCCATTGCTGTATCACCACCTCCAATTACTACAACATCTTTGCCTTCAGCATTTAAAGTTCCATTATCAAACAATTCAACTTTATCACCTAGTCCTTTTTTATTTGATGCCGTCAAAAATTCCATTGCAGGGAAAATATTACTCAAATCGTTACCAGGTAGACTAACTTCTCTAGCTTTATAAACTCCTGTGGCTATTAAAATTGCATCATGTTTTTCTCTTAACTCCGTCAAGCTGGAATCTTTTCCAACTTCAAAGTTTAAGACAAATTTAATTCCGCTTTCTTCCAAAAGTTTTATTCTTCTTTGAACAACATGCTTTTCTAATTTAAATCCTGGGATACCATATATTAGTAGCCCTCCAGCTCTGTCATAACGATCATATATAGTTACCTTGTATCCTTTTTTTCTGAGTTGTTCTCCACAAGCAAGTCCGGCAGGACCAGAACCTATAATTCCTATACTCTCATTTTTTTCACTATTTATTTCTATTGGTTTAACCCAACCATTTTCCCAAGCTTTCTCTGTGATATATTTTTCTATTGATCCAATAGTTACTGTTCCATGACCCGATTGCTCTATTACACAATTTCCTTCACACAGCCTATCCTGGGGGCAAATTCTTCCACAAACTTCTGGCATGTTGTTTGTGCTTTGTGATAGTTGATAAGCTTCCTCATATCTTCCCTCAGCAGTTAGTTTAAGCCAATCTGGTATATTGTTACTTAATGGACAATGAACTTGGCAAAATGGTACTCCACATTGGGAACATCTGCTTGACTGCTGAACAGCTCTATCTTTTAGAAATTCTTGATATATTTCATCAAAATCCTCTTTTCGGTCTGATATATCTCTTTTAGGTGGATTTTGTTGACCTATATCAACAAACTTAAGCATTTTTTCTGACATGGTGGACGCTGTATATACGATAAAAATTTAATAATAAACAATTACAAGGTCATAAATATTGACTAATATTTCGCAGAACTTAAGTAAATCAGCGGTTTTTTCTTATTATGCATAGATGATATGCAAATATGTAATTGCTTTAATTTGGTTACAATTTCATTATGAAGTATTGGATCTAATGATTTCAAAATATGTAGAGACGCTAATTTTATCAATTATTCAGGGAATATCTGAGTTTATTCCAATAAGCTCGTCTGCACATCTTATAATTATATCAAGATTGAGTGACTTCAATGTTAGCAACCTACAATTAGATATTAGTCTTCATTTAGGTTCTTTGTTGGCAATTATTTTATTTTTTAGAAAAGAGTTAATAAATATCATTAATAATAAAAATATATTTATACTAATAATTCTTGGGTCTATACCTTTAGTTATTGTTGGTTATATTTTTTACTCCACAAATTTAATTGATCAATTTAGAAACTTAAAAGTTGTTGCTTGGACAACTTTGATTTTTGGAATTTTATTATATTTTTCAGATAAGTTTGAATTGAAAAATAAAATTTCTTCAGAATTAAATATTAAAAGTATTATTATCATAGGGTTATTTCAGATTTTAGCTATTATTCCAGGAGTCAGTAGATCAGGTATAGTAATTACAGCTTCAAGATTTTTAAAATTTGACAGAGTTGAATCATCAAAGATAGCTTTTTATTTGTCTATTCCAGCTTTAGCAGGTGCAAGTGTTTTGGGTTTTAAAGATGTTATTGATGATCAAATAAATTTTGATGCTATATTTATTTTTTCTACTTCAGCTTCATTTTTATTTTCTTATTTTACAATTAAATATTTTCTTATTTATGTTAAAATGTTTAGTTTGAGTTTTTTTGTTATTTATAGAATAGTTTTAAGTATTATTCTTTTTTCAATTATTTACTTATGATTTTTTGGACGTTGGAGCAATTTGGGAAAATATTACGGCAATAAGAATTAATACACATCCTATAATATTATTTATGTTAAGAACTTGATTTAAAATAATCCATCCAGCAACTGTTGCAAATACACCTTCAAGAGAGTAAATTATTGCTGCTGGAGCTTCTTCAATATTTTTTTGTGCAAACATTTGTAAAGTAAAAGCAATTCCTCCGGATAAAACGCCTGCATATAATATTGAACTATACTCAGTTAAAATTTTTGTAATAACTACTTCCTCTAAAATAAAAGCAAATATAAGAGATAAACCAAAAACAAGAGCAGCTTGTAATGCTGCATAAAAAATTGGTATATTAAACTTCTCCATAAATTTTCCAGCGAAAATTATATGTAAAGCCCAAAATAGTGAGCATAGAATAACCAAAGCATCACCTATCATAATTTCTGAGTTTGAAAAATCACTTAATAGGTAAACACCTATTATACATAAACCTATTGAAGGCCAAAGGCTCCAATGGACTTTAATAGAATAAATAAAAAATAATAAAATTGGAACTAACGGAACGTAAAAAACTGTAAAGAAAGCTGCATTAGCTATATTCGTATATTGTAATGCGGCTTGCTGCAAGTAGGTACCCAAAAATAATGATATACCCATTAAAAATAGATATTTTAAAAATAATTTTTTATTAGAATTGATTTCATAATTAATTTTTTTTCTCTCTAAAATTAAAGCAATTGGCAGGACTGTAAGAAAACCAACAAAAAATCTAGATGCATTGAATGTTAATGGGCCAATATTGTCCATGCCTGTGTCTTGAGCAATGAAAGCAGTGCCCCAAATAAATGTTGTTATCAAAGCGCATATAAGCGATGTAGTTTTGGACATTAATTTAATTAAATTTAGATAATATTATTCATTCTACAACAGCTATCAAAATCTTCTTTATTGATATAGCAACCAGCCATTTTTCTTATACCTGAAAATGCACCTCTACCATGCATTACTCTCCAATTATTAAAAATTAGTAATTCACCAGGTTTTAAAATATGCCTCCACTGATATTGCTTTTGGTTTGCCATCGTATCAAATACTTTAATTGCTTTGTAAAAATTAATTGTTTTCTGATTAGTTTCTCTAAAAGGTGCTCTATCGTAATTGTTAAAACTAATTTGATCAAAATTATTTTTTTCATTTAATTTTATTATTGGTCTTTTTGCTTCAAGGCGAACACCATCGCCAATATAAGAACCTTTAACTTTTGTATTTGTTAAAGTTTTAAAATGTTTTTTATATTTTTGTTTCATTTCATTTGCCAATTTAAATCCATCTACCATTATAGAATCTCCACCTTTAGCATCATACTTACAACAAAGCAGTAATTGTAAACCTGGAGCATCATTACTATATGTAGAGTCTGTATGTGGTCTCAGTTCTTGGTTTGAATATGCACTGTCTGCTTTTTTATTATTTGATTCAAAAGTCCACAATCCTCCGAAAATTGAATTTCTGACATAACCTATTTTTTTAGCTATATATTCTACAGATTTTAAATTCTTTGAACAATTTCTTACGACTGCAAAACCATATATATGGATTTTTTTTAATAAATTTTTAAATCCAACTTTAGTTTTTAATTGTTTATAGTTAATGAAAATTTGATTTTTTATGTCTTTATCTTTCCAAAATTGATTATCACTTTTAGTTTCTTCTTTTTTTAAAGAATTTTTTTTTAAAAATTCATATGAATATTTAGTTGGTTTATTTTCATCAGACCATAATATTTCAATAAATTTCCCTTTTTTTAATAATTTTGCTTTTTTAACTTTGATATTAATGTCTAAATTTGCGGTATAAGTTATTCTTTGATTGGTTTTAAAATCCCAGTTTTCTTTATTTTTAACATGATCTCTTAACCAAATATTAGGAAATGTTTCAAACTTATTGTCATTAAAGTAAAATACAGTTTTATTATTTAAAAGTTTAAAATTTTTAATCATTGCTTAGCTAATTTGTAGGCAAAGTTTTTACCAAGGTTATTTTTTAATTCATTATTAAATCTTGAACCCTCAGCACCGTCAATAATTCTATGATCGTAAGAGAGAGATAAAGGCAACATTGTTCTAGGTTTAAATTGTCCATCAATATAAACAGGTTTAATATAAGTCCTTCCAATTCCTAAAATAGCAACCTCAGGATAATTTATTATAGGAGTAAAATAAGTTCCTCCAATGCCACCTAGGCTTGTTATAGTTATGGATCCTCCATAAAACTCTTTTTTATCTATCTTCAAATTTCGGCAATCATCACTAACTTTTTTTAGATCCTTGCTTATTTGATCTATATTCTTTTGATTAGCATTTCTTATTTTTGGCACCATTAAACCATTGGGAGTATCAACTGCAATTCCTACATGGAAGTATTTTTTTAATGTTATTTTTCCATTTTCAATATTGTCAATAGAACTATTAAATCTTGGAAAAACTTTCAAAGCTTCCACAACTGCCTTTATAATAAATGCCAATGGAGTAATTTTCTTTTTTTCTCCAGTAAAAGTATCAGTCAAATTTTGTCTAAATTCTTCTAACTCAGTAATATCTGCTTCATCACAACTAGTAACATGCGGTATTGTTTGCCAAGAATTTGATAAATGTGGAGCAGCAATTCTTTTAATTCTTGGTATATCTTGAATTTCTACATCTCCAAAATCAGCGTGATCATATTCTGAGGGCTTTATAGATGAAGCCTTCTTTTCTTCTTGAGGTTTATTAAAATTAGAAGATACGAATTTTTTTATATCCTCCTCTATAATTCTTCCTGATCTTTGTGATCCAGTAATATTATTAATATCAACACCAAGTTCTCTTGCAAATTTTCTAGTTTTTGGGCTAGCAAGCACTTTACTTGATTTGAATACACTAACTCTATTATTTTTTAATATTTCTTTTGGTTTTGAAATTACTTTTTCGGGTGGTTTTTGTATAATAGTTTCTTCTTTAATCTCTTTGACCCCTTCTTCAATTTGCTCATATGGCTTTTCTTCTTCTGAACCAATTATTAGTATTGATGAACCCTCTGAAACCTTATCACCAACTTTTAAATTAACTTTTTTAACACTACCTGAGTATGGGCTTGGGATCTCAACACTTGATTTATCGCTTTCTATTGTAATTATCGGATCATCTTTATTAATATTTGATCCTGCCTCTATTAATACCTCAATTACTTCAACATCTTTAAAATCACCAATGTTAGGAACTAATACTTCTTTCTCGCTCATTATAATTTTGTGGGCATAGGCTTATCTTTATCAATTTTATATTTTTTAATTGCATCTACCGCATTTTTAGAAGCAATTAATTGTTCATTAGATAAAATACTTAAGCCATATGCAACTATATGCTCTTTATCGACTTCAAAAAATTTTCTTAGATTTTTTCTTGTATCACTTCTACCAAATCCATCTGTACCCAATGAATAAAAACTTTTATTTATGTAAGGTCTAATTTGGTCAGAATTCATTCTCATGTAATCTGAAGCTGCTAAAATAGGACCTTCGGTTTTTCCAAGGCATTTTTCAACGTAAGAGATTTTTTTCTCTCCTCCTGGATTAAGCAAATTGTACCTTTCTGTTTCAAGTCCATCTCTTCTTAATTCATTAAAGCTGGTAACACTCCACACTTCACTATCTACTTGATATTCATTTTGTAAAATTTCTGCTGCCTCCATCATCTCTCTTAAAATTGTTCCTGAACCCAACAATTGAATCTTATTCTTTTTATTCTTACTGAAATCTTTTATTTTATACATCCCTTTTAATATGCCTTCTTCACAATCTTTGGGCATCTCTGGATGAGAATAATTTTCATTCATTGTTGTAATGTAGTAAAAAATATTTTCATGTTTTTCATGCATTCTTCTTAAACCTTCTTTAAAAATTGTAGCTAATTCATAATGAAAGGTTGGATCATAAGAAACACAATTTGGAATTGTTGATGCCAATAAATGACTGTGACCATCTTGATGTTGAAGACCTTCTCCAGCCAAAGTTGTTCTTCCAGCTGTAGCTCCAATTAGAAATCCTCTTGTTTGACTATCTCCAGCCGCCCAAGCAAAATCTCCAGTTCTTTGAAAACCAAACATAGAGTAAAAAAGATAAATTGGTATCATTTCAATATCGTGGTTTGAATACGATGTTCCTGCAGCTATCCATGATGCCATGGATCCAGCCTCATTTATTCCTTCCTCTAAAACTTGACCACTTTTCTCTTCCTTGTAAGAGCTTAATTGAGCTGAGTCCTCTGGCTCATATTTTTGACCTTCATGCGCATATATACCTATTTTTTGGAAAAAACCTTCCATACCAAATGTTCTTGCTTCATCAGGGATTATTGGAACAAGTCTTGGAGCAACATTTTTATCTCTTAGCAAATTCGTCAACATCCTAACAAGTGCCATAGTAGTTGACATTTCTTTTTCACCGGTTGATTTTTTCATAAAGTCAAAAATATCATTACTTGGTGTTTTGATTGGTTTCGAAAAAGACGATCTCTCAGGAATATATCCTCCTAAAGCCAATCTTCTTTTTTTTAAGTATTTTATTTCCTCTGAATTTTCATCAGGTCTAAAGTATTCTATATTTTTGACTTGTTCATCTGTTAATGGAACGTCAAATCTATCTCTATAATATAGCAAATCATCTACACCTAATTTTTTTTGCTGATGGGTTGTATTTATACTTTCACCAGATTTTCCCATACCGTATCCTTTAATTGTTTTAGCTAATATGACTGTTGGTCTGTCTTTTGTATTAATAGCTTTATGATAAGCAGCATAAACTTTATGCGGGTCGTGACCGCCTCTATTTAATTTCCAAATATCGCTATCCGTATAACTTGCAACTAGATTTTTAAGTTCAGGGTATTTCCCAAAGAAGTTATCTCTAACATATAAACCACCTTTTGCTTTAAAGGCTTGGTATTCTCCATCAACTGCTTCGTTCATTCTTTTTACAAGTAAACCTGATTTATCATTTGCGAGTAAAGGATCCCAATATGATCCCCAAATGACTTTTATTACATTCCATCCAGCTCCTCTAAAAATTCCTTCTAATTCTTGAATAATTTTACCATTGCCTCTTACTGGACCATCTAATCTTTGTAGGTTGCAGTTCACAACATAAATCAAGTTATCTAACTTTTCTCTTGCTGCTAAACCAATAGATCCTAGAGCTTCTGGCTCGTCTATTTCACCATCTCCTAAGAAGGACCAAACTTTTCTATTCTCATCTTTTATTAATTTTCTATTAATAAGATATTTCATAAATCTTGCCTGATAGGTAGCCATCATTGGTCCAAGACCCATGGAAACAGTTGGAAACTGCCAAAACTTAGGCATCAGCCATGGATGAGGATAAGATGACAAACCTCCTGGGTAAACTTCCTGTCTGAATCTATCTAATTGCTTCTCGTCAAGTCTTCCTTCCAAAAAAGCTCTAGCGTAAATACCTGGCGCTGAATGTCCTTGGAAATAAATTAAATCTCCACCAAATTTATTACTTTTAGCTCTCCAAAAATGATTCATTCCTATATCATAAAGGGTTGCTGCTGAAGCAAATGTTCCAATGTGACCTCCTAATGAAGGATCTCTCATGTTTGCTCTGACAACCATCACTGCTGAATTCCATCGAATTAGTGCTCTGATTTTTCTTTCGATATTTTGATCGCCTGGAGATTTCATCTCTTCATCTGCTGGTATAGTGTTTATGTATGGTGTATTTTGAGTATAGGGTATATTTGATCCCTCTTTATATGCCTGATCAATTAATTGTTTAATTAAAAAATGAGCTCTCTCAGGTCCTTCAGAATGTACTACAGCAGACAAAGATTCTAACCATTCTTTTGTCTCTTGAGGATCAATATCATTATTATTTTCAACTATTTCTAATCTTTCAGTATGTTCTTCTACTTGTGTATTTTCTACTTTGATCTCTTTATGTGCACTCGTATCTAATTCAGAATTATTATATCCATTAGAATTTTCCGCTTCGGCAATTATTTTTTCCGTTGCAGGTGGTATCTTTTCAACAGTTTCTTGTTTTTGCTTAGTTCCATTCTCAGAGGATAATGTTAGTATCAAATCTCCTTCAGAAACTTTATCACCAATCTTTATGTTAATACTATCTACAACACCCTCAAAAGCAGATGGTACTTCAACACTTGATTTATCACTTTCTAAAGTTATTACAGGGTCATTTTTAGAGATTTTATCTCCTTCTTTTACAAGAATTTCTATGATTTCTACTTCTTCAAAATCTCCAATATCTGGAACTAGTAATTTTTCACTCATTTCGCTATTTGTATATATATATATTATTTACTTTTAATAGATGTATATTTTTGACCATTATTAAAATTTAGTAAAATTAATAATAAATGTTAAAAGAATAGATTATATTTAGCGCCTGTAGCTCAATTGGATAGAGCGCTTGGCTACGGACCAGGAGGTTCTGGGTTCGACTCCTAGCAGGCGCACCAAAAAGAAGGAAAAATGAAAATATCTTTGCAAAAATCTGTAATTTATTTTTTTGTAATAGTGTTAATAATATTATTTTTAATAACTTTAATAATTTAATGAAAAAATTTAAACAAATTAGCGTTAAAAAAGGTTTCATGAGACACAATGGTGGTTTGCTACTAAGAGATATCTCAAAAACTAAATATGAATTTAAAACCAAAATAAAAAAAAACCATCTTAACAGAGCCGGCATAACTCATGGTGGGTATATAGCATCGATTATAGATACTGGGTGCGGATCTGGAGCCCATAGAATTTCGGGTAATCAACCTTGTGTAACTATAACACTTAATATTAACTTTATCGGGCCTTCAACTATTGGTGATGAAATATTTGGATATGTAAAAATTAAAAAAAAAACAAAAAGCATGGTTTTTTTAGAGTGCTATTTAGAATGTAAAGGTAAAATAATTGCATCTGCTACAGGTATTTGGAAAATACTTCAACGTAAGTTACCCCATGCGGGTCTAAGCTAGGTTCTTCTTTTTATATTTAAATAACCAAAGATTGATAAAAGAATAAGAGCAATAGGATAAACTATTTCTTTTTTTGGTCTATTCTGATTTTCAATTTTAAATTCATTTATAATATCTCCCATATCTAAACCAGATTTTTTTGCAATTCCATTCCATGTTAAAGTATCAATTATGGTTTTATTATCTTCTACAACTAAGCTCATTCCATAATCATCTAAACTGAAATTTTCATCAAAACTATTTTTTTCAATTACAAACAATTTATATCTTTCGCCGTACTCTGTAAGTCTAGTAATTTTAATTCTTATCTCTTTATTATAATCAAACTGTTTTTTGTTTATTTCTTCAATGCTTAAATAGTTATATTTTGGGTAAAATTTATTTAGAATAAATTCTGGAGATAATAATGAAATTGAAATTATTAAAAAGATAATAATTTCGTACCATCTCAGTTTATTTATAAACCATCCCTGGGTAGCAGATGTAAATACTAAAATCCCAATCAATGAGGTTGCTATGACCATTAAGCCATGCCATATGCTTTCAATACCAATTAATAATAACTCACTGTTAAATAAGAATACAATAGGAAGTATTCCAGTTCTCAGACTATACCAAAATGCCTGGGCTCCTGTTCTTAATGGGTCTCCACCAGAAATAGCAGCAGCTGCGTAAGATGCTAAGCCAACTGGAGGTGTTACGTCTGCCATTAGGCCAAAATAGAACACGAATAAATGAACCGCAATTAAAGGAAAAATAAATCCTGATGCATTTCCAACATCCACAAGAACAGTTGCCATTAGAGATGCTACAACAACGTAGTTTGCCGTAGTTGGCAAACCCATACCCAATAGTAAACACAAAATAATAGTTAAAAATAAGAGAATAATAACATTATCTTTTGCAATCGACTCGATTACAATTATTAAATTAGTACTCAAACCTGTAGATCCAACTGCACCAACTATAATACCTGCTGTTGCAATTGCTATTCCGACACTAACCATATTCAAAGCACCCTTTTCAAAACCAACAACAGTTTGGTTGTACCAATAAATTAAAGCATTCTTAAAGTTCTTTTCTTTAAAAATTTTATTTAAAAGATTAACTATAATTAAAGTTATTGTTGCAAAAAAAATAGAGTAAGAAGCTGTAAGCCTCATATAAACTAGTAGATATATAAGAACAAATATCGGAACTAAAAAATGTATTCCCTCAAAAAATGTTTTTTTCAATTTTGGAATATCGTTTTCATCCATACCTTTTAAATTTAATTTAAGCGCTTCAAGGTGAGATATATAAAATAGCGCAATGTAAGAAATTATAGCTGGTAAAAAAGCATGTTTGACAACTTCAAAATATGTAACACCGATAAAACTTGCCATCACAAAAGCTGCTGCTCCCATAACAGGAGGCATTATTTGACCATTAACTGATGAAGATACTTCGATTGCACCCGCTTTTTCTTTGGAAAAACCAGTCTTTTTCATAATTGGAATTGTAAATGTTCCAGTTGTAACTGTATTAGCAATTGATGATCCAGAGATTAATCCTGTCATACCAGATCCAAGAATAGCTGCTTTGGCAGGACCACCTCGCATTTTTCCAACCATTGCAAAAGCTAAATCTAAAAAATATTTCCCCCCTCCAGCAGTTTCTAAAAGTGCTCCAAAAAGCACAAAGAGAAATATGAAATCTACAGAAACACCTATCGGAATTCCGAAAATAGCTTCTTGATCAAACCATTGAAAACCAACTAACCTTTTTAATGATAATCCACCATGAGAAATTATGTCTGGTGCATATTGCCCAAAATAAGAAAATAACAAAAAACAAACCGCAATAACAACCAATGGGACACCTATTACTCTGCGTGTAGCCTCCAGAAGAATTAATATTCCAATTATTCCGAGTATTAACTCAATTGGAATAGTAAAATTATCGGAAAGATTTATTTTAAGTAATATTCCACCCCTATCTACTAATTGATCATAAAAAACATAAATATATAAACAACAAATTGCACCTGTTATTGCAATTAAAATATCTATAAAATTTACTTTTTTATTCCTTGCATATGGAAATATTAAAAAAGCTAGTAAAAGTGCAAAGCCAAGATGAATTGCTCTAGCTGGTAAACCTTTAAACATTCCAAAATTTAACCAAAATGGAAATGGAGAAGCATACCAAAGCTGAAATAAAGACCAGGTTATTGCAATAATAGCAACTAACTTTAAATGAAAACCTGTTAGTTTTCTTGTAGGAGAAAGATCTTCTTTAATCTTATTTTCAATTTTTTTATCTATGTCTGCTGACATTCAGCTTAATATATAAAAAAAAAGGCCCAATAGATATATTGGGCCTAAATTTTTTATATAGATTTAATTACATTAAACCAGCTTCTTTATAATATTTAACAGCTCCAGGATGAAGTGGTGCTGATAAACCATCAGCTATCATATTTTTTTTCTCTAAAGGAGCGAAAGCTGGATGTTGTTTTCTAAAATCATCAAAATTTTCAAAAACAGCTTTTGTAACCTGATAAACTAAATCCTCAGAAACATCCATACTTGTTACTACAGTAGCTTTAACACCAAATGTAGTTACATCTTTTTTCTGTTTAGTATAAGTACCTTTTGGAATTGTCGCAGATGCATAATAATCAGCTCCACTAATAATTCCATCAATTACATCTCCTGTTAAATTGATTGGCATTGCTTTAGCCGCACATGTTGCCGCTTGTTCCATTGCCCCATTTGGAAAACCTACTGAATATCCAAACGCATCAATTTTACCATCGCATAGAGCTTTTACTTGCTCTGAAGATGTTAGCTCAGTAACTGATTTAAAGAAGCTGTTGTCAACTCCCATAGCTTTCATTAATTCTTCCATAGTTCCTCTTTGACCAGAACCTGGATTTCCAATGTTTACTACTTTTCCTTTGAGACCCATAAAATCTTTGACTTTTGCTTTTTTTCTAGCCCAGATTTGAAATGGCTCATTATGTACTGAGAAAACAGCTCTTAAATTTTTGAATTGTTTCCCTTCCCATTTGCTTGATCCATTGTAAGCATGATATTGCCAGTCAGATTGTGCTACACCAAATTGAAACTCGCCATCTTTTATTTGTCCGATGTTATAATTTGAGCCTCCAGTTGAAGGAGCGGTACATCTGTAAGCCTTATCTTTCATACCTTTTTTTCTACCATGTTCAGCACTAATTGCTGATTTGTGTAACATTTTACAAATAGCGTTTCCTGTCTGAAAATAAACTCCAGTTGGTCCTCCTGTGCCAATTGTAAAAAACTCTGCTGATTTTGCTATTGATCCGAATGAAAATATAGCAGCAAAAATAATCAGAGAGCTTGATATTGTTGATAATATTTTTTTCATATACCCTCTCTAAAGTTTTAAAATCGAATCTAACTATTTATTGCTACGAGTGTCTAGTAAATTCAGTTAATATAAGTATTGTTAATTAAGGAATTTTTTAACTGATTATTATTTTTCAACCCAAGATTTTAATTTATTTACTCCTTCTACAACCTTAGGGGCGTACAATTTTATTAACTCATCATTAATATCAGTTTTTTCATTAATATTTTTCATAAATACATCGCCGTCAAAATCTGTAAAACTTAGACGAACAATCATCCTTTTTTCATCAAATCCAAAGTCACTTCCTGGAAGTAAAGCAATATTTAAATTAGTTAAAATTTCATCACACATGATTGAAGAATTATTAAATTTCTTGTTCAAAAATTCAGGCATCAAATAAAAGCCACCCATGGGTTTGTTCATAATAATATTATTAGATTTTAAATTTCTATATACATATTCTCCAACAGCTTTAAGAATTTTTTTTGATTTTAAGATATATTCATCATGGTTAGCATTAAAAGCAGATATTGCAGCAAACTGTATTGGTGAACTTACGGCGGAAAATGTTTCACTTGCTAAAACTTTCATAGATTTAAGTAATTCAATTTTTTTCTTTGGTATTATAAAGTACCCAAGTCTCCATCCTCCTGCGCCACACCATTTACTAAGTCCGTTACTTATTATGACATTATCAGGGCAGTGTTCAAAAATAGAAATATAATTTTCATAAAATGTTAATTCAGAGTAAATTTCATCTGATAAAACTAAAATATTATACTTTTTTACTATTAAAGAAATTTCTTTTAAATTTTCGCATACTTGTCCTGATGGATTATTTGGAGAATTAAGAAATAAAAGATATTTTTTATCTGGTTTTTTCAAAATAATTTTTTCTATTTCTTGAGCTTTAGGAAACCAATTATTTTCAGCAGATGTTTGTATCCAATTATAGTTATTTTTAGCTATTATTGATTGTGGCTTATAAGATACCCAACTTGGAGCTGGCAATAAAACTTCGCCTTCAAATGCTAAATGCATCAAGAACATAAGCTCTTTGGTACCAGGACCTATTATGACTTGATCTGAGTCAAAATTATAATTTTTCTTTTTTGACTCATATTTTGCGATTGAACCTCTTAATTTATCTAATCCTTGGATAGGTAAATAACTTTTTTGATGTGCATTTTTTTTTAATTCTTCAACAATAGTAATTGGAATTGGAAATGGTGATTGTCCAAATCCAAACTTAATAATATTTTTTCCTTCAATTTCAATAACTTTTGATTTTTCATTTATTTTTAGTGTTGCTGATAAACTTAAGTTTTTGATTGTATCTTTGATCATTACGATTTTAATTCAATAAGATTTTTATATTCATTTAAAGCAGATGGATTGGATAATGCTTCAATATTATTTATTTTATTACCATCTATTATATTTTTAACAGCTACCTCTACAATTTTACCATTCTTAGTTCTGGGAATATCATTTACTGCAATTATTTTAGCAGGTACATGTCTTGGAGAAGCCTCATATCTAATTGTTGTTTTTAATTTCGAAATTAATTTTTCATTTAATCTATTATTTTTTGATAATATTACAAAAAGTATTATTCTTACATCATTATCCCAAGATTGACCTACTACGATAGACTCTTTTACTTCTTTAAATTTTTCTACAACAGAATAAATTTCAGCTGTGCCAAGTCTAACACCGCCTGGGTTTAATGTTGCATCAGATCTTCCATAAATAATATAAGACCCATTATTCTTTCTCTCGGCATAATCTCCATGATGCCAAATATGTTTAAATTTTGAAAAATAAGCTTTTTTATATTTAACTTTTCCAGGATCATTCCAAAATTTTAAAGGCATTGATGGAAAAGAGTTTCTGCAAACTAATTCTCCTTTTTTATTTAAAATTGATTTACCTTTTTCAGAAAACACTGCTGTATCCATGCCAAGACCGTTGTTTTGTATTTCGCCAATGTTTACAGATGAATAAATGTTTCCATTTACAAAACAGGAGACAATATCTGTTCCTCCAGAAATAGATGCTAAATGAACATTTTTTTTTATATTTCTGTAAACAAATTCAAAACCATCTTTAGAAAGTGGAGATCCTGTAGAACAAATCGTTTTTAAAAACTTGAGTTTTATTTTTTCTTTTACCTTAACATTCTGTTTAATAAGTTGATCAATATATTTCGCACTTATACCAAATAGAGTAACTTTCTCCTTATTTGCAATTTTTAGCAATAACTCTGGAGATTTATGCATTGGAAAACCATCAAATAGCAATATTGATGCTTTAGATGCTAGAGCTGTAACAAGCCAATTCCACATCATCCATCCACAAGTTGTAAAGTAAAATACATTATCATTTGGTTTTATATTGCAATGTAATTGATGCTCTTTCAAATGTTGCAATAAAACACCACCAGATCTATGGCAAATACATTTTGGTTTACCTGTAGTGCCGCTTGAGTATAAAATTGCTAATTCGTGGTCAAAACCAAATTTTTTTAATTTATTTCTGCTTATTTCAAGTTTTTTAATCTCATTGAAATTATAAATTTTTATATTTTTAATTTTGTTATATTTTCTTAATTTTTTTCCAGGATAATTTAAAATTAATACTGATTTTATACTTTTTATTTTTTTTAATATTTTAGGCAATCTCTCAATAATATTTATTTCCTTTCCGTTGTAATAATATTTATCAGTGATAACTAGTAATTTAGGTTTAATTTGGGAAAAACGTTCGATAACACCAGGTACACCAAAATCAGGTGAGCACGAGCTCCAGATTGCTCCTATAGCGCTAGCACCTAAAAAACACTCAACTGTTTCTATCTGATTTGGAGTATATGCTGCTATCCTATCCTTTTCAGAAATATTTATTTTTTTGTAAAATGTAATTATTTTTTTTACATCTATATTAAGTTCTTTCCAGGATTTTTGCTCTCTGTAACCATTTTCACTAACAAATGTTATAGCTTTTTGATTGGAATTTTTAGCTAAAAGATTTTCTGCAAAATTCAATTTTGAATTAACAAAAAACTTACTATTAATAAGGTCCTTTGTTAGTTTAAATTTATCAGTTTTTGCTCCAATTATTTCAAAATAGTTCCAAATAGAATTCCAAAAATCTTTTGGATTTTTTACACTCCAGTTTAGTAACTTTTTATATTTTCCAGAAAAATTGTATTTATAATTCTTTGAAACAAACTTCTCGTATTTAAATAAATTCGAATTTTTTATAAGTTCTCTTGACGGTTCCCAAAGTTTTTTAGGCATTAAAAATTTATATTTATATTGTAAAATTTATGCTAACCTTAGATGATAAAAATTGAAAATGAGAACTTTTTCCTATCTGATTCGGACTAGTTTTAGTCTATTTTTGTTCTTTTTGAGTAACAAAATATAGTAGGCCAAAAAAAGATCATACTAAAAGTTGATATGTCAAAAAATAAGATCACAGCAGTCCTTGGACCTACAAATACTGGTAAAACTTTTTTAGCTATAGAAACTATGCTTTCATTCGACACAGGAATGATAGGATTTCCACTAAGACTTCTAGCAAGAGAAGTTTACGACAAAATAATACAAAAAGTAGACGCTTCCAAGGTAGCTCTTATTACAGGGGAAGAAAAAATTATACCACTTAATGCTAAGTATTTTTTATGTACTGTAGAATCAATGCCTGTAGACAAGGTTTTAGATTTCGTAGGTATTGATGAAATTCAAATGTGTTCTGATCATGAGCGAGGTCATATTTTTACAGATAGATTATTAAATCTAAGAGGTGAAAAATTAACAATGTTAATGGGTTCAAATACTATTAAAAATATTATTCAAAAGCTTGATGAAGATGTTGAATTTATAAACAAACAAAGATTATCAAAGCTATCATTTGGAGGACACAAAAAAATTTCAAGAATTGAGAGAAAAAGCGCAATTATAGCTTTTTCAACAGAAGAGGTTTACGCGATTGCTGAATTATTAAGAAGACAAAAAGGTGGTGCAGCAATTGTGATGGGATCTCTTAGTCCTAAAACTAGAAATGCCCAAGTAAATTTATATCAATCAGGGGACGTCGATTATCTAGTTGCTACTGATGCTATTGGAATGGGAATAAATATGGATTTAGATCATGTTTACTTCTCAAACTTTAAAAAGTTTGATGGAAAAAAAATAAGAAGACTAAAAATATCAGAAATTGGACAAATTGCAGGAAGAGCTGGTCGATATTTAAATAATGGGAGTTTTGGTATTACAGGAGACTGTGGTGAGATTAACCCAGAAGAGATTGAATTTTTAGAAAATCACAATTTTCCGGAAATACAGAATATATTTTGGAGAAATTCCAACATAAAATTCAATAATAAAGAAAATCTACTTAAATCATTAGAAGAAAAACCTGATAAAGATTGGTTAAGAAGAGTTGGAGAATGTGAAGATGAGAAAGTTTTAAAATATTTTTTAAAAGAAAATAATATCTCTATAGAGAATAATTCAAACATTTTAAAAATTCTGTGGGAATGCTGTCAAATACCTGACTTTGTAAAGAAAACTTATGGCCATCATTTGGAAGTTGTAGGTAAGGTATTTAATTTTTTAACAAGTGAAGAAAAAAAAGTACCAAATCATTATATGAAAAAACAACTTTCAATGCTTGATAAACTTGATGGGAACGTAGACTCAATTTCAAATAGAATTTCCAATGTTAGAACTTGGTCATATGTTTCAAATAAATCTAATTGGGTTGAGAACCAGGATTATTGGATTGAAAGAACTAAAAACTTAGAAGATAAATTATCTGATAGACTTCACGACGAATTAACTAAAACATTTATAGATAAAAGAGCCAGCGTTTTAGCAAAAGGCTTAAAGCAAGATATTGAATTAAAAACCGAGATTATTAATAAAGAAAAAGTATTAATAAACGGTCAATATATTGGAATTTTAAAAGGTTTAAAGTTGCAATTAGATTTAAAGGTAGATGCCTTAGATGCAGATATTAAATCATTAAAAAAAGCTGCTAGGCAAAATGTAGGTCCAGAAATAATTAATAGAATACAACAAATAATAGATACTGGACTTATAGAGTTAAAAGATGATTTTAAAATTTATTGGAGAAATGATCCTATAGCGAAACTAATACCTGGATCTGATTACCTTAATCCAAAAATAGATTTAATAATTGATGAAATGATTGAAAATAACGAAAGAAACAATTTAAATGATTATCTAAATCAATGGATTATAAAAAAAGTTGAAACTGAACTAAATAGCTTAATTGAATTAAAAAATATTAAGGAGGAAAACCCTGAACTTAGAGCTTTAGCTTACAGACTTTACGAAAATAATGGTGTTATAAAAAGATCAAATATCTATGAGTACTTAAAAAAAATCAACCAAGATGATAGAAAAAAATTAAGAAAGCTGGGGGTAAAGTTTGGAAGATACCACATATTTCTATTTAAGTTATTCAAACCAAATTCTGTGTCATTAAGAATATTGTTATGGAAAAATTATAATAATAAATTTTTAAATTTATCACCACCAACTTTTGGATTAAACTTTTTGAATAATATGAAATTTGCGAATAAAGATTTTATGTTACTTTGTGGCTTTGAAAAATTTGATGATATATACGTTAGAATAGATATACTTGAAAGATTATTCTTACTTATATTCAATTCCGATAAAGATGATAAAAAAGAGATAAAAGTCACACCTGAAATGTTAAATTTGTTGGGTTGTTCAAAAGAAAACTTTCAAAGACTGTTAAAAAGAATGGACTATAGAATTTATGAGAAAGATAAAGAGTTTTTTATAAAATACTTACCAGCAAAAAAGAAAATTGTAAAAAAACAAGACAAAAAGGACTATTCTAATAATCCATTCAGTGTATTAAACCAATTAAACTTAAAATAATGTTTAGTTTATTTAAAAAAGATAGAGAGAATGAAAAAAATGAAGATCATTTATCTTTAATTAGTATTGCTGCTCTTCTAATACACTCAGCAAAAATAGATGAAAATTTTACTGATAAAGAAAGAACTATAATTAAGAATGCATTAATTGAAATGGGTGCTAATAAGAGTAAATTAGATGAGATAATAAAAGAAGCAGAATTGAAAGAAAAAGATTCAAACCAAATTCTAGAGTTTACCAAAGAAGTAAAAAATAAAAATATTGATGAAAAAAAGATAGTTATAGAAGCGTTATGGAATATAATTTATTCAGATGAAAATGCCGATATTTATGAAACTAACTTAATGAGGAGACTTTCTGGATTATTATATCTTGATCATAAAATAGTTGGAGATATAAAAGAAAAAATCAAATCAAATCAATGACATACTTGGTTAATGATAAATGTATAAAATGTAAACACACTACTTGTGTTGATGTATGTCCGGTTGATTGTTTCTATGAAGGAAAAAATATGCTTGTAATTAAACCTGATGAGTGTATAGATTGTGGCGTTTGTGAGCCGGAATGTCCAATAGACGCGATCATTTCAGACACAGAAAATGGGAGTGAAAAATGGTTAGAGGTTAATAAAAAATATTCAGAAATTTGGCCCAATATTTCAGAGTCAAAAGAACCCCTACCAGAACACGAAAAATACAAAAATGAGGAAAATAAGTTTGATAAATACTTTAAAGAAAACGTTTAAAACAAAAAAAGTAAATAAAAAGAAAAATATTAAATCTTTAGATAAAAAAAAAAAATTAAAAAAAGTAAATATCTCCACTAAAGCGAAAAAAATAAAAACTGTTTCTAAAATAAAAAAAGTAAAAACTCAAAAAAAAAATACTAAATCAATTAAATCAAAACAATTAAAAGTAAATAAAAAAGACAATGTTGAAAATAATGAAAGTTTACATAGGATTTCGAAAATAAATGAACAAAAACCTGAAATAAAAAAAGTAAAAAAACAAGATACTGAAAAAAAAGAATATAAAGTAAAAGACTATGTAGTTTACCCTAAACATGGTGTTGGTCAAATCACAGAATTTAGAAAAATGAATATTGGTGGTATAGAAATAGAAGCCTATATATTAAAATTCGAGAAAGATAAAGCAAACGGGATGGTGCCAGTAAATAAACAATCACACCTGAGGCCATTAGCAACAATTAATCAAGTTAATAAATGTATAAGTATTTTAAAGAGTAAGCCAAAAATCAAGAGAAGTATGTGGAGTAGAAGAGCGCAAGAATATGAAGCAAAAATTTCATCTGGAAAAATATATGAGTTGGCTGAAGTTGTAAGAGATTTAAATAAAGGTGATGATTTAATGGTTGATCAATCTTATAGTGAGAGACAACTTTTCGAAAAAGCTTACGATAGAATACTCACTGAGTTCCAAATAGTTTTAAATATGAATTTAGAAGATACACAAAAGAAACTTGATAAAGCTTTAAAAAGAAATATGGAAAAACAAGTACAAAGATTAGAAAGTAAGCCTGTAGAGGGTGAGATTTCAGAAGAAGTAGCTAAATAAAAAAACGCTTCCCACGCAAGCGCCATGAGAAGCGTTTGTTAAAAAGAATACTAAACTATTTTCTTCTTTTCTTTTTAGCTTTTTTCTTAGCTTTTTTCTTAGTTTTCTTTTTAGCAGCTTTTTTTCTTCTTTTAGCCATCTTTAGCTCCCTTTTTTTAATTACGAATCTTTTTGATTCGTTTAATTACCTTTTTGTATTTTTTTTGAATAGTTATGTCAATTACATAATTTTTTGTACTTAATTAATTTTTTTTTAAAAAAATAAAAAAAAATAATTAAAAAAAAGTTAAGTAAAATAAGGATTATTAAACAATTTTTTTCAATTAACTATAAAGATTTTCAAAATTCATTTTATATTTATTTATAATTTTGTATCTTTTTAACTTTAATGTCGGAGTTAACATTCCATTTTCAATTGAAAATTTTTCTTTAATTAAAAAAAACTTTTTAATATTTTCTATTTTAGAAAGATTATTATTTAAATTATTTATAGCATTATTAATTTCTTCATTTGTAATATTAACAAATTCATCATTTAGAACTAATAACGCTACCAAATAAGGTTTGTTATCTCCATATACTACTGCTTGATCAACGAATTCTAAATTTACTAATTCATTTTCAATTTTTAGTGGAGAAATATTATCCCCTCCAGGGGTAATGATAATATCTTTTTTTCTATCAGTAATTTTTAAAAAACTATTTTCTAATTCTCCAATATCTCCTGTATGAAGCCAACCATCTTTTAAGACTTTATCGGTCTCTTCTTTATTATTCCAATAACCCAACATTACATTTTCACCTTTTACTAAAATCTCACCATCCTCAGCTATTTTAACTGAATTTCCCTTAAATGGTGGGCCAACAGTATCTATTCTAATATCATCTATTGGATTGCAGCTCACAACGGGAGAAGTTTCCGTTAAGCCATAACCTTGTAAAGTTGGTAAACCAATAGCATTGAGAAAATAGCCAACCTCTTTATCTAAGGCACCACCTCCAGAAACGAATGATTTAAGGGAACCACCAAATTGTGATTTTATTTTTTTTCTTACTAATTTCTCTAGAATGTTATCTTGTAGTTTCTCAAAAAAAGTTAAATTTTCTTTTTTTATTTTTTTTAGACCTAACTCTAGCATTTTATATATTAATTTTTTTTTCAACCCTGTCGTTTTTTTAAAGCTTGCATTAATTTTTTGATAAAGGTTTTGGTAAAATCTTGGTACAGCAGTCATAATTTCTGGTGAACAATCACCCATATTCTTAACTAATTTGTCGATGCTCTCAGCATAAAAAATTCTAGCTGCTACAGTGATTTGTACAAATTGGACAGTGTGCTCGTAAGAATGTGAAAGTGGAAGCCAAGTAAGAAACCTGGGTTGTTTTTTAGTTAATAATGGTTTTAGAATATCTATTGCGCCCTCACAATTATTTAAGATGCCTCCATGACTCAAAATCACTCCCTTGGGATTTCCCTGTGTACCTGAAGTATAAATTATACATGATGGATCTTTTCTTAAAGCTAAAGATTTGTGAATTGGTAAATTTTTTTTATTATTATTTTTTTTTAAGTCTTCTAAATTAATATATTCAAATTCAACATTTGGTAATTTTTCAAAAGAAAATATTTTTTTTATAAATTTTTTGTCCTTAATAATGTTTTTTAATTTATTGAATTGTCCAATGTTTGAAACAAAAATTACACTTGGGGTACAATCATTGATAATATAATTATAGTCATTCTCCGCATAAGTTGTGTAAGCTGGAACAGTTATCCCATCTGATAGCATAATAGACAAGTCTGCAATAAACCATTCTGGTCTATTTTCAGAAATTAATAAACATCTATCACCTTTTGATATTACTTTTCTTAATTCATTGGAAACTAAATTAATAAAATCGTAGGTTTCTTGCCAAGAGTAATTTTTTCTTTTGTCACCCAAAGTTGATAATAAAGTTTTATTTTTATCAATTTGTTTATTAAATTGATCAAAAAATAATTCATTTAAATTATTAATTTGTTTTAAGTTCATATAATTTTTGGTGGGCAAAGAGAGAATCGAACTCTCACAGTATTGCTACTATTGGATTTTGAGTCCAACGCGTCTACCAGTTCCGCCATTCGCCCATTTATTTTTAGTTTCATAGAATATAAATAATAGTATTAAAACACTATTTATATTAAAAGAAAATATGTTTAAGGAACTATTTAATAAAACAATTGAACTTGCAGGACATAAAAGTTCAAAAAAAATTTTAGGGTTTATATCTTTTATTGAGAGTTTTGTATTTCCTATTCCACCAGATGTTCTTATTATTCCAATGACTATTGCCGACAGACAAAGATGGATGAAGATAGCAATTATTGCTACGACAGGATCTGTATTAGGTGCATGTTTAGGATATGTCATAGGATATGTTTTTTTCAATGAAATTGGAATTAAAATTTTTGAGCTTTACGGTGTAGATAACACTTCATTTTTAAAAGATAAAATTTCATCAGATGGAGGGGTTTTTGCATGGGCAACGTTGCTGGCTATAGCAGGTTTTACACCCATCCCATTTAAATTACTAACAATAACTAGTGGTTTTGTTCAATTTAATATTGTTTATTTTATAATTGTCTCCTTACTAACAAGAGGATCTAGATTTTTTATTATAGCTTTTTTGGTTGGAAATTTTGGTCCGGCTATGAAAACAATAATTGAAAAAAAGCTGCTTAAAGTTTCAATTATAATTTCAATTGTATTAATAGTTTTTGCTTTTTTAATTTATAAATTTTTACAAAACTTTATGAACTAAAATGAATTTTATTTTTAAAAGAAAAAATATTTATTTATTAATTTTTATATACTCAATTATTGCTATATTATCTGCGATCTACATTGAAAAAGTTCTCGGGTATTTGCCTTGTAAATTATGTATTTATCAAAGAATTCCTTTTTTAGTAGCGATCTTCATTTGTTTTTTGGGATATAACTATATTAAATCTGATAGAATATTAATTGCTTTAATCATTACATTCACACTGAGCACTGCTCTTGCAGGATATCATTTTGGTATAGAAAATGGCTTTTTTGATGAATATGCTGGTTGCACAAACACAAATATAGATATCACGAATAAAGAAAAAATAATCGAAAGTCTTGGAATGGTAAAAAATTGTAAAGATGTAGAGTTTACTATTTTAGGCATATCTTTATCTGGATTAAATTTTTTAACATCTTTACTAATTGTGTTATTTTCGCTAAGAGCTCTTGTTTATGAAAAAAACTAACAAAAGAAAATTAGAAGAATTTATTAGAGTTGATCACGCAGGCGAAAGAGGTGCAATTAAAATATATGAAGGTCAACTTTTAGCACTGAAAACATTTAAAAAGGATCCTGAACTATTAAAATTAGTAGAAGAAATGAGAGAACATGAGCAAGAACATAGTGATTTTTTTGAAAATGAAATCAGAGAAAGAAATATAAAACCAACTAAATTTTTACCACTATGGGATCTATTGGGAGTAGGTTTGGGTTTTGGCTCAACAATATTAGGAAAAAAAGCAGCAATGCTGTGCACAGCCTCTGTTGAGGAAGTAATTGATAAACATTACCAAAGTCAAATAGATCAATTACAAGATGATGAGAAAAAACTTAGAGAAAAAATTAAAAAATTTAGAGCTGATGAATTAGAACATAAAGATATTGCATATGAGCACGGCGCAACAAAAAAAGGATTATATTCAGTGATGGATAAAATTATTAAAACGGGCTCAAAAATTGCTATAAATATCTCTGAAAAAATTTAACTAGGATCTAATTCTACATCCCAATATAAATAATCCATCCAACTGCTATGTAAAAAATTAGGAGGAAAATTCTTCCCATTTCTATGAAGATCTTCTGTTGTTGGTTGAAAAGGCCATTGATTTAATTTCATTCCAGAATTTTTTAGCAATCTTCCACCTTTTTTTACATTACATGCTGAGCATGCAGTAACAACGTTTTCCCAATCAGTTTTTCCACCTTTTGATCTTGGAAGAAGATGGTCAAAAGTTAGTTCATCGTTACTTCCACAATATTGACAACTAAACTTATCTCGTAGAAAAACATTAAATCTTGTGAAATTTGGATTTGAACGAGGCTTTATAAAAGATTTTAATGCAATAACACTTGGTAACTGCATAGAGAATGATGGGCTTCTTATCATTCTATCATAATGACTTACAATGGACACTCTATCTAGAAAAACAGATTTAATAGCGTCTTGCCATGACCATAATGATAAAGGATAATAGCTTAATGGTCTGTAATCTGCGTTAAGGACTAGAGCTGGACATTTTTCTAGTGAAAGGTTTTCATTGATCATCATAGTCATAATAATTTAATATATTATATATTATTATTAATCAATGTAACAAAATAAATTAATTATCTTTAAGAATCAAAATTATCTTTAATAAATTTTAATGCATTACTTGAAGCTTCAACTGGTATATGATGGTCGCAGTCTTTGATCATTAAAGTTTCTATACTAATATTATTCCGTGTAAAAAAATCTTTTGCTTCCAATAAATTGTAGGGTGGAACTATTTCATCTTTTTCACCATGAATTAATAAAGTTTTTGTTTTAGAAATTAACCTTAAACTAAGATCCTCTTTATCTATAATCTTTCCGGAAAATCCAACAATACAATTAAAGGGATCTTTAGAAGTTAAGCCCAAGTTTATTGACATCATGCAACCCTGACTAAATCCAGATAAACATATCTTTGAATTTTCCAAATTATATTCTGTTTTAACTTCTTCAATATATTTTCTTAATTTATCTTCAGCTTTTTTTGCTTCGTTTAAAATATAATTTTTATCATTTGTTTCTAAATCAAACCATTGATAACCAATTGGATTAATTTTACATGGTTCGTGTCCATTCGGACATAAGAATACTGTATTGTTTAAAAACCTTTTCCAATTCAGAGTTAACATGCTTATATCTTTTCCATCTCCACCATATCCATGAAGTAAAATTACTGCATTTTTAATGTCGGACCCATTTTCAGGTTTTATAATTGTTGATTCAAGGCAAAATGTCATAGATAACTAATTATGTTTTTTTATTTTAAAAAGAAACTAAAATCAAAGCATGATTTCTGAAATATTTGTTAAAATTGCAGCGATTGTTTTGCTTGCAGCTGTAGCTGTAGTCTTAATTCTTGGAATTAGAACTCTTTTTAAAGGAGACGGAGATAAAAAAACATCTAACAAATTAATGCAGCTTAGAGTATTACTACAATTTGTTGCTATAATTGTGCTTGTAGCATTAGCTTACTTTTATAAAAACTAATTTAATTCATTTAACCAATTTAAAAATTCATCACTGTTAAAATCTATTGAGCCAACAATTCTTGCAAACTCATAACCATCTTTATCAATGAATATTGTTGTGGGTATTCCTCTTAATTTTAAATTTTTTGCAATTCCAGCACCATCACCAACAAAAACTTGTAATTCTTCTATGAGCAGTTCATCAAAAAACTTCTTAGATTTACTAATATTTTCTCCACCTATATTTATTGGGATAATCTTTAATTTTTTTTCATCCTTAAGTTTTTGAAGATTACTTAAAGATGGCATTTCCTCTCTACAAGGCGCGCACCATGTTGCCCAAAAATTCAGAATAATTAATTCGGATTTAAAATCTTTCAAATTAACTTTATTTCCACCCTCATTTAAAAAGTCAAAAAACTTAATTTTTTGTTTTTCCTCATAAATTATTAGATTTTTTATATTTGGCGCTTCTATTGAATATGAAGAGCTAAATGATATGAAGTAAAGAAATATTATTTTAATGGATATAAATATAAATTTCATAAATTTGTAATTGAATAACATGAGAAAAAATAAAAACAATAAACCAATTTGGGGTACAAGAATTAAGAAAAATGCCTCAACTTTATTTAAAAAAGTTGGTGGTTCATTGCCGGTAGATAAAAGACTATTTAAAGAAGATATCGAAGGATCAATTGCCCATGTCGAAATGCTTCACAAACAAAAAATTATAAATTTCAGAATAAAGAATAAAATAATCTGGGGATTAAAAAGAATTAAAAATGAAATTGTAAAAAAAAAATTCAATTTTGATTATGATTTAGAGGATATTCATATGAATATAGAAAACAGATTATTTGAACTGATTGGTGATGATGCTGGATATGTTCATACTGCTAGATCTAGAAATGATCAGGTAATTACCGACCTAAAATTATGGTTAAAAGAAGCAACAAAAAAAATAATAATTTTATTAGATAATACTAATTCAAATATTCTAAATCTTGCACAAAAAAATATCAGAACAATTATGCCAGGATTTACACATTTAAAAAATGCACAACCATTATCTTTAGCACATTATTTACTAGCATATGTTGAAATGTTTAAGCGAGATAAGAAAAAATTTAAGAATAATTTAGAGTTTTTAGATGAAAATCCTTTAGGCGTAGGGGCTTTATCTGGCACTTCTTTTAAAATTGACAGAAATTACACCACAAAAAAACTTAAATTTAAAAAACCAACAAACAATTCTGTAGATACTGTATCTGATAGAGATTTTGTATTAGACTTTTTGTATTCTTCTCTAGCTTGTTCTTTACACATTTCTAGAATTGCTGAAGAACTCATAATTTGGAATTCCGATGCATTTAACATGATAACTTTAAATGATAAGTTAGTGACTGGTTCTTCAATAATGCCACAAAAAAAGAATCCTGACCCATTGGAATATTTAAGAGGTAAAACTGGAATATTTATAGGAAATATCAATTCTATGATTTCAATATTAAAAGGGTTACCTTTATCATATTTTAAAGATTTACAGGATGACAAAGAAATTGTTTTTAAAACAAATGATCAATTAAAAATATCATTGTCATTGTTGAATGATGTAATAAAAAATTTGATAATAAATAAAAAAAGTATGCTATCTCTTGCGGGAAAAGGTTTTACTACAGCAACAGATTTATCTGATTTTATTGTAAGAGAGCTTGGATATCCATTTAGAAAGGCATACATACAAACAGCAAAAATAATTAATCTGGCAGAAAAAAAAAACAAAAAACTTCACGAACTAGAATTGAAAGAAATAAATCAAATTGAGCCAAAACTTACATTAAATGTTTATAAAATACTAAATCTGGAAAATTCAGTTAATTCAAAAAAATCTTATGGCGGAACTTCTTTTGAGAACGTTAAGAAAATGATAAAAAAAGCTAAAAATGAGTAAAAAAATTTTAATTATTATAATTTGTTTATATTTCGTAGTTGCTTGTGGCCGTAAAGGCGATCCAGAATATAAATCTGAACTAAGTAAGAATATTCAAAAAGTATCATGAGATATATAAAAAATAAATTTTTTATTGAAGGAAAAAACATTGAGAATCTAACAAAAAAATTTAATACACCTTTATACTGCTACTCTTATAAAAATTTAAGAGAAAATGTAGAGAATTTTAAAAAAGCTTTTAAGGAAATTAAACCTTTAATTTGTTTTTCTGTAAAATCTAATTCAAATATTTCATTGTTAAAAGAAATAAAAAAACTTAGCCTTGGGGCAGATGTAGTTTCAAAGGGTGAATTATATGCATCACTTAAAGCTGGTATTGATAAAAATAAGATAGTTTTCTCTGGAGTTGGTAAAACAAGAGATGAAATTGAGTATGCAATTAAACAAAAAATATTATTAATAAATTCTGAGTCTTTAAGTGAAGTTTTAGCAATTGAAAAAGCTGCAAAAAAACTAAATAAAGTTGTTGATATAGGACTAAGATTAAATCCAGATACAGATGCTGAAACATTGAAACAAATTTCAACTGGTAAGAGTGAAAATAAATTTGGTGTAGATAAAAAGACTTTTGTAAAAATTATTGATTTGATGAAACAATCAAAATTTATAAATATTAAATGCTTAAGCGTTCATATCGGTAGTCAAATCTTAAACCACAAACCTTACGAAAAAATGCTAAATGTTCTTGATAAACTTTTAAAAAATTTAGATTATAAATTTGAGATCATTGATTTAGGTGGTGGGATGGGGATAAACTATGATAATAAAACGAAAAAACTTGATTATACAAAATATAAAAAATCAATAATTAAATTTAAAAATAAATACAATTGTAAAATAATTTTTGAACCTGGAAGATCTATAATTGGAAATGTTGGTATACTTGCATCAAAAGTAATTTATTTAAAACATAACAAAACAAAAACATTTGTAATATTAGATGCGGCAATGAATGATTTGATAAGACCAGCTTTATATAATGCAAAACATAGGATAATTCCATCCCTAAGAAATATGTCACGATCAAAGAAAATATTAGAATTTGTAGGCCCAGTATGTGAAACAACTGATAAATTTTTAACAGAAAGGAAATTTCAGAATATAAAAGAAAATGATATTATGATTATTTGCGATACAGGTGCCTATGGTTATTCATTATCATCTAATTATAATCTTAGATTAAGACCTGCTGAAATTTTGATTAAAGGAAATAAAGTAAAGATTATAAGAAAAAGACAAAAAATAACAGATATTATCTAACTTAAAACTTATAATGAGAAATATCCTCTTTAAAAGTATATTTTTTTCTGGATTAATTTTAATATCTATTATTTTTCTTCCATCATTATTACTACCCAAGAAAATCACTCTTTTTGGAGGTAAACTTTTTGGACACTGGTCATCATTCTGTTTAAAAATTTTTTACTCAACCAGCATAGTAATAAAAGGTCAAGAAAACATAATTAATAACGAAAATTTCTTTATCGCATGCTCTCATCAATCGATGTTTGAAACTTTTTTTTTACAAACAATATTTAATTCACCAATTTTTATTCTTAAAAAAGAACTATTAAATATTCCGGTATTTGGTTGGTATTTAAGAAAGATAGATTCTATTTCTGTGAATAGAAATAAAGTTTCTAGAGAAAACCTTAATTTTACTGAAAAAATTAAAGAAGTTATGGAAAAAACAAAAAGACCTATAATAATTTTTCCACAAGCTACTCGAGTTCTACCAGATGAAATTATTCCTTTTAAAAAGGGGGTTGGAAGAATTTACAGAGAATTAAATGTAAAATGTCAACCCGTCGCTATTGACTCTGGAAGAGTATGGCCAAAATCTGGAAAGATGAAGCCTAATAAAACGATTACTATTTCTATTTTAAAACCAATTAACACAGGTATCGAAGAAACAGAATTTGTAAAATTATTGCAAAAAGAAATTTATTCCGAACTTGGTCTTGCTAGCTAACCTTTCATAGGCATTACAACATAAATACTGTCAAAGTCTGCAGGATCTTTTATTAATGCAGGAGATCCAGTATCTTTTAAATATATTTCAATATTATCACCATTTAGTTGGGATGCTATATCAAGCAAATATCTAGAGTTAAAACTTATGTCTAAATCTGTTTCAAATTTTACAGATAGGCTTTCTTTACCATCACCACTGTTAGTGTTATTGACAGATAAATCTAAGTTATCTTTAGTCAAATTAAATTTTACACCATCTTTTTTATCTAGAGAAACTGATGCTACTCTGTCGACGGAATTTAGAAAAGATTTTAGATCTATTTCAAGTTTTTTTTGATTCTCTCTAGGGATAACTTGAATATAATTAGGAAATTTTCCATCGATTAATTTAGATATCAAAATACTATTATTAAGTTCAAATTTAATTTTGGATTTAATATTTGAGACTTTAACCTCGCCATCATAATCTTCTAGAAGAGAACATAATTGAAATATAGTTTTTTTTGGAAGTATTATTGGTTCAAATTCAATTTTGTTTTTTAGTCTTATTTTTGAGATAGACATTCTATGGCTATCTGTTGCGGCTGCAGTTAAAAAATTCTTATCATCTGTTTGGGTCTGATGGAAAAAAATACCACTAAGATAATGTCTTGTTTCATCATTCGAAATCGAAAATTTACATTTATTTAAAAGTTTTAATAAATCTTTTGAATTTATAGTAAATTCATTCTCATTGAAATTTTCATCTGTAATTGGAAATTCAGATGCATTAATTGAATTTAAATTGAATAGAGATTTATTTGATTCTAATTGTAATTTACTATCTCCAGTGTTTTCAAAATTTATCTGACTACCAGAGGGAATTTTTCTTACAATATCAAACATAATTGATGAAGAAGTGGTTGTTTTGCCTTCATCAAAAATTTTAATATTTGAAATTTCATTTACAAATATTAAATCTAAATCTGTTGCTGTAATTTTTAACTTAGAATTTGCTGCCTCTATCAAAATATTTGAAAGTATAGGTAAAGTGCTTCTTTTTTCTATTACACCCTGACAATAGCCTAAAGATTTTTGCAAATCTTGTTGATTAACACTAAATTTCATTTTCTTGTTTGTATAATATTTTATTCTTTAGGCTATCAATGCTTAAATTTAATTCATTATCGTCTTTTCTTAATTTTTCTATTGTTTTAACTGAATGAATAACAGTTGTGTGATCTCTATTAGCAAATGATCGACCTATCTCTGGTAAAGATTTAGATGTCAGCATTTTTGCTAAATAAATAGCAGTTTGTCTTGGTCTTACAAGGTATCTTGACCTTCTTGGTGACAACATTTCGTTTTTACTTATTTTGAAATATTTACAGACTATTGTTTGAATATTGTCTATATCAACTTTATTTTCTGTTAAATTTAATAGATCTTTTAATATTACTTTTACCTCTGACATTGAAGGTGTTTTTCCATAAATTCTTGAGAAAGATACTATTCTATTAAATGCACCAACAAGTTCTCTGATACTAGTGTTAACTTCAGTACTAATAAATTTTAGAATCTCATCGCTGATTTTAATATTATTCGGATCATGAATTCCAAGATCTTCATTTTTGGATTTTATTATATTGTATCTTAATTCAAAATCAGCATTTTGAATATCAACTACTAATCCTCCTGAAAATCTAGATTTAATTCTCTCTTGTATTCTAGTTAATTTGTTTGGTGGTCTATCTGCTGATACTATAATTTGTGATCCTTTCTCTAACAAAACATTAAATGTATGGAAAAACTCTTCTTGCATAGCTTCCTTTCCATTCATAAATTGAATATCATCAATCAAAAATATGTCAGTATTTCTGAAATACTCTTTAAACTTTACCATATCATTAGATTTTATCGATTTTACAAATTGATACATAAATCTTTCAGCTGAAATAAACATTACTTTATTTTTTTCTTTCAAACTTAATCCAATTGCATTTAACAAATGTGTCTTACCCATTCCAACTCCACCATAAATATATAGAGGATTATAATAAGCTATTTGTTCTGAGACTTTTTTTGCAGCTTCAAAAGCTAGTTTATTACTTTTCCCTAGCAAGAAATTCTCAAAGTTTTTATTTGGATCAATTCGATTATATTGAAGATATGAGTCTTTAATAAATGAAACCTTTTCATTATCAGATGAATTATCTGGTTTTATTTCATCAGTATTTTTGTTCTTTATATTCTCGTTAATCACAAACTCTATTCTGGAAATATCTTTTTTATATAATTTAATTATTTGTAATATTTGATCTAAATATCTTGAAGTTATCCAGTCTCTGATAAATCTTGTCGAAACAGATAATAAAACATAATTTTTAAACTCATCAACCAAATCAATTTTTTTTAACCAACTATCATAAATCTCAGAACCAAACTTATTTTTCATTTCATTTTGTAATAATTTCCAATCAATCTTATTAATATTGTCTGATTTAATGTTCGTGAGATTATTTTTCATGAGAGTCTGTTAAACTCCTATTCATAATTCAATGCAATAAATTTATTTTTATTCTCAAAAAAAAATAAAATTTACAATTGTATAAATTAATAATTGAATCTATTTTTAGGGACTTAAAATTAGTAATCTTAAATTTACTTTTTTTATTTTTTTTTTATCTTGGGACTAAAAGATTAAAAGATTCTTTTTTTAATTGAAAAAATAATCTCTAGGGTTGTAATTTCTTTAGGTAAACTAAAAGTTGTTATAAGGAATTTATTTTTTTTGTTATTCTAGAAATATTTCTTGACGCGTTTTGCTTTTTTATCACCCCTGTCTTTGCTATTTTCATCAATTCAGAGTTTAATTTTGGCAAGAATGCTAAAGCTTCTTTTTTGTCCTTTTTATCAAGAATTAAATTCATTTTTTTTATTGCAGATCTAAACCTGCTTTTTCTAGACTTATTTACCGTTGTTTGACGTGATATACGTCTTATTCGTTTAATAGCTGATTTAGTGTTTGCCATAAGCGCGATTGTATATAACGAGAAATTTATACGGTCAATATAATAATTTTTTATTTTTGACAAATATCACAAAAAAATGTTGATCTATTAGTGATAAATTTTTTTTTTATTGTCCCTTTGCATCCTGGTGAAAGACAACTCTTATTTTCTCTATTGTATACTTTAAAGTCATCTTGAAAAGATCCATTTTTACCAACTATATTTTTAAAATCTCTGATACTAGACCCACCTTTTTTTATCGCTAAATTTAAAATTTTTCTTGAATATTTAATAATATTAATACAATCGTTATCACTTAAAGATTTTGCTTTTTTTTTTGGATTTATTTTAGAGCTGAATAAAATTTCACTTGCATAAATATTCCCCAAACCTGAAACAAACTTTTGATCTAAGAGAAAATTTTTAATATTCTTTTTCTTTTTATAAAAATATTTTTTTAAGTAGTTGAGATTAAATTTTGAAGAAAAAGGCTCAGGACCATAGTTATTTATAAAATTTTCTAAATTAATCTTATTTTCAAATAATTTGAAATAACCAAATCTTCTGGGATCATTATATATAATTTTTATGTTATCAAATTCCAAAAACACATGGTTATGTTTTTTTGGTAAATAAGGACTATGATAAAAACTTGCATTTGTTTTTTGATTTAAAATATTTTTTCTTAAGAGATGTATAGTGCCAGACATTCCAAGATGAATTAAGCAAAATTTTTCATCATTTAAAGATAGTATGATATATTTTGAAAACCTCTTAACTTTTTTTATTGATTTTGATTGAAGTCTTGTTTCAAAACCTTTTTTTATTTTGTACCTTAAATTCCTATTCTTTATACTTACTTTTTTTATTTTTTTTCCTGTTATTGTTCTACTTAGTGACTCTTTAACAACTTCTACTTCTGGCAATTCTGGCATTTATTATTATATTAATTAATATTATTTATTTTATGCAACAATATCTTCAAAATAAAAAAGGTCTAGTCCAAGGTGTCTTTGATAAAGTTTATGATAAATACGACATCATGAATGATTTGATGTCACTTGGAGTTCATAGAATCTGGAAAAGAAATTTAATTAATTGGATGAACCCAGGTAAAAATAAAATTCTAGCAGATGTTGCATGTGGCACAGGTGATATAGCAAAACTTTTTATCGATAATAGTTCAAATAAAAATATAGAATTATTTTGTATTGACCCCAATGAAGGAATGATGAAAAAGGGAAAAAATAGACTATCAAATTACAAAAATATCAAGTGGATTAAGGGTTCGGCAGAGAAATTGCCTTTAAAATCTAATTCATGTGATTATTACACAATCAGTTTTGGTTTAAGAAATACAAAAAATATTAATAAATCCTTAAGTGAAGCGTACAGAGTTTTAAAGTCAGGAGGTAGATTTTTTTGTTTAGAATTTTCAAAAATTCAAAATTTAAACTTAGATTTAGTCTATAAAAGATACTCTAAATTAATTCCAGAAATAGGAAAATTTGTGGTTGGTGAAAAAGAACCTTATGAATATCTAATAAAAAGTATCCAAGAATTTGTTAATCAAGAGGAATTAAAGGGTTTAATGGAGAAAAATAATTTTATTAAATGTGAGTATAGAAACTTTTCTGGTGGAATAGTAGCTATTCATTCAGGTTGGAAAATATGATTAAAAAATTATACATACTTTTTAAGCTTGGAAGGAAATTAGCAAAATCTGACGCTTTAAGTATATTCACAAAGTTTCATAATCCACCGATTGGAATAAAAATTTTATTCTATTTGTTGTCTTTATCATTTTCAAAAAAAGATAATTCTTTTGTAAATGAAACTGAGGGTGAAAGATTATCAAACTCCTTGCAATCTATGGGCACAACATTCATTAAATTAGGTCAATTTCTAGCAACTAGACCAGATATAATTGGAGAAAAGTTATCAAAGCAACTAGAGAGTTTACAAGATCGTTTGCCTCCCTTTGAATTATCTAAAGCTAAAGAAATAATTAAAAAGGGTCTAGGGGAAGATAATTTTAATTCAATTATAAATCTATCTGAACCAGTGGCAGCAGCATCTATAGCTCAAGTTCATAAAGCGCAGATAAATGATAATGGCACAATTAAAGATGTGGCTATAAAAATTTTACGACCAAATATAAAAAAAATATTCAACGAAGAAATTGATGCTTTGATGCTTTTTGCTTTTTTAACTGAGTCAATTATCAAAAAGACAAAAAGACTTAAATTAGTTGAGGTTGTTTATTTGCTAAAAGAAATAACCAATTTAGAAATGGATTTAAGATTTGAAGCCGCTGCAGCTAATGAGTATTCTGAAAACACAAAGAATGACAGTGGATTTCAAGTTCCTAGAATTTATTGGAATTTTACAAGTGAAAATGTAATGACTTTAGACTGGGTTGAAGGTGTCTCTATAAGAGAAACAGAAGAGTTAGAAAAAAGAAATATAGATACCAAAAAAATTGCATCAGATATTATTCAACATTTTCTAAGACATGCTGTTAGAGATGGTTTTTTTCATGCAGATATGCATCAAGGTAACATTTTTATAAACAATAGCGGTCAAATAGTTCCTATCGATTTTGGTATAATGGGAAGGCTCGATGATTTGAGTAAAAAATTTCTTGCTGAGATTTTATATGGATTTATTAAACGAGATTATAAAAAAGTGGCTGAAGTTCATTTGGCTGCAGGGTTAGTTCCAAAAGAAGTGCCTGTTGATGATCTCGCCCAAGCACTAAGATCAATAGGAGAGCCAATATTTGGTCAGTCAATTAAAGATATATCTGGCGGTAAACTACTCAAACAACTTTTTGATGTGACAGAAAAATTTAATATGCAGACTCAACCACAGTTACTAATGCTACAGAAAACCATGGTAGTAGTTGAAGGTGTTGCAAGAAGATTAAATCCAGAGACAAACATTTGGGAAACGTCAAGACCTGTTCTTGAAAAATGGCTTAAAGAAACAAAAGATCCTATAACAACATTAAATGAAACTCTAAAAAATTCTGCAGAAGTTATAAAAAGATTACCAGAAATGCCGCAAATAATGGATAAAGCAAACCAAGCATTAACATTTCTTGCAAGTGGACAAATTCCGCAAAATACTAATACGTATAATGATCTAAATACAAAAAAAAATGAAATGGTAGCTTTCAGAAATCAATCAATCATTGGTTTATTATTACTTGTAATTTTAGGATTAGTAGTATTTTAATCTCGACGATGAATTATTTTGAGAATAAAAAAATACTGTTAATTATATGTGGTGGAATTTCTGCTTACAAAAGTCTTGAGTTAATAAGATTATTTAAGAAAAATGGTGCTCGTGTAAAAACTATATTAACAAAAAATGCAAAAGAATTTGTAACTCCACTATCTGTTTCGTCTCTTTCTCAAGAAAAAGTTTATGACGATATATTTAGTGCAGAGAACGAAGCTGAGATGGACCATATATCTTTATCAAGATGGGCTGATGCAGTATTAGTTGCACCAATTACAGCTAATACTATATCTAAAGTAGCCTCAGGAAATGCAGAAGATTTGGCGTCTACTGTTTTATTAGCCTCTAACAAACAAATATTTTTAGCACCAGCAATGAATGTAAGAATGTGGGAGCATCCTTCTACTAAAGAAAACATATTAAAATTAAAAAGCTTTGGATACAAAATTATTGGACCAGAGATAGGAGATATGGCATGTGGTGAATATGGAGAAGGAAAAATGACAGAACCAAATGAAATAGTCAATACGCTTAAAAATTATTTTTCTAATTTAGATAAAAATAAAAAATTAAAAGCTTTAGTTACCGCAGGACCAACTAATGAATATATTGATCCTGTAAGATTTATTACAAATAAATCCAGTGGCAAACAAGGATATGAAATAGCCAAATGTCTTAGAGACAATGGATTTGATACGACACTTATTTCAGGAAAGACAAGCATTAAACCTTTGGAAGGCGTTAATTTTGTAAGTGTTGAAACTGCTGAAGAGATGTTCAAAGAAAGTTTAAATAATCTACCAACAGATGTAGCTATTTTTTCTGCAGCTGTTTCTGATTTTAAAGTGAAAAATTATAAAAGTACAAAGATTAAAAAGAATGAAGAATTTAACTTAGAGCTAGAAAAAAATATCGATATTTTAAATCATATATCTAATCACAATTCATTAAGACCAAAAATAACAATTGGTTTTGCAGCAGAAACAAACAATCTCTCGACAAATGCAAAAGAGAAGTTGAATGAAAAAAATTGTGACTGGGTAATTGCAAATGATGTCTCAGATCAAACTATAGGATTTGGATCAGATTTTAATAAAATTTCTATATTTTACAAAGATAAACCTGAAGAAAATTTTGAAAAGATGAGCAAATCATTGGTCGCTGAGGAAATAGTCAAAAGAATAATTCAACAGATTAATTAACTTAATGGTTAAAGTCTTAATTAAAAAATTAGACAAGAAAGTTAAACTGCCAGAATATAAAACAACAGGATCATCTGGACTAGATTTGACTGCATTCATTGAAAAGAAAATAGTAATTAAACCGGGCGAAAACGCTTTAGTGCCAACAGGTATATCCATTGCAATACCTGAGGATACCGAAGTTCAGATCAGGCCGCGTTCAGGTTTAGCGGCTAAAAATAATATAAGTGTATTAAATACTCCTGGAACAATTGATAGTGACTATAGAGGAGAAATAAAAGTAATTTTATTTAATCATGGAGATAAAGACTTTACAGTAAATAACGATGATAGAATTGCTCAAATGATACTAATGCCAATTCTAAAAGTAGATTTTGAAACTGTAGAAACTTTGCCTGAGACAATTAGAGGTTCGGGTGGATTTGGATCAACGGGTAAGTGAAAAATTCATTATCTAAACGAAAGCTTGAGAGATACTCTAGACAAATAATACTTAAGGATATTGGTATATTAGGACAAAAGAAAATAATTAATTCAAAAGTTTTAATTGTAGGAATTGGTGGATTAGGTAGTCCAGTTGCAGATTTGTTGGCTAGATGCGGTGTAGGGTATATAGGTGCTATTGATCACGATAAAGTAGATATTTCAAATCTTCAAAGACAAATTTTGTATACTTCAAAAGATGTTGGAAAATTTAAGGTTGATATCTTTAAAAGAAGAATAAAATTAATTAACAGAGATGTAAAAGTCAAAATTTTAAAAGAAAAAGCATCAGAAAAAAATTTAAATAAAATTGTAAAAGATTTCGATATAATTGTAGATGGAACAGATAATTTTAAAACTAAATTTTTAATAAATAAATTTTCATTAAAATATAAAAGAAAATTAATAGTTGGTGCTATTAGCAAATTTGATGGACATATTTTTTCATTCGATTTTAATAATAAATCAAGCCCATGCTTAAAATGTTTTTACCAGTCAGAACCTTCTGATGAAGTTTTAAATTGTGAAAGTGAAGGAATATTAGGAACTACATCAAATATAATTGGGAGTATGCAAGCAAATGAAGTTTTAAAAAACATAATTTCTTCTGATAAAAGTCTTCACTCATCAATTCTGGTGGTTAATCTAAAAAAACTAGAATTTAGAAAAATAAAATTTACTAAAAAAAAGGGTTGCTTGTGCAATTAATCTTCAAGATTTTAATCATAATATTTTTTACCTCGAATGCCATTTCGGAGGATAATGAAAAATTTTTAATGCTTAAAAATGATAAGGTAAACGTAAGATATGGCCCAAGTTTTGATTATCCAATAAAGTATATTTACAAGAAAATAAACTTGCCGGTAAAAGTGATTGATAAAAAAGAAAATTTTAGAAGAATAATTGACAATAAAAAGAATGGTGGGTGGATACACATTTCTCAATTGAAGCAATCAAAATCCTTTATAACTGTATCAAATAAAATTCTATTCAAAAAACCAACTAAATTTTCTAAACCCTTGGCTAAAATAGAAACAGGAAGATTATTGATAGTGAAAAAATGCGAGAGAAATTGGTGCTTAGTAGAAACTAAAAGTTTTAAAGGGTGGGTTGACGAAGAAAATCTTTGGGGAAAAATTAACTAACCCTGTAAGTTATATATATTAACTAATTATTTTTGTTGGACACAAACGTCTTTGATCACTGGAGCATTTGCACAATCAACACATTTAGTCTTTTGAACTATGCATCCATCATCAAGGACTTCAACATCAACTATTTTATCACACTTGGAACAAGTTGAAGAAATTGTTAATCCACATTTTTTACAATTATAATTTTCTATTTGCATATATTAAAAATTAAATATGAAAAAATTATTTTCAACAAATATCCTTGCGAATAATTATTATTTACGCATTTTTTTTGCGAATAATTATTATTACTACTAATTATCCTTATTAAATTTTTCTTAAATACTTATTGATAATGATTATTATTTACTTTTTGATCTACTTGCCCACCACTTATCTAAAATGAAATACCATATAGAATTGGCAATTGGTTCTACAATTGCATCAGTCAAAGCTATCATAAAAGATACATCAGCAACTATCATCAAAACAGTTATAGCAATTGCAAAATGACCAACTGTATAAACAATTGTTCTTAAAATAGAGCCTCTGTTATTGGAATAAATCTGACCGGCAGCTTTAAAAATACCGTTGGTAACTTCCATTATTCTTTAAACGGGCTTTCAAGAACACATGCAACTAAGTGAACTCTAGCCTGTTCTCCTCCATTAAAAAAGTTATGATACTTTGTATTGTTAGTAATCCATACATGTCCATCTGCAGGCAAATGTTTTGCAACATTTTCAATGACCATTGAACAACCTGCATTAGTTACTATCGGAATATGTAATCTACACTCTGGATCTTTGTGCCAGCTTAGCGTTGATCTTGGCTCTTTTAATAAAAGCCTTACTCTTCCTAGTTTAAATTTTTTACTAAGAATTTCATAAACCTCTTTAAAATAAGTTTTCTCGAACTCTGGTAGCAACTGAGTATATTTCGATTCATCAATATCAATATCTCTTGAGACTTCTTTTCCTGTCTCATCAGCAATAGTCCAATATCTACCTCTGATATTGTTCCCTTCTATAGAGTCTTTGTTATTTGGAATTTGATTTAGAGGAATTGCACCAAAGTGAGTAACACCTGGCGAATTAAATTTCTTTTTCTCTAAAATTAGATTTAAGTCATTTCGCAATCTATTTATATCAAACTTAATTTCAGGAACTTTATAAAAGTCTTCGAACGATAGTGATGTCATTTTTCCGCTTTCCTTAATACTAGTTTAATCTTAAATCAAATCTATCTGCATTCATCACTTTGACCCATGCAGATACAAAGTCTTTAACAAATTTGTCAGATGAGTCTTTGCAGGCATAGACTTCGGCTAATGCTCTTAATTGAGAATTTGAACCAAAAATAAGGTCAACTCTTGAACCTTTCCACTTAGTTTTTTTAGACTTTCTATCTTTACCAACAAAATATTGTTCAGATTTGTCAGTTTCTTTCCAAGTGGTACTCATATCAAGAAGATTTACAAAATAATCTGTTGATAGAGTTCCAGGTTTTTTTGTGAAAACTCCATTTTTAGAACTATCATAGTTTGTATCTAAAACTCTCATTCCACCCACAAGAACTGTCATCTCTGGTGCCGTTAATCCCATTAATTGTGCCTTATCAATTAATTTTTCCTCAGCTGAAACATTAGATTTACCTTTTTTCATGTAGTTTCTAAAACCATCCGCTTGCGGCTCAAGTAATCCAAATGAATTTACATCTGTTTGGTCTTGTCTTGCATCTCCTCTTCCAGGTGTGAATGGAACCTGAATTTTATGACCAGCTTTTTTTGCTGCCATCTCTATTCCTACATTTCCACCTAATACTATAAGGTCCGCCATTGAGACTGATTTTTTATTTGTATCAAATTTTTTCTTAATTTTTTGTAAAGCTTTAATAACCTTTGAAAGTTTTTTAGGGTTATTGACTTTCCAACTTCTTTGAGGCTCAAGCATAATTCTTGCTCCGTTTGCTCCACCTCTTTTGTCAGAACCTCTGTATGTAGAAGCAGAAGCCCAAGCCGTAGAAACTAAATCAGAAACAGAGATTTTTGATTTTGAAAGCTTTGATTTTAAATCTCTTATATCTTTTGATTTAAGTTTATATTTTGGTTTATCTATAGGATCTTGCCAAATTAATTGTTCTTTTGGTACTTCGCTACCCAAATAACATGCTCTTGGTCCCATGTCTCTATGAGTAAGCTTAAACCAAGCTCTTGCAAATGCATCAGCAAATTCATCTGGATTTTGATAAAAATGTTTTGAAATTGGTCCATAACTTTTATCCATTCTCAAAGATAAATCAGTTGTTTGCATCATTGGAGGATGCATTTTACTTTTATCATGAGCATCAGGAACCATTTTAATTCTCTGA
The DNA here is from genome assembly GCA_003210025.1 of Pelagibacteraceae bacterium AG-426-M19. Taxonomy (GTDB): domain Bacteria; phylum Pseudomonadota; class Alphaproteobacteria; order Pelagibacterales; family Pelagibacteraceae; genus Pelagibacter. The sequence continues at coordinate 55,837 of QCNW01000002.1, forward strand.
CCATTCTTTTTTGGAGTCCATTGAAATGCTCCAGCAGGTCCTTTTGTCAATTCCCATTCATGGTTAAATAAACAATCAAAGTAACCCATATCCCATTGTGTTGGTGTTTGTGTCCATGCCCCCTCAATACCACTACTTATTGCGTGTACACCTTTTCCTGATTTGTAATTACTATTCCAACCAGTTGCTTGATCTTGAATTCTTGATGCCTCTGGATCAGGTCCTTTATGTGATTCAGGTGCAGCACCATGAGATTTTCCAAAAGTATGGCCACCAGCAACTAGTGCAACTGTTTCATAATCATTCATTGCCATTCGTCCAAATGTTTCTCTAATATCATGAGCTGCTTTCAATGGGTCTGGATTAAAATCTGGACCTTGTGGATTTACATAAATTAATCCCATGTGAGAAGCCCCCAATGGTTGTTCAAGATCTCTTTTTCCGCTGTATCTCTTAACACCTAACATTTCTTTTTCTGAACCCCAGTAAATATCATCTTCGGGTTCCCAGATATCAGTTCTTCCCGCTCCAAAACCGAACGTTTTAAAGCCCATTGACTCTAATGCTACATTTCCAACTAGTATAAATAAATCTGCCCAAGAAATTCTTTTTCCATATTTCTGTTTTATTGGCCATAAAAGTAATCTAGCTTTATCTAAATTAACATTATCAGGCCAAGCATTTAACGGTGCAAACCTTTGATTACCTGTTCCAGCTCCCCCTCTACCATCACCTGTTCTGTATGTACCTGCTGCGTGCCATGCTAATCTAATAAATAAAGGACCATAATGACCGTAATCTGCTGGCCACCAATCTTGTGAGTCTGTCATTAATTTGTTTAAATCTTTTTTGAGTGCTTTGTAGTTCAGTTTTTTAAATTCTTTAGAATAATTAAATTTTTTCTCCATTGGATTTGATAAATTCGAGTGCTGACTTAAAATTTTCAAATTCAAACTATTTGGCCAAAAATCTCTATTTGTTTGTCCTCTTCCAGCACTAAATTTTGCTGGTGTACCTGCGCCTGTAAACGGGCACTTGCTTAATTGTGTTGATTTAAACGTTTTACTCTTATGAAATTCCGCACTCATTATTATTTATCTCCTTTAATATTATAATTATTCTAATTCCTTGTTTATAATTATTCTAAAGAAGATTGTCAATAAGTCAGAATATTTATGATGTAATTTTGAAAACCTAGTCTTCTAATTTAACTAAAACTTCAACTGATTTAATTTTTTTTCCAGGTATAGATTTCTGAATTTCTATTGGTCCTACATCCTCATTTTTAAGATCAATAAGCTTTTCTTCTTTAACATCGAAGAAGTGGTGATGATCTGTGACATTTGTATCAAAATAAGTTTGATTAGAATTAATAGGTATTTCTTTTAAATATCCTTTTTTATGAAATGCATGAACTGTATTGTAAACAGTTGCTAAAGAAACTTTCTCTCCAGTTTTATCTTTTATCAAATTGAATAAGTCGTTTATTGTGAAATGGAAAGTTTTATCTCTATTAAATAAAACCTCGCATATATTTATTCTTTGTTTAGTTGGTCTTAAGCTAGAGTTTCTTAGTTTTTCAATAAATTCTTGTTTACTAGTCATTAGCAATTTAAAACTATTCTAAACTATTTGTATATTATAATGTACCTAAATCAAGTAATAAGATTACAAAATTATGAAAAAAAGTTCCTTTAATTACGACGAGCTAATTGATTGCGCTAATGGTAAGTTATTTGGACCAGGTAATGCAAAATTACCTTCTCCACCAATGCTAATGTTTGATAGAATTACAGAAATAACTGAGAGTGAGGGTTTTTATAAAAAAGGATCTATGAAAGCCGAACTTGATATTAAGGATAATTTGTGGTTCTTTGATTGTCATTTTAGAGAAGATCCAGTTATGCCAGGTTGTCTTGGTTTAGATGCTATGTGGCAGCTAGTTGGCTTTTTTCTTGGTTGGCTGGGAAATCCAGGAAGAGGTAGAGCGTTAGGTGTAAGTACTGTAAAATTCACTGGGGAAGTTCTTAAAAATGTCAAAATGGCAACATATGAAATAGATATGAAAAGAATTCTTGTTAAAGGAGAAACAACTGTAGGTCTTGCAAATGGAATATTGCTTGCTGACGGAAAAAAGATTTATAGTGCAGAAAATCTTAAGGTAGGATTATTTAAATAATGAAAAGAGTAGTTGTAACAGGACTTGGTGTAGTTTCATGTTTAGGAAATAATCAAGATGAAGTTTATCAATCATTAGTTAATACAAAATCAGGGATAACATTTTCTGAGGAATATAAAGAACATAACTTAAAGAGCCATATTCATGGTAAACCTAATATCAAATTAGAAGATTATATTGATAGAAAGGTTATTCGGTTTATGGGTGCTGGATCAGCATATAATTATGTTGCTATGAGTGAAGCAGTTAAAGACTCTGGATTAGAAGAAAATGAGGTTAGTAATATTTCAACTGGGATGGTAATGGGATCAGGAGGACCATCAATTGAAAATGTAATATTAGCATCAGATAAGACTAGAGAAAAAAATCCAAAAAAGATGGGTCCATTTATAGTTCCAAGAACAATGGCAAGTACTGCTTCTGCCACTCTAGCAGTTCCATTTAAAATCAAAGGCACTAATTACACAATAAGTTCTGCGTGTGCAACGAGTGGTCATTGTATTGGTAATGCAATGGAACTTATTCAATTAGGAAAACAAAATATTATTTTTGCAGGTGGCAGTGATGAGGTTCACTTTGCAATGACTGCAATGTTTGATGCAATGACTGCACTATCCTCGAAATATAACGATACCCCAGAAAGAGCCTCAAGACCGTATGATAAAACAAGAGATGGTTTTGTAATTGCTGGTGGAGGTGGAGTTCTTGTTTTAGAGGAATATGAGCATGCCAAAGCAAGAGGTGCTCAAATATACGCAGAATTAACTGGTTATGGAGCAACCTCAGATGGCTATGATATGGTTGCGCCATCTGGCGAGGGAGCGGTGAGATGTATGAAAATGGCTCTAGCAACTTCAAAAAATAAAATTGACTATATTAATACTCACGGGACATCAACACCTGTAGGAGATATTACAGAATTAAAAGCAGTGGGTGAAGCTTTCCCAGACTATAAACCTAAAATAAGTTCAACAAAATCTTTGTCAGGTCATTCATTAGGTGCAACTTCAGTTCACGAAGCAATTTACAGTTTGATAATGATGAAAAACAATTTTATTTCAGCGTCAGCAAATATTTCAGAAATAGATGATGAAGCAAAAAACTATCCAATTGTTACACAAGTTGAAAAAGACGTAAATTTAAATGCAATTATGTCTAACAGCTTTGGTTTTGGTGGAACTAATGCAACATTAGTTTTTGAGAAAGTTTAAATCTATGAGTTTAATGAAGGGAAAAAAAGGTCTTATCATGGGCGTTGCCAATGAGAGATCAATTGCATGGGGTATATCTCAAAAACTTGCTGAAGCTGGAGCAGAGTTAGCTTTTACATATTTGGGTGATGCTTTAAAAAAAAGAGTTGTTCCACTTGCAGAAAAACTAAATTCAAATGTCACTTTTAGCTGTGATGTAGAAAAAAAAGAAGAAGTTGTAAAACTTTTTAAAGATGTAAAAAGTCAATGGGGAGAAATTGATTTTGTTGTACATGCAATTGCATTTTCAGATAAATCCGAGTTATCAGGAGAATATTTAAATACAACTAGAGAAAACTTTTTAAGAAGTATGTTAATATCTTGTTTTTCATTTACTGAAGTTGCTAGAGAAGCATCTAAAATAATGAAGCAAGGTGGAAGTATGATTACTTTGAGTTATGAGGCAAATAAAGCCATACCTAATTATAATGTAATGGGAGTATGTAAAGCTGCACTAGAATCTAGTGTTAAATATCTTGCAAGGGATCTGGGAGCAAAGAATATTAGAGTTAATGCAATAAGTGCTGGTCCAATTAAAACACTAGCTGCATCTGCAATTGGCGATGCTAAATTTCTTTACAAGTGGAATGCCGATCATTCATTTTTGAAAAGAAATGTTGATAATCTTGATGTTGGAAATTCAGCATTATATCTTTTAAGCGATATGGCAGGTGGTGTTACCGGAGAAATTCATTATGTGGATGCTGGTTACAATAAAGTTGGAATGCCAGATCCTAAGAACATTACCTGAAATTTAGTTAAATTATGATGGAACAAATTAGTATTTATCTAACAAGTATAATATTTGGAATTATGCTCTTCTTTTCTTTTGTTATAGCACCTGTAACTTTCACTGCATTAGATGAAGAAAATGCTAGAAAATTCATAAGAAAAATATTTCCTTATTACTACACTGTTAATTTAGCAATTAGTATTTCAGTTTTAATTTGCTTTATGATTCTGAAAATATTTTCCTTAGATTTTTATTTAATTTTGAGTGTTGCGGTATTATTTGCTGTATCAAATTTTTTACTAATGCCACTGATAAATAAGTTCAGAGATGATAAGCAAGATAAAAAATTTAAACAATCACACTTTGTTTCTGTGGTGATAAATTTTGTGCAAATGATTTTGTTGGTAATTGTCTTAATTTAAAAAGAATTAGTAATACCTAAGCCAACAGCAATAAAAATACCTAACCAGATTAAACCTTTAATAAAAAAAAATGCAAAACTACCAAGTAATAAATATCTTCCATATTTATTTTTCTGTAGTTCTAACTTAAAGTTTTTTAAAAGCTTCATTCTATTATAATTTATTACAATTATTTTTTACTTGATCTTTTCCCACTCTTTCATACCACCAGAGATATTTTTGACATTTTTAACCCCCATATCCTTCATAGTTTTGGTTGCTAATGTTCCTTGTCCGCCAACACCACAAAAAACTACATATTCTTTATCTGGATTATTTTTAAACATATCATTTTCTAGAGGACTTCCTTCTGCTAAATAAAATTCTAATAAACCTCTATCTAAGTGAATTGCATTACCGATCGTGCCTTTAGAAAAGCTCTCTTTATCCCTAACATCAATAAATTGAACATTTGGATCATTTAGCTTTTCTTTTACATCACTAGCGCTGATATTTTCAATTTCATTTCTTACACTCATCAAATCATCAAATTTTTTCATATTTTTCCTATAAATTTATATTGCAGCTTGTTTAATTGATAACTTAACTTTTCCTCTATCAAAGCCTATTACTTTAACTTTAACTTCATCACCTTCTTTTACTACATCAGTTACTTTACCGACTCTCTTGTCAGCAAGCTCTGATATGTGAACGAGACCATCTTGTTTTCCTAGGAAATTAACAAATGCACCAAACTCCATAATTTTCATTACTTTTCCATTGTAAATTTTATTGAGTTCAGCTTTAGCAGTTAAGTCTTTAATCATTTGCATAGCTTTGTTTCTGGATTCTTCATCTGGAGCAGCTACTGTAACTTCACCTTCGTCATTGATGTCAACTTTGGCACCAGATACCTCAACTATTTCTCTTATAGTTGCTCCACCTTTTCCAATGACTGTAGCAATATCTTTCTTGTCTACAGTAATTTTCTCCATCTTAGGAGTATGTTTTCCAACATCTTCCCTTGATTTAGATAAAGCTTTATTCATTTCACCTAGAATGTGAATTCTTCCATTTTTTGCTTGTTTTAAGGCTTGTTCCATAATTTCAAATGTTATTCCTGTAATTTTAATGTCCATTTGAAGAGATGTTATTCCGTCTTTAGTTCCAGCAACTTTAAAGTCCATATCACCTAGGTGATCTTCATCTCCAAGAATATCTGAAAGAACGCTGAAGTCATCTCCTTCTTTAATTAATCCCATTGCAATACCAGCAACTGGTTCTTTAATTGGTACACCTGCATCCATCAAAGCTAAAGATGAACCACAAACAGTCGCCATAGAAGAAGAACCGTTTGACTCAGTTATCTCTGATACAATTCTAAATGTGTAAGGAAAACTCTCTTTAGAAGGCAAAGAAGAATTTATTGCTCTCCAAGCTAATTTTCCATGACCTATTTCTCTTCTACCAGTACCTATTCTACCAGTTTCTCCTACTGAGAAAGGTGGAAAATTATAATGAAGCATAAATCTCTCTTTTTGTAGACCCTCCAAACTTTCTATTTTTTGTTCATCATCAGATGTTCCAAGTGTAGTTGTAACTATCGCTTGTGTTTCTCCTCGAGTAAACAAAGCAGAACCATGAACTCTTGGAAGAATTCCAACTTCACACATAATTGGTCTAACATCTGCAAGACCTCTACCATCAATCCGATTTTTGTTTTTAAGAATATCTGTTCTGACAATTCTTTTTTCTAAATTTTTAAGCTCAGAATTTACATCAAGATCGGTATAATTCTCATCTTCTTCATAAAGCTTTTTTGCTTTATCAGTTATTTCTGAAATTAAATTCGATCTTTCTTGTTTATCCTTTATTGAAAATGCTTTTTTAAGTTCCTCAGTAAATTCGCTTTCCAATTTATTTTTTACTTCTGAAAGATCTTTTTTCTCAATTACCCAATCAGGTTTTTTACATTCTTTCGCTAAATCCTCGATCATCTCGATTACAGGAACAAAACCTTCGTGCCCAAACTTAACGGCATTTAACATTTCCTCTTCAGTTAAACCACTTGCTTCGGACTCAACCATTAAAACCGCGTCTTTTGTTCCAGCCACCACAAGATCTAATTTAGAATCTTTAAGTTGTGCTTTGGTAGGGTTAAGAACATATTCTCCTTTAATAAAGCCAACTCTAGACGCACCTACAGGACCCAAAAATGGCATTCCTGAAATTGCCAATGCTGCTGATGAAGCAATTATTGATAAAATGTCTGCTTCGTTTTCTTTGTCATAAGATATCACAGTTGGTAGTACTTGAACTTCATTTTTAAATTCATCTGGAAAAAGTGGTCTGATAGGTCTATCAATTAATCTTGAAATTAATGTTTCACTATCAGTTGGTCTTGCTTCTCTTTTAAAATATCCACCTGGAATTTTACCAGCTGCATAATATTTTTCTTGATAATTTACTGACAAAGGAAAGTAATCCATATCTGGATTAACTTTTTTAGCTCCGACTGCTGTTGCTAAAACTACTGTTTCTCCGCACTGAGCTATAATTGCTCCATCTGCTTGTCTTGCTATTTTGCCTGTTTCTAAACTGATTTTTTTTCCTGCTACTTCTATTTCTTTCTTTATAACTTTAAACATTTACTTCCTTAAATTTAATTTTGATATTACTTCTTTATAAGACTCAACTTTATTTTTCTTTAGATAATCTAACAATTTTTTCCTTCTATTTACTGCTCTTAAAAGTCCAACAGATGAATGTTTATCTTTTTTGAACTGTTTAATGTGTTTAGATAAGTTCTCAATTTTGTCTGTTAGTTGAGCAACTTGAGCTTCAGAAGAGCCTGTATCCTTATCATGGATTGCCAGTTCTTTTACTTTGTTTGCCATTTTCTTTTCCTTATTTATTTGTTTGTTTTATTAAATTTTCAATTTTTTCTGCGTAATCGAAAGAATTATCTTTTACAAAAAATAGCTTTGGTAAAAATTTCATTACTATCCTTTTTGATAAGACTTTTCTTATTACAAATGAAAATTCTTTTAATTTAGCAACGACTTCTTCGGCGTCTTTTCCGCCTAAAGGCATTACAAAAATTTTTGCTGTTTTTAAATCTGGAGACATTCTAACTTCAGTCACTGTTATCTCTTTTGTAGATAAATTTGGTAGTTTTGCTTCATCTCTGATAAATATCATTCCTAAAGCTTGTTTAATCATTTCACCAACCCTTAATTGTCTTTGAGTAACTGGTTTTCCTAAATTGGTCATTATATTGTTCTCTCTGTTACTGTAGAATTATATACTTCAATTACGTCATTTTTCTGGAAATCGACAAAATCCTTAAGTGTTATTCCACATTCCAAACCAGCAGACACCTGTTTAGTTTGATTTTTTTCTCTAAATATTGAGCCAATTTTTCCATTGAAAATTATAGCTCCATCTCTAATAACCCTTGCATTAGAGTCTTGAGTAATTTCTCCATCTGTTACTTTGGAACCTGCAACCTTTCCTACTTTTGAAACCTTAAATATTTCCAATATCTCTGCTGTTCCAATAATTTTTTCGTCTACTTCTGGAGTTAATAGACCAGACATTTTACTTTTTATGAAATCTAATACTTCATAAATAATATTAAAGCTAGATATAGAAATCTTCTCTTGTTCTGCTCTTTTTTTTGCCTCTTTGCTAGGTTTTACATTGAAGGCAATAATCACAGCATTAGATGCTTTGGCTAATGTAACATCAGTTTCTGTAACCATACCAATATCTGATAAAAGTATTTTTGGCCTCACCTCGTCGTGTTTAATTTGATTTACTACATTTTTTATTGCCTCTGAAGAGCCATGAACATCTGATTTTATGATAATATTTAATTCCTCAGCTGATACATCTTTAAAAGCTGAGTCTTGTGTTACAAATGACAATGGGTTTTTACTATCCTTTGCTTCCTGAATTCTTCCATCACATAGTGATTTTGCCTCTTTTTCACTTTTCAATACAATAAAATCATCTCCCGATTTTGCTGCTCCATTAATACCTAATATTTCAATTGGTGTTGCCGGCTCTGCATTTTCAATTTGTTTTCCTTGATCGTTTATTATAGCTCTGACTTTACCCCACTTCAAACCACTAACAAAGTAGTCTCCTTTTTTAAGAGTACCTGCTGTGATTATTACATTTGCGATAGGTCCTCTTCCAATATCAATTTTAGATTCCAAAACAATTCCCTTAGCATCTGTTTCAAAATCTGTTTTCAAGTCTAATATTTCTGCTTGTAAAATAATACTTTCAACTAATTTATCTAAATTTTGTTTTGTTTTTGTCGAGATTTCAACCATTAAAGTATCGCCAGATAAATCTTCGGCTATAAGCTCATATTCTAAAAGCTGATTTTTAATTTTTTGTGGATCAGCATCAGGAAGATCACACTTATTTATCGCTACAACAATTGGTACTTTAGCAGCTTTAGCATGTTTAATAGACTCAATTGTTTGAGGTTTTACGCCATCATCGGCTGCAACAACTAGAATAACTATATCTGTTAATTTTGAACCTCTTGCTCGCATTTCAGTGAATGCTGCATGGCCGGGAGTGTCGATGAAAGTAATTTTATTTTTTTCATGTATAATCTGATATGCACCTATATGTTGTGTGATTCCTCCAAACTCACCTGATACAACATTAGCTTTCCTTAACACATCTAAAACAGATGTTTTACCATGATCCACGTGCCCCATAACTGTAACAATAGGAGCTCTACTCTTAAGATTTTTCGCTTTTATTTCTTTAATTTTCTCTAGAATTTCTTCAGCTTTTTCCTCTTTAACAGGATTGTGACCAAATTCTTTAACTAAATATTCCGCTGTATCAGAATCAATTGTATGGTTAATTGTAACTGTTACTCCCATCCCCATTAAATGTTTTATTATGCTGCTTGATTGCTCAGCCATTCTATTTGCCAATTCCCTAATTGTAATTACTTCTGGAATATTTATATCTCTCTTAATTGGCTTAAAATTTTCTTTTGTATCCTCTTTATTTAATAGCCTATTTTCTTTTTGTTTTGCTCTTTTTAAAGAAGCTAAACTTCTTGACCTTGTACCAATATCATCTCCACTTAAAGCTCGAGAAACGGTAAGTTTTAACTCTCTTCTTTTGCTGCCTAATTTATTTGACTTGTTTTCTTTTTGAACATTTTCACCTTTTAATCTCCTAGTAGCTCTTTGTTCAGCAAGTTTTCTTTTTTCGAAATCAGATGTAATTGGTGAAGGGGATTTTGAAAAAATTGTTTTTTTTGGTGTAAACGTGCTTTGTGTTTTATTTTCAGTTGATCTTGCTCCTCTAGAAAAATTCTGTTTACCCCCAAATCTTGGAGATTTTTTCTCAATTACAACTGTATTCTTTGAATGAGATTTCGCTTGCTCGATGCTATTAATGGTTTTTTTGGATGCTCCAGAAATTGATAACTTTAATTTTTTCTTTTCCATTTTTCATCTCTCAATCTTGATATACTATATCTCTTGCAGACATAATAAGCTCATCTGCTTCTTTTTTTGAAAGTGCAAAATCCTCTAAATATCCTTTAATTCTTACTCTTTCACCTTTGATAATATCATAACCACCAGTCAACTCATCAGATGCTAAATCTGCAAAATCGTTTAATGTTAATATTTTTTGTTCTCCAAGTGTGAGCAGCATTCCTGGCGTTAAACCTTTGTGATTAATTAAATCATTTTCTAAACCTAAATCTTTAATTCTATTTGCTATTTCTTCTTGGTCTTTTTGGTAGAACTCTTTAGCTCTTTCAATTAGCTCTTTTGCAGTATCTTCTTCTATCCCCTCAATTTTAATTAATGCATCAGGATTACTATCTTTAATGTCATCAATAGATGAAAATCCTTCTGCAACAAGTAACTGTCCTAATGTTTCGTCTAATTCTAAGTTTTTTACAAAATTATCTGTCTTCTCCTTAAACTCTATCTGTCGTCTTTCTGAGTCCTCTTGATCTGTCATGATATTGATTTCATAATTCATTAATTTTGTCGCTAATCTAACATTTTGACCCCGTCTACCAATTGCTTTACTCAGATTTTCTTCGGTTAATATTACATCAAGTTTTCTTCCCTCCTCATCTACATTTACCCTCTGTACTTCAGCAGGTGACAATGCATTTGCAACAACAACTGCGGGATCTTCTGACCAGTTTACTATGTCAATTTTTTCACCTTGGAGTTCGTTTACCACTGCCTGGACTCTACTTCCTCTCATTCCTACACACGCTCCAACAGGGTCCAATGAAGTATCTATAGCTTTTACACAAATTTTAGCTCTACTACCTGGGTCCCTAGATGATGATTTAATCTCTATCAGTCCATCATAAATTTCAGGAACTTCTTGAATAAATAATTTTTCCATAAATTTAGGGTGCGCTCTTGAAAGGAAAATTTGTTGACCTCTTGGTTCTCTTCTTACATCTAGGCAATAAGCTTTTACCCTGTCTCCTGCTTTAATATTTTCTCTGGGTATCATTTCATTTTTTTGAATTATTGCTTCTGTTCTTCCTAAATCTACAATTACATTTCCAAATTCTAATCTTTTAACTATTCCACTCAAAATAGTATCAACTTTATCCTTAAAATCGTTAAATTGTCTCTCCCTTTCTGCCTCTCTTACATTAAAACTAATAACTTGCTTTGCAGTTTGCGCGGCTATTCGACCAAAATCAAATGACGGCAATGGCTGCAGAACTTCGTCACCAATTTGTTTTCCTTGATTATTTTCATTTAGCTTAATTGCATCATTGAGAGTTATCTCTAAATTAGAATTTTCTGGGTTTTCAACAATCACCAATTTTCTATATATTCCTATATCGCCACTCTCCCTATCAATTTCGACTTTGATTTCATTTTCAGATCCAAATTTAGATTTGGCTGCTTTTGCAATACCATTTTCCATTGAACCTATGATTAATTCCTTATCAATAGATTTTTCTAAAGCAACTGCCTCGGCTATCCTTATCAATTCTAATTTATCAGCTCTTCTATTTAACATTTTTAATCGTCCTAAAAAAAAATGGGCCGAGGCCCATTTTGAAATTTTCAATAATGTGAATGAAATATATTTATTTTTTTTTAATATTCAACTTTATTTACTTGCTAAATACATTTGATTTATCGGTCTTTTCCCATGAAAATGAACCTTCTTTATCTGGAATTCTTCCAAAGTGTCCGTAAGCAGCTGTTTTTTCATAAATTGGTTTATTCAAGCCCAACATTTCTCGAATTCCTCTAGGACTTAAATCAAAATTTTCGTGAATAAGTTTTTCAACATGTTTATTTTTATCATCATCATTATCAAATAAATCTACATAAATAGATAATGGTTTTGATACTCCAATAGCATATGCAAGTTGGATTAAACATTTATCCGCAATTTTAGATGCAACAACATTTTTTGCTAAATATCTTGATGCATATGCAGCAGATCTATCAACTTTAGTAGGGTCTTTTCCTGAAAATGCCCCTCCACCGTGAGGAGCGGCTCCACCATAAGTGTCAACAATAATTTTTCTGCCTGTTAAACCGCTATCACCATCAGGACCTCCAATAACAAAATTTCCTGTTGGGTTCACATAAATTTCCTTTTCATCAAGTGAATTTAACAATTCTTTCGGTATTGATCTTTCAATATATGGTTTTACTAAATCTCTAACTTGAGCTTGATTTACATCAGGTGAGTGTTGGGTTGATATAACAACTGATTTCACTGATGATGGTTTTCCATCTTTATACTCAATTGTTATTTGACTTTTTGAATCTGGCTCAATATTTTTTAATTTTCCTGATTTTCTATCCTCTGCCATAAGTCTTAATATTTTATGAGAGTAATGTATTGGCGCTGGCATAAGAACATCGGTTTCATTACAAGCATAACCAAACATAATACCTTGATCACCTGCGCCTTCATCTTTATTTCCGGAAGAGTCAACACCCATAGCAATATCAGCAGATTGAGAGTGTAAATGACTTTCAACTGAAGTTGCTTCTTTCCAAGTAAATCCCTCCTGATCATAACCTATATCTTTAATACAATTTCTTACTTTTTGAATTAAATCTTCTTTTTTAATTTCTGGACCTCTTACCTCACCAGCTAATACAACTTTATTTGTTGTTGTTAATGTTTCACAAGCAACCCTTGCTTGAGGTTCAGCAGCCAAGTATGTATCTACAACCATGTCTGAAATTCTATCACAAACTTTATCTGGATGACCTTCGGACACTGACTCGCTAGTAAATAAGTAATCTTTTTTCATTTATTCTCCCTAATTTTTAATACTACAGCGAAAGTAGTATAAATTAGTACAAAATAAAAGAAGATCTTGTTACCATGTTTAGCAAAATAAGTTTTATTAACACGTTTAATTTTATTGATATCAAAATATCCTTTTTCACTAATTTGTTTATTAATTTGGCCTTTAGGATTAATAAGAACTGATACTCCATTGTTTGTTGACCTAATAACATTTTTACCTTCCTCAATTGATCTGAATATCGAATGAGATAAGTGTTGAGCAGGTCCAATAGATTTACCAAACCACCCATCCTCAGAAATATTTAATATAAAATCGTAATATTTTTTATTTGTATTAATATTCCCAGAATAAATTATTTCATAGCAAATAAGTGGGATGAATTTTAATTGATCAATATTCAACACCTCCCTTTTGTTATCAGCAGAAAATGATTGATATCCTTGGGTTATTTTTTTTAAACCTACTTTTTTAAAGATATTTTCAAAAGGCAAAAATTCTCCAAATGGAACAAGTTTATTCTTATTATATTTATACAATAATTCAGTCTCGTTATTTAATACTGCTAAAGAATTATAAATTTTGCTTTCTTTAACACTATTAATTCCCAATATAATTTTATGATTTATGTTAAATTTTCTTTTGAAGATATTTTTAAATAATTTTAAATCTTTAAAATATATACTAGTAATTATTCCCTCTGGAAAAATAAATATTGTTTTTTTATCATTGTTTGGATTACTTAGAGTAATCAATTCATTTATATTTTTTTCTGTGTCTTGGTTTGATAGGAATCTTTCGATTGGTATATTTGGAGAGACAACTCTAATAACAGAAACTAAATTGTCATATTTTTTTTTTTCGAACTTTTCAATATTAAAATTTCCATACAAAAAATTTAATACAACTAAAATTAAACCAAAACAAAAAATTATTAACTTTTTTGAATTTTTATAGTTAAAAAAAAATATTATTGGTAATAAAAAAACAGTTATTGATAACAAGTTTAACGAATATGTCCCTACGTAGGATAAAATTTGTAAAGAGGGTAGGTTATTTGAAAGACTAAAAACAAATAAATTCCAAGGAAAACCACCAAAAATAAAACTTCTTAGAAATTCAATGCTGCTGAACAAAATTGAAAAAATCAAAATTGATGAGATTTTATTTTTTAAATTAAAAAAATTGCAAAGAAAAGTAACTAAACCATAAAATATTCCCAAAAATAGAGGAATTAATACTAATGCAAATGGAATAATAAATTTAAAATTTACATCGAACGTCAAAGAATTTGTAATCCAATAAAGGTTAGAAATAAAATAACCAAATCCAAAAACCCAACCAACAAAAAATGAAATAATTTTTTTATCTACATAATTAACTAATATGTAAAGTAATACTGGAAGTGTTAGAAAGTTAATAAAAAATAAATTATAAGGGGGTAAACTAAATGACGTTAGCATACCTAAAAGTAAGCATATTAAAAATAGGTACGCTTTATTTTTTAGAATAGAGTTCAATTTATTTTATTCAATTTTTTAAATATTAAATTTTCTTTTTTTCTCATTAAGTAATAATCTTTATTTTTTTTATGATCATGTCCTATAAGATGTAAATAACCGTGTATCCACATTTTATCTAATTCATGATCAAAACTAGATGATTTTGATCTTCTATTAATTATTTCGAAAGAAATTGCTATATCTCCTAAATATAATTTATTTTTTAGTTTAAGTCTTAAAGGAAAGGAAAGCACGTCCGTTGAAACATTTTTATTTCTAAATTTTGTATTTAAATCTTTCATTTTTTTATTATTAGTAAGCATAACAGTAAATTCTTGGTTTTTATTTTTAAAGGAACTGAATTTAGATAATTTGTTTAGTTTTTTTTTGAAGTAAATTTCTGGTTTTTTTAATTTTTTTTCCCAAATTTTTTTGTCTAGAACTATGTTGGCTTTAATCATTAATCTGAATTTTTATCAGAATAAGCCTTGACTATCTTTGAAACTAGCGGGTGTCTTACTACATCAGTATGATCAAAATCTACTACGGATATCTCTTTTAAATGACCAAGCAATTTTTTTGATCTATTTAAACCTGACATTGTTTTATTAGGTAAGTCTATTTGGGATGGATCACCGTTAATAACTATTTTGGAATTTTCACCAATTCTTGTTAAGAACATTTTTATTTGAGTATCAGTAGCATTTTGTGCTTCATCAAGTATTGCAAAAGAATTTTTTAAGGTTCTTCCTCGCATAAAAGCTAGGGGTGCAATTTCAATATCCCCAACTTCTATTTTTTTTTGAATTTTTTCAAAATCCAATAGGTCATATAATGAATCGTAAAGGGGTCTTAAATAAGGATCAACTTTTTCTCTCATATCGCCAGGTAAAAAACCTAACCTTTCTCCTGCTTCTACTGCTGGTCTAGATAAAATGATTCTTTCTATTTTTTTATCTAGCAACATTGTTAAGGCAACTGCTACAGCTAAAAAAGTTTTGCCTGTTCCGGCTGGTCCTGCAGAAATAACAATATCTGACTCTTTTAGTGCCCTTATATAATTTTTTTGTTTCTCTGATCTAGGTATTACAGATTTTTTTGGGGTTTTAATGATGTATTCTACATTTCCGCTTTTATTTGTAACTTTTTCCTCAATCATAAATTTGTTTACTGATGACTCTATATCCTTTTTCTCTAATGTTCCATTATTTAAAAATTGGTCTACAAGAAATTGAATTGCATTCTTTATTATTTCATTTTTTTCAGGAGTATTTTTTAATAAAATTGAGTTTCCTCTAGAGTAAATACTAGTATTTGTAATTTTTTCCAATTCTTTTAAGTTATTATTAAATTCTCCTAAAACTCCAAGAAGCAATTCATTACTTTGAAATACAATGCTTAAGGCATTATTTTCTGAATATACGTATTTTAAATCAGAGCTAATTTTTGATTTTGCAAAATTTTTCAAATTATGCTGCTTTCATTTCATCTGTTACTTTACCAAATAAAGAATTTTGATTACTTTTTTCGATATTAACTTTAATTAATTTGCCAATATGACTTTCATTACCCTCGAAAATTACTGAATTTAAAAATTTGTTTCTTCCAAAAAATTTATTTTGGTTTTTAAGTTTATTTTCTACTAATACCTCTAGAGTTTTACCTTCTAAGGATTTATTCAATTCTATTTGATTGCTAAATAATTTTTCTTGGATAGTTATCAGCCTATTTTTAAGTTTATCTTTATCAGTAATCTCTAATTCTGCAGCCTTTGTTCCTGGTCTTGGACTAAAAATAAAAGAGAAAGAATTGATAAATTTAATTTTATTAACTAAATTTATTGTTTCTTTAAAATCATTATCTGTTTCTCCGGGGTAACCAATAATAAAATCACTAGAAAATTTTATATCAGGATTAATTTTGATTAATTTCTCATAGATATTTAAATAATACTTAACAGTATGCTTTCTGTTCATCATTTTTAATATTCTGTCGGAGCCACTTTGAATTGGTAAATGAACAAATGGCATTAATTTTTTTGAATTTTTATAACATTCAATAAGATCATCTGTCATATCTCTTGGATGAGATGTGGTATATCTAATTCTACTTATTTCAGTATATTTGCTGAGTGTGTTAATAAGATCTGATAATCGATACTCCTTGGATCCATCCATATAAGAATATGCATTTACGTTTTGACCAAGAAAAGTTATTTCTCTAGATCCGTTCTTTATCAATCTCTCGGCTTCATCAATAATGCTTTTAAATGGTCTAGAATATTCTGGTCCTCTAGTATAAGGAACAACACAAAAGTGGCAGAACTTATCACAACCCTCTTGAATTGTTAAAAAAGATGAAACATTGGTATTGTTATTTTTAATATTATCGAAGTACCTAAACTTTGAAACTGAGTCAAATTCGGTTTCTTCAACTTTATTTTCTTCTTCAAAACTTTTTAAGAGATTATTTATTTTTTGATAAGATTGAGGACCTATAACTAAATCAATATATTTCTCTCTATTAAGCATCTCAATATTTTCAGCTTGCGCAACGCAACCTGCGATAACCATGATTGGTTTTTTTTTATCTTTATATAATTTTTTGACTCTTCCAATCTCATGATAAACTTTATCCTTGGCCTTGTCTCGAATATGACAAGTATTCAAAATATAACAATCAGCATCACCTTGATTTTCAGTTTTATTATATCCTATTGCCTTAACAGCATCATAAATTCTATTAGAGTCGTATTCATTCATTTGACAACCAAATGTCTTTATAAAAACCTTTTTATGCATGAATTATTTTTTTTTGATTCCGTATAATTCTAATTTATGATCAACCAGCTTATAACCATACTTGTCAGCAATTTTTTTTTGTAACTCTTCGATCTCTTCATCTACAAATTCTATAATTTCCCCTGTTTTAATATCAATTAAATGATTATGATCATCATTTAATTCATATCTAGCTTTACCAGACTTAAAATCATGTTTTGTTAAGATGCCTGCTTCTTCAAAAAGTTTAACCGTTCTATATACTGTAGCAATACTAATTTTAGAGTCTATTTGTGAAACTCTGTTATACAACTCATCAACATCTGGATGGTCAGATTCTCCATATGTTTTTTTTGATTCGGAGATAACTCTTGCGATTATCCTTCTTTGATCGGTAAGTTTAACTCCGTTTTTTTGACATTTTTCTTCAATAGTTTCTAACATATTATATTTTAACTCGAGTAAAGGGGTTTAATCAAATTAATATTTGTAAAATTTTTTTTATCAATTTTTACTAATTGATCTAAGCTTTTATCTGTCAAATGTTCACTCAAAAATCCATATAAATCAATATTTTTTGCAAAAGCAATACCTTTAGCAATTGCTATTGAATTTCTAATACTTGAGATTTTGCCTGGACCTTGATTGACAAATATTTCACTTATTTTATCTAAATTTGAATTATGTTCTTTAAGGAAATCTAAAATTAATATCATTATTTTATCAAAATTTTCCCTACTGTTTATATGAGCGGTAGTATAAGATTCTATGTTAGTTATGAGAGAAAATAAAATTTTATCATCTGCAGCGTTAATAACTAAAGTATTCATTTTTTTTATTATTTTTTTAAACGTTAAAGCTGAAGTAGTAAATAAAAAATATTTTAAAGATGAGAAGGGTGTTTTGGCTGTTATGTATCATAGATTTGAGGAAAATAAGTATCCATCAACAAATATAAAATTAGATATATTTAAAAAACATATTAATATAATAAAAGAAAAAAATCTAAGTTTTTATAATCCCAGTGAATTTACAAAAAATTTTAAAGAGGTTAAGAAACAAAAAAAAATTTTATTAACCATTGATGATGCATTTATATCGTTTTATGAAAATGCTTGGCCAATTTTAAAAGATAAAAAAATTCCATTTATTTTATTTGTCTCAACAGAAGCTGTTGGAAATAAAGGATATATGAGCTGGAACCAAATAAAAGAAGTGGAAAAAGAGAATTTTGCTTACATTGGTAATCATTCGCATTCACATGACTATTTAACTAAATTTTCTTTTCAAAAGTTCAAAGACGATATTGAAAAATCAATTAAAATTTTTAATGATAAATTAGGTTATAATCCGAGTTTTTTTTCATATCCTTTTGGTGAGTATAAT
Source organism: Pelagibacteraceae bacterium AG-426-M19 (assembly GCA_003210025.1). GTDB lineage: Bacteria > Pseudomonadota > Alphaproteobacteria > Pelagibacterales > Pelagibacteraceae > Pelagibacter. The sequence goes on from QCNW01000002.1 coordinate 74,382, forward strand.
TTAGAGCAGAAAAATTATATTTCAAAAAATTTTGAATTTGCATTTGGCCAACATTCAGGCGTTATTGATTTAAACAAAGATAAATATGAACTACCAAGATTTCCAATAAACGAAAAATACGGAGAAATAAAAAGATTTAAAGAGGTAATATCTTATTTACCACTTCAGTATAGAGTTATTAAACCAGAAAACAAATTTATGAATGATGGAGAAAACCCACCTAAAATGACGATTGAATTCTTTAAAGATCAAAAAAATTTAGAAAATATTAATTGCTTTTCAAATGAAGGTTCAAAATGGAGAAAAACAAAAATTATCTTAATTGAAAATACACTAAATATTAATTTTGCAGAAAAATTTACTGAAAGAAGAGGAAGAATTAACTGTTCTTTAAAAGATAAAGAAGGTTGGAGATTTTCAGGTTTCCAATTTGTTCAAAATTAAATTAATTTTTTAGTCTTATTACTTGTAGGCATTACATTTACATCATCAAAATCCGTAAGAGAATTTTGGTTTATAATTTGTTTTAACACATTAATGTATTGTTGACCTGTCTCCGCGTATTTATCTAAATAATTTACCAGCTTTAAACTGTCTAATTTCTCATCATTATCTCTTTGAATTGCTCTTTCTTTTCTAAATTCAATATAACTGCTATGAGTATTTAAATTTCGCTGATATGCTCTTACTGATGCTTTAAGAACTGCAAACTTTGCAACTTTATGTTTTGCATCTTTATCTACACCTGCTGGTCTTATTCCATCACCATTCCAAGTCCATTGTCCAAATAATGCATTACCCTCTTGCGCAAATCTCGATGTACCCCATCCAGTTTCTTTAGCAGCTTGAGCAAGTGCTAATGAGACGGGTATTTCATCCATTCTAACTTTCAGAGAATAAAAATCACCATCATTTAAACCATATTGTCTAAATTTTTCTTTTAACCAATTCTTTTCTTTTTGTGTGTTGATATTCTTACTTAATATTCTAAATAATTCCTTTCTATCAAGTCGAATTTTAGCGTTCTCTTCAACAATTAAAGGTAAAACTATTTGAATAAATAATTTCTTTCTCTTTTTTGAATTCTCAATACTTTTAATCTCTCTCGGAAGATGGTCAATTTTGTTACCAATATTTACTAACTTTGTCTCTCTAACTGTTTCAAGATTATAATTTGTATCTTTAAATAACTGTTCAATTGTTCGAGCATCAAATCTTATTGAATTTTGCCCTTCATCATCCGTACCAAAGAAATCAATATCAGCAAAAATATTTTTTAAACTCAAATTTTTTGTTTTAGTTTCTGTTTCCCCGTCAAGAATTTTTTTTCTTTTTTCTAGTTCTTGGTCAAAATTTATGCCAGCGTTTGAAATTATAGATTTTTTGAAATTTAAGTTTTTATCTAAAAAATTGTTTAAAGTTGGTAAAGTAAAAAATGAGAAAATCACAAAAATACTTATTACTGAAAAACTAAATATATTATTTTTCTTTTTAATCAGCTTAATATTTTTATTTTTTGTACGTCTAACCATTACTTTCAATATAGTAATTATTAATTAATTATACAGCTAAAACTTCTTTAACTTCAGGAATATAATGACAAAGCAAGTTTTCCACACCTTTTTTTAAAGTAAGAGTTGAAGAAGGACAACCTGAACAACTACCTTTTAATAAAACTTTAACTTTGCCATCCTTAAATTCTTGGAACTTTATATCTCCTCCGTCTCTTGCAACAGCGGGTCTTATTTTAGAGTCTAGAATACTTATTATTTTTTTTTCAATCTCTGAATAATTTTTGTTTTGCTCTTCTTCATTTATTTTCTCGATAATACAAGTATTACCATTTGCATAATGCTCATTTACATAAGATATAACAATATGCTGAATATCTTCCCATTTTTTATTCTCATCTTTATTTATCGAAAAAAAATCTTCTCCTAAAAATATTCCCGTCACTCCATTTATTTGTAGTAAATTCTTTATTAGCAAATTATCTGTCTCTTCTTGATTTAAAACTTCTAAAGGACCATTATTAGATACCTTTCTACCTGGTAGAAACTTTAATGAATTTGGGTTTGGTGTATTTTCAGTTTGTATAAACATAATTTTTATATAGTGTTTATTTCAAAATATTAAATGGTTAAAAACCTACTATTTCTTTTATCTTTTTAACTTTTTTAGAAGAAATATCCTGCGCTTTTGCTGCACCGTCTTCTAAAATTTGATCTATATAAATTTTATCTGACAACAATTTTTTTATTTCTTTTGATATAGGTGACAGTTTAGCCACAATTATTTCAGATAGTTTATTTTTTAAATCAGAAAAATTTTTTCCCTCAAATTCTTTTAATGTTTCAGTAATATTTTGATTACTTAAGCTAGAATAAATACCCATCAAATTTTCTGCTTCGGGTCTACCTTTAAGTCCATCTTCATTTCCCGGCAAAAAATCATTATCTGTTTTTGCTTTTTTTATTTTGCTAATAATCTGATCCTTACTATCAGTTAAATTGATCCTACTCCCTTCAGCAATATCTGACTTACTCATTTTTTTTGTGCCATCTTTCAAACTCATTATTCTTGAAAAATGTTTTTGTATTAGAGGCTCGGGAGGTCTTAAGAGATCTGGACATTTATATTCATTATTAAACTTTTGAGCTATATCTCTACAGAGTTCTAAATGCTGTTTTTGATCATCTCCTACTGGTACATGAGTAGCATCATATAAAAGAATATCAGAGGCCATTAGAACTGGATAAATATATAGACCGACACTAGCTTTTTCCTTGTCTTTTCCAGCTTTCTCTTTGAATTGTGTCATTCTATTGAGCCAACCCATTCTGGCAACACATCCTAAAATCCAAGAACCCTCGGAATGTGCTGGAACTAAAGATTGATTAAATATTATACTATTTTTTGGATCAATGCCACTTGCGATAAATGCTGCTGCTGTCTCTCTAATATTATTTTTTAACTCTTTTGGATCTTGTAATACTGTAATTGCATGAAGATCAACGACACAAAAGATGCAGCTGTTGTCTTTGTTTTTTTGTAAATCAACAAAATTTTTAATTGCACCTATATAATTCCCTAGATGTAAATTTCCCGTTGGTTGTACACCAGAAAAAATTTTTTTAGACATAATTTAATAGTTTAATTTAATATCAGATATTTTAAAGGCCTTAATGAGTATTGAAATCAACAAATAAAAAGCAAAAGTTAAAAGAACTAATAATATAATTGCTAAAAATTTATAACTATTTGAAAATATAAAATAATAACTAAAGTAATTTATTAATATTTTAAATAATCCCAAACAAATTAGATTTGAAATAAATATTTTAAAAAGCTGCGTAAAAAATGAATTGTTGAAATTAAAGTAATTTTTATTTAGGACAAATACCATTAGTAAGAAACCATTCAGCCATGAAGAAATAGTTGTTGCTATTGGAATTATAATAAAACCTATTTTACTAAATAAAGATACACTAATAACAATGTTCAAAATTACAGAAATCAATGAAAAGTAGAAAGGAGTTTTTGTATCATTTCTGGCAAATATAAAACTTGAAAATATTTTTATTATTGAGAATGCAGGCAGACCTAATGCAAAATAAAATAATGCAAGAGCTGAATTTTTAACACTTTCTTCATTAAAAGATCCATAACCAAAAAGTGCAGAAACAATTTCTTCAGAAGCAATAATTAATGCTAGGGTAGCTGGAAGACTTAAAAATAAACTCAACTCCAAAGACTTATTTTGTAAAATTTCCAATTTTACTTTGTTTTTACTTTTTACATATCTACTTAAGTTGGGCAGAATAATTATACCGATTGCAATCCCTGCTATAGCTAAGTTTATCTGGTATATCCTATCTGCATAATATAAATATGAAACAGCACTTGCTTGGAAAGAGGCAATTATTGTACCAACTAATATATTAATCTGAGTAACGCCAGACGAAAAAATGCTTGGTAAAAGTTTTCTAAAAAAAAATTTTATTTTACTATCTATTTGGAAATCGAAGTTAAAATTAGGATAAAAATATTTTCTGGTAAAAATAATTAAAAATATAAATTGTATAATTCCTGCAAATGTTACGGCATAACTTAGATAAAAAACTAAATCTGTATCATTTTTTATAAAAAGGAAACATATTATTAATATTATATTTAAAAAAAGAGGAGCAGCAGCGGCGGCGGCGAATTTATTATGTGAATTTAAAATTGCTGAAAAAAAAGAGGCTAAACTTATAAAAAGTAAGAATGGAAAAGTAATTCTTGTTAAATCAACTGCTAACTTGAACTTTTCATCTATATCTGAGAAACCAGGAGCGATCAATTTTATGAAGGTTGGCATAAAAATCTCGATAAGTATTGTTAAACTTAAAAGTGCTAGGACCAATAAATTAAATACTGAGTTTGCAAACTGTTGTGCTTTTTTTTTACTAGACAAAAGTTCTGATGTGTAAGAGGGAACAAATGCTGCATTAAAAGTACCTTCTGCAAACAATCTTCTAAAGGTGTTTGGTATTCTAAATGCTACGAAGAATGCATCAGCAATTGGTCCCGAACCAAGATAAATAGCTATAAAAAAGTCTCTAATGTAGCCTAATATTCTGCTTAGTATAACAAACAGACTAAACGTGCCTGTTGACTTAATTAAATTCATAAATCATATTACTAACTTAATCCTTTTGTATATCTAAACAATTAATGAAAAAAAACAAAATTGAACATTATTCTGATAAAGAAGCTTTAGATTTTCATACTAATGATAAATCTGGCAAAATAGAGATCGTTTCATCTAAGCCTGTAACTACAAAAAGAGATCTAGCCTTAGCATATTCTCCTGGTGTTGCAGCTCCTGTAAAAGCAATAGCTGATAATCCTGAGTTGGCATACGAATATACTACAAAAGGGAACTTAGTTGCAGTAATTAGTAATGGATCAGCAATATTGGGGCTGGGAAACTTAGGTGCTATAGCATCAAAACCAGTTATGGAAGGGAAAGCTGTTCTATTTAAAAGATTTGCAGATATTGACTCTATAGATTTAGAAATAGATACAGAAGATACAAAAGAAATAATTAATACCATTAAACATATAGCAAAAAGTTTTGGTGGTATAAATCTCGAAGACATTGCGGCTCCAAACTGTTTTATAATTGAGGAAGAATTAAAAAAGATTCTAGATATTCCTGTATTTCACGACGATCAACATGGTACGGCAATAATAACAACAGCAGCATTAATTAACGCTGTGGATATTGCAAAAAAAAATTTAAGAAAAATTAAGGTAGTAATAAATGGTGCAGGTGCTGCAGCTATGGCATGTGCAAAATTATTTAGAAGCACTGGTATTCCAAAAAATAATATCAAAATGTTGGATACAAAAGGCGTCATAAATAAAAATAGAAAAGATATTAATTCTTGGAAAAAAGAATTTGCGGTAGATACAAAAGATAAAAGTTTAGATGATGCGATGAAAAATGCAGATGTATTTTTAGGCTTATCCGCTGCAGGTGTTGTAAAAAAAAGTATGGTTAAAAAAATGGCTAAAAATCCTATTATATTTGCGTGCGCAAATCCAGATCCCGAGATTAAACCCGAAGATATAGAAGAAGTGAGAAATGATGCAATTATAGCAACAGGTAGATCCGATTATCCAAACCAAGTAAATAATTTGATTGGTTTTCCATACATATTTAGAGGAGCATTAGATGTTAGAGCAAAAACTATTAATGAAGAAATGAAAGTTGCAGCAGCTAATGCTATTGCTTCACTTGCAAGGGAATTTGTGCCTGACGAGGTCGCAGCGGCTATGGGTGGTGAGAGACCTAATTATGGAAAAGAATATATTATTCCATCTACTTTTGACCCTCGGTTAATAAGTGTAATACCAGTAGCTGTAGCAAAAGCTGCTATAAAATCTGGTGTTGCTAGAAAAAAAATTGAAAATTTTGATCAATATTCTGAACAATTAAAACAAAGGCTTGATCCATCTGTAACAATTATGCAGGGAATAAATAACCAAATTAAAAAAACAAACAAAAAAGTTGTATTTGCTGATGGTGAAGATGAAAATACTTTGAAAGCGGCTATAGCATTTAAAAATAGCGGACTGGGTACACCTATTTTGGTTGCTAAAGAAAAAGTGGTTAAAGAAAAACTAAGAGAGATTGGTTACGGAGAAAATTTTGATATTGAAATTGTTAACTCCACTTTGAGCGATAAAAGAAAAAAATATGTGAATTATCTGTTTAGAAAACTTCAAAGAAAAGAGGGATTGCTTGAAAGAGATTGTGATAAAATGGTTAGAAATGACAGAGTTATATGGGGTTCTTGCATGGTTGCATGTGGTGATGCTGATGCAATGGTTACTGGAAATTCAAGGAGGTATGGACAGTCTCTTGATAAAGTAAAAAAGGTAATAGATGCTAGACCAGGAGAAATTATGTTTGGACTAAACATGATTGTTAGTAAAGGCAAAACAGTCTTTATTGCAGATACAAGTGTTCATGAATATCCAACATCTGAACAACTTTCTGAAATAGCTATTTCCGCATCTAGAGTTGCAAAATTATTCGGTTTTGAACCAAAAGTTGCATTTCTCTCTCACTCAACATTCGGACAACCAATTACTGCTAGAACTAAACATATAAGAGATGCAGTAGAAATTTTAAAAAATAAAAATGTTAACTTTAAGTTTGATGGAGACATGCAGCCTGATGTAGCCTTAAGTGATGAATACAAAGACCTTTATCCATTCTCTGACATTGTTGGTAATGCAAATATATTAATTATGCCTGGACAACATAGTGCTGCCATAACATATAAAATAATGAAAACTTTAGGTGGTGCTAAAGTTATTGGACCACTGTTAATCGGTTTAGGTCAAGCAATTGAAATTGCTCCTTTAAGATCATCGACATCTGACATATTAAATCTAGCATCTGTTGCAGCATATTCAGCGGGAGTAATTGATTATAAAAAAATAAATTAATTTTTTATAACTCTGAGATCCTCAAACAAAAAAATACTAGTAATCACATCTTCAACATCAAGAACTTTGTTGGCTTCATTAATTACTTCTGCTCTTTCGTCTTCATCTTGCGAGATACCATAAACATATATAATTTTCTTATATGTATCGATATCATAATTGGCGGACTTAATTTTTTTGTTTGTTATTAAAGCGGTTCTTAATTGGGAAGTTATAAGAACATCTTTCGCAGTTTGTTTAAAATTAAACTCTTCCTTAATTTTTAAATCATTTTTTACTGATCTTGCACCTTTTATTTCCCAACCTAGTTTTGTAATTTTTAATTTTTCTTCAACAGTATCTACTTTACCAGTTATAAATATTCGACCATCTAAAACTTTAGACTTTACATTTATTAAATAATTTTTGTTCATTAATATTAATTTTGCTCTTAAGTTTTTTTGCATTAAAGAGTCATCGATTTGAGTTCCAATGGTCCTTGGATCCATAGCTATAGAAACTCCTGTACCCAAAACACCTGTTGAAGAATATCCAACACATCCTGAAATAAATATGAAAATCATAATCAATATAATTTTTTTAAGTCTCATTTTTTTTTCCTCAAACAAAAATCATAAACAATTTTTTTTGATATATTGTTCTCCTTGCTAATTTTAGATGTAATATCTTTTATTGACATTTTTTTTAAAAGTTTAACTATTTTTTTTTTAACTGATTCTTCAATTACTTGTAACCTATTTTGCAAAATTGAATTTTCTGATATAACTACAGTAATTTCACCTTTTTCTGATATTTTGATATTATTAAGGTTTTTAACCTTATCTCTTATATATTCCTCATGAAATTTTGTCATTTCTCTAGTAATTAAAATATCTCTATCATTAAAATATTTTTGAATTTGGGCAGTTACTTTTTTTATTTTTTTTGGTGAAATAAAAAAAACAAACGAATAATTTAAATTAGAAATTTTTTGAAAAAGTTGATCAATTTGCAACTTTTTATCTGGCAAAAATCCGCAAAAAAAGAAATTGTTCGAAAAACCACTTATAGAAACAGCAGCTGTAGCAGCAGAGGATCCTGGGACTGGAAATACATCAATTTTATTCCTTATACACTCTTTTATTAAAATTCCGCCTGGATCTGAAATAGTTGGAGTACCAGCATCTGAAATGATAGAAATTATTTTTTTTTCCTTTAATAAATTTAAAGTATTATTTAAATTTTTTTTCTCATTGAATTTATGATTAGATAATAATTTAGTCTTTATGTTGAACTTAGATAATAGTTTACTTGAAACTCTTGTGTCTTCTGACAAAATAATGTGTGATTTATTTAGAATATCTATGGCTCTAAAAGTTATATCACCCAAATTTCCTATAGGTGTTGAAACACAATATAGCCCAGGTTTTAAAATATTATTTATTTTAAAATTATACATTTAAAGACAATGAGAAAATTTTATATCATATTTTTAAAAGTTTTTCTTATAATCGTTTTAACTAATCTTAAAGCAATTTCAGATGAGAAAATTAAAATTGGTTTAATTATACCTTTGTCTGGTGAATATTCGTATATTGGCAAATCAATTCTTAAGTCCACAAGAATGGCATTAGATAAAATAAATGATAAAAGAATTACAATAATACCAAAAGATACAAAAGCAAATCCAATAGACACACTTAAAGTTTCAAATGAGCTTTACAATAATGGTATAAAAATAATTATTGGACCAGTATTCAATGAGAGCAATAAATATTTAGATGAGTTAAATGAAGTAACATTTTTATCTTTTACAAATAAAATTAGAAATAATCCAAAAAACGTAATTTCTGCAGGTGTAAATGCAATATCACAGATAAATACAATTAAAAAATATTTAAGTCAAAATAATTTAAAAAATACGATATTTTTGGTTCCTGAAACAGAGTATAAAAAAGAGATTGAAGAAGCTATTGAGAAATCTAATTTAATATTAAAAGAAAAATTTATTTATAGCAAAGACCCAACGTTGTTAACAAAGCAAATAGAGGATTTAACTAGGTACCAACAAAGAAAACAAAATTTAGAAAATGAAATTAAAAGGATAGAAAATTCAAATACTTTCAATAAAAAGAAAAAAATTGATGAATTAAAAAAAAGAGATACGTTGGGTTTCATTAATTTTGATTCAGTAATAATTGCTGATTTTAGTGAAAGTCTAAAAAGTGTTGCCACATCATTGTTATACACCGATGTATCTTCAGAAAGAATAAAATATATTACATTAAATCAATGGTTTGATGAGAGTCTTTTAAAGGAAACTTCATTGCATCCAATTTATTTCCCATCAATAAATAAAGATAATTTTGAGTTATTTCAAAAAGAGTACATTCAAAACTTCAAAAATACTCCAAATCAAATTTCTTTTCTAAGTTATGATCTAATAGGTTTGGTATATTACTTGTTAATAAATAATGATTTAAAGACTAATGAAAATTTGTTTATTAAGAAAAATAAATTTAAAGGAAAAATAGGTATCTTTGAAATAAATAAAAAAACTATCACTCATCAATTAAATTTTTATGAAATACAAGATAATAACTTTAAAGAAATTTTTTAATTTTTTTGAAAGCTTTTGCTCGGTGATCATTTTTGAATTTTAGCTTTTGACTCATTTGACCGAATGTTAATCTTTTATTCGCAGGTATGAAAATTGGATCATAACCGAAGCCTTTATTTCCAATTTTCTTTTTAGAGATAAAACCATTGATAACCCCTAAAGATTGGATTGGTTTTTTTTTTAATCCATAAATAGTTAATGCACAAATAAATCTTGCTTTAATCTTTTTTGATTTCCAATTTTTATCTACCTTCGATAACTTTTGATATACTTTGGATATTGCCAAATTAAAATCATTTTTTTTTCCACCCCATCTTGCTGAATAAATTCCTGGTTGATTATTTAGTAACTCTATTTCAAGCCCAGAGTCATCTGCGATACAGATTTTTTTTGTTTTTTTTGAAAAATACTTTGCTTTGATTAAAGAATTTTTTAGAAAAGTATGTCCATTTTCTTTAGGGCTTTTGAGGTCATAATCCTTTGGAGAGGTAATACTGTAGTATTTGGGCAGTAAATCTCTAATTTCATTTATTTTTCCCTTATTATTTGACCCTATTACGATTTCTTTATTTTTTTTTTTTAACATCTAGAATTTCATGAATTTCTTACCATATAGATTATAATGGAAAAAGAAAAATCACAAAATAAAGAAGATCAAAATTTAAAAGACGAAAACTCAGAGCTAAGTACTGATAAGCAGACCCCTGAAGAGACTGTAAGTAAAGAGGAAGAAGAACAACTTTCACCTGAAGATGAAATTGCAAAACTTAAAGATAAAGTTGCTAGAACATTTGCTGAAATGGAAAATCAGAGAAGAAGATTTGAAAAAGAGAAAGATGAAGCCTTTGAATACGGGGGTTTTTCATTTGCAAGAGAAACACTTAATCTTCTAGATAATTTGGAAAGATCAAAACAAACACTGGAGAGTGACGAGACTATAAAAGATAAAGATACATTAAAAAAATTAATGGAGCACATTGATATTATTAATAAAGATATGATTTCAATTTTCAAAAAAAATAATATTGAGCCGATAAAAGCAATTAACGAAAAACTGGATCCAAATTTACATCAGGCTATGATGGAAGTTGAAGATAATACAAAAGATCAAGGAACAATAGTTCAAGAAATTCAAAAAGGATTTATGATGAAAGATAGGTTGCTAAGACCTTCGTTAGTAGCTGTATCTAAAAAAAAAATCGAAGATAAAAAGAATGACCAAAAAAACCAAGAAAATGGGGGAAAAGAAGCAAAAAATTAATTATTTATAATGGTTGTAGTTGTAAAATTAACACTTATATGAGCACAAATAGGATTAATTATGAGTAAAGTAATAGGAATAGATTTAGGAACAACAAACTCTTGTGTAGCTGTTATGGAGGGAACACAAGCAAAAGTATTAGAAAATGCTGAAGGGGCAAGAACGACTCCATCTGTTGTTGCATTTACAGATGAAGGTGAAAAATTAATTGGTCAACCAGCTAAAAGACAAGCTGTTACAAATCCTGAAAACACAATTTTTGCAGTTAAAAGGTTAATTGGAAGAAATTTTGATGATCCGACAGTTAAAAAAGATGTAGAGACTGCACCTTTTAAAATAGTTAATTCTGATAAAGGCGATGCATGGATTGAGGCAAAAGGACAAAAATATTCACCATCACAAATTTCAGCTTTCACGCTTCAAAAAATGAAAGAGACAGCAGAAAAATATTTAGGTTCTGAGGTCAAACAAGCGGTAATTACTGTTCCAGCATATTTTAATGATGCTCAGAGACAAGCTACTAAAGATGCGGGTAAAATAGCTGGCCTTGAAGTTTTAAGAATTATAAATGAGCCTACAGCAGCATCCCTGGCTTATGGTTTAGACAAAAAAGCAAATAAAAAAATAGCAGTATATGATTTAGGTGGAGGAACATTTGATGTTTCAATTCTTGAATTAGGTGATGGTGTATTTGAAGTTAAGTCAACTAATGGTGATACATTTTTAGGTGGAGAAGATTTTGACAATGCAATTGTTGATTACTTACTTTCAGAATTTAAAAAAGAAAATGGAATTGATTTAAAATCGGATAAATTAGCTTTACAAAGATTAAAAGAAGCTGCGGAAAAAGCAAAAATAGAACTTTCATCAGCTACCCAAACAGAAATAAATTTACCATTTATTACAGCTGACAAAACGGGACCGAAACATATTAACTTAAAAATGACTAGAGCCAAATTAGAAGCATTAGTCGAAGATTTAATTTCAAGAACAATTCCACCATGTAAAACAGCTTTAAAAGATGCTGGATTATCAGCAAGTGAAGTAGACGAAATTGTACTGGTTGGTGGTATGACCAGAATGCCAAAAGTTATAGAAGAAGTTAAAAATTTCTTTGGGAAAGATCCAAATAAATCTGTAAATCCTGATGAGGTTGTTGCTATGGGAGCAGCAATTCAGGCAGGGGTATTACAAGGTGATGTTAAAGATGTATTACTTCTAGATGTGACTCCTTTATCATTAGGAATAGAAACTTTAGGCGGTGTATCTACAAAATTAATAGATAAAAATACAACAATACCAACTAAAAAAAGCCAAGTATTTTCTACAGCAGAGGATAATCAACCAGCTGTATCAATTAGAGTTCTTCAGGGTGAAAGGGAGATGGCTTCAGATAATAAAGTATTAGGAAACTTTGAGTTGGTTGGAATAGCTCCAGCTCCAAGAGGAGTTCCGCAAATTGAAGTGACATTTGATATAGATGCAAATGGTATTGTAAATGTCTCGGCTAAAGACAAAGGAACTGGTAAAGAACAAAAAATTCAAATTCAAGCATCTGGGGGATTAAGTGACGAAGAAATTAATCAAATGGTAAAAGATGCAGAATCGAATAAAGAAGAGGATAAAAAGAAAAGAGAAGCTGTTGATGCGAGAAATCAAGCAGATACATTAATACATTCTACTGAAAAAAATTTAAAGGAACATGGAAGTAAAGTTTCAGACGCAGATAAGAAAGCTATTGAAGATGCATCAGCAAACCTAAGAAATGCACTTAAAGGAACTGATGTTGAAGAAATTAAGAAAAAAACACAAGATTTAGTTCAGGCATCTATGAAATTAGGTGAAGCAATCTATAAATCACAACAAGGTGCAAAACCTGAAGATGCTCCAAAAGACGCAAAGAAAGAAGATACGAAAGACGATAACGTTGTTGATGCAGATTTTGAAGAAGTAAAAGACGAGAATAAAGAAAAAAGCGCCTAACAAAACAACTGTTTGTCTATAACATGTTATGGCAAAAAGAGATTATTACGAAGTCTTAGGTGTAAATAAAAATGCTTCAGCAGACCAAATAAAATCAGCTTACAGGAAACTCGCAGTTAAATTTCATCCTGATAAAAATAAGGGTGATAAAGGAGCCGAGGAAAAGTTTAAAGAAGCATCAGAAGCTTACCACGTTCTATCTAATTCAGAGAGAAAACAAAATTATGATAATTTTGGTCATGCTGCCTTTGAAAATGGAGGTGGTGGAAGAGGTGGATTTGGAAATTTTGACTTTTCTAATCATTTCTCTGATATTTTTGAAGACTTTTTTGGTGAAGGCTTTGGTGGAGGCCGTAGATCAAGAAGGTCAAATAATAGAGGGTCAGATTTAAGATATGATTTATCTATATCTTTGGAAGAGGCTTTTTCTGGAAAGAAACAAGACATAAAATTTTCTACATCTGAAAAATGTGACACTTGTAGTGGTTCAGGATCAAAACCTGGACATCAAGCTGGAGCATGCTCGATGTGTGGTGGTCATGGTCAAGTAAGATCTAGCCAAGGCTTTTTTACAGTCCAACAAACATGTCCTCAATGTGCTGGTGTTGGTGAAGAAATTACTCATCCTTGCACAAACTGCAATGGACAAGGTAAAAAACAGTCTTCAAAAAGATTATCAGTTACTATCCCAAAAGGTGTTGATGATGGAACAAGAATAAGACTTTCAGGTAAAGGTGAAGCTGGGTCAAGAGGGGGGAGTAGTGGTGATTTATACTTATTCATAAATGTTCATTCTCATGAGTTATTTAAAAGATCTGATGAAAACTTATTTTTTGAATGTCCAGTTTCTATCGCAGATGCTGCTCTCGGTACCTCAATTGAAATTCCAACAATTGATGGTGGTAAAGCTAAAATAAAAATTCCAGCAGGAACTCAAAGCGGAAAACAATTTAGACTGAGAGGAAAAGGGATGCCTTACATGAGGGGTAATGATTTTGGAGACCTTTATGTGCAGGTAAACACCGAAGTTCCAATATCCCTAAATAAAGAACAAAAAGAATTACTAGAAAAATTTAGAGAAATTGAAAATGAAAAATCTAATCCAAGTATTAAAAAGTTCTTTCAAAAAGCTAAAAGTTTCTGGAAAAATTAATCAAAATTATAAAGAACCTGCTAATTTTGGATTGCCGCTAATATCCTTAATTAAATAAGGTTTAACACCACCTTCTTGATCTAATAAATTTTTGCATTTATAACCAAGCCGCTTTAATTTAAGACCTTTACAAGATCTTTTAATCCAAATTTCATCGAAATATAATTTAAAGGCCATTTTTGAAGTTGTGTAAATTCCGAATTTAAAATCCCAACGATTTTTTCCAAAATACTTTTCTACATCTCCATGAGTTTTCCAAATTGTTTGTCCTTTATGATCTACTTTAAGATCACCATTAATCCAAATTTTAAAGTAACCTTTCTCTGGATCAGAATTAAAATTGATGTTGTGTATAATGTCTATCCATTTTCCTTTAAAGCTCAATAATTCGTCCCAATTTAATAATTTAAACTCTTGATATGATTTTATACAGAAATTGGCTCCTGTAGAACCATCTCCTGATCCAGCAGAACAATTCTTATTTGGCTTATCTAATACAAAATAACCCTTTCTGGTTCCATTTTTCAGCGTCAATCCAACAAAATTTTTTATATCAGTCTCTAACATTGGTTCATAAACTTCTATATCGTTATGCCATTGCTGTATTGTTAATCTTCCTCCCCATTTAAAGTCTTTAGGTATCAACAATGACATCGACATCCACACATTATCGTCCTTTTTTCCAATTTTTCTTCCACTTACCTCGACTCTTTTTTTAGACTCAAAATTAGCTCTTTTACAATCTGCCTTTGAGCCGATACACCCTGTTCCTAAAGTTAACTCAAGCGCAGTATCACCATGTCTAGGATTTTTTTTTGTTACTTCTAAAAAGTTATAATCAAGATTATTTTCTTTTTTAAAATTTTTGTAAAATTGTTCTCTTATAATTTTAAATCCACCTTTAACATTGACAGTGGTATCTTCTTTTTTAATTTTTAAATTTTTATGAAATATTGCTTCTTCAGCAACAACCAAAGTGCAAAAGCTAAATAAAAAAATAATTTTTATAATATAATTCATTTAAATTAATTTAAGTTAAGTATATTATATAAAATAAATATTAATGAAAAAAATTAATTTAGCTATAACAGGTTGCATGGGAAGAATGGGCCAACAGCTCATAAAATCTGCTATTAAAGACAAGTCAACTAAATTGGTTGCTCTTACTGAAAATAGATCCATTAATAAAAAAATTAATGGGATTAGACCTGAATTAAATACTGAAAAAGCTCTTGGCAAAGCAAATGTAATTATAGATTTTACAATTCCAAAATGTACATTCGAAGTTTTAAAAATAGCCTCAAAACTAAAGAAAAAAGTAGTAATTGGAACAACAGGTTTTACAAAAAAAGAAGAGGATTTAATAAAGAAGTTTTCGAAAAAAATTCCAATTTTAAAAGCTGGAAATATGAGTCTTGGTATTAATTTGCTTATGTACCTGACCGAAATCACATCCGCATCACTGGGAAGTAATTATTTAAGTAAAGTTTTTGAAGTTCATCACAAACACAAGAAAGATCATCCTTCTGGAACAGCTTTAATGCTTGGAAAGGGGATTGCTGTTGGAAAAAATAAAGACTTTTACAAAATGATGGGAAAAAAATACTTAAATAAGAAAAAATTTCCTTATGGGAAAAAAATTAATTTCAATTCAATTAGAAAAGGTGAAATTATTGGTGAACACGAAGTTGCTTTTTCAAGCGGAAAAGAAATTATAAAACTAAACCATGAGGCTTTTGATAGAGCTTTATATTCAGAAGGAGCTATAACTGCTGCTAAATGGCTAATAAATAAAAAACCAGGACTTTATTCAATGAGAAATCTTCTGAATTTCAAATAATGAATGAAGTACAGAGAGCCAAAATAGTTTTAAAGATTCTTAATAAAACTTATCCAACAACACCTATACCATTAAAGCATAGAAATATATTTACACTTTTAATATCAGTACTACTTTCAGCCCAATGTACAGATGTAAATGTTAATAATGTTACAAAAAATATTTATCCTAAATACAATAAACCTGAGCATTTTGTTAAGCTTGGGAGAAAAAAAATTGAAAAACTGATAAGAAGTATAGGTATTTTTAGAATTAAAGCAAAGAGCGTTTATAATCTTTCAAAGACTTTAGTGGAAAAATATAATGGTAAAGTTCCAAAAACTTTTGAGGAGTTAGAGGAACTACCTGGAGTAGGACATAAGACAGCAAGTGTAGTTATGTCCCAAGGTTTTGGATATCCTGCATTTCCGATAGATACTCATATACATAGACTTGCTCAACGTTGGGGTTTAACTAATGGAAAAAATGTTGTTCAAACAGAAGAAGATTTAAAGCGTTTATTTCCAAAAAAAAATTGGAATAAACTCCATCTTCAAATAATTTATTATGGAAGGGAATATTGCAAAGCGAGAGATTGTTACGGTATTTCTTGTAAAATTTGTACTTCTTGTTATCCTAAAAGAAAAAAACCAATTAAAACAAAGAAAGCTTAAAATGAAAATTCTAGGAATTGGAAATGCAATTGTAGATGTAATTTGTAAAGTTGACGAAAAATTTATTGAAAAAAATAAATTAACAAAAGGTACAATGAAGCTGATTTTTGATGATAAAGAATTTCATTCTATGATGGCTGATCTTAAAATTGAAAAAACTATATCAGGAGGGTCAGTTGCTAATTCTATCGTAGGACTTTCACAACTAGGAAATGAAGTAGGTTTTATAGGTAAAGTTAGTGATGACGATTTAGGTGATAAATATGAAAATGGATTAAAATCTGAAAATGTTAAATATTTTTACTCAAAAAAGAAAGAAGATTTACCAACAGGAACATGTTTAATATTGGTAACACCTGACTCGGAAAGAACGATGTGTACATTTTTAGGTATAGCAGGAAAAATTAATGGAAACGATGTAGATGCAAACATTATAAAACAGTCTGAAATGATATTTTTAGAAGGCTATTTGTGGGACGAAGGTGAACCTAAAAAAGCTTTTGAAAAAGCAATTAATAATGCAAAAAAGGTTGCCATGACTCTTTCTGATCAATTTTGTGTTGATAGACATAAGTCTCATTTCTTGGATTTAGTTAAAAATAAGTTAGATATTACTTTTGCAAATGAGCAAGAAGTAATGTCATTAATTGATGCAAAGAATCTTGAAGAAGTGATTGAGTTTGGAAAAAATTTAAAAAAACAGTTAATAATAACAAGAGGAGACAAAGGAGCTATATTAATAAATGGTGATGATGTGATTGAAAATGGAGTTGAAAACAACCTTGATGTAAAGGATCTTACAGGTGCTGGAGATTTATTTGCTGCTGGTTTTTTACACGGATATTTGAACCATTATAGTCATATTGATTGTTTAAATAAAGGAAGAGAAATGTCATCCAAGATTATTCAACAAATAGGTGCTAGGCTTTAATATTTTTTCTGCTATAACTACCTTTGCCTTTTTTAGCTTTAACAATTCGAGGCTTATACTTTTTTGTGAAAAGCTCCTTAGCATGAACATTTTTTTTTTTACGCATTTAATTTGTAGCCATCTTTAAAACTTTTAATAAAAGATTTATCTCCAAATTTTTTTTCGATTTTTTTTCTTAATCTATATATATGAGTTTCAACTGTGTGTGTTTCTAGTTTAGACTTATGATCCCAAACTTCTTTTTGTAATTCATTTATAGGTACTGGTTTATGTGATTTATTTAAAAAAACAACAATCTTAGCCTCTTTCTCAGTAAGTGATAATTTCTCAGAATTTTTATTCATCAATCTAGAGTTTAAATTTATAATATAATTTCCTATTTTAATGTTGTTCTGCTGACTAAATTTATGCTTTAAAAAATTAATATTAATTATCTCTAATAACTTTATTATATCTATTGGATACTCTTTTATATTGATTTGGTTATTGAATTTTGAGTTTTTTTCTCCAGAAATAATTAAACAGTTTTTATCAATTTGAGTTTCTTTAATTTTGTTAGTATTCACTAACTTTAGTTTAAAATTAAGATAATTTTTAAGCTCCATTAAAATGTTAAATAATACATCGAATTTGTGTATTATTAATGTTTGCTGATCTAACATAAGCATACAATATGACAATTATAGTTAAAAATAAAGATACTCTTATTTATGATGATTTTGTATTTAGATGTTGTGTAGGTAAAAACGGTTTTATTAAGAAAAAAATTGAAGGAGATAAGAAGACACCCATTGGAATATTTTCCCTAGATTATATTTATTATAGATCAGACAAAAAAAATAAACCTATTACTAAGTTAAAATCACTGAAAATTAAAAAGAATATGGGTTGGTGCAATGATTTAAGATCAAAAAAGAAATATAATAGACTAGTTAACACAAAAACAAAATTTAGATATGAAAAACTTTTTAGGAATGATTATAAATATGATTATTTATTACCAATAAAATACAATTGGGATAAAATAAAAATTGGCAATGGAAGTGCTATTTTTATTCATCTTACAAAAAATTATAAGCCTACCGCAGGGTGTATAGGCTTATCTGAAAAAGATTTTTTAATTTTAATTAAGTTAATTAATAAGAATACAAAAATAAAAATTCTTTAATATCTTTGACCAAATATATCTGAACCTATTCTAACAAAAGTAGAACCATATTTTATTGCATTTAAATAATCAGCGGACATACCCATACTTAAATTTTGTAGACCAATTTTTTTATTCAGCTCTTGCATTTTTTCAAAATATTCGGTGCTATCTTTGTTTAAAGGAGGTATGCACATTAATCCTAAAATTTTTAAATCAAGCTTTAGACAGTAATCATAAAAATCTAAAAGTTCTTCTTCATTGATACCAGATTTTTGATTTTCTTTACCAATATTAACTTGGATAAAAATCTTTGTTTCTACATTTTGCTCTTTTTGTTGGTAAGCAATTTTATCCGCAAGTTTTTTACTGTCTAGAGAGTGGATATAATCAAATATTTTAACAGCATTTTTAACTTTATTTGTTTGCAATCCTCCGATCAAATGTAATTTAATGTTTTTATTTTCTCTCTTAATATTTGACCATTTATCTATTGCTTCTTGAACTTTATTCTCACCATAATCTAAATGACCAAAATTTATCAATGGCATTATATGTTCTATTTTGAATGTTTTTGATACAGCAATTATTTTTGGTTCGACTTGCGTTTTTATTTGATTTTGTAGATTTGTCTTAACTTTTTCGTTAATTTTAAGTAAATTTTTTATTGTAACATGCATAAGAATTTTCCAAATAAATTTTACTTTATAAATACTTTTAAAAAAAATCATATTGATAAATTAGATCTTAATACGGGTGTAATTTTTAGAAATTATAAGAAAAAGCAAAGTATATATGAAATTATTAAAGCAAAAAAATACTGCAAGTATAAAAAATTAAGATTCTTCATATCAAATAATTTTAGATTGGCATTAAAATTGGACCTAGATGGCTGTTATATTCCGGCATTTAATAAGAGTTTTAAGCATTTGAGTTATAAAACTAAATCATCTTTCGTAATTATGGGTTCTGCACACAATATAAAAGAAATAAGACACAAGGAAATACAGAAAGTAAAAATTATTTTTATTTCGTCAATTTTTAAAAAAAATAAAAATTATTTAGGGCTTCATAGATTTAATTTTCTAAGTGGAATCACAAAAAAAAAAGTTGTAGCACTTGGTGGGATTTCAAAAATAAATATAAAAAAAGTTAATTTGTTAAATTGTTTTGGAGTAAGTGGAATATCTTATTTCGAACAAAAAAAAGGCCCCATTAAGGGGCCCTTTTTAAATGTTTAATTTTGCAAATTAGAATGCAAATGTTAACACCATTTGATAACCTTCTCTATCATTAGCTGCAACATTGTTTACGTTGTCAACTTGGTGCATTGAAACTGCAATACCCATTGAACCAATAGTGTATGAAGCACCGATTGCAACAGCTTCTTGGTCATTAGATCCAACTTTTTCTCTTGTGTTTGAACCATAAGAAATTGTTAAATCATCGTTAACTGCGTAAGATATACCAATACCAGTTGACTCTACATCAGAAGCAGTTTCGTTGTCTTGCTCAGATTTTTGGATACCAACTGTAGCACCACCGATTGCATATTTAGCAAATAATGTGCTTTCGTCAGATTGAGTTCCAGTAGTTTGTTCAACATCACCTTGACCATAACCAACTGTTAACCCTTCCATACCTGTGTAAGTTACACCGTAGTCTGAATAAGAAACATCAGTTACTGCATCAGCTGCGTTAATGTATGTTAATGTTAAGTTTAGACCTGACTCATGTGAGTATACATACTTCCATGATCCGTCACCGTCAAAACCATTTACTCTTCCAGTGTCAGCGCCTGTAACAACATCCCACGGCTCTTCTGAAGCAGTTGGCATTACGTCATCGTTTGCACTCATGAATGATGATCCACCGTGACCAGCAAAGCTTAGTACACCTGCATCACCTAGATCAAATGTTAATGAATAGTCATCAACACCAGTTGTTCCATCTAACTCAGCTGAATATGTTACTGTCATATCATTTACATCCCCTGAAGCAGAGAAAGTAACCGAGTCGTTCATTACCCAACCATTACCGTGAGTAGCTTTTTCATCACCACCAGTATAAGTTAGTGTAGCAGTACCTGCAGCTGACATTTCAGCAGCCGATACAGATCCAGCGACTAAAGAACCAGCTAATGCTGTTAGTCCTATTTTTGTATATTTGTTCATATTAAGTACTCCTTGTTTTATGTTTAATATTAAACATCGCTCTTTTATCAAAAATGATTGAAAACAAAGATAAATATAGGATTTTATACAAATATAATGTAAAAGTGTTGCAAATTTACATCATAAAAAGTGTATAAAAATATAGGTATTTTTAAATTTTCGATATAAATCTTTCTTCTATTAAAGTTTATCTAAATATTTATATTTATTTACATTATGACGAAAATTTATCGAATTCCGATTCTAATATCAATAATAAGCGTGCTTGTTTTGACTTCATGCAAAAATGCAGGTGATGCAAGGAAAAGACCTCCCAACGTTAAAGACAGAGTCCAAAAAAATATTGAAGAAGGTAGAGGATTTACACTTATGGGAAGTGTTAAACAAAATAATATAGGGGAATTTGATTTTGCTAGTTCAAACGAATTGTGGAGAGCATCATTAGACACTTTAGATTTTATGCCTTTAGCGTTAGCAAATTATAGTGGAGGAGTTATAGTCACAGATTGGTATAGTGATAGTGATAAAAACAATGAGTCAGTAAAAATTTCTGTAAGATTTTTAAGTAATGAGGTAAGGGCAGATGCGTTGGTGGTTAAAGTTTTTTATAAAAATTGTTCAATTCAACAAACTTGTAAGATTACTGATAGATCTGGAGTACTATCAGACGATTTAACAAAAAAAATTTTAAGTAAAGCCGCTCTATATGAAAAAGAAAATAAATCTAAAAAGAAAAAATAAATTTAGAAAACTTTCTTTATTTGAGAAATAATCATAATAATTAATATTGTGGAAAGATATAACTTTAAAGAATTTGAAGATAAATGGCAAAAAATCTGGGAAGATAATAAAGCTTTCCAAACTAAAGTAGATAAAAAAAAAGAAAAATTTTATTGCCTTGAAATGTTTCCTTATCCCTCAGGAAAAATTCATATGGGGCATGTTCGGAATTATACTATTGGTGATGTCTTATCTAGATATAAAAGACTAAAAGGATTTAATGTATTACATCCTATGGGTTGGGATGCTTTTGGAATGCCAGCAGAAAATGCAGCGAGAGAAAATAAATTGGACCCGAAAGATTGGACTAATAAAAATATTAATACTATGAAAAGCCAACTCAAAAAATTAGGTTTATCAATAGACTGGGATAGGGAGATTTCTACATGTAATGAAGATTATTATAAACATCAACAAAATTTTTTTTTAGAATTATTAGATAAAAAACTTGTATATAGAAAAGAAAATTATGTAAATTGGGATCCTATTGATCAAACAGTTTTAGCCAACGAACAAGTTATAGATGGAAAAGGTTGGAGATCAGGTGCAATAGTAGAGAGAAAGAAACTAAGTCAGTGGTTTTTTAATATTTCAAAATTCTCTCAAGATCTTTTAGATGGTTTGAACGAATTGGAAACTTGGCCAAATAAAGTTAAAACTATGCAAAAAAACTGGATTGGTAAGTCATTTGGGTGTGAAGTAAACTTTGAAATACAAGGTGATTTGCCAATTGAGAATATAAAATGCTTTACAACAAGACCTGATACATTATTTGGCTTTTCTTTTTTAGCATTATCAGTTGATCATGAAATTTCAAATTTTTATAAAAATGACAAAAAATTTATTAAGTTTAAAGAGGAATGTTCAAAAACTGGCACCACAGAAGAAGCAATTGCGGTAGGTGATAAAATAGGTTTTAAAACAAATCTTTATGCTAAAAACCCTTTAAATCCAGAACATAAAGTTCCTGTATATTTTGCAAATTTTGTATTAATGGATTATGGATTTGGAGCTGTTTTTGGATGTCCTGGGCACGATCAAAGAGATTTTGATTTTGCTAAAAAATACAATTTAGATATTAAAACTGTTGTTAGGCCTTATGAAGAAAATGATAGTTTTCAGGTTTCAAATGAAGCCTATCCTGGTCCAGGGATTATAATAAATTCAGATTTTTTAAACGGCTTAGATGCTCCACAAAATTCTGTACTTAAAACAATTGAAATTCTTGAAAAAAAAAAAATAGGCACAAAAAAAATTAATTTTAGACTTAAAGATTGGGGTGTTTCTCGTCAAAGATATTGGGGATGTCCAATTCCTATTATCTATGATGAAAATGGTAATGCGAAACCAATACCAAAGGAATTATTGCCAGTAAAACTTCCAGAAAATATCGACTTATCGGTAAAAGGGAATCCACTAGATAGTCAAAAAGATTGGAAAGAGATTACAATAAATGGAAAAAAATATACTAGAGAAACTGATACTTTAGATACATTTGTATGTTCCTCTTGGTATTATCTCAGATTTTGTTCGCCGAATGAAGATAAATATGGATTTAATAAAGATGACATTGATTACTGGATGCCTGTTGACCAATATATTGGTGGAGTTGAACATGCAATATTACATTTATTATATTCAAGATTTTTTATGAGAGCTATAAATTATGAAAATAAAGATTTTAAAATCAAAGAACCTTTTAAAAGTTTATTCACTCAAGGTATGGTTTGTCACGAAACATATAAAGATGAAAATAATAATTGGTTAAGCCCTGAGGAAATAGAAAAAGTAAATAATAAAGTAGTTAAAAGAGAGGATAATACTAAATTAGTGAAAGTTGGACCATCGGAGTCAATGTCTAAATCAAAAAAAAATGTTATTGATCCAGAATATATTATAAATAATTATGGTGCAGACTCTGTTAGATTGTTTATTTTATCAGATAGCCCTCCTGAAAAAGATGTACAATGGTCTGAGCAAGGAATGGTATCTTCTTATAAATTTATTCAAAAACTATGGTTAATGCATGAAAAAATTAAGGATAAGATAAACAATGAAGATAATAAATTTATAGATAAGGAAATTGATAAATATACAAATCAGCTAATAGCAAAAATAACAAATAATCTTGAGAAATTTAACTACAATGTAATAATTGCAAATATGTATGAAACTTATAATTTTTTTACAAACTATTTAAAGAATAAAAAAAATTTAACTAATCTTAAAGAAAACTATATAAAAATTCTAACATGTTTTAATCCCGTCATACCACATTTTACTAGTGAATGCCTAAGTCAACTAAATACAAAAAGATTGGACTGGCCAGATTATGACAATTCTATTTTTGAATTAAATGAAACAAGTATAGTTATCCAAATAAACGGCAAAAAAAGAGCTCTATTAAATACTACAAAGAATATTGAAGAAAATGATCTTTTAAATTTAGCAAAAGAAAATAATATTATTAAGAAATATTTAGATAAAAAGGAAATTAAAAAAATTATATTTGTTCAAAACCGTTTAATGAATATTTTGATTAATGATTAAAGTAATTATAACATCACTACTTATATTGGTTTTAAATGGATGTTCTTATGAACCAATCTTGTTAAAAAAAAATTATCAATTTGATTTAGTTGAAATTAATTCCGAAGGTGAAAAAAAAATAAATGAAATAATAGAAAGCAAACTACTTCAGAATACAAAGAAAACCAGTGAAATAAAATATAAAATACTTTTTTTATCTGAAAAAAAAAGAGAGATTGTTTCATCAAATAGAGAAGGAGATCCTACAATATTCAAAATAACAATTAAATTAAAATATAATTTGAGAGAAAACGATCAAATTGTCTTAAGTAACGAAATATTTAAACATTCTACATATAACAATATAAAAGATAAATTTGAATTATTAGAATATGAAGAAAATATAATAAAAAATTTATCTGAAAAATTATCTGATGATATTCTAATTTCAATTAAATCATCAGTAAAATGATATTCAAAAATTTTCAATTAGATAAACTTAATATTAACAATTATAATTTTTTTTTATTATATGGAAAAAATGAGGGTTTGCAGAATGAAATTATTGAAAATATATTTAAAAATAATTTTCAAGGTGAGATCAGTAAATATGATGAAAATGATTTAATTGGTAATATTAATGTTATTACTGAAGAATTACTTAATAATTCATTATTTGCCGATAAAAAGATTGTAATTATAAATAGAGGCAGTGATAAATTAGTTAACGTCATAGAAGAGCTTCTAAAAAAAAAATTAAGTGATGTAAAAATTATAATTAAATCAGGTGTTCTTGAAAAAAAATCAAAATTAAGAAATTTATTTGAAAAAAAGAAAGAGCTAGTTACAATTCCATTTTATGAGGATGAATTAGGAAGTCTATTAAAAATTTTAAATATTTTTATAAGCAAACATGAAATAAAATTATCTAGAGAATCGATAAACTTAATATTAGATAGAGCAAATAGAAGTAGAGAGAATTTAAAAAACGAGCTAAAAAAAATTTTAGACTATTCCATATCAAACAAAAATATTGATTTTCATACAATAAAAAAACTAACAAATTTAAGTGAAAATTTCCAAGTAAATGAATTAGCTGATCAATATTTGTGTAAAAATAAAAAAAATATATCCAAAATTTTAAATGAGAATATCTACACCAATGAAGACTGTATATTAATATTAAGAACAATATTAAATAAATCTAAGAGATTAATGGGAATAATAGAGAAAAATGAAGATTTAAAAGATATTGATAAAACTATTACCAATGTAAAACCACCAATATTTTGGAAAGATAAAGAAAATGTTAAAAAACAAGCAAAATCTTGGACAGTTAAAGATTTAAAAGAGAAAATTTATCAAATCAACGATGTAGAAACTCAAATTAAATTAAATTCTACAAATTCTTTGAACATTATTTCTGATTTCATAACTAATTAATAATTTTTTTTAATTATAGATAGAAGTCTATCCAATTGAGCAAATTCTTTGTACTCAAACATCAAAGTTCCGGAATTATTTTTTTTGTTATTCACAAGAACTCTCATTCCAATTTTTTCAGCTAGTTCTTTTTCAGTTGCTAGTATATTTGGATCTTTTGTACTTATTTTCTTTTTAAAACCATTTTTTAACAATCTAACAATACTCTCGGTCTGCCTAACGGACAGTTTTTTTTTTATAATTTTTTCAGCAAGTAAATTAGCATTTTCTAAACCAATTAATATTTTTGCATGACCTTGAGAAATTTTTTCTTGTCTAATCATTTCGATTAGTTTTTCTGGCAAAGTTAACAATCTTAAAGAATTTGAAATATGAGATCTGCTTTTACCTATAAACTGTGATACTTTTTCTTGATCGTAGCCAAAATTTTCAATAAGGTTTTTGTAACTCTCAGCCTCCTCTATTGCATTCAAATCTTTTCTTTGAACATTTTCTATAATCGCAAACTCTAGCGATTTTAGATTATCCGCCTCTACAACAACAACTGGTACTTCATGTAGTCCTGCTGATTGTGCAGCTTGCCACCTTCTTTCACCTGCAATCAGTTCATACTTATTATCTTGATCTTCTGATTTTCTGACAATTAATGGTTGGATTATTCCATTTTCTTTTATTGAGTTAGTCAATTCATCAATATACTCTTTTTCAAATAATTTTCTCGGCTGATTTCTATTTGGAACTATAGAACTTATAGAAATTTTATTATTTGAATTTTTTATATCGGTGTCACCTATTAATGAGGATAATCCTCTTCCTAATCCTTTCTTACTTTTAAAAGGATTGATCATGCTGCACTCTCCACGGGTTTGTCTTGTTCTATAAATTCGTCTGTAAATTTAAAATATGCCTTACTTCCAGGGCAAGTCTTATCGTAAAGAAGTACAGGTATACCATGAGATGGTGCTTCAGATAATCTTACATTTCTTGGAACAGACGTTGAATAGACTTTATCTTTAAAATAGTTTCTTGCTTCTATTTCAACCTGTCCAGATAGTTTATTTCTTTTATCGAACATGGTAAGCAAAATGCCTCTTATCTCTAAATGTGGATTTAACTTAGATTTAATCCTTTCAATCGTCTTTATAAGTTGCGTAAGACCCTCTAATGCAAAGAATTCTGTCTGCAGTGGCACAACTAGAGCATCGGATGCAACTAATGCCATGATTGTAAGAAGGCTGAGCGAAGGAGGACAGTCAATTAGGATATAATCATATGATGCTCTAGAATCATTTAAAATCAGGCTTAATTCATCTTTTAATTTGAATGCTCTTCGACTATCGCCGGCGGTTTCTACTTCGAGACCTGATAAATCTACATTTGATGTGATTAAATTTAGATTTTCAAAACTTGTTGGTTGGATTACGTCATAAATTTTCCTGTTTCCATTTAAGACATTGTAAATAGTAGCATCTGAATTTGTGTTGTTTGACAATCCAAGACCAGTTGTTGCATTACCTTGGGGATCAAGATCTATCACTAGAACTTTTTTTTCTTTCATCGACAATCCAGCTGCTAGATTAATTACTGTGGTTGTCTTCCCCACTCCACCTTTTTGATTTATTACTGAAATAATTTTTTTATACATTTTTTTTTTTAAGGTTTGAAATTTTTAATATTAAAGAACCATCATTTGTTAAACTTTTTTTTTTTTCGTAGTCAAATTCCCAAAACTTCTGAGCATCATTTAATATTTTTTTTCCACTCTTGCCTAAAAAAATAATAATGTATTTAAAATTTTTAAAATTTGTTTTCGCTATTTGAAAAATTACGGGCAGAGGTTTGAATGCTCTTGAGATAATCACATCTGTTCTCAAATTTTTTTCGTTAAAAATATTTTTTTGATGGATTTCTGTGTTTAAACAAAATTTTTTAGTCATTTGTTTTAAGAACATGCTTTTGTGGTAACTCTTTTCATAAAAAATTAGCTTAAATACAGGTTTTTTGGATTTCATTAAAATTCCTAAAACTATACCAGGTAAACCTGCTCCAGAACCAAGATCAGTACAAACTTCTATATCATTTTTATCAATAAAATCAATGGTTTGAGCACTATCCTCAATATGCCTTGTATTTATTGACTTTTCTGTATTTTTACTAATTAGATTAATATCATTATTTCTTAAAATAATTTCTTTTGAGTAGTCTTCAAGCTCATTCAAAGTTTCACGTGAAACATTTGGAAATGACAATTTATTAATTTTTAATATATTCGAATCAATCAAGCTATATGCTTATTAGACTTTCTTTTAAGATGAGACAACAAAATATATACAGCGGCTGGCGTAATTCCGTCAATTCTTAAAGCTTGACCCATTGTTTTAGGTTTTATTTTCTTAAATTTGGATTTAACCTCATTTGAAAGTCCAGAAAAACCATCATAATTGATATTTTCTGGTATAATCAAGTTTTCATCCCTTTTAAAAGCTAATATATCTGCTTTTTGTTTTTTTAAATAACCTTTATAATGAGCGCTTATCTCTAGTTGTTCATCGATTTCACGTGAAATATATGTAATTTCTGGCCATATTTCTCTTATTTTTCTCATATTTACTGATTTTTGACCTAATAGCTCATTAGCAGAGCGACTAATACCGTCTTTTGCAATATTTACACCATAATTTGCAACTTTTGATGGTGTAATCATTAATTCATTCATTTTAGATTGAATTTTAGATAATTTATTGTTTTTTTCTAGAAACTTTTCCATTCTTTCTCTCAAAACAAGTCCTTTATTTATTCCTTTCTTTGTCAATCTTATGTCTGCATTATCAGATCTTAAGGAAAGTCTGTATTCTGCTCTTGATGTGAACATTCTATATGGCTCTGCCACACCTTTAGTTACAAGATCATCTACCATAACACCTATGTATGCCTCTGATCTATCTAAAATAAAAGGTTCTTTGCCTTTAACTGCAAGAGCTGCATTCGCTCCTGCTACCAAACCTTGAGCTGCTGCCTCTTCGTAACCTGTTGTTCCATTAATTTGACCTGCGAGGAATAAATTTTTTATTTTTTTTGTTTCTAATGTGATAAAAAGCTCCCTTGGGTCTACAAAATCATACTCAATAGCATATCCAGGCCTTAATATTTTGACGTTTTCTAAACCATTGATTTTACTACATATTTCATACTGAATATCTTCTGGTAACGAAGTAGAGATCCCATTTGGGTAAATTGTGTTATCATTTAATCCCTCTGGCTCTAAAAAGATTTGGTGTCTTTGCTTATCTGCAAATTTATTTATCTTATCCTCAATTGAAGGACAATATCGTGGGCCTACACCTTTTATACTTCCTGAATACATTGCACTCCTTTTTAAATTTTTAGAAATAATTTTGTGAACTGCTTCATTCGTATATGTCATTCTGCAAGAAATTTGTTTGTTAAGATTTTTTTTAGTTAGAAAGGAAAAAAAATATGGATCATCATCTGCATGTTGTTCCTCTAAATTATTAAAATTTATTGTTCGTGCATCAAGTCTTGGTGGTGTACCAGTTTTTAATCGTCCTATTTTGAAATTATACTTTTTTAACTGCTCACTTAAACCTGTTGATGGTTTTTCATTAAATCTTCCAGCTGGGGTTTTATCTTTGCCGATATGTATTAAACCATTTAAAAAAGTTCCAGTAGTTAGGATTATTTTAGATGATTTAACTTCTTTTCCTGATTGTGTGATAAATCCTATTATACTACTATTTTTAAATTTAAATCTAATTACAGGATCAGAAAAAATTGTTAAATTACAATAGTTTACAAGTTTTTGTTGCATAAATTTTTTGTATAATGATCTATCACTTTGCGTTCTAGGCCCTCTAACTGCAGGCCCTCTACTTCTATTTAACAATCTAAATTGTATACCAGATTTGTCTGCAACTTCGCCCATAACCCCATCTAAGGCATCAATTTCTCTTACCAGATGTCCTTTTCCTAATCCTCCTATCGCTGGATTACATGACATCTCCCCAATTGTATCAAATCTGTGAGTGAATAGAGCAGTATTTACACCTAGCCTAGCTGATGCTGCTGCTGCCTCACAGCCAGCATGGCCTCCGCCTATAACAACAACATCGAATATTAACTGATCTTTCATATTTGTAATTTATTATTGATCTTAAAATTTACAAGAAAACACTTAAAATTGATAAAAAAGCAAGCATTATCAACAATTATTTACCTATACAAAAGTCATTGAAGATTGAGCCTAATACTTCTTCAACATCAACTTTACCCACAATCATTCCAAGATATCTTGTTGCCAATCTTAAATCTTCTGCTCCTTTATCAAAGTCTTGAAATGACTTTTTATCATGAAAATTTTTTAGATGCTCAACACAGTTTTGAAGATTAGATCTGTGTCTCTCTCTTGTGATATAAATATCTTCAGATGAAATAAATTTATTTTTTAAATTTTCTTTAATCATATCTATAAGCTTATCTAAATTTTTTTCTTCCTTTACTGATATAAATATCGGTTTGTATTTTTTTATTTCTTCATTAACATCAATAATTCCTAAATCTGATTTATTTACGACTACAATTGCATTCTTTATTGCAATTTCGTTTAAAAAGGCAGTAAAATCAACACTTTTAGACTCTACAACGATTAAGTTTAAATCAGCATTTTCAGCCTTCTCTAATGCCAATTTAATTCCTTTTTTTTCTATTTCATCTTTTGAAACTCTTATTCCCGCAGTATCAGATACTATAACGGGAAAACCATCTAAATTTAAGTGAGCCTCAATTACGTCTCTTGTTGTTCCTGCTATTTCTGAAACTATCGCAACGTCTCTTCTTGATAAATAATTTAAGAGTGAAGATTTTCCAGCATTAGTTGGACCGAGAATTGCAATTTTAAAACCTTCCCTAATTCTTTCTCCTACTCTTTGGTCATTTAATATTTTTTCTATTTCATTTTTAATATTATTTGTTTCTAAATAAATATTATCTAAAATATCATTAGGTAAATCATCTTCTGGAAAATCAATTTTTGCCTCAACATTGGATAATATTTTTAATAATCTTGTTCTCAAAGAATTAAATTTTTCTGAATTTTTTCCAGACATAATTTTTATAGCTTGCTTTCTTTGAATTTCTGTCTCAGAAGATATAAGATCTGAAATACTTTCAGCTTTTAAAAGATTTATTTTACCGTTGTGAAAAGCCATCTTAGTGAATTCGCCAGGTTCTGCCAACCTACAGCCATCTATTTTTGAAATTGTGGCTTGGATAGTATCAACAACTGCTTTACTACCATGAACATGAAATTCTGCCATATCCTCACCTGTGTAGCTGTTAGGACCCGGAAACCATATTAATATTCCTTCATCTATAAGCTCATTATTATCGATTTTGTTGAATTTTCTTATTGTAGCAACCCTTGGTTTTGGTAATTTTTTTGCAGTTAATCCAGCAATTACATTCTTTGTTTTTGGACCAGAAACTCTAATTACAGAAACACCAGCCATGCCTGGACCTGAGGAAAGTGCGTATATTGTCATTAAATTAATTATAGCTAGTATTAGATTTAAATATATAAATTTTTCTATGATAATTTGGATTTCATCTTACCCAAAATCTGGAAACACATGGGTTAGATCATTGCTGTCAGCATACTACTTTTCTAGTGATGGCGAATTTAATTTTGATCTTTTAAAAAATATTAGACAATTTCCAAGTCCATTTTTTTTTCCAGGTAAAGTTAATACTGTTGAAGAAGCTGCATCACAATGGATACCAATTCAAAAAAAAATAAAGGAAACAAAAAAAGTTTATTTTTTAAAAACACACAATGTTTATGGAGCCTACCAGGGCAATCATTTCACAACTCCGGAGTATTCATTGGGAGCAATAAATATTGTAAGAGACCCTAGAAATATAATTACTTCTTTAATGAACCATTTTTCAATTAACGAAGAAGAAGCACTAAAAATGATGGGTAATGTGCATAGAAATTTAAGAGACCGAAACGATAAAGAGAATTATGCCACTTACTCATTTATTAGCTCTTGGGACAAAAATTATAGGTCTTGGAAGTTAACAAAAAATATAAATAAAATTCTTATAAAATACGAAGACCTAGAAAACGATATTGATAATACTTTTCTAAAAATAATTGAATTCACAAATAAGATAATGAAAAAAAATGATGGAATTGATTCAAAAAAACTTAATAGATCTATCAAATCAACAGAATTTGATTTGTTAAAGAAAAAAGAGGAAAAAGATGGTTTTGAGGAAGCAATATATTCATCAGATGAAGGTAAAACAAAGACTTTTTTTAATCTAGGACGAAATAATGACTACAAAAAGCTTCTAACAAAGAAAACAATTAAATCTATTGAGGAAATATTTGGTGAAGAAATGAAGGAGCTTGGTTATCTCTAATTTCAAGAAGGCTTATTCATTGAATTAAAAAAATCTGAATTATTTTTTGTTTCTTTCAATTTAGAATTAATAAACTCAATTGCATCCATAGATCCCATAGGGGCAATGATTCTCCGTAATACATTCATTTTTTGAAGATCATTTTTCTCAAATATCAATTCTTCTCTTCTCGTACCGGATTTAGTTATATCAATAGCTGGAAATATTCTTTTTTCGGAAATTTTTCTATCTAATATAGTCTCGCTATTACCTGTTCCTTTAAATTCTTCAAATATTACTTCATCCATTCTACTACCAGTGTCTATAAGAGCGGTAGCTATAATAGTTAATGAGCCTCCTTCTTCAATATTTCTTGCTGCTCCAAAAAATCGTTTTGGTCTCTGCAGCGCGTTTGCATCAACTCCTCCAGTCAATACTTTTCCTGAGCTAGGAACAACTGCGTTGTAAGCTCTACCTAATCTTGTTATCGAGTCTAGAAGAATTACTACATCTTTTTTATGCTCAGTTAATCGTTTAGCTTTCTCTATAACCATTTCAGCAACTGCAACATGTCGCTGTGCAGGTTCATCAAATGTTGAACTTATAACCTCTCCTTTAACAGTTCTTTGCATATCTGTTACTTCCTCAGGCCTTTCATCGATTAATAAAACCATCAAATAACACTCTGGGTGATTTGCAGTTATTGAATTTGCTATACTTTGTAAAATCATTGTTTTCCCTGCTTTAGGCGGTGAAATAATTAGTGACCTTTGTCCCTTACCTATTGGGCTTACTAAATCAATCAATCTCGGGGTTAAATCTACCTTTTTTTCTACCTTAACAGCTTCAACTTCCATCACTAGCTGTTTGTTAGGGTAAAGGGGAGTTAGGTTATCGAAAGCGATCTTGTGTTTAAATTTTTCGGTTTCTTCAAAATTAATTTTGCTAACCTGCAGTAATGCAAAATATCTTTCTCCCTCTTTAGGGGCTCTTATTGGTCCCTCAACAGTATCACCGGTTCTTAATCCAAATCGCCTTATTTGATTTGGGCTTACATATATATCATCTGCTCCGGGTAAGTAATTAGATTCCATTGCTCTTAAAAAACCAAAACCATCTTGAAGTAATTGAAGAACACCACCTCCAGTAATTTCTTCTCCTTTTTCTGCAAGTTTTTTTAAAATAGCAAAGTAGATCTCTTGTCTTCTGAGAGTGCTAGCATTTTCTATTCCTAAGTTCTCAGCTTCTTTGATTAACTGCTCTGAGCTTTTTTCTTTTAATTCTTGAATATTCATATAGGGAGATTTTAGTTAGATCATCATAATATAGTTATGTGTTAAGAAAATTTCAACCCTATAAAGGCTTGAAAACAACAACAAAAACTATCAAAATAAGTAATAATGTCGGTATTTCATTAATGAGTCTATAGAATTTGTGACTGTGTGCATTTTGATCTATTTTAAATTGTTTAAGAATTCTACCGAGATATAGATGATAAAGTGTTAATATAGTAACAAAAATTATTTTTAGTATCATCCAAGTTTGTCCTATTTGTTGAAATCCTATATTATGAATTAATATTACCCCAAAAATCCAAGACAAAATCATAGCTGGGGTCATAATGTAAAGAAATAATTTTCTTTCCATCGTCTTAAATATTTCTGAGGTTTTTTTTTCGGAACTGTTTTCAGCATGATAAACAAAGATTCTAGGTAAATATAGAAGTCCAGCCATCCAAGATATAACGGAAATTAAATGTAATGACTTAAACAATAGGTAAAAATTCATTATTATATATTTTTTTCAATCAAATTTTTTAACAAAAGTATATGATCATCACTGTCATTCAGGCAAGGTACCATGTCAAAATTTTCTCCACCGGACTCCATAAAGCTCTCTTTTCCTTGTATAAGTATTTCTTCTAATGTTTCTACACAATCAGAAGAAAAGCCAGGACATATAGCCAGGACATTTTTTTTTCCTTCTTTTGGGAGCTCTTCTAAAGTTTTGTCTGTATAAGGTTGTAACCATTTCTGTGGCCCAAATCTTGACTGAAATGTTGTTTTGATTTCAATTGAGTTTAACTTCTCTGTAATTAGCCTTGTCGTTTTATGACAATAACAATGGTATGGATCACCTTTATCAAAATATTTTTTCGGAATTCCATGATAAGAAGCTAATATTAAATCTGGTTTCCAATCAATCTCGCTGATTTTTTTATTTATAGATTTTACCAATGCCTCTATGTAAAGAGGATTGGATTCATAGTGCGGTATTATTTTTAAGGAAGGCTGCCATCTCATGTTCATGAGTGTTCTATAAACCTCATCGCAAACTGTTGCTGTGGTGGCCGCAGCATATTGAGGGTATAAAGGTAAGATTACTAAATTTTCACATCCTTCTGAATGTAGCTTTTTTATTTTACTTTTAATACTTGGATTTCCATATCTCATTGCAAAATCTATAATTAAATTTTCATTTTTAAGATAGTTAGAAGTCTTTTCCATTTGTTTTTTTGTATAATAAAGTAACGGAGACATATTTTTATCTTTCATCCAAATTTCTTTATATGCTTTAGCTGTTTTAGAGGGTCTAAACGTAAGAATAAAGAGATTAAGAATTATTTGCCAAATAATTGGGTTTAATTCGATTACTCTCCTGTCGGATAAAAATTCTTTTAAATATTTTCTTATATCTAACCAACTGGTAGAATCGGGAGTTCCAAGGTTTATCAACAAAACTCCAGTTTTTCCAAATTTTATTGGTGGATGTTCTTGTTTCATTTATAATTTCTCACTGTTTCTACAAGTTCATACACCATCTCAACTTCGGTTTCAGGCAAGATGCCATGCCCTAAATTGAAAACATAAGGGTGATCTTTAAATATATTGAGATACCTCTTAATTTGTTTTCTTAAATTTTCTTTATCAGACAATAGGATCTTGGGATCCAAACCTCCCTGAACTGGCAAATCCAAAGACTTGATTAAATTTTCAGGATCTACGTTATAATCTATATTTATCATGCTTGGCTTAACAATTTTAGCGAATTTAATATAATCAGTGATTCCTCTAGGAAAGCATATAACAGGTACACCTAAATTCTTTACATGGTTTACTAGGGATAAAGTTGGATTGTATAAAAATTTATCAAAGTCATTTTGTATTAGACCAGCCCAACTATCAAATATTTGAATTATTGTAGCGCCAGCATTTATTTGATTTTCAATATGAATCTTAATAAATTTATCCAACAAACCTAAAATTTCATTAATTATAACTTCGTCTTTAAAAAATTCTTGCGATAGTCCATTTTTAGGTGAAATTTTGTTAACCATATATACTAAAAGTGTCCATGGGGCCCCTACGAAACCAATTAAATCTTTGTTTTTAAGATCATTACTATTTTTAAGATTAGACAATAATTGATATACAGGAGATAATTTTTCTGTAAGATCTTTCTTACTTACACTTGCGAGCTTATTTAATTCAAGAGCTCCTAGACTTGGGCCAAAGTTTTTTTTAAACTCAACTGTTTGACCCATACCATGTGGTATCATTAGT
The DNA here is from genome assembly GCA_003210025.1 of Pelagibacteraceae bacterium AG-426-M19. Lineage (GTDB taxonomy): Bacteria > Pseudomonadota > Alphaproteobacteria > Pelagibacterales > Pelagibacteraceae > Pelagibacter. Next base: position 109,866 of record QCNW01000002.1, read on the forward strand.
ATATCTGAGAATATTATTGCAGCATCAAAACCAAATCTTTTTATTGGTTGTAATGTTATCTCTTCAGCTAAAATGTGATCCAAACATAACTTAATAAAGTCTGGGTTTGCTTTTCTAATTTTCTTAAATTCTGGCAAATATCTACCAGCTTGCCTCATCAGCCATACTGGATTAATCTTAGTACTTTTGTTTATCAAACATTCTTTTATTGGTGTCATTTATATTAAGATAATTATATTTAGTATTTATTATTAGTATGTATTGTTGATAACGTAAATTACTCAATTTTAACATTTTATTAACTTTTTATACACTCAACTGCTCCAAAAACCCTTTAAAAACTTGTTTATTTAATTATTTAACAAAATTCTAAAATTGTTAATAAATTATTCACATTAATTTTAAATGTTAGTTAAATGAGTAAAAAAAATATTTCTTTTAGAATTTTACCAAATGAAACTTATTTCTTAAATTAAAATTAACTTATAAACAAATTATACATGAAAAATACATACCAAATATTCCTAATCTCCGATTCAACCGGAGAAACTTTGGATAGAATTTTCATGGCTTTAAAAGCTCAATTTAACAACTTTACTTACGAGTTAAATCAATTTTCTTTTACGAGAACAGAAACTCAGATATCAACCATACTCAAAAATGCAAAAAAACAAGATAGCCCTATCATATTATATACTGTTGTTAATAATAAACTTGCAAAATATTTAGCCCAAGAAGCAAATAAAATTAATATACCTTGTTTTGGTGTTCTGGGAGATCTAATTTTAAATTTCTCAAAAATTCTAAATCAAAAAGCAACTCATAAGCCTAGCGGACAACATGTTTTAGATGATGAATATTATAAAAGAATTGAAGCAATTCAATTTACAATGAACCATGATGATGGAAACCAAGCGGGGAATATCCTTGATTCAGATATTATATTAATTGGTGTTAGTAGAACTAGCAAAACACCAACCTCTATTTATTTGGCTAATAGGGGTTTAAAAACCGCTAACATACCATTAGTAAATGAAATGAAAATCCCGAAAGATGTAATTGAGTCCAAAAACCTATGTATAGTTGGGCTAGTAACAGAAGCTGAAAGATTATTTGATATTCGACGTAACAGATTAAATTCGCTTAGAGAAAATGAAACATCTGAATACACAGACTTAGAAAAAATTAAAATTGAAGTTGAGAATTCAAAGAAAATTTTTAAAAAAAATAAATGGCCTACAATAGATGTAACAAGAAAATCAGTTGAAGAGACCGCTGCTTCAATAATAAAAATATATGAAATAAAAAATAAAAATGGATAAGTTAATTTTAGCTTCAAAAAGTAAGGTAAGGTATGAAATTCTTTTAAAATATAATATCAAATGTATAGTTGAACACTCAAATGTAGATGAAGAACCTGTAAAACAAAGTTTATTAAATGAAGGTGCAACTCCAGAAATTATTTCAAAAAATTTAGCTGAATTGAAAGCAAACAAAGTGAGTCAGAAACTGCACGATCAGTTAGTTTTAGGGGCTGACAGCGTTATAGACCTAAGTGGTGAATTAATTTCTAAACCAGAAAATAGAGAACAAGCATTTAATATTTTAAAAAAATTAAATGGAAAAATTCACCATTTAATAAGTTCTGTATGTATTTCAAAAAATGGATCTATGGTTTGGAATTATACAGATAAAGCAAATTTAACGATGAAAGAGTTTACTGATGGTGATTTGAAAGAGTATTTAAACAAGATATCAGATGAAGATTTATACTCTTATAATGTCTATCAAATAGAAGGTGAAGGAAGAAATTTATTCTCTAAGATCGATGGAGATCAAAATACTATTATGGGTCTTCCCATAGATAAAATTAAACAATATATTGAAGGTCTCCAGTGAAAAAATATTTAGTTGTTGGAAATCCTATTGAACATTCATTGTCACCAAAGCTCCAAAATTATTGGTTAAATTTTAATAATATTGAGGCAATCTATGGAAAATTGCAGGCATACGATGATGATTTAAAAGAATTGTGTAGTAGTATTAGAAATGGTCAATTAAACGGTCTTAACATTACAGTTCCTTTTAAAAAAAAAATTATACCTCATTTAGATGTGTTAAGTGGCCATGCTTTAAGAACTCAGTCTGTAAACACAGTTTGTTTGAATAATGGAAATGTTACTGGTTACAACACCGATATAGATGGATTTGAGCTTAGTCTCAAAAATCTAGACTACGACGTTAGTAATAAAAAAGTATTCATTTTGGGAGCAGGAGGAGTTGTGCCATCAATTATATATGCTCTAAAAAAGATGAATGCCCCACAGATATATTTAAGTAATAGAACTAAAGAGAAAGCAGTTATTTTAAAAAAGTTATTTGATGGGTTAGAAGTTATAGATTGGGGAATACTTCCTGACTTTGACATGATTATTAATGCTACTAGTCTTGGATTAAAGAAAAATGATAAATTTGAAATTGATTTTTCGAAGGCTGGAAATAATAAACTATTTTTTGACGTAATTTATAATCCATTTAACACAGAATTTTCTCAAGCCGGAAATAAACCAGGAAATATAATTGAGAATGGTCTAAATATGTTCTTATTTCAAGCACAAAAAGCATTTAGTATATGGCATGATATTGAACCAAAGATTGATCAAAAAGTAATAAAATTTTTAGAAAGTTAAGATTAATGAGACTTAATAATAAAATTGCAATAATAACAGGCTCAGCTTCTGGTTTTGGTAAAGGTATAGCAAAAAAGTTTACTGAAGAAGGTGCTAATTTAATATTAGTAGACGTCAATTCAAAATTATTAAAGGAAGTTTCTAACAAATTATCCCAAGATTATTTTGTTGCCGATGTATCCAAAGCATCAAATTTTAATTCTCTACTAAAATATGCTTATAAAAAGCATAATTGTGTTGATATATTTGTAAATAATGCAGGCATAACACATAAACCGAAACCCATGGAAAATGTAACGGAAAAAGAATTTGATAAAGTATTTAATGTAAACGCAAAGTCAGTTTACTATTGCGGAAAATATTTTGTGCCTAAAATGAAAAAGATAAAAAGTGGAGTTATTTTAAATGTTGCATCAACCGCAGGATTATCTCCAAGACCTAAATTAAATTGGTATAATGCAAGTAAAGGCTGGATGATTACTGCAACAAAGGCTATGGCTGTAGAATTGGCACCTTTTAAAGTCAGAGTTAATGCTATAGCTCCAGTTGCTGGAAAAACACCTTTACTAAAATCATTTATGGGAGGTAACACACCAAAAAAAAAACAAGCTTTTTTATCTACAATCCCGATTGGTAGATTTTCAACTCCTCAAGATATGGGTAATGCCGCATGTTTTTTGTGTTCTGATGAAGCAAGTATGATAACAGGAACAGTTTTGGAAGTTGATGGTGGGAGATGTATTTAATTTTAAATGATTAGAGTTGGTGTTATTGGAGGAATTGGATCTGGTAAATCTTTTATATCTAAACTTTTTAAATCACCTGTTTTTAACGCAGATGAGGAAGTAAAAATTTTATATAAAAATAATTTCGAATGTTACAAAAAATTAAGAAAAATACTTCCTAGATTTGTAAAATCTTTCCCGATATCAAAAAGTCAGTTAATAAAAGCCATTAATGAAGATAAAAAAAATTTGAAAAAAATATCTTCTGTAGTCCACCCATTAATTAGAAAGAAAATGAAATTATTTTTAAATAAAAATAAAAAAAGTAAAATTATAATTTTAGATATTCCCCTATTAATAGAAAATAAACTTTATAACAAAAAAGATATTTTGATATTTGTAAAATCTAATCAAAAAAAAGTAATTAATAGATTGAGAAAAAGAAAAAATTATAACAAAAAAATCCTTCTAAATTTAAGAAAAAACCAAGATAAGTTGTTAAAAAAAAGAAAATTGGCAAATTATATTGTCGATAATAATTTTAGTCCAAATATAATGAGAAAAAAAATTAATTCTTTAAAAAATAAAATTTTAAATGAAAGAAATAGTACTTGATACCGAAACCACAGGCCTCTCGGTAAAAGATGGACATAGAATAGTTGAAATTGGCTGTATAGAAATTGAAAACTTAATACCAACTAAAAAAATTTTTCATTGTTATCTAAACCCTGAAAGAAAAGTTTCTGAGAGTGCACTAAAAGTTCATGGATATACAGACAAATTTTTAGCAGATAAAAAAAAGTTTATTGATGTAGCAGATGATTTTTTAAAATTTATAGAAGGAAAAAAAATAATAATTCATAATGCGGAATTTGATATAGGTCACCTTAATAATGAGCTGTCATTAATAAAGAAAGAAAAAATTTCAAAAGAAAACGTTATAGATACTCTTGAAATTGCTAGAAACAAATTTCCTGGATCTGGAATCAGTTTAGATGCATTATGTAAAAGATTTAGAATAGATAACTCTAGAAGAGAAAAACATACAGCTTTAATTGATTGTGAATTACTATCAAAAGTTTATGTTAATTTAATTGATCAAAAAGAGCCAATATTCCAATTTCAAAAAGAAATAAAAAAAAGAAAACAAATCAATGAAGAAATATATTATTCAAAAAAAATTATAAAGCCATCAAAACAAGAATTAGATGATCATAAAGAATTTATGAAAAGAGAATTGAAAAGAAATTTCTTTAATTAAGTTTTTGCTGGTAGAGTTTTTCAAAATCAATTTTTTTATCTAACTTCATATCTGGAAAACCAGCATCTTTAATCGATTTTAAAAAAATCTTTTCTAAATCTGGATAAATATCATTCTGTAAATCACAAAGTATAAGTTTTTCTAGTTGGTCTTTTTTCATTTCTTTATTTTTTAATTTAATTACTGTTGCATACGAAATTTCAAAATATGATTTTCTTTTGTTTTCACTTTTATCTCTGTAATTTAAATTTGTAATAACTTCGATAGTTTGATCTTTGATTGGATTTGTTGATATATTCAGACCAAGAGTATATTTTGTTATATTTTCTCTACTAAATAAAAATGTTTCAGCATCAGGAATTTCAACTGAAAGATCTTTAATATAATTAAGTACTATTTCATAATTTTTTGTCATTATCTTCACTTATATCCTCATAATCACCTTCAATATAATTATTCTTTTTTTTACTTTTATTAATATTTTTTTTTATAAATCTACCAAGTAATATCTTTCTGGTAAAAGGTATAACTAAAAGCAAACCCATTAAATCTGTGGCGAATCCAGGTAAAATCAAAAGAAACGCTGCAAATGCAAGAGTTGCTCCTGATATAATTTCATATACTGGAATCTCGTTTTTTACTAATTGTCCAATTCCAGATTTTAAAGTATTAAAGCCTTCATATCTAGCGTAAGCAACACCAATCACTGCTGTCGTTAATATTAGTAAAACTGTATTAAATGCGCCTATTTGAGATCCAATTTTGATAAATAAATATATTTCTATAAGTGGAATCCCTATAATTAAAATTAATGCTGTGTTCATTTGTCTATTATTTAATTAGCAGGTTGAAATTTATCAACATAGTAAATATTATACCAATATGAGTTATAGCTTTGAATACATTGATATCATCCTTCTTGCAATGATTGCCGGTTTCATTTTTTTAAGATTACGGGGAATTTTAGGTAAAAAAACTGGTTTTGAGGAAGATATTGAGTCAAGCTTTGCTCATGAAGCTCCTCCTCCAAAACCAAAAGTTGACTTGAATGCCAACACATTTGATGAAGATGCAAAAAAAGAATTTGTAAAAGGTGCAAAAATTGCATACGAGACGATCATTACAAATTTTGCAAAAGGAACATTAAAAGATATAAAGTCTCTATTAGATAAAAGTGTTTATCAACAATTTGAAGATGCGATCAAAGATAGACAATCAAAAAATCATTCGTCTGAAACAACATTTATTGGGATTAGTTCTGCAGAAGTAAAACAACACGAACAAAATAAGAATATGCTTGAAGTAACAGTTGAATTTGTAAGTGAGATCATTTCGTGTGTAAAAGACAAAGATGATAAAGTAATATCAGGTGATCCAGAAAAAATAAAAAAAGTATTAGATACTTGGAAATTTTCAAAAGATAGTAGATCTGCAAATCCCAATTGGTTATTAATTGATACTCAAGCTTGACAAATAAGCTATCAGATAAAGATAAAAAAGATTGGCAAAATTTTTTAGATAGTTCAGAAAAACTTCAGAATAAAGATGTGGATCATGTAAATAATCAGATTATTTCTGAAAGGACAATCGATCTTCATGGATATACTTTGGAAGAAGCTAATAAAAAAATTTCAGAATTTATTGAGAATTGCTTCGCAAATAAAGTTAAAAAAATTAATGTGATTACTGGCAAAGGAATGAGATCTAAAAATTTAGATGATCCTTATCAATCTAAAAACCTAAGTATTTTAAAGCATTCAGTGCCAGAATATATTAAAAATAGTCCTGAATTAATGAGTAAAATTATCAATATTGATTTTGATTCAGTTAATAGTCCCTCGAAAGGGAATTTTGATATATTTTTGAAAACTATAAAATAAACTTTGAAAGGTCAGTATCTTTTACTAATTCACCAATATTATCTTTTATATATTTGCCATCGACAGTAATTTTTTCTCCAGCCTTATCTGTTGCTGTAAAACTAATTTCATCTAATACTCTCTCAATTATAGTATGCAATCTTCTTGCTCCAATATTCTCTACTGATGAATTCACTTCACTTGCTATATGGGCAATAGTATTTATTCCATCTTCCGTAAATTCCAAATCTACGTTTTCAGTTTTTAAAAGTGCCTTGTACTGTTTAATTAAACTATTATCAGGCTCTTTTAATATTCTGATAAAATCCTCACTATTTAATGCATCAAGCTCAACTCTTATAGGTAATCTTCCTTGTAATTCTGGCAAAAGATCAGATGGCTTTGCTAACTGAAAGGCACCTGAAGCAATAAATAAAATATGATCTGTTTTAACAGGTCCATATTTTGTACTAACAGTTGTGCCTTCTATCAATGGCAATAAATCTCTTTGGACACCTTCTCTTGATACATCACCACCAACACGGTCTGTTCTTGCTGAAATTTTGTCAATTTCATCTAAGAAAACTATACCATTATTTTCTGTTGAGTCCTTTGCAGATTTTATAATTTTATCTTGTTCAATTAGTTTGTCTGACTCTTCATTAATTAATATTTCGTGAGACTCTTTAACTGTCATTTTCTTTTTTTTTGGTTTTTGACCCATAGATTTTCCAAGCATGTCTGAAATATTAATCATTCCAACGTTTGCACCTGGCATTCCAGGTATTTCAAATGATGGCATTTGATTAGATTCGCTAATGGCTATTTCAATTTCATTATCATCTAAATCTCCATCTCTTAGTCTTTTTCTAAAACTTTCTCTTGTTGCAACACTTGCTTTATTTCCAACTAAAGCATCTAAAACTCTATCCTCTGCTAATTTTTGAGCTTGAGCGTGAACTTCTTTTCTTTTCTTCACTTTTTCCATTGCAATTGCAATTTCTAAAAGATCCCTTACAATTTGTTCTACATCACGTCCCACATATCCTACTTCTGTAAATCTTGTTGCTTCAACTTTTACGAATGGTGCCTCTGCTAATTTTGAAAGTCTTCTCGAGATCTCGGTCTTACCAACACCAGTTGGCCCTATCATTAAGATATTTTTGGGAAGAACTTCGTCCTTCATATCATCCTCTAATGCTTGTCGTCTCCATCTATTTCTTAAAGCAATAGCAACAGCCCTTTTGGCTTTGTTTTGTCCAACAACAAATCTATCTAATTCTGATACAATTTCCCTAGGTGATAATGAATTTGTAATTGTTGTTTTTTCTTTTTCTACTTTTCCTTTAGGAAATGTTGTGACGTTTGAGTTTTCCACTATATTTTCTCCATACTCAAATTATCGTTAGTAAATACACATATATCAGAAGCAACTTTAATTGATTTTTTTGCAATTTCTTCTGCAGACATTTCTGTATCCATTAAAACTTTTGCTGCTGCTAAAGCATAATTTCCTCCAGAGCCGATTCCTATTACATCACCCTCAGGTTCAAGAACATCCCCAGTTCCTGAAATTATAAAACTTTTTTCTTTATCACCTATAGCCATTAAAGCTTCTAATCTTCTTAAATATTTATCAGTACGCCAATCTTTTGCTAATTCTACAGCAGCTCTAGTTAGGTTTCCTGCATGCTTTTCAAGCTTTGACTCTAGTCTCTCAAACAAAGTAAGTGCGTCTGCAGTAGATCCTGCAAATCCTGCGATCACATTTCTTTTCTCAATTTTACGAACCTTGTTAGCAGTTTTCTTAATTACAGTATTACCCATACTAACTTGACCGTCACTGGCCACAACTACGTCATTATTTTTTCTTACAAGTACAATTGTTGTCATGGACTATAGATGGATATGAATTTCAATAGTTCAAGCCCAGGTTTAGTATTATTGATATAATCAAAAATACCTATATACCTAATTTAAATTATGAAAAGAAAAGCAAAAATAGCAAGAAAAACAAAAGAAACCAATATTAGTGTTGACCTTAATATTGATGGTAAAGGTAAGTACAAAGTTGACACAGGAATAGGTTTTCTAGATCACATGCTCGAGCAGTTATCTAAACACTCATCAATGGATTTAACTGTTAAAGCTAAAGGTGATACACACATTGATCTTCACCACACAACTGAAGACACTGGAATTGCTATTGGAGAATGCTTAAAGAAAGCCTCAAAAAAATTTGTAGGTATTAAAAGATATGCTCATATCTTATTACCAATGGATGAAACATTAACACGAGTTGCAATAGACGTTTCGAACAGACCTTATTTGATCTGGAATGTGAAATTAAAAGTTGAAAAACTTGGAGAGATGGACACAGAATTATTTAAAGAATGGTTCCAAGCATTCTCTCAAGCTGCAGGAATTACATTGCACGTTGAAAATATTTACGGTGATAATAGTCACCACATTATAGAGTCTTGTTATAAAGGACTAGCCAGAACTTTAAGAGCTGCATTAGAATTGGATCCAAGAAACAAAAGTACAATTCCTTCGACAAAGGGCTCTTTATAAGATTAATGGACGTCGCAATTGTTGACTATAAATCGGGTAATATTAGCTCTGTAATTAACTCCTTTAAGGAAGTTGCTAAAGATAAAGTTAATATCGAGGTAACCTCAGATTTAAATAAAATTAAATCAAGCGACAAAGTAGTTTTACCAGGGCAGGGCTCCTTTAAGAGCTGTATAGATGGTTTAAATGGCATAAATGGTTTGATTGATACTTTAAGTGAATTTGCATTAAATAATAAAAAACCACTTCTTGGTATTTGTGTAGGCCTTCAAATGTTTGCAGATGTTGGTTATGAAGAAGTTGAAACCAAAGGTTTAGGATGGATTTCAGGCAAAGTTTCTAAAATTGATAATCAGGATGGAAAATATAAACTTCCTCATATTGGTTGGAACCAAATAAATATTGTTAAAGATAGTAAAATTTTTAAAGGTATAGAAAATAACTCACATATGTATTTTGTTCACAGTTATGAATTTCTTCCAAATGATAAGTCTGTCACTGCTGCTACAACTGATTATGCATCAAAAATAGTTTGTGCAGTGGAAAAAGAAAATATATTTGGAACGCAGTTTCATCCTGAAAAAAGTGATAAAACTGGTCTAAAAGTAATTGATAATTTTATAAATTTATAAAAAAATGAAATTAATTAATTATATTATTTTTCTGACAATCCTAATCATTAGTAGTGCAAATTCTAAAAATATTAGTATTGAAGACATTAATTTTGAAGTTCCAAAAAGCCATATTTACATTGAGTATACGAATGATGAAGTTGAAGATTTTTTTCAGGAGTTTATGAATTCAGCAAATATCAAAATGTATCTTATGGGACCCAAAAAATATGTTGATTTAGAAAGAGCCATTTTAAATGGTGAAGATGTTATGAATAATCAATATGCAAAGTCAATCATGAAAAAAATGGAAAAAAAAAATTTTAAAGACGAGGTTCAAGCCTCTAAGTGGGTAATGTCGGAAGTAAAAAAAATAATGAAAAAAGAGAAAATTGATTTCATATCTTATGTAATATTTTCAGACCAAAATTTAAAAAAAACTTTCTCAGACAATGATTTTTCAGGAATTATAGATGAATTAAATCAAATGAATTCTTCTGAATTGGCTGAACAAACAAAAGAGATTAGAAAAATGATTACAAGTTTATCCGGTAATAATAAAAGTATTCCAATTAATGACGATATGACAATAAATTTGTCAAAATTTAAAATATCGAAAAATAAAAATAATCAATTATATTTAAGATCTGCAGGTGATTTTATTTATATATTCGGTCCTATGAGATTAGATATAGATTTAAATCTTTTTTTAACTGAGCATAATGATAAGGCAATTATGTTGATTTCAGCATGTTATGTAAATTGCTCAAAATTTAATTCTAAATTTGATAAAATGAAAAAAAACTCTTTCAATAATATTAAAATCAATAAAGTAAAAATAAATAATAGTAATGATATAAATTCTAATATTGTTGAGCAGTTAGAGCAGTTAAATAGTTTATATAAATCAGGTGTCCTAACCAAAGAAGAATTTGAAAAAGCAAAGAAAAAAATCCTAAATTGAAATGAAAATTTTTCCAGCAATAGACATTAAAGATAAAAAATGTGTTAGATTAATCAAAGGAGATTTTGAAAATAAAACTGAATATGAAATGTCTCCTGTAGAGCAAGCTGGAAAATATAAGCAAAATGGATTTAAAAATTTACACATTGTTGATCTGGACGGTGCATTAACCGGGGAGCCAATTAATATTGATATTATTCAAGATATTATTGGAAAATTCGACCTCAAAATAGAAATAGGAGGTGGAGTAAGAAATTTTGAAACTATTCAAAAATATATTGATACTGGTGTTGAAAAAGTAATTTTGGGAAGTGCTGCTATAAAAGATAGAAGATTTTTGGAAGATGCTTGTAATAAATTTCAAAACCAAATTGCATTAGGTTTAGATGCAAAAGATGGACATCTTGCCATTTCAGGATGGACTGAAGAATCTGACAAACTAACAACTGAATATTTAAAGAAGGTAAATGATTATGGAGTAAGCAGGATTATTTATACAGATATTAATAGAGATGGAACAAAGCAAAGTCCAAATTTTGAAGAAACACAAAAAGTTGCGAATATTTCTAATTGTCCGGTTGTTATATCTGGTGGTGTTTCATCAATTAATGATGTTAAAAAAGCTAAAAATTTAAATAATATTGAAGGTGTAATTGTTGGAAAAGCTATATACGACGGAGACATAAAGTTAGATGAACTTGCAAAAGAAATAGATGCTTAAAAATAGAATTATTCCTTGTTTAGATGTTAAAAATGGTCGTGTTGTAAAAGGAATCAACTTCGTAGATCTAAAAGATGCAGGAGATCCTGTTGAACAAGCAAAAATTTATAGCGATGGTGGTGCAGATGAAATTTGCTTTTTAGATATCACTGCTTCAAATGAAAATAGAGATACTATTTATGAAGTTGTAGAGAAAACTTCTAAAAAATGTTTCGTACCATTAACGGTAGGGGGTGGCGTTAGAAGTATTGATGATATTAATAAATTGCTTAATTGTGGGGCTGATAAAGTATCAATCAATACAGCAGCTGTTCAAAATTCAAAAGTAGTTGAGGATAGCTCTAGAAAATTTGGATCACAGTGCATTGTAGTTGCAATTGATGCAAAAAGAAAAGATGACGGATGGGAAATCTTCACTCACGGTGGAAGAAACTCAACTGGTATAAATGCGTTAGAATTTGCTTCTAAAATGGAAAAATGTGGGGCAGGAGAACTTCTTGTGACATCGATGGATAAAGATGGAACTCAATCTGGATATGATATTGAATTGATGCAAAAGATATCTTCTACAGTCAATATTCCAGTTATTGCATCGGGCGGTGTTGGAACTCTAGATCACTTAGTAGATGGAATAAAATCAGGTGCTAGCGCTGTTTTAGCTGCATCTATATTCCATTATGGGACTTTTTCAGTAAATGAAGCTAAGCAATATTTGGCATCGAAAGATATACCTGTTAGGATTTAATATGTTAAAAACTTTAGAAGATCTTGTTACTCTTGCAAGAGAGCGAAAAAGTAACGTTGTTGAAGGCTCATACACGAATAAGCTTTTAAAAGATAAATCTTTAGCAAAAGAAAAAGTTTTAGAGGAAATAAATGAACTAATAGAGGCAGTAGAGCAAGACTCAAATAAAATCCATGAAGCGGCGGATGTTTTATATCACTTAATAATGTATTTCGAAAAAAGTGGTATTAAAATTGAAGAAGTAATGGAAGAGCTAAATAGTCGGAAAAAATAACTATGATGCAGAGCTATATAAATTGGGAAAAAAGACAAATTGAGTTTTGGAAGAAAAAACTTGGAGTTTCCGAACATGGACTTGCATGGATATCCTTTATTAAAGGAATTTTAATAGGATTACTAATTTATCATTTCTTTTTTTAATTAAATAATATGAGTTTATTAGACGTAAATTTTAAAAAGAAGCTGCTTATAGTTGTTCCCTACAGAAATAGAGATCAACAATTAAAAATTTTTCAATATCATACAAAAATATACTTTAATGAAGACAAATTAGATAAACATTTGAACGTAAAGTTATGCATTTTAGAACAAGCAAACGATAAACCTTTTAATTATGGGCGTCTGTGCAATGCTGGTTTTTTAATTAATGAAGACTATTTAGATTATATTGTTATTAACAATGTTGATTTTTTGCCAATGATTGCAGATTATTCATATTCAGATAGCCCAATGCTATTAATAAAACATGGTCATAACAATCTGCCAATGCGACCCTCATTAAATTCAAAATGGATAGTAAAAGGCTCTAAAAGAGAAAATTTCTTTGGTAATTCTGTTTTACTACCTAAACATATTTTTAAAAAAGTTAATGGTTATTCTAATTCATATTGGGGTTGGGGCTATGAGGATACAGATCTTAAAAAAAGAATAGATGTGAACAATATAGAAATAAAATACAGAGATGGATTTTTCAGTCCATTGTTACATGATAATAATGGTTTCAAAATTACAGACAAAGACGAAGCTGTCCCTTCTGAATCAAGTATTAAAAACAAGAAACTGTATGATGAGAAATGGGCAAATAGTGAAAATTATATAGATGATGGAATTAATAATCTTAATTATGAAATTAAATCCAATGAAGAAATTTACAAGAATTTAAGAAATAATGCCGATTTTGAAATCCGGCATATCAAAGTTGATTTTTAAATTTATAATTTTCCAGGTAACCAGGTTGAAAATATTGGAAACAATATCATTAAAATTCCATATATAATTCCAACAATTGTAAATAATGGAACTTCTTTAAAAGCTTTGGCAGGGTTTTCTTTAATAACTCCTGCGGCCGTATAAATCCCAACGCATACGGGGGGTGTTATCATTCCTATTCCAGCAAAAGCAACAAACACCACATAGAGATGAAGTAAACTTTGATTGAATGATAATGTGATTGCTGCAAAAATTGGAACCGTTAAATAAAATACAGGAACGATTTCTATAAACGTTCCAAGAATTAAACAAATTGCTCCAAGCATTATCCAAAATAGATTTACGCTCACACCTTTATCTGTGAAGAATGTTATAATTCTTTGTGGAGCTTGAGTGTAAGTTAAAACCACACTTAAGAATGTTGCAGTTGCTATAATTGCAAAAATTACAGCGGTTATGATTGCTGTTTCTCTTAAACAGTTCATCAAAGATGAAAATGTAAGTTCACGGTAAATTAAAAATCCTATAAGCACTGCATAAACACCCGCAACTGCCGCAGATTCCGATGGAGTTAGTATACCTGCATAAATTCCACCTAAAATTATAACTGGAGTTATCAATGCTGGTAATGCAGCTATGAAAGAACTTACTCTTTCCTTAAAAGATGCCTTCTCATCTGTTCTAATATGCCTGCATTTAAACAAAACTAGAAGGACCATCAAAATAAGGAGAACAAGACCAGGAATAACGCCTGCAGCAAAGGTTTTTGATACAGGGACATTTGTTAGAGCACTAAATAATATTGCTGCATTGGATGGAGGTATCAATGCCTCTAATAGAGCCGCAGAGGCTGCTAGGACAACAACAAATGGAGTTGGATAACCTTGTTCAATCATTTTTGGCATCATAATTGTTCCAACCGCAGTAATTGCAGCTAAGATTGAACCACAAAAGGCAGCAAAAAAACCCATCGCAATAACCATTGCAACACCTAACCCACCTGGCCAATGTCCAACAAGTGTTGTTGTGAACTTAACTAATCTCGATGCGGCACCTCCTTTTAACATAGCCATTCCAGTAAATATAAATAACGGAACAGCGATCAGGACATGTTTAGTTAATGCACCAAATGAAACTTGGATAAGTACTGACCAAGGTAAATTTAATCCAGCAATTGCAGCTAATGAACTTCCTAAACCAAAAACTAAAAAAATTGGAACTGAGATTACTAATGTTATAAGAGAAATAATAAAAGCTAGTCCAAACATTTATTCTTTCCCTAAAAGTTTTTTTAAATTATCTAAAATAAGTTCTAATGAGGTTAACGCTAAAATTAAAAAACCAACCGGAAATGCTAAAAACATCCACCAGATAGGAATATTAATTTCTAATTCCATCATTTGTCCCAAATTGTAATACATTGTAGTTGCATCAACTCCTGCTTTAAAGAAGACGCATGCAGAAATTAAAGCAATTAAATTTACTATTGTTCCAATAATATTTTTTGATTTTTCTGATAAATAGTGACTTAAAAAATCTACTTTAATGTGTTGTCCTTGTTTTAGTAAAGGACCAAGTAATGGGAAAACTAACCAACTCACCATTACAGGTGGTAATTCAATAAACCACGCAAATCCTGTACCTGTAAGAAATCTTGTTGTGGCGCTTAAAGCTAAAGCTGCCACCATTAAAAAGACGATGAACATTGCGAGCGAAATTGCAGCTTTTGCTAGCAAATTGTTAATAGCTCGCAATGCCCTCATAATCTTTTTAGAAAAAGTTAACTTCTTCTAATTGCTCTTAGCATATGCTTGTGCTGCCTCTAAGGCGTCAGCATCAATCATTTTAGCCATTGCTGGCATTACTTCATCTTTCATAAGCTTATCAAACTTAGCTTTTTCAGCTCCTGAAAGTGTTGTCACAACTCCACCTCTTTCTTGGAATTTTTTAAGAGTACTTTCTCCAGTATCCATAATTAGGTCAGTTGATCGTTTTCCAACTTCTTTACCAACATCCATTATAATTTTTTGTAAGTCAGGAGATAGGCTATTAAACCAAGTTGAGTTTGCCATGATATAAGCATCAGCATAATATTGATAAGGCTTTTGAGCATATTTTAAAAATTCCCACCAGCTATATGCCTCAATACTTCCTGGAGGACTATTGATTGTATCAATCATTCCAGTTTGTAAAGAAGTGTAAACTTCACCGGTAGGTAAAGACACTCTATTTGCTCCTAAAGCATCCCACATTGGCTCTTCACTTTTTAAAAGTCTTCTAGCTTTTAGACCTTTCATAGCATCAATACCTGTTAATTCTTTAGCACTTGAAAAAGTCATTACAGGTCCAACAGGGTTATACATTACTAATGTTGAATTAGTTTTTTTTGTTAACTCACCCCAAATTTCTTTTCCTTTAGGTGAGTTTTGGAAAAATCCTCTTTGCTGTTCCCACGAATTAAATAATCCAGGAAATGAGGCAACATTGAAATTCTTATTGATTGGTGGAAAACTTACCACTCCAACAATTCCTCCAAGTTCAACTGCA
This sequence comes from Pelagibacteraceae bacterium AG-426-M19, assembly GCA_003210025.1. Lineage (GTDB taxonomy): Bacteria > Pseudomonadota > Alphaproteobacteria > Pelagibacterales > Pelagibacteraceae > Pelagibacter. Next base: position 125,772 of record QCNW01000002.1, read on the forward strand.
CCAGAAGTTACCGCTCCCATTACTTCTCTAATTCCAAATAATTGTTTAGATGGATAAACTTCGATTTTTAATTTTCCTTTTGCTCTTTTATTTACTTCATCTGCAAATATTTGTGCATGTTTAGCACTATGATGTTTCGGACTCCAGTGAACAGATAATCGTCCAACTATCTCCGAAAAAGCAGCTGTTGAAGTAAGAACAAATGAAAAAATAAATGTTAAGCTAATAATAGCTTTATAAATTGATTTAAATTTATTCATTTTTCCTCTCTTTTTTTAAAAGTTGATATTATTAGTTGCATACATTTTAACAATGCAAAAATTTAAAAAATTAACTAATATATTTTTATTATGAACCAAAAAGGTTTTACACTTATTGAACTTTTAGTCGTTGTGGCCATCATTGGTATCTTGGCAGCAGTTGGTGTTGTTGCATACAGCGGATATACTTCTGGTGCAAAGAAATCTGCAGCCAAGTCTAATCATAACGCTATTGTTAAATATATTATGAGTGAATCAATGAAATGTTCGTTGGGTGAAGCTAATGCAATGAGTGGTGAATTAGATTGTTCAAAACAAAGCCAAGCTGATTGGAAAGATGTTGTAGCAAAAGCAACAGAAAAGGCACTTGTTGATTTTAAAAATCCATACAATAGCTCAGAAAAAGCAGTAACTCATGGGGGAGGTGTTTCAAACGACACTGATGTTGGATTTAATAGAATGAGGTCACCTGGAACCACTATTAAAGTTATGACTTGTATCACAACTCCTTGTACAGGAACGATGTGTACCGTTCCAAATCATCTTTGTAGTAAAGATATAACAATTAAATAATGAAACAAAAAGGTTTCACTTTAATTGAATTACTTGTTGTTGTAGCAATTATTGGTATTTTAGCTGCAGTAGGTGTTGTTGCGTACAGCGGTTATACTAAAGGCGCAAAGCAAAATGTATTAAAATCAAATTTTGCAAATATTGAAAAAAAAATCAAATTAGCAGCAACAGGTTGTTTTAGTGGAATTGAAATAAAATTTGGCCCATATCAAGATGGGAGATCACCAAATACTCATACATGCAATACTCCTGGCTTTTCTAGTAATATGTTAAACGCTGACTCAATTACATATAAATTGTACTTAGAAAATTTTGGTATGAAAAACCCTATTAACAGCTCTAAACTTGGAATAAATTGGAGTAATGGAACTTGTCCACCTCAAAGTGTTGCTCAAGGTCAAATAGTTATGGGATATGCACACAAAAATAATACATGCGGAATGGCAGGTAATATGTCTTGCCTTAAAGTAAATTTAGGTGATATCGATGGAAATGGATCAGATGATTTTATATCTGAAGAAATTAATTTTTGCGATTTTAGATAAATAAAATACATAAATGATAATATATTATCCTAAATACTAAGTGGTAAAATTTTTTTTAAAACAAATGAGTAGGTTTTTATTGATACGTCAGCAAACTTTAAATAATAATTTAAATATTTAATAAATGTTAAAGTTATCTCTAATTATTGCTGCAATTATATTTAGCATACTTACTTGGGCTACTGCTAATGTATGCAGTTATAATTACGTGATCAAAAAAAAAAGTAATATAATTGAAGAATTGAGTAAAGAGATTGATATTTCATTGGGTAATACGAGAGTATATTATTTTAGAGAGTTAAATTGTAAAAAAGCTGATTTAAGTTTTGATATGATTAGAATGATGGAAAATATAGAAGTAATATCTGTTATGTTTTATCAATACTTCACAACAGATATAACTGGAAAACCCTTGGGAGATAAATAATAATCTATGAAATATGATGAGAATAATATATTTGCAAAAATCTTAAGAGGTGACATACCTTGTAATAAAATTTATGAGGATGATTTTGTGCTATCCTTTTATGACATCAATCCTCAAAAAAAAATTCATGCTCTAGTTATTCCAAAAGGAAAATATATTGACTTAGACGACTTCAGCACGAATGCATCTAATGAAGAAATAATTGGTTTAATGAAAGGTGTTACTATTGTTGCAAAAAAATTAGGTATATCCTCTATTGATGGCAAAGGTTATAGAGCTCTTGCTAATATAAGTGATTATGGTGGCCAAGAAGTACCACATTTACATTTTCATTTATTTGGAGGAGAAAAAGTTGGAAAAATGGTTTCGTGATAACTAGAGTTGATAGAAAATATTTAGAGATAGACTCACCAGATAAAATTAATTTATCTGAAAAGCCTCAGAATTCATGCAAGATAGAAAAAAAAAATCCTCCAGATTTTCAAATCAATAAATTTTTTTATAAAAACATTGGTAAAAGTTATCGTTGGATCGATAGATTAGTTTGGAATGACAAAAAATGGATGGATTATACTAACAATTCAAATTTAGAGACTTACATACTTTCTGAAAATGAGGATTTAATTGGTTTTTTTGAGCTTTTGTTTCATGCAGAGACAAAAAAATGTGAAGTGGCCTATTTTGGTATTCTAGACGAATTTATAGGTAAAAAATACGGTGGCTATCTTTTATCGGAGGCTTTGAAGTTAGGATTTAGAAAAAATACTAAGAAGGTTTGGTTACATACTTGTTCTTTAGATCACAAACATGCCTTAAAAAACTATCTAGGACGCGGGATGAAAATTTTCAAATCTGAAACAATTAATTTAGATATTAGTTAATATAATTTTGAACTCTAAATAATTTTTTATCAATCATATTATTTGTTTCTATATCGAGCAATTTCGTTTCAACTGTATTTAGGTAAATGTCAGTCGTTGTCCATCCTTTAATATCATAACTATCTTTATCAAAAAAAATGTTTAATAAATTGTTATTATGTATGATTTCAAAAGAAAATGTTTCATCATTTTCTCGAATTATTTCTATATTATCTAACTTTTTAAGGAGAAATTTTTTATCTAGAATTAAATCAAGAGGAGTATCTTTAAGTTGGTACCTTAAATAATTTGTAATTTTTTTGCTATTAATTACAAGTGATTTTCCATTTGATACTAAAATTTTATTATAAATATCATCGTATTTACAAAAAATTTTTTTTGGGTATGAAATTATACATTCTCCTTGCTCGGTCTTTCTTCCAATTTTTTGTATGAATTTAAAAGATATATTATCTGTTTCTTGTAATTTATTTTTTATTAATTGTTTTGGTGACGCAAAAATATTTAATGGATAAAAAAAAATTAAAATAAAAATTATATATTTCACTATTTTAAAACTTCTCTTTTACCTACATGATTAGCTTTACTTACTTCACCATTTAATTCCATTTGATCAATGATCCTTGCAGCTCTATTATATCCTATTTGTAGTTTTCTTTGCAAAAATGAGGTAGACGCTTTTCTTTCTGATTTAATTATTTCCAATGCTTCATTATACAATTCATCAGTATCAGAATTATCTTTACTTTTTTCACCAATTTCTTTCTCGTCAGCAAAATTCAAAATTTCATCAACATAATCTGGTTCTGCCTGATTTCTCAAAAAGTTATTTACTTTATCTATTTCAATTTCTGAAACGTAGGGGGCATGTATCCTTGTGATTCTGTTTGCAGAAGACATATATAACATGTCACCTTTCCCTAAAAGCTGCTCAGCACCTTGCTCACCTAAAATTGTTCTACTATCAATTTTAGAGGTTACTTGGAATGAGATACGAGTAGGAAAATTAGCTTTTATTGTTCCAGTTATTACGTCTACGCTCGGCCTCTGTGTAGCCATAATTATATGAATTCCGGCTGCTCTAGCCATTTGTGATAATTTTTGTATATAGTTTTCAATTTCTTTTCCAGCTACCAACATGAGATCTGACATTTCATCAACTATTACAACAATATAAGGCATCTTAACTTTATGCTTCTCATTATATCCATCAATGTTCCTTACACCCACTTTTGTCATTAACCTGTATCTACTTTCCATTTCTTTAACTACCCAACCCAAAACAGACGCTGCTTTTTTTGCTTCAGTAATAACAGGACATAATAAATGCGGTATCCCTTCATAGGTCGAAAGTTCAAGCATTTTTGGATCGATCAAAATAAATTTACAGACGTCTGGTGTATGTTTGTAAATGAGTGATAGTATAATTGTATTAATACATACTGATTTCCCTGAACCAGTAGTTCCTGCTATTAATAAATGAGGCATTGAACTTAAATCACTAGTAATTGGTTCTCCAGATATACTTTTACCAAGAGCAATAGGTAATTTAATTTCTCTTTTTTTAAAATTCTTGTCTGAAATTATTTCTCTTAAAAAAACATTTTCTCTGGATATCTTTGGTAGTTCAATACCAACAGTATTACTCCCAGGTATTGTGGCTATTCTCGCAGACTCTGAACTTGTATTTCTAGCAATATCTTCTGCTAAATTTATTATTTTGGAAACTTTAACCCCAGCTGCAGGCTCGAATTCATTGAGAGAAACAACAGGTCCATGACTTATTTTTTTTATTTTTCCTTCGACACCAAAATCAAGAAGTATTTTTTCTAAACCTTCTGCATCTATTTTAAAATCATCTTTTTTATTAGAGTTTTTTTCTGGTTTTTTTAAAAAATCAATTAAAGGTAATTTAATTTTTACATCACTTAAAATTGATTTGTTATTAGAAAACAAATCTTCTTGAACAGGAGGTTCCTTAGATCTTTCAATTATAGTATTTTCTTTAAAAGTATTTTCTTGAGAAATTAAATTGTCTTTTTTTGATGAAAATAGTTTTTTCATCATTGTGAAACAACTTAAAATATGGGAAATTTTGAAATTACTACTTAAAAGGAAAAATAATAGAATAATAAATATTAATAAATAATAACTTACTGTTTTGTTAATTTTCAAAAAGTCTATGAGTATAGTCTCAGACATTAATTCTCCAATAAAACCATTGTTACCATTTATTATTAACCAATATGTTTCCTTATGGAAAATACCAAAGAAAAGTGATGCAGTAATAACGTAAAGAATAATGAAAAAAATATTTTCTATAATGACGATAAACTTTTTGTTAATCGTTATAGACAAACCTGTAAAAAGAAGAGAAAAAGGAATTAAAAGTGATATAATACCAATTGACTGAAAAAATATATCAGCAATAAAACTTCCTCTAAATCCAAGAAAATTTTTTATTTCCTGATTTTCTGGAAATATAAAATTCGGATCCTCTGGCGAATAGCTAATTAAAGATATAAAAAGTAATATCGAAACTACTACTAGGAAAATACCGAATAGTTCCGCCAATCTCTTTATGATAAAATCGCCTATTTTATTGATATAATTTTTAAATATCATGAATCAAAACTGCTTTTGTCACTTTGTATCATTTAATTTTTATTGTTAAAATTATTTTGTCATGAAAATCTGTCTTATTGGCCAAAATTTAACAAATTTGATTCTTGCAAGCGTTTTTGAGCAAAAAAAACTCAATGTTGATATATATTTTAAAAAAAAAATTCGAAACATAAAATCTAATAGAACAATAGCTTTATCAAGTGAAAATTTTGAATATTTAAAAATCTTTACAAAATCGAGCATTGTACCTTGGAAAAGTAAAGAAATAAAAATTTTTACAGAAGGTTCGCAATCTAAAGAGATAATTAATTTTAATAAAAAAAATAAAGAGACTTTTAATTTAGTATCTTATTCTAAATTAAATGAAATTTTTTTTAAAAAAATAAAAAAATCAAAATTTATAAAATTATATAATTCTGATACTCTTAGTTCGCTTATTCTAAATAAAATAAAAAAATATGATTTAGTTATTAATAGTGAAAACAAAAATTTTATATCAAACAAATTTTTTACAAATAAAATAAAAAAAAACTACAGAAGTAGAGCATATACATTTCTAATTGGTCATCAACGTAAAGAAAATAACATTGCAATTCAAATTTTTACAAAATTTGGACCTCTAGCATTTCTACCATTATCTAATACCAAAACATCAATAGTTTTTTCATATAAGGGAGAGGAGATGGATGATAAAAAAATTATCGATATATTCAAAAAATATAATTCTTTTTATTCAATAACTAAGATCAGTAAAATAGAAAAATTTAGTCTGAGTTTTGAAATGCTTAGAAGTTATACTCATAATAATATCCTTGCATTTGGTGATTTAATACACCGTATACATCCACTTGCTGGACAAGGATTTAATATGACAATTAGAGATATTAAAATAATTTCAAGAATAGTTGATGATAAAATATCATTAGGGCTTCCAATAGACATCTCTGTCGCAGTAGATTTCCAGAATTCTACAAAACATCTTAATTATCTCTATGGAAAAGCAATTGATGGAATATATGAATTCTTTAGATTAGATAGCAACATTAACAATTCAATTTCAAAACCAGTTTTTAGTATTTTAAATAAAAATTCTATTTTTAAAAAGTATTCTAATATTTTATCGGATAAAGGATTTAAATTATAAATTACTGAAGAGTAGTATTTTCGAATTCATCTTTAATATAATTATTTAGAATTTGTTCCATTTTTTCTTTTCTTACATTTATATCAAGACTTTCTAATAATATTTGTTTTTCTTCTAATGAAAAGGGTGAAGCCATTGATAGATCATTAAGAGTTTGGCTAAGATCCTTCTTCTCTAAATCTTTTAAGTTCACAATATACCCTTGTTTTTTGAAAAATGTTCTCATGTTCTTCATAATTAAGCTTAAGTCTGAAAAGTTAACTTCGTTACTTTTTTGCATTATATCTTTTGAAAAATTATCATACTGAACACTGCACTCACGGTACATTTTGTCGGTATTTAACTCTGAGTTAATTTTGTATCTACAAATACCGTTTAAAATAATAAGTATTCTACCATCCTCTGTTTCATTGAAACTTGTAATTTTTCCAATACATCCTATTTCGTACAAATCAGGTTTTTTCAAAGGCCCTGTTTTTTTTGGCTGTATCATTCCAATCATTCTATGCTTTTTCATACTATCATTTACCATTTGTAAATATCTAGGTTCAAAAATGTTCAGTGGAACAGTTGTGCCGGGAAACATTATAAAATTTGATAGGGGAAAAATTGGTATAGTTTTTGGTAATTCCTCGAGTTTCATATTTTAATTATAGTCATTCATTCTTAAGATACAATTGGACAAAATTGGATTAATATTTTTTTAAAATTTTTAGTTTTGCAATATCGTTTCTATATTTTTCAACAATTTTTAAATTCTCCCTTTTTTCAAGTAAACGTATTAAGAAATCGGCAAAATCATAAGAGTTGTAAGAGTAATGCATGATGTTGATTAATTTTTTAAGATCTTCACTATTTAATTCATTAATAGTTTCATAACTTGGAACAAATACACAATCTAATTGTATTAAAGTATGTAAACCATTTAATGAACTTCCACCTAAAACTACAGGTTTAAATGTTTTTGTATTTATCTTTTGGAACATATTTAAATTAAATTTTAAATCCTCCATTTGTTTACACACATAAGAAAACCTCTTTTCTTTTTTATAAAGTGGTATTGGAGATAATTCTAATTCTACGACTAAACAATTTTTAATTGTATCTTTTGAACAATCTATAATCTCAGATTCTAAACCTTGCACATCGATCTTTAAAAAATCTACTTTACTTTCAAATTTAATTTCATCTAGTTTTTTTGTCTTTATTTTTATTTTATCTTTGATTACTGCATCCAACTCAAATCTATGAAAATTTTTTACGTAATCTATATCTGCTTCAAGAAAAGAACTCCAACCCGGATATTCACAAATATTGAAAATTTTCTCTTCACCATTACCAATTGCGTAATTAAAGAATTCTCTCTTTTTATCTTTATTTTCTGATATTAATTTTTCAAATTCAATTTTATTTGGCTCAAAACCATATAGTTTTGAGTCAGTATTTTTTAATAAATTATCAATATGTGGAGTAGGATCACAATTACTAGCACCTATATCGCATGCAATTATTTTTGAATTGTTACTTATGTAGTCCATAATATAATAAAATTTATTATTAATCTTTTGATATACTTCATAATATCATCATTTGAGATTTCATCACAAGTCTAACTAAACCTATCAAAATAATAAATTATTTTGTCACTTGCTAATTTTTAAAAAAGCTACTAATTTTAATACTAATAGAACAAGCGGGCATAGCTCAGTGGTAGAGCGTCTCGTTGCCAACGAGAAGGTCGTGGGTTCAAGTCCCATTGCCCGCTCCATTATAGGAATTGTATTATGAGTGATCTAGCAAGTAAAAAATGTATCCCGTGTGAAGGTAACATCCCGCCATTTAACACAGAAGAAATTCATAAATATTTAAAACAAGTTGATGGATGGGAAGTTATAGAGGATAAAATCGATGGATTTCATTTAATAAAAAATTTTAAATTTGATGATTTTTTACAAAGTCAAGAATTTGTGAATAAAGTTGGAGAAATTGCTGAAACAGAGGGACATCACCCTGATCTGTGGTTTGGATGGGGCTATGCAAGAATTAAAATATTTACTCATGCAATTAAAGGTCTTGCTGAGAGTGATTTTATTTTAGCCGCTAAAATAGATAAGATAAATTGATTAGTGATTAAAGTGTCTTGTTTTGGAAAATACTAAAATAGTATTTGTTTGGTTAGCAAATTTAATAACTTCTTTATCATTTTTTGAACCCGACGGTTGTATGACCGCTGAAATTCCTGCTTGTACCAATTTTTCTATACCATCCACAAACGGGAAAAACGCATCAGATGCTGCTAGGATTTCATCACTATCGCTTATTTTCTGAAACTTTTTCATTTTATCAATTGCTATATTGCAACTATCTAACCTACTTGGTTGACCAGAACCTATGCCTATTGTCTTGTAATCTTTTGTAATGACTATCGCATTTGATTTTACACTTCTGCATATATTAAATGCAAAAATGAGTTTGTTTAAAGTTTTATTAGTAGGTTTTAATTTTGATACAATTTTAAAATCTTTCTTGGAAAAATATTGAGTATCAGGATCTTGAACTAAAATAGAATTAAATTTATTTATAAAATTAAATTTAAAATTTTTTTCTACTTTACTAGAATCAATTAGCCTTAGATTTTTTTTCTTTTTTAAAAGTTTGACTGATTTTTTATCAAATCCATTTGCAACTATTACCTCAAAAAATATTTTATTAATCTCTTTAGCTAAACTAATATTTAATTTAAAGTTACATGATACAATACCACCATAGGCACTAATTGGGTCACTTTCTAAAGCCTCTTTAAAAGATTTGATTTTGTTTGAATTAATGGAAACTCCACAAGGATTTGCATGCTTAATTATTGCTACACCCTTATTTTTTGGTAAAGTCTCAGATATACTTAGGGCAGAATAAAGATCGTTATAGTTGTTATAACTGAGTTGTTTTCCACTGATTTGAATAATTTCCTGTTTATTATTTTGTGAATATATTGCTCCTTTTTGATGAGGGTTTTCTCCATATCTTGTCTTCTCAACTAATTTTCCAGAAAAAACATTCTTAATTGGGAAAAGGTTTTTAGATTTCTGATTGAAATAATTAAAAATTTTTGATTCATAGTATGCTGTTTCCATAAATGCTTCTTCCGCCAATTTTTCTCTAAATTTTAAATTCGTTGAACCTTTATTTTTATTTAATTCAATAGTTAAATCTTCATACTGTTTTGCGTTACTTAGGATAGCTACATCATTATAATTTTTTGCAGCTGCTCTAACCATTGTTGGTCCTCCAATATCTATATTTTCAATTATATTTTTGTGGCCAGAATTACTTAATAAAACTTTTTCAAATGGATAAAAATTTATAATAACTAGATCTATATTTTCATAATTGTTAATTTTCATTTCTTTTTGATGTTTTTTATTCTGCCTAACATTCAAAATCCCAGAATGAATTTTTGGATGCAATGTTTTTACTCTTCCATCTAGCAACTCTTTTGAATTTGTAAATTTAGATACTTCTAAGCATTTAAAACCCATACTCTTAATTTTTTTGTATGTGCCGCCTGAGCTTATTATTTTGATTTTATATTTTTTTAGTAAATTTAATAATGGCCTTAAATTGGATTTATCTGACAATGAAATTAAAGCAGTCTTAATTTTTATTGTATTTTTTCGAATGCCCATTTAATTTCCTGAGTTATATCTTTTATTTTGCCTGATAAACATATATTTTGGTTTTCAATAGTTACATTTTTATTACCGAAATATATACCTGATTCAATATTTATAATCTCGCAATTAGTTGAAAATTTCCATCCAGAATTTTCAATTTCAATTAGTATAGTTTTGTTATCTAGAGTTTTTGTTAATTTAACACCTGGTTCCATATGAAATCTGATATCATATTTTTTTGTTTCTAACTTGTTTTTTGAAATTATTTTATCAGTTCCTATTAATTTATTTTTTTCAACAAAATATTCTAAAGATCTTTCATATAAAATTCCAAATTTTTTTAAAAAGCCATTATGAGATGCTTTGATTAACCAATAGTTTTTTTCTTTAACAATATTTTTATCACTAATTTTCAAACCGTTTTCTAATGTTTTATAGTTTGTATTGTTTCTAAATGAACAACTTGAATGATTATCAATTATAAGTGCAGAATGAGCGGCAGTAGATTTTGAAATTAGATTTAATTTGTTTTTATAATCCTGAAAGTAACCAGAATTTGAAATTAGTTTTTTATCTTTGTAGAAGAATTCAAATGAAAGAGCTCCACTTTGATAGTTATGTGAAAAAGTTTTTTGGGGTGAATTTCCAACATCCATTGCAAGAATACAATTTTTGTTTTTTAAAATAGCATATCCTCCTACTTCATTATTTGAATTTTCAAACTTATATTTATAAAGTGAAAGATATTTATTAAATTCCTTTAAATCATTTTGATGATTCCCATTGAATAGTAAACTTTGTTCGATTTTAGAAAAAATAGAATAAGATTTTCCTAGATAGAAAATTATTTCATCAAGGTACTCAGGTATATCATTTAAAGATTCCTTTAATAATTCTCTAACAAGAACAAAATATTTTAAATAAAAATTTAATTGCCTGATACTTCTCGTTTTTGGAAAATACTCATCGTCAAAAGAATTAATAATAATTTTTCTCAGTAATTCTAATCCATAATTTAAAAATTTTTCATTTGTGTATGATAATCCTGTAATTATTATTGCTATACAGCCTAATAATTTATCATTAACAGATCGAGATTTGCTTATTTCATTTATTAAATGATTAATCTGTTTATTTACAGAAAAATTAAATTTATTTTTATATTTAGTATCACTTTCATCATAAGATAATTTAGAGTTTGCAATCCAAGATATTAGTCTTTTTGATAAAATATCTGTTTGCCATGTTAATGGATTATAACTTTGATTTTTTTCAATCCATTTGATAATTATTGATTGTGTAATACTTGGGGAAGATTTTAAATCAATACTAAATAACCAATAAAAATTATTTAGTTTGTTGAGGTTATTACTAGTTAATAATTCACTTTCCCAAATATTATCTTTATCTAATTCTTCAATTTTAATTTTTTTTTTATCATATTTAACTAAACAGCTTAAAATATTTAGACTTGGTCTATAAGAAATGTTGCTTATCTCAATTTTTGAAATTTTATTATTATAAAACCCTGATTTTAAGTATAAATTTCTTATTTGATTTTTAGTGTAGTAAAAAAATTCATTTATTAAAATTAAAGAATTTTTTAAATACATCTTACATTGATTTTAGAGTTTCTATATTTCTTTTAATATCACCATTGTTTTCTTTGAATATTGTTGTTCCAGAAACTAATATATTCGCTCCCGCTGATATAACCTCTTTTGAATTAGAGAAATTTATTCCACCATCAACTTCAATATCAAATTTTAAGTTATTATCTTTTTTTATTTGATATAGTTTTTTAATTTTTTCAATGACTTCTGGTATAAATTTTTGACCACCAAAACCGGGATATACACTCATAATTAAAACTAAATCTATTTCTTTTAATAATTTTTCAATGACATTTACTTCCGTATTTGGATTTAAAGAAATGCCTACTTTTTTCTTTAATTGTTTTATAAGTTTAATCGACTCAATCAAATTGTCGGTTGCTTCAGGGTGAATTGTTATTATATCAGATCCTGCTTCAGCAAAATTTTTTATATATTTATGAACTGGTGAGATCATTAAATGTACATCAAAAGGTAATTTTGTATAATTTCTAAGTGATTTTATCACTGGGGGACCAATTGTAATATTGGGAACAAAATGCCCATCCATTACATCGACATGAATTAAGTCAGCGCCACCATCTTCTAATTTTTTAATTTCCTCACCTAATTGGCTAAAATCTGCAGAAAGTATTGAAGGCGAAATTTGTATATTTTTCATTAATAAATAAAAACTAGTACTATCAATTTTTGAATATATTTGAATTATTATTTACCAAATATTTTATAAATTTCCGCAGCTATTTCACTTTCTAATGGAAACGATAACATCCCCATAACAGAATAACCCATCAAATATGGCATTAAATAAAATCTAAACATATAAAAAAACCACGCTACATAAAGTGGAACTAATGGTCCTATAATGAAACTAGGAGTTATGAATTTAAAAATTTTAATAATTGGGTTTGTGTATTTTACAAATACTTTCATAAAAAAGAATTCAGAATCTTCTTTTTGAAAAATATTCATTGCAGATCTTCCAATTAAAGTCCACATAATGATACCTAAAATGTAGTCTATTACTAAAATATATAAAGGCATTTATCTGAAAAAAAAGGGGGCGGATACCGCCCCCAAAAAGTTTAATTTAGTGTTGCTTACCAAGTATTGTTTTACCTGATGGAACACGAACTTCGTCTACCATTTGCTGTGTAGCTTTATCTGGTTCTTCAGTCATTAAACTTACTACAACCATTACAACTAAACAGACCGACGCTCCGATTATACCGAAACGTAAATGGTCAATACCTAACCAAGGCGCATTACCCATAAACTTAGGATAAACATAAATTAGATAAGCTGTTCCTGATGCAAGACCTGCTATCATACCTGCGATTGCTCCTTGTCGTGTTGCTCTCTTCCACCATACACCAAGTATTAATGGGAAGAACAAACCTGACATTGCAAAGTCAAATGCCCAAGCAACTGCACCAAGGATACTAGTGATCCTCATCGATGCAATATATGCTCCAGCGGCACCAATAACTATTAAAAGTGCTCTAGCAACTAACAATCTTTTTCTTACATCCGCTTTTGGATCAATGATTTTGTAATAGATATCATGTGATAAAGCGTTTGCGATAGCAAGAATTAGACCATCAGCAGTTGACATCGCAGCAGCCATTCCTCCTGCAGCAACTAGTCCAGAGATTACGTATGGTAATCCTGCAACTTCAGGAGTTGCTAGTACAACTACGTCACCCCTCATAAACCATTCATTTAACTGAAGAATACCATCTCCGTTAAAGTCTGCTATGAAGGCTTGTTTTACATTAATCCAAGCATTTACCCACTCAATTTGCATAATTTCAGCAATTGGTTTTCCAATAATACCTGTTGGTAAGTTTGGATCTATCAGTGAGATTTTGGATAATGTTGCAAGCATTGGCGCTGAAGTATAAAGCAATGCAATAAAGAATAGTGACCATGCCACTGATTTTCTCGCAGCTTTAACACTTGGAGTAGTGAAGTATCTCATTAAAATGTGTGGTAAAGAAGCTGTTCCTACCATCATACATAGTGCTAATGAAATAAACTTCCATGCAGCCATTCCACCTTCTGGCACACCTGCGTGTGATACAGCGATAGATTTTAGACCACCTGGTACACCTGCAGCTTTTATATCTGCAGCAGCATTTTTAACTAATCCAAATTGCGATTCAAGTGCACCTAATCTAGCCACTTCCTCACCTAACATAAAGTGTGGAAAGAAACCAAATCCAGATTTGTTACTAATCCAGAATACTGGAATTAGATAAGCAATAATCAATACTATGTATTGTGCAACCTGTGTCCAAGTTACCGCTCTCATTCCGCCTAGCATTGAACAAAGTAAAATACTTACTAGTCCAACCCAAACTCCTAATTCAAATGGAATACTTAGTGCTCTAGATGCAATTGTTCCTGTTGCGTTAATTTGAGCTGTTACATATGTGAAAGATGCCAACGTTAAAACAACTACAGCACAGAACCTTGCAAAGTTTCCGCCGTATCTTGTTCCAATGAAATCTGGCACAGTATAACATCCAAATTTTCTTAAGTATGGTGCTAAAAGTGATGATACTAAAACGTATCCCCCAGTCCATCCGACTAAGAAAGCCATATAAGTATAACCACCAAAGTAAATACCACCAGCCATTGCAACGAATGATGCACCTGACATCCAGTCAGCTGCAGTTGCCATTCCGTTAAAGACTGTTGGCACCTGTCTTCCAGCAACATAATAAGCGTCGACTTGTACAGTTCTAGATAGATATCCAATTATGGCATATATACAGACTGTAAAGGCGACAAACAAAATACCAATTGTTTTAGCGGTCATACCTGCTTGCTCTGCTATTGCCATCAAAATGATGAATATGAAGAAGCCCCCAGTATATGTCCCGTAAATTTTTGGTAGGTTGTCAATAAAATTGCCTTTAAACATTAATCATCCTCCTTTTCGGTAAAACCAAACTCTTCATCAATTTTTTCCTGTCTATTTGCAAACCAAAAAATTAGGACCACAAATGCAATGATGGAACCCTGCGCACACATGTAATACGCTAATGGATATCCCATAAAACTTGAAGTGTTTAGGTCAGAACCAAACATGAAGATCAGATAACCGAAAACAAACCAAATAATTAATGTAATTATCATTAATCCTTTGGTTTTTTCCCAGTGCTTTTCTTTGTTTGACATTATTTTAATCCTCCCTATAGGTTAAAGTTATAATTCATACTCATTTAAAGTGATATTTAAAGGGTAAAAAATGGCATATATTTATAGTAAAAGTTGTAATATCGGTTCTAAATGGGCATCAAATACAAATTAAAGCTTAAAGATTTGAAATTTGAGTATTTAAAAGAATATTTCGTTCCATTTTTAAAATATTTTAAAAAAACAAAAAAAATTGAAAACTATTCTGACTTAAAAGAATTTATCCAAAAAAAATCTGCGTGGGTAAGTCAAGTAACTCTTTATGGATATCTGAAAACTAGAATGGGGGCAAAATATGTATTGATGTTTGAAGATGAAATATTTTTAGGATCGATTAACAAAGCTAAATGGAATATTTACTCAACTGCATTACAGGATTTAACTTTTTATACTATCTCTTTTTTAAAAAATATCAGAAATCAACATGATACTGAGAAAGCAAATGAAATTTATTTTGAAATTTTAGATAATGAACTTCAGAAAAATGAAATGCCACAGGAAATATATGAAAATGCAAAAAAAAATTTTCTTGAAAGATATGAAAAGATTAATTGGAATGAATATCACGAATCCTTGCCATTTAACACTAGTGCTTTATCTTTATACGAATGGTCACCAATAGCTGAAGAGTTAAAATCATTAGATAAAAAAATAGTTTTAAATTCGATGATTTTAAAATGGGATAATGTTAAAAAAGAATTTATTGAATTAATAAATTTTTAAGTATTTTTTCTATTTTCAACTAAACTTTTTACTACACTTGGATCTGCCAAGGTAGTTGTATCACCTAATTGATCATGTTCATTTGCAGCAATTTTTCTAAGTATTCTTCTCATAATCTTACCTGATCTAGTTTTTGGAAGTCCAGGAGAAAATTGAATTAGATCAGGAGTAGCTATTGGACCAATTTGTTTTCTAACCCAAAGCTTTAAATCTCTCTCTAAATCTAAAGTCGATTTTTCTCCCACATTTAAAGTTACATAACAATACAAGCCATTACCTTTAATATCATGTGGATATCCAACAACAGCAGCCTCAGCAACTTTTGGATGAGCAACGAAAGCACTTTCTATCTCTGCAGTTCCAAGATTATGTCCTGATACTATTATCACATCATCTACTCTTCCTGTTATCCAATAGTATCCATCTTTATCTCTTCTACATCCATCTCCTGTAAAATATTTTCCATCAAATTGAGAAAAATAAGTATCAATAAATCTTTGATGATCACCGTAAACCGTCCTCATCTGGCCAGGCCAAGATTGTGCTATACATAAACGACCCTCCGCCTCACCTTTTAAAACTTTTCCATCTTTGTTAACTATTACTGGTTTAATTCCATAAAATGGTTTTGTTGCTGAACCTGGTTTTAGATTTATAGCGCCTGTTTGTGGACTAATTAATATTCCACCCGTTTCAGTTTGCCACCAAGTATCAACAATCGGACAATTTGAATCTCCTACAGTTTTATAATACCACTCCCATGCTTCAGGGTTGATTGGTTCACCTACTGTTCCTAGTAATTTCAGTGATTTTCTTGATGTTTTTTTAACAGGCTTATCACCCTCCCTCATTAAAGCTCTAATTGCTGTCGGAGCAGTATAAAAAATATTTACTTTATATTTATCAACTATTTGCCACCATCTTGAACTGTCAGGATATGTTGGAATTCCTTCAAACATAATAGTTGTTGCTCCATTTGATAATGGTCCATAAATAATATAACTATGACCAGTTACCCATCCAATGTCAGCCGTACACCAATAAATATCTTTAGGTTTATAATTAAATATATATTGATGCGTCATCGATGCGTAAACCATATACCCACCAGTTGTATGCATCACCCCTTTTGGTTTACCTGTTGATCCTGAGGTATATAAAATAAATAATGGATCTTCCGCATTCATTTCCTCGGGTTCACATTTATTAGAAACTTTTTTTGTTAACTCGTGGTACCAAACATCTCTTCGTTCATCCCAATTAATTCTATTACCTGTTCTTTTGACAACTACACATTTTTTTACATTTGGGCAATTTACTAAAGCTTCGTCAGCGATTGATTTTAAAGGAATAATTTTTCCTCCTCGAATTCCTTCATCTGCAGTAATAAGGTAATCAGACTCACAGTCATTTATTCTTCCTGAGATACTATCAGGGGAAAATCCTCCAAAAATAATTGAATGAATAGCACCTATTCTTGCACAAGCTAACATAGTGTATGCTAACTCTGGGATCATTGTTAAATATATTGTAACTCGATCACCTTTTTTAACACCTAACTCTTTAAGACCATTTGCTGCTTTTGAAACTTCTTTATGCAACTCTTTATATGATATTTTTTTTTGAACTTTAGGATCATCACCGACCCAAATTATAGCAGTTTTATCTTTATTTTTTTTTAGGTGTCTATCTATACAATTTACAGATGCGTTTAAAGTTCCGTCATAGAACCATTTTATTTTTACTTCTTCCTTACTGTATTTAACGTCTTTAATTTTTGTGTAAGGTTTAATCCAATTTATTCTTTTTCCTTCTTTTTTCCAAAATCCATCATTATCTTTTATTGAAGCCTTATATTTTTTTTCGTACTGAGATTTATTTACAAGAGCTTTGCTAATCCAATCTTTCTTTGTTTTATATATAAGTTCCTTGTCTTGTTTTAACAATTTAGTTTTAGCCTTAGATTTTTTTTTAGAGATGATTTTTTTCTTTTTCTTTTTTACTTTTTTTTTTGGCATGGATTATAAATTTCTTAGATACTACTCATCTTCAAAATAATTTTCCAGCATTTAGTGTCGATTGGCATTACAGACAGTCTGCTTTGTTTTATTAGTGCAATGTCTTTTAAATCTTTATTTTTTTTAATATTTTCAAGAGAAACTGCCGTTTTTAGTTTACTTTTGTACTTAACTTTAACTGCTACAAATCGTTTTTGCTTGTCCGTAGGATCTATAAATGCAGTTTTAATAACCTCAACAATTCCGACAATTTCTTTTCCTATATTTGAATGATAAAAAAAACAAAGATCACCCTTTTTCATCTTTTTAAGATTATTTGCTGCTTGATAATTTCTTACACCATCCCAATCAGCTCCCTTTATCCCAGCTTTAAGTTGCTGATCAATTGACCAAACATTTGGCTCTGATTTTAATAACCAATATTGCATAATTCACTTTATTATAAGTATATCCTGTAATTAAATTAATATTTAGAATAATTTGTTAGGATTATTTATATAGAATTTATTAATAAATGAATAATTTATTTAAAAACGCTATTAATTTTTACGAAAATAAAGAATACGATAAAGCAAAAAAAGTCTGTGAAGACATTTTGGATATTCAGCCAGATGATTTGAATGCATCAAATCTTTTGGCCATTTTAAATTTTCATAATAAAGATTTTGTTCAATCTATAAAATTTTTTGAAAAAGCGATTAAAATTAATCCTAATATATCTGAAACATATAATAATTTAGGAAATGTTTATTATGAATTAAAACAGTTTAATATAGCAATTGAGAATTATAATAAAGCGCTAAAAATAAAACCAAACTTTGCGTTATCTTATTACAACAGAGCAAAGGCTTTACAAGAAATTAATCAAAAACAAGAAGCGATATCTGACTATGATAAAGCAATTAGTATAAATAATAATTTTTCTGCAGCCTATAAAAATTTAGGAAATTTATATATGGAACTAAAAATTCTTGATAAATCGATTTATAACCATGTGCAAGCTTTAAAGATTAATCCAAATATGAGTTATCTAAACGGAACTATAATTCAATCAAAATGTGGATTATCTGAGTGGGCAAATTTTAAAGAAGATAAATTATTTTTAAAGAATAATATTTTAAGTGGGAAAAAAACTACCAGTCCTTTTCCAACAATACTGATTTATGATTCACCATCATTACAAAAAAAAGCTATAGAAATTTTCGTAAAAAATGAATTTGAAAAACCAAAAAAAATTAAATTAGAAAAAATTAAAAACAAAAAAATTAAAATTGGATATTATTCATCAGACTTTCATAATCATGCAACCATGTATTTAATGGCCAATCTTTTTGAACTCCATGATAAAAACAAATTTGAGACATACGCCTATTCTTTTGGGCCAGATGATGGCTCGAAGATTAGAAAAAGAGTTATGAAAACTTTTGACAAATTTTTTGATGTAAAATCAAAAACCACCAAGGAAATTGTTCATCACTCAAGAGAGCTGAATTTAGATATAGCAGTAGATTTAAAAGGTTTTACAAATAACAATAGATTTGATTTATTCATTGAGAGATGTGCACCAATACAAATAAGTTACTTAGGTTTTCCAGGCACAACCAGTTCGAATTGTATAGATTACTTAATTGCTGATAAAATTGTAATTCCTGAAGAAAATAAAAAATATTACTCTGAAAATATTATTTATCTTCCTAACTCCTACCAAGTTAATGATAGCGACCCTGATTTATCTAAAAAAATTTTTAGTAAAAAAGATTTTAATTTGCCTGAAAATAAATTTATTTTTTGCTGCTTTAATCATAATTTTAAAATTTTACCCGATATGTTTGAGATATGGATGAAGATTTTAAAAAAAGTAAAAAATAGTGTTATTTGGCTACTTATTGATAACAAAACAGCACAAAATAATTTGAAAAAAATTTTAGTTTCTAATGATATTGACTCAAACCGTATGATATTTGCAGGAAGATTACCACATTCAGAGCACATAATAAGACTTGGTTTGGCAGACTTATTTCTTGATACTTTTCCTTGTAATGCTCACACAACAGCAAGTGATGCTCTTAGATCCTCTTTACCAATAATTACAATTAAAGGTGACTCATTTGCGAGTCGTGTTGCATCAAGTTTATTGTCATCAGTGGGGTTAGAGGAACTTATAACAAATAGTGGTAAAGAATATGAAGAACTAGCAGTTAAAATTGCTGAAAATAAAAATTTTTACAAAGAGATTAAGGATAAATTAAAAAAGAATATTATAGATATGCCCTTGTTTAATTCAAAACTTTTCACAAAAAAATTAGAGACAGCCTACAGTGAAGTATACAAAAATTATAATGAAAATATAAAACCTGAAACTATACAAATAAATTAATTCTTATTTTATAATTTTACTCCAGCACCTTTCAAAAACTTTGCATTTAAATCAAGAGGCAGCCTAGGGCTTGCCTGTACATCTAACTTATCAAATTGATTAATTTTAAATTTTTCTAATCCAACCATTGCTATCATTGCAGCATTATCTCCACAAAGCTCAACATCAGGATAGATTACTTCAAAATTATTTTCTCTACTTACTTCGCTTAATTTATCTCTTATCCCTTTATTTGCCGCAACTCCACCAGCTACAACAAATTTTTTTCTTATTTCTCCAGAAACTTTTTCAAATTCATAAAAAGCTATTTTTGTTTTTAAATACAATATTTCTTCTATGGTTTTTTGAAATGATGCAGCTAAATCATATCTGTCTTGATCAGTCTTAATCTCATTTGTAATTTTTAAAATAGCAGTCTTCAGTCCAGCAAATGATAAATTGCAACCTCCTTTATTAATAATTGGTTTCGGTAGCTTAAACCTTTTTGGATCACCTTTTTTAGCAAAAATTTCTATTTTGGGACCACCAGGAAATTCTATTCCTAAAAGCTTAGCAGTTTTATCAAATGCTTCACCTAGGGCATCATCAATTGTTGTTCCTATTCTGTTATAATTACCCAGTCCATTAACAATCAAATATTGACTGTGTCCACCAGAAATTAAAAGAAGTAAATAAGGATAGTCTATATGCTTTTGAAGTTTTGGACTTAATGCATGACCTTCCAAATGATTTATTCCTATAAAAGGAATTTTTAAAGATGATGACAAAGCTTTAGCAAAATTTAACCCAACACTTAAACAGATTATAAGTCCAGGCCCAACGGTTGCAGCAACCGCAGAGATTTTGTCTAAACTAACTCCACTTTCCTTAATTGCTTTGTTTGCAATTAAATTAATTTTTTCTACGTGAGATCTCGCAGCAAGCTCTGGTACAACGCCTCCAAATTCTTTATGAACATCAAATTGACTAGAAACAACATTTGATAAAATCTTTGGCACATCATATTCAGCATCCTGGATCAATGAAACCGCAGTTTCATCACAACTTGTCTCAATACCTAATATTATTGGTTTTTCAGTCATAAATTATTTTTTATAATTAATACAATTAATCTATAAGAATGTAATAAAAATAACTTTTATGAAAAGAGCTAATCTTATAATTGGGACACGTGGAAGTAAGTTAGCAATGATTTATGCTGAAAATGTGAAAAAAGAACTAAAAAAATATTTTTCTAAAGAGATTGAATTAAAAAAAATAGTAACAACAGGAGATCAAAAGCAAGAAGAGAGATTATCTGAAATAGGAGGCAAAGGATTATTTTCAAAACAAATTGAAAAAGATTTATTAAATAAAAATATAGATATTGCAGTACATGCCTTCAAAGATATGCCTACTGAAGAAACTGAAAATCTTTTAACTAATAATTTTTTAAAAAGAAATTCTCCTAATGAAATTTTAATAAGTAAAAATAATATAAAATTTGAAGATTTAGAGCCAAACTCAATTATTGGTACATCATCATATAGACGAGAATATCAACTTAAGAAAAAAAGACCCAACTTAAAATATAAACTTATCAGAGGAAATGTTGATACTAGAGTTCAAAAGTTAGAAAAAGGAGAATATGATGCAATAATTCTCTCAAAAGCAGGAGTAGATGCTTTAAATTTACAACATAAAATTTCACAAGAATTCAGTGTTGATGAACTTATACCTTGTGCAGGCCAAGGAATTATCGCAATTCAATGCAGAGAAGATGATAATGAAATTAAAAAATTACTTGAAAACATTAACGATCAAGAAACAAGAACTGTCGCAAAAGCAGAAAGAGAGGTCTTAAAAGTTCTTGAAGGAGATTGTGACACTGCAGTCGGTGTATTTGCAAAATCAAATGGTAAAAAAGTAGACCTATTGACCGAATTGTTTTCTGTTGATGGAAAAAATAGATATTTCGTAAAAAAAAGTCTTCAAAAAGATAATATTGAGTCTACTAGTAGAATGGTGGGAGAGGAGCTTAAATTAAAATCAAAAGGTTCTTATAAAAATTAAAATGCATATTTTATTAACCAGACCATTAGATGATAGCAAAGAATTAATTTTAAAATTTACTTCTATGAAACATAAAGTTTCTCATTTACCTTTATTACAAATAAAAAAAATAGAAACTCAAGAAATAGATTTTAGACAATTCAAAGGCGTCATTTTCACGAGCGCTAATTCTTTAAAAAATCTAAATATTTCAAAAATAGATAAAAAAATAATTTGTTTTTGTGTTGGCCTTGCAACAGAAAGAAAGGCAAAAGAATTAGGCCTTCAAAATATTTTCTGCGCCGAAGGCAACGTAAATAATCTTAAAGAATTAATTTTACAAAATTTTGACCCAAAGATTGGACCAATGGCCTATATTAGTGGAGAAATTGTTTCTTATAATCTTGATCAAGACTTAATT
The DNA here is from genome assembly GCA_003210025.1 of Pelagibacteraceae bacterium AG-426-M19. Taxonomy (GTDB): domain Bacteria; phylum Pseudomonadota; class Alphaproteobacteria; order Pelagibacterales; family Pelagibacteraceae; genus Pelagibacter. Next base: position 148,285 of record QCNW01000002.1, read on the forward strand.
TCAGAAAACTATGTTATCAAGAGAATTATAAATTATACTGCAATACCCAATGAAAATTTAAGTGACGATTTTTTAATAGATATTAAATCTTCTGTGCCAGAAATTGTTTACATATATTCTGAAAATAGTGCGAAGGCATTTTTTAAGTTAATAAAAAAATATAATTTAGATAATATTTGGATGGAAACTAACCTAATGTGTATGGGCGAAAAAGCTTCATCAGTATTGAATGACATAAAATGGAAAAAAATTTTTCTTTTTAACCCTGGTGAAGAGGAGTTTTTGCTATATAAAATTTAAAAATGGACGTTTTAAATAAACTAAATGAGCTATTTTTATCTGTTTGGAAGCAGGGAATTCTAGGGGTAGATTTCTTTCAGATAATAGTAGGTCTTGGAATATTTGTATTATTTTTAATATTTAGAGGTCTAATCAGCAAACTTGTAATAAAAAAATTGGAATTAATTTCAAAAAGAACAACCAATAAATTAGATGATACTTTTGTAAAATCTATGGAAGGTCCTGCAAGATTTCTTCCAATTGTTCTTGGTGTCTTTTTTGCTAGTTACTATATGTCATTTGATAATGAGACTAGGGGTTTCATAGATAACATTAACAGAACTCTAATAACAATTTTAATATTTTGGATAATACATCAGATAATTGAGCCTATATCATATATTTTAAGTGGATTAGATAAAGTCCTGACAAAAGAATTAATAGGCTGGATTATAAAGTCTCTTAAAATTTTAATTTTTATTTTAGGCGCAGCTGCTGTTCTTGAGTTATGGGGAATTAAAATTGGACCAATAATTGCAGGGTTAGGTTTATTTGGAGTAGCAGTAGCATTAGGCGCTCAGGATTTATTTAAAAATTTAATCTCCGGAATTTTAGTTTTAGTTGAAAAAAGATTTAGAATTGGTGATTGGATTAAAGTTGAGGGAGTTATCGAAGGGGTTGTTGAAAACATTGGATTCAGATCAACTGTTATAAGAAAATTTGATAAATCACTGGCAATTATTCCTAATTTTCAATTTGCAGAAAATGCAGTGATTAATAATACAAGAAAGACTAACTGGGCTATTAGTTGGATAATAACTCTTCAATATGACACTACAATTGATCAATTGAAAACAATAAGAGACGAAATTGAAGATCACATAAATAAAGGTGATGATTATGACCAATCTGTAGGAGTCGCTGTAAGAATTGATAAGTTTTCAGATAGCTCGATTGATATGTATGTTAGATGTTTTACAAAAACAAATAGTTGGACTAATTATTTACAAGTAAAAGAAAATTTGGCACTTGAAATAAAAAAAATTGTTGAAGGCAAGGGAGCTGCTTTTGCATTTCCAAGTCAGTCCATCTATGTTGAAAAAAAATGATCGCTATATTTTATTTAGCTCTTCAAATTTTAAAACTCTATTCATATGTTGTAATTGCCAATGTCGTTATAAGTTGGTTGGTCGCTTTTAATGTACTAAATACAAGCAATCGGTTTGTATATTTAATATTAGATTTCACTTACAAAATGACAGAACCGATTTTAATGAGAATTAGAAGATTTTTACCTAACCTTGGTGCTTTTGATATTTCTCCTATCGTACTTCTTTTGTTGATATGGTTCATAGAAATGTGTATGAAACTCTACATTGCACCACTAATATTTTAATAAATGATTTTAATTGATGGAAAAAAAGCTGCTGCTGATTTAAGAGAAGAGCTCAAGAAAGAAGTCCTATCCTTAAAAGATAAGCATAATAAAGTACCAGGTTTAACAGTCATATTGATTGGTGATTTAGCACCTAGTCAAATTTATGTTAGAAATAAAGAGAAATCTGCCAATGAAGTAGGCCTTAAATCAGAGGTGGTTAGATACCCTGACAGTGTTGAAGAAAGTGAAGTTTTAAAAAAAATCGATGAACTTAATAATGACGATTCCGTTTCAGGAATTTTAGTTCAGCTCCCACTTCCAAAACATATTGATAAACAAAAAGTTATAGAGTCAATTATGCCAGAGAAAGATGTAGATGGATTTCATCCCATGAATGTTGGTAATCTGTCGTCAGGTTATGAAAGTTCTATTCCATGCACCCCTTTAGGTTGTTATTTATTAATAAAAAAAATTGAACCAAACCTTAATGGAAAAAAGGCTGTAATTGTTGGAAGATCAAATTTAAATGGCAAGCCAATGACACAGTTGTTGTTGAAAGAAAATTGCACAGTTACAATTACTCATTCAAAAACTAATGATCTTAAAGGTGAATGTTTAAAAGGAGACATTATAGTTGCTGCTGTTGGGATCCCTGAGCTTGTAAAAGGTGATTGGGTTAAAAAAGATGCAATTGTGATTGACGTTGGTATTAATAAAACTGAAAACGGCCTAGTTGGTGATGTTGCATTTGATGAAGTATCAAAAGTTGCAAAAGCTTTAACTCCAGTTCCAGGTGGAGTCGGACCTATGACTATTGCATGTTTACTTAAAAATACAATCGAATGTTTTAAAAGAGCGAATAAATAAAATTTACTATTGATTTCTTATTAATGGATAAACTTTAGGACTTAAGTATTTAAGATTAGTTAGCATAATTAAAATCAAGGTCACAATTCCTATAGAGGCACCAAGGTAAATTAAAACTTTAAAATCAAATTGCCAAACTAATTCAAAAATATTCTCCATAATAAATTTTGATCCAATTACTGCAAAAAAAATTGCAATTAATATTACCGACATAAAAATTATTATAAATTCTATCAAAGACGAAAATATAATTTCTTTTTTTGAAAAACCTAAAATTTTAAATACAAGATTTTGGTACTCTTTTACTTTTCCTTGGACCATTATAGCACTTGAGATAACAATCAATCCAATGACAATTGTTACACCAGAAATTAGGGTTACAGCTATGAAGACTTTATTTAAAACCGATGTTACTTTGTTTAAGTAATCAGCAATTTTTATCATAGATAAACTTGGTAATACTTCTAACATTTTGGTTTCATCAAAATTATCTGGATTTTTAAATTTAGCTGTTGCTAAATATTCATGAGGAATTTTTTTTGCAAATTGTGGATTAAATAACATGGCAAAATTAATACTTAGATCACGATAATCAACTTCTCTAAAATTAACTATTTCTCCGTCAATTTCTCGACCATAAATAGTTAAAGTAAAAATATCTCCCAACTCAATATTAAAATCTTTAGCCACTTTTGCATCAAGCGATATCTGAAGTTGGTTAGGTTTAGATAAATCCCACCACTCTCCTTTTAAAATCGGGTTATCTTTAGGTATATTTTCAACCCAAGAAGATCTTCTTTCACTTCCAATTACCCAATAACTATCATTATCTGGTTTAATATAGCTATTTGGATTCACACCATTAATTTTTACTATTCCGGAAGAAACCATAGGTACTATTTCAATGTCCGCATCAGGGTCCATTTTGTAAACACCTTGTTCAAATTTTTTCTTTTCACCCTTTTGAATTCCAACAAAAAAATAATCAGGTGCAATATCTGGAATAGATCTTGCAATTTCTCTCTTAAAATTTGTTCCAACCAAAGCTAAAGTTAATAATAAAGTTACACCTAAGCCTAAAGACATGATTGTGATAGGAGTGATACTTTTTGTTTGAGTGATATTTTTAATCGATACTTTTAAAGAGATATTTGAAATAAAATTAAACTTTTTTAGTAAATAAATTATAATTTTCGAAAGTAAAAAAAATACAATTAGACATACAAAAAAAGCCAGAAAATAACCCAAGCTATAAGAAGGTCTTTCAGATCCCATTGTAAACAATAAAACTAAAAATGATAATAAGATAAAACTTAAAATAACTGACTTTTTTGAGTAATAAAATTGTAGGTTTTGGAATACATTTCTAAATAGGTTTGATGCTTTAACTTGATCAATTGAACTTATTGTTGGTATTGAAAAAATTATAAGAACTAACAAACCTACAATAAATATTTTTATAAAATTAATTAAAGAGAATTTTGGATAAACATTTAATCCCAACCCATCAGATAAATATTTGTCTGCAATTGGTACAATTAAAAAACTTGAGCCATAAGAAATTACAGTAATAATAAATAATAATATAAATAATTGAAGATAATAAAGTGTTTTTATATTCCCTGAATAAAATCCTACAGCTTTTCTTACAGCTATAGACATATTGTTCTGGTTTATAAAAGACAACAATGTATTAGCGATACCTATTCCAGCAATTAACATTGCACTAATTGAAACTAAAGAGAGAAATTGGGAAAAATTATTAATTATCCTTTTTAAGCCACTTGCTGAATTTTCTGGAAATCTAAGTTTTACTTTTTGGTCATCTTTAAAAATATCTTTGATCTTACTTTCTATTTTTTCTGGATCATCACTTGGATTAAATTTTACTTTATATTCATAATTTAAAAAACTACCTATTCCATTTAGTTTTAGTATCTGCAAAGTTTGTTTTCCTGCTAATGCCCAATCTCCAAAAGCTACAAACCCACTGACATCAGGTACAGATTTTATAATTCCAACAACTATGAAACTTTGATCTTGTACCTTAACTTTGTCATTTATTTTTATCTTTAAAGTTTTTGATAAACTTTCATTAATCAAAATCGTCTTTGGTTCCTTTTGCATTCTTTCATAAGCATCTTCTGGCTCATAAACAACTTCACCGTAAAGTGGATATTTTTCATCAACTGTTTTAATCCTTGTAAATAATGATTTATTTTTTTCTCTGCCTGTCGTAGAAAGCATTGTACTGAACTCTATCATTTGCGAGACAGTTGAAAATTCCTTTACTTTATTGACCAAATTAAGATCCCCCTGATTACGGTTATAATCGATTTCGAGATCTCCACCCAAAAGAACTTTTGCATTATCATTAAGCTCTTTTTTTAAACTATCTTCGATTGTAAAGATGGCACTTAAAATAAAAAGACTGATAAACAGCGTTACAATAATGCTTGAAATTTTTTTATAATTTCTGCTTAAATCCTTTAAAGCATACTTGAATATTAAACTTAACTCCGAAGAATTATTTAATTTTTCCATCTTTGATTTTAATTTTTCGTTTTGCTTTGTCTGCTAATTTTGGATCATGTGTGACCATTATTAAAGAAGACCCTTCTTCTTTGACGTATTTAAATAAAATTTCAGAGATCATTATTGAGTTTTCGGTATCTAGATTACCAGTTGGTTCATCAGCTAAAATCAAATCTGGTTTCATTGCAATAGCTCTTGCAATCGCCACACGTTGTTGCTCTCCGCCAGATAATTGACTTGGAAGATTATTGAATCTATGTTTTAGACCAAATCGATCTAATAAACTTTTTGCTTCTTTCTCTGGATTTTTAAATTCATTAAGTTCAAGTGATAAAGCTACATTTTCAACAGCTGTATAATTTGGAATTAAATAGAAAGATTGAAATATAATTCCTATATTTTGCTTTCTAATTTCAGATACTTCGTCTTCATTAAGATTTGTTATTTCCCTGTCTTGAAATATAATTTTCCCTGAGGTTGGACGTTCTAGTCCACCAATAAGCATAATCAAGCTTGTTTTTCCTGACCCACTTTCTCCAACCACAGATACAGTTTCTTTTTTTTTTATAGTTAAATCAATATTTTTTAAAACATTGATATTGTCCTTCCCAGTTTGGTATTTGAGATTTATTTTTTTTAATTTAAGAAGTGTGTTCATGAATAAAAGTTTATTTATAAAAATATTGTTATTCTTTCTAGTGCACATAAATGCAAGTGCAATAGAAAAGGTTATATTATTCGGCGATAGTTTAATGGCGGGTTATGGTCTACCTAAAGAGCAACACTTATCTTTGGTTTTAGAAAGTAATCTCGTTAGGAGTGGTTTAAATATTAAGGTAATAAATGGAAGTGTGTCAGGTAGTACTTCTTCTGGTGGATTGAATAGAGCAGAATGGAGTTTATCAGAACCCGGTATTGATCTAATCATCCTTGGTCTTGGGGCAAATGATATGCTTAGAGGAATTCAACCAGATGAAACCGAGAGAAATTTAGAAGAAATAATTAAAATCGCTAACAGTAAAAAAATAAAAATTATAATAGCTGGGATGGTTGCGCCAACAACTCATGGAACTAAGTATAAAAAAAATTTTGATGCTATTTATCCTAAATTGTCAAAAAAATATAATTTACCCTTAATTCCATTTTTGCTAGAGGGTGTTGCTCTTGATCCAAATCTAAATCAACAGGATGGCATACATCCTAACAAAGCTGGAACAATAGTTATAAGTAATACAATTCAAGATATTATTTCAAAAAATTATTAATCGGATATGAAAAAAAAATATCATCATTTAGCAAATGGCACATTTCGTAATCCTGAAGGATCAGAGGTGATTGATATGAATTTCAATTGGTCGTTTAAGGTCTTTAACCAAGAAAAAAAAAAATTAGATATGACTTTTCCTGAAAGTAATATCATTAAAAAAGAAAAAGTTTTATTGGATTTAAATAATTTCCAAAAAGAAGATTATGTAGCGTGGATAGGTCATGCAACATTTTTATTAAAATTAGGGGGAATAACAATAATAACAGATCCAGTTTTTTCAAAAAATGCAGGACCTTTATTTTTTGGGCCAAAGAGATTTACCGAACCAGCATTAAAACTTAATGAGATACCAAGAACAGATATTTTTCTACTAACTCACAATCACTACGATCATCAAGATATGAAAACAATAATGAGATTTCCTTATAAAGAATCTAAAGTCCTGTTACCTTTAGGACTAAAAAAATATTTTAAAATTAATAGATTTAAAGATGTAAATGAAATGGATTGGTATGATCAAATAAGAATAAATCAGAATTTAAATATTACTTTTTTGCCATCAGTCCACTGGTCAAAAAGGAGTTTAACGGATACTAACAAAACTTTATGGGGCAGCTATTTGATTGAATACAAAGGAAAAAAAATATTATTTTCATGTGATACTGGTGTTGGAAAAATATATAAAGAATTGGGAGATAAGTATGGTCCAATTGATTTAACATTTATTAACATTGGCGCATATAATTTTTATCCTATGGCTTCAATTAAAGATTCTTCTGCTTACCACACTAACCCTGAAGAAGCCCTTGGACTTGCTAAAGATTTAAAAAGTAAAAAAGTAATTGGAATGCATTGGGGAACTTTTGTCTTATCACTTGAACCAATATTAGAGCCCCCTTTAAGGTTTAAGCAAAATGCAGAAAAATTTGGATTTAAAAAAGATGATGCAATTATTTTTAAAATTGGTGAATTTAAATTATTTAAAGAGCTTTTTGATACTAACTAGAATTTTCCATCAACCACAATCCATCTTGATTTAAAAAATATAGTTTACCATTTATAGGATGAATTTGTATGTCTCTGATTCTTCCAATTTTATCTTTAAATATTATTTCCTCTTTTACGTTTGATAAATCATTAAACTCTAATTTTCTTAAAGACTTATCTTTAAGAGAAGTAATTAATGCATGACCATTCCAATCTTTAAATTCATTACCTTTATAAATTGTGATTGCACTTGTGGCTATTGATGGAACCCAATATTGAATGGCTTTTGTAAAGCCAGGTTTCCATTTTGGCCCTATTGGTATACCTGAATAATTTGTGCCACCCCATCCAAGAATTTTCCAACCATAATTTTCACCTTTCTTTGCTTCACCAAACCAATCGCCTCCTTTTGCACCATGATTACTCATATAAATTTTTCCATCAAAAGGTGATAAAGCTAAACCTTGAGGATTTCTTACACCAATTTGATATATTTCAGGTAGCCAATCTGATTTCCCCTCAAAACGAGGATTGTCTTTTGGAATGCCACCATCTAGATAAATTCTAATTATACTTCCTGGATGTTTATTTCCATCTTGAGCAATCATTCCCCCGCCTCTTTCACCTGCAGAAGCAAATAAATAGTTGTCTTTAATTGCAAGTCTTGAACCAAAATGATAAGGCGAGTCAATTGGTGGATTGGCTTGAAAAATATTTTTAAAATTTAATTTGTTTTTATTAAATTTTGCACGTGCAATTGAGGTACTAGTCTTCCAATTATTTCTATTTTCTGTGTATGAGATGTAAATGTAATCTTCATGATACAGAATATCCAATAGTCCTCCCTGTCCATATTCTACAAAATTTAAGTTATGATCAATTTCATTTATCTCTCTTGTAGAAATGTTTACAAATTTAATTTTTCCACCTTTCTCGGTAACAATTATTTCATTATCATTAACGAACGACGAACCCCAGGGTGCTTCTAATCCAATAATTTTACTAAAGTTAAAATTTTTACTAAATGAATTAGTTGAAAATAATATTAAGGATAAAAGAAATAATAATTTCTTCACTCTATGAAAGTTTTGATCTACCACCATCGACAGCAATAATTTGTCCTGTAACCCAAGAACTGTCTTCAGTTATTAGAAATTTTGCAAGCGAAGCTGAGTCTTTACCTTCTCCAAGTCTTTTTAATGGATGGGCTTTTGCTATACCGTCAGCTAATACTTTATTTTTAAGCATTGGTTCTGCAATTTTTGAATTAGTTAAACTTGGAGCAATGCAATTTACTCTTATATTAGGAGCAAATTCTGCTGCTAAAGAAACAGTTAATCCTTCAACAGCTGCTTTAGTTGAAGCTATAATTGCATGATTTGTAAAACCCCTTTGAGCAGCAACAGTTGAAAACAAAACAATCGATCCTTTATTTTTTTTTAAACTTTCTTGATAACCTTTAATTAAATCTACTGCGGAATATAAATTTAATTTCATACATTTTGTAAAATCTTGTTCTGATACCATTCTCAAAGGTTTTAAATCAATTGAACCAACACAATAAGCTATACCTTTGATATCATCTACTTCGGACTTAATCTTTTCAACAAAACCATTTTCTAAAACGTCAGAGACTGTATATTTACAATTTAGTTTTTCAGACAAAGATTTTGTCCTTTCTTCATCCCTACCAATTAAATGTACTTCTTTGCCGGCTGCATATAACTGTTCGGCTAAATTAGATCCGATAGATCCTGTCGCACCTACTACTAGATATTTTTCTGACATAAATTTTTAAAGAGTTATATATAGTTAATGAAATTATTTTTTCTACTTGGAAATCAGCTTTTCTCAGAGAAATATCTAGAAAAGTACAGAAAAGACCACTTTTTCTTTATGGCTGAAGATTATCAGCTTTGTACGTACGAAAAGCATCATAAACAAAAGATATTATTGTTCTTATCTTGCATGCGATCTCACGCAGATAGACTAAAAAAAAATAAATTTAAATTAGAATATTCTTCGATTGAGGATAAATCTTTCAAGCTTGATTATACAGAAAAATTAAAAAAAATAATTAAAGCAAAAAAAATTAAAGAAATTTCAAGTTTCGAAATTGAGGATAAATTTTTTGAAAATAAAATTACTAATTTCCTAAAAAAAGAAAAAATTAAATGGAATATTATTCAAACACCAATGTTTTTAAATTCTAGAGAAAAATTTAAAAACTATTTATCGAAATCAAAAAAACCTTTTATGGCAGTCTTTTACAAAGAGACTAGAAGAGACTTGAATATACTCATGAAAAAAGATGGTAATCCAGAAGGAGGCAAATGGAGTTTTGACGAAGAAAATCGAAATAAACTTCCAAAAAATATATCTATACCCAAATTTCCTAAAATTACTGAGACTGTTCATACGAAAAAACTAAAAATTTTAATTGATAAAAATTTTAAAAGTCACCCAGGTAATACGAAAGACTTTTGGTTTGCTACGGAATATGATGATGTAATTAAATTATTAAATTTTTTTATTAAAGAGAAATCAAATTTATTTGGGGATTATGAAGATGCAGTTGATCAGAAAGACAATATATTATTTCATAGTGCTTTAAGTCCTTACATCAATTTAGGTCTTATCACTCCAGAATTTATAATTAAAAAAGTTTTAGATTTTCACAACAAAAATAAAATAAGATTAAATTCCTTAGAGGGTTATATTCGTCAAGTAATCGGGTGGAGAGAATTTATGAGGGGAATATATCAAAGCTATTCAAAAGAAATGGAAACTAGAAATTTTTTTAAACAAAATAGAAAAATGAAAAACTCATGGTACGAAGGAACAACAGGATTACCACCTCTAGATTATGCTATTAAAAATGCAGTGAATTATGGTTGGTCACATCATATTGAAAGATTAATGATTTTATCAAACATAATGAATTTATGTGAAGTTAATCCAACGTATGTTTACAAATGGTTTATGGAAATGTTTGTAGACTCCTCTGACTGGGTAATGGTCCCTAATGTTTATGGAATGGGGCTTTTCAGTGATGGAGGAATATTTGCAACAAAACCATATATTTGTGGCTCTGCTTATTTCATGAAAATGATGGATTTTAAAAAAGGAGAATGGTGCAATATCATGGATGGCCTTTACTGGAGATTCATAAATAGAAATAGAGCCTTCTTCTTAAAAAATCCTAGACTATCTATGATGGTTAGAATTTTCGATAAAATGAAACCTGATAGAAAAAAATTAATTTTAGCTGAGGCAGAAAAATTTATTAAACAAAATACTGCATAGTGAGAAAAGAAAATTTACCCACAAAAATTTGCCCTGTATGTAAGAGACCTTTTACTTGGAGAAAAAAATGGAAATTAAACTGGGATAAAGTGAAATATTGTTCTAAGAAATGTTCAAAAAATAACTAATTAGCAACAAGAGCAGCTTTTCTTTTTCTCTGGTTTTTTTGCTTCAATCACTTCTTCTTTAGGGGCTGATTGTTCAAGAATTTTTGCTGCTTCAGCTTCTTTCTCTTTTAATATTTTATTTTCAATGTACGCGTAAAGAGAGTTGAAGCCCAATTTTGAAGCTTTCTTTTCTTCGTAATTCCTTCTGCCTTTAAGATTTTCAATAATTTCAAGAACTTGCGGATTGTTCATATCATGTTTATCTCACAATTTTGATAATTTACAATAGTTCTTTAAAAAAATTCTTTAATTATAGTTGGTATGTACTTTTTGAAATTAAAAAAACCTTTATTGCAATATTTCCAAGAACCTCGGTCTAAATTACGATAAAGAAATTTTATATTATTAATTCCTTGAGAAGTTAAAAAATCTAAGTTTTCTCCAACACAAGGATATAAAAAATAACTATTCTCAATTGTTTTAAGATTAATAATATCAATAATTTCACAATCCAAAGATTTTTCATCCAACCTTCTTTTTTGATCCTGAATTAAATTAGTCTTAAATTTCAATGTTTTTTCACTAAGTTTAATATTTCTACTGTCGTTATTATTATTAACTAAATAAATCTTTTTAAATTTATTGTCTTTGAAATCAGTCAACTCAAAAGAAAGATTATTATCAAAAATAATTAAATTTTGCTCATCCAAACTTACTGGATTACTAAAATCTTTTAAGACAGCCTTGTATATTTTCTCGCTAACTTTAGGTGGTGCATTTTCATTTAAATTAATGTTATTAAATCTGTTATTAGTAAATTTTTTTATATTCCATTCAGTTGCCAAATAATGCTTACCTTGTGTTTGTATCCCAGCAACCCATCTCCATCCCAATGTATTAGATGCTGCATCTCCATCATAGAGATGCTTCATAAAAAATTCAGCTCCTAATTGCCAAGGTAAATTTAAAGTAAAAATCCAGATACTGGCAAACCACATTCTTGTATGATTATGAAGGTAATTAAATTCTTTTAATTCTTTAACCCATTCATTAAAACATTCTATATTTGTATTCCCATCAATAGCATTTAAATAATCTTTATTATCTTCGTATTTTTCTCTTATAATTTTTAGTTCTATTAGGTAATCTGTCCATACATTAGGTCTTAATTCTAACCATCCTTTCCAATAAGTACGCCACAAAACCTCCTGAATAAATTTTTCATTTTTAGAAAATGAAAATTTCTTTAAGGCTTTATCTATAACTTCTAACTCATTTAATATTCCATGAGATATATATGGAGAAATACAAGATATATTTGATCTTTTATCTGGACCAAAATCAAAATTTCTCAATCTTGAATATTCAGAAAGATTATTTTCAACAAAATTATCTAGTTTATTAATGGCTTGCGCCCGACTTGGTTCAAAATTCATGTTATTTTATTTTAATTTTTTCTTGTGAAAATTAATAAATCTTTCAACATTTGATTTATTAAAAGTTTTATTTTCCTCAAATGAAACTTTTTTCATAGAATAAGCTGAACTTTTAGTTATTCTTGAATGAATAATAACATTCCCTTTATATAACCTCAATTCAACTGATCCATTAACTTTACTTCTCTTAAGATCTACAATTCTTTGTAATTTAAATCTCTCTTTAGAAAACCAATATCCATTGTAAATTAGTTCCGCATATCTAGGCATAATTTTTTCTTTTTTATGCATTGTATCTTTATCAAGTGTAACAGACTCTATAGCCCTATGAGCGTGCATTAATAAAGTTCCGCCTGGTGTTTCATATACACCTCTTGATTTTATACCGATAAATCTATTTTCTACTAGATCAACTCTTCCAACAGCATTTTTTCCAGCAATGTCGTTTAATTTTCCAAGCAATTTAGACGGAGATAATTTTTTCCCATTCACTGCAATTGGATCTCCACTTTTAAAGTCTATTTTTACAATTGAAGATTTATTAGGTGCTTTTTCTGGAGATAACGTTCTTTGAAAGATAAAGTCAGGTGCAGAGTTTTTTGGATTTTCTAACACCTTTCCTTCTGTTGATGTATGAAAAATATTATCGTCTACCGAAAAAGGTGGCGCTCCTTTCTTGTCTTTAGGTATTTCAATTTTATTTTTTTTTGCATAATTAATTAGATCTGATCTAGATTTCAGTTTCCAAATTCTCCAAGGCGCAATAACTTTTATTTTAGGACCAAAATAATGATAACCTAACTCAAATCTTACTTGATCATTTCCTTTTCCTGTTGATCCATGAGACACAGCATAGGCATTAAATTTTTTAGCAATTCTAATTTGATCTTTGGCTATTAAAGGTCTGGCAATTGAGGTTCCAAGCAAATAAACACCTTCATATATTGCATGGCCCCTAATCATTGGATAAACATAATCTTTTACAAAAATATCTTTTAGATCTTGAATAATAATATTTTTTACGCCAAGTTTTTTTGCGTTTCTGAAAATTTTATTTCTATCTATTTCTTGACCAATGTCTGCAGTATAACAAATTACTTCTGCATCATAATTTTCCTGTAACCATTTTAATATGATTGATGTGTCCAAACCTCCAGAATAGGCAAGAACTATCTTTTTCTTTGATTTCATTATTTAACTGCAGCTTTTTTTAGCCGCGTTATATGCTTTAGTGAAGCCCATCAAAGAATAATGATCAATTGTTTGAGATCCAGATTTATTATATCCAGTAACCATTAATCTTGAGGCCTTTTTCATTCTGCTAACAACTTTTTTTTCAATTTTATTACTTGAAATCCATGCAAAATTATCTTGAGCTATATCAAATTTATATTTTGATTTACCAGAGCTAGCTGTAATTGAATTTTGGCTGTTGTATTCATAGCCTGAGGTTGTGCTTACTTCGTCTTTAATTTTTTCAGATGGTCTAAAAGTTACAAATAATCTTGCATCTCTATCATTTTTTTTTAGGAGATTGAAGAACAGGTTTAGATTGAGCAAAACATACTTTACTATCCCCATTAGTAACAACAATTGCATCCCAGTCTTTAAATGTTCCTATTTTATTTAATTCTTCTGAATAAGAATTTGATCCAAATAAGAGAATAAAAAAAATTATTTTAAAAATTATGGACATGGATTTGGATATTTTTTTTGAATTTCATTAATTTCATTAATTATTTCTTTATCAAGATTCACTTTTACACTTTCTATATTTGTTTTCAACTGCTCCATTGTTGTTGCACCAATAATAACGCTAGACATAAAATCCTGTATCTCACAAAATTTTATACACATTTGACTCATATCAATGTTGTATTTTTCACTAATATTAAAATACTCATCAACAGCTTCGTTAGTATTTGGTTTTCGATATCTTGTCCAAAAATCCCAATCTCTTTCCATCCGAGATCCTTTTGGAAATTGCTTATTTCTATATTTACCACTTAAAAAACCACTGGCTAAAGGAGAATAAGATAAACAGCCAATATTTTCTCTTATAGATACCTCAGCTAATCCAACTTCATATGACCTATTTAATAAACTATAGGGATTTTGTATGGACATCATTCTTGGCAAACCCTTTTCCTTTGAGAGTTTAAGATAATTCATAACACCCCAAGGAGTTTCATTAGATAAACCTACATGTCTAATTTTACCTTGCTCAATATACTTTTGTAATTCAACCAACACGTCTTCGAATTTATTCCATTCATTTTCTTTATGCACATATCCAAGTCTTCCAAAATTGTTTACATTTCTTTCTGGCCAATGAAGCTGATATAAATCTATATAATCTGTTTTAAGTCTTTTAAGACTGTTATGAAGTGCATTTTCGAGATTCTTCCCTACAAAACTATTTTCACCATTTCTAATATAATCTCTAGCAGGACCACAAACTTTAGTTGCAAGTATCACATCTTTTCTTTTTTTTGTTTTTTCAAACCAATTTCCAATGATCGTCTCTGTATGACCAAAAGTTTCAGCTTTAGGGGGTACCGCATAAAGTTCTGCTGTATCCCAAAAATTAACCCCATTTTCTAGTGAGAAATCCATTTGTTCGAAGGCCTCTTCTTGGCTATTTTGTTCACCCCAAGTCATGGTGCCGAGGCAAATTGTGCTAATATCTATATCTGTTGTTCCTAATTTTTTATAATTCATTAAATATTAAGTATTTGTTACCTATATTTTGACTGCTTGAAAAATTTAAAATTTATTACTATATATTTAATTATGGAATTCAATAGAGACAATATTTTAAATAGATCAACGACAGCAAAAAAAGCTGTTGTGATGGATGAAGGCCTTAGAGCCTACATGCTTAAAGTTTACAACTACATGGCAACTGGAGTTTTGTTAACGGGAATCATTGCATTGCTATCTTTTAAAATGTCAGTAGTTACAGATGCAAGCGGATCAATAGTTGCTTTAACTGAGTTCGGAAATGCAATTTATCTATCAGGATTGAAATGGGTGGTTATGTTAGCTCCTCTCGGAATTGTTTTTTATATGAGTTTTGGGATAAATAAAATGAGTTCTTCAAAAGCTCAAACTACTTTTTGGATTTTTGCAGCCTTGATGGGTTTGTCACTATCATCAATTTTATTAGTTTACACAGGTCTTAGTGTGACGAGAGTATTTTTCATATCTTCAGCAACATTTGGAGCTATGAGTATATATGGTTACACAACTAAAAGAGACCTCACAAAATTTGGATCATTCTTAATGATGGGTTTGATCGGTATTATAATTGCATCTTTAGTAAATATTTTCTTAAAATCTTCAATGATGTACTTTGCTATTTCAATCATTGGAGTTCTTATATTTGTTGGATTAACTGCATACGACACACAAAAAATTAAGAATATGTACGCAGCATCAGATTCAGGTGAAGTAATTGGCAAGAAAGCTGTTATGGGAGCTTTAACATTATACTTAGATTTTATAAATTTATTTATAATGCTTTTAAGATTGTTCGGTCAAAGAAGATAATCAAAAACTATAGTTTTTTCCAATTTGTTTTTTTTAGAAGTATTTCTAAATCATAAGCATTATTTAAAATTTTACCATTTCTATCAGTTATTAAATATTTCAAATTCTTATTAGAAGGTTTAAAATTTTTACAAATGTTGTAGATAGCTTTTTCTGCTGCATTTTTAAAAATACTAAAACTTACTCTTTTACTTGATATTGAGAGGCCATAGTCTTTCCAAGATCCTTCAGATACCATTTTAGCATATAGGTCTAATATAATTTTTAGTTCTTTTTTTTCAAAAAAATACCTTTGGTTTTGTTCTTTGTTTGAATTATTTATTACTAATTTTAAATTACTCATTTAATTTGTGTTTATTAATCAACCCAACTTGTGATGCTGTAAAGATGAATGTAATTGGTAGCATTCCCCAAACTTTAAAGTTAACCCAAAATTCCTCTGTTTGAGTTCTCCAAACAATTTCATTTAATATAGCTAAAAAAATAAAAAAATAAGTCCATCTGTTATTCAAAATTTTCCAACCTTCATCAGACATTGGCAGTGTTTTTCCAAGTATTAATTTTAAAACTGGTTCATTGGTGAAGTATTTTCCAAAGAATAAAGCTAAGGCAAATAAAATATTTATAATAGTGGGTTTCATATAAATAAAAATTGGATTATCAAAATAAATTGTTAAACCTCCAAATAGAGTAATTAAAATTCCTCCTAACAAAGGAACCATCGGAACTTTTTTTTCCAGTATCCAAACCAATAGAACAGAAATTATTGTTGCGACAATTAGAGGTGGTATTGCAACTTTTAAATTTTTATCACTGTTATAATAAAAGAAGAAAAAAATAGCTAAAGGCCCAACGTCTGTAATGAATTTTAGAAGTGATTTATTCACTGCTACATATTAACAGATTAATAAAACATTTATATTTTTTTTATTGATTTTTTTCATCAAATATCCATATTTAATATTGTGAGTACTCAAAAAGCTAAATTTTCAATTGGAGACGTTGTAAAACATAGACACTTCGATTTTAGAGGTGTGATTTACGATGTTGACTTTGAATTTAATAACTCAGAGGAGTGGTATCAATCGATTCCAAAAAACGTGAGACCTAGAAAGGATCAGCCATTTTATCATTTACTAGCAGAGAATGACGAAATTACTTACGAGGCTTATGTGTCTGAGCAAAATCTATTATTTGATGACTCTGAAGAGCCTATAAAACACCCTCTAATTAACGAAATTTTTTCAGGTAAGCGTGGATCAAGCTACTTCAAGCCTTCAAATTAACTAATAGCCAATATTTAAACACAATTGTCCCAAATCTCTGTCATATCTGTTTGTTATAAAATATTTAATTCTGATCAAGAGTACTGTTTTTCCTCTATCTCCCTCTGTATTCTTGGTCAGAAAATTTTGAACAATTTTAATCTAAAATTTATGTGTTATAAAAAATTATGATTAATTATTTCAATCCGAATAATACTTTAAAGATAATTAATAGAATACAAAAGTTTGTATTTGCTCTATTTATAATTGTATTGTTACTTGGATTAGTTGAAGCTTTAGTTCTTTCTCCTGAGGATTATAAGCAGAGTGACTCAGTTAGGATTATGTATGTCCATGTTCCATCAGCTTGGATATCACTCGGAATATTTTCATTTATTTCCATTCTTTCTTTTGGAGTTTTTGTTTTTAAAAATAAAAATTTCTCTTTAATAACAAAAAGTTTAGCACCTTCTGGTTTTGTTTTTAGCATAATAGCTTTAGTTACAGGATCAATTTGGGGAAAACCAACCTGGGGAACTTGGTGGGCTTGGGATGCAAGAATAACTTCAATGCTTTTACTTTCAATTTTTTATTTATTGTTCATTACTTCTTGGAAGATTACGACAGACACTGGTAAAGCAGAAAAAATTAGCTCAATAATAGCAATTATTGGTCTTATAAATATTCCAGTTATAAAATTTTCAGTAGAATGGTGGAATACTTTACACCAACCTGCGTCAGTAAAAATTTTGGAAGAAACAACAATTCATTCTTCAATGTTGACACCATTAGCTATAATGACTGCGGCATTTGCTCTATTTTCACTTTTGATATTTTTAATGAAATATAATACAGAACTGTTAAAGATTAAAAATAAAGGCCTTAATAGATTATGATTAGTGAACTACTAAATATGAATGGATACGGTGTATACGTTTGGTCATCATTTATATTTACTCTATTTTCTTTTAGCTTCTTGTACGCGGTAGTAAAATTAAACTTAATTAAAGAGAAAAAGAAATTTGAGGAAAATTATAAATCACTAGATGAAAAGAAACTTGCATCAGTAGCTAAGCAAAAAAACGTACAGAGAGATATTAGCAAACACTTCCACATCTAAAGTTTAACTAAAATTCACATGTACGGAAAAAAAGTTAAATTTAGAGCCCTTTTTATTTTTTTAATTTTAATTTCATTAGTTCTTACAATTTTTTTGGTGGTTAAATCTCTTGAGGAAAACGTAGTATATTTTAAGTCTCCAACAGACATTAAAAACCTTAATGAAATCAAAAATGCTCAAAAAATTAGAGTTGGTGGAATGGTGAAAAAAAATTCTATTAAAATAAACGATAAAGAAATTTTTTTCGTAATTACAGATTTCAAAAATGAATTATTAGTCAACTTTAAAGGATCTGTACCTAATCTGTTTGAAGAGGGTAAGGGTGTAGTTGCTGAAGGTTTATTAAAGGATAAAAGTTTTCTAAATGCTGACAAGATTTTAGCAAAACATGATGAAAATTATATGCCTCCTGAAGTCAGCGAAGCTATGAAAAACAATTAATTTGTATGTCTAATTATTTTGGAAATTATTCTTTATATATTGCTTTAATAGCATCTGTTTATTTAATTTTTAAGTCATACTTGGATGCAAATTCAGAAAATAAATATTTAGATAAAAACTTTATTTTAATTACTTCAATACAAACTATAATGATTACGGTAAGTTTTTTTAGTCTAGTTGCAGCTTTTGTAATTTCAGATTTTAGTAATGAAACTGTTTTCAACAATTCTCATACTTTAAAACCTTTATTTTATAAAGTATCAGGCACATGGGGAAATCACGAGGGAAGTTTATTATTGTGGTTTCGTCATCCGCACCACCATCAATGTAATGAAAAATCGGAGCTGGTAATCTTTTTTTAGCTAACTTTCTAAAATCCTCAAAATTGTAACAATTCTTCAAACTCATGCATTTCGGAATCTTAAATTATTTCGATTAAGATCACTAATCTTTGTGCAGCCCATTAATTTCATGTCTCTTACTAATTCAGTTTTATATAAGTTAAGTGCTCTCTCAACGCCTTCTTGACCTGCTGCAGCTAAAGCATAAAGATATAATCTTCCACCAGCACATGCTTTTGCACCCATAGATAAAGCTTTTAACATGTGAGTACCTCTTTGAAATCCACCTTCACAAATAACATCTAACTTATCACCAACTGCATCAACAATTTCAGCTAATTGATCGAATGGTGATCTAGATCCATCAAGTTGTCTTCCTCCATGATTTGATACCATTATACCAGTGCATCCGATATCAACTGCCCTTTTAGCATCTTCAACACTCATAACTCCCTTAAGCGCAAAATGGCCACCCCACTGAGAGCACAATTTTTCAGCGTCGTCCCAGTTCATAGATTGATCCAACATAGTAGAAAAATAATTACCAATTGAAGTATTTGTGTCAGTTCCTTCTTTAACGAAATCTTGAAGATGTGGTAGTTCAAATTTTCCTTTGGTTAAATAATTTATTCCCCACATTGGTTTTGTGGCAAAACTAAACAAACTCGAAAGTGTTAATTTTGGAGGTGATGTAAATCCAGTTCTTAAATCTCTTTCACGATTTCCTCCTGTTATCGTATCAACAGTTAAAGCCATCACATCAAATTTTGCTGCTTTTGCTCGTTCTAAACAAGAGTCATTTAATCCTCTGTCTTTATGGAAATAAAATTGAAACATTTTTGGTGTGTCTATTAAAGATGAAATTTCCTCAACACTAACCGTAGCCAATGCCGAAACACCAAACATCGTATTAAACTTCTTTGCAGCTTTTCCAACCGCTCTTTCTCCTTCGTAGTGGAATAGCCTTTGCAGAGCTGTTGGAGAACAATAAAAAGGTAAGTCTAATTTTTTTCCAAAAATAGTTGTCGACAAATCCACATTTTCAACACCTCTTAAGACATTTGGAACTAAGTCAACGTCATTAAATGCACTACTATTTCTTGCATAAGTTATTTCATCATCTGCAGCCCCATCAATATAATGAAATATTGGTGACGGAAGCTTTTGTTTTGCCAATTTTCTAAAGTCATAAAAGTTATGACAATCTTTTAATCTCATATCTTATGTTAAAATTTTTTTGTAAAATTAAACATATAACTATTTGCCCCAGGATTTTTATCTCCAAGACTCGCATTAGAAATATGATTATAAGAAATACCTAATTCAGAATTAGATGAAATGTGAAATAATATCTGTATTTGTGTCTTAAATTCAATTTCGTGACCTAAATCTTTGCCATCTCCTTCGTCGTAATATCCAATTGCAAAACTAGGAGAGAAAGTAGTTGAATTAGATTTTTGATTTAATTGATAACCTGTATAAATATATAATGCATCATCAGCCGTTATCATTGCACCTGTCACAGGCTGAACATTTCCTAAGAAAATATCTTTGCTAGCATTAAAATTTATATATTCGGCACCAAATAGATTTGCTCTCTTACCATCATCGCTGAAATCGAACATGCCAGTGTAAAAACTCCATTTATTTTCTGCATTAGAAAATGAGACAGTAAGAAATGAGATTATCAAAGTTTTAATTAAAATCTTCATATTAAAAATCCTGGTTACTTTATAGATACTTTTCTAATAATTAAAAGGCCGCCAAAAGCGAACAAAATCAAAGGTATTGACCAGAGTAAAAATGTATTTCGGTTTAATTCTGGTTCATAGACAATCCATTCTCCGTATTTATTTTTTAAATAATCATATATTTCTTCATCTTCTTTACCTTCATCAATCTTATTTTTTACAACAAGCTTCATACTAATGGCAAAATCGGACTGAGAATCGTAAACAGATTGACCTTGGCATATCAAACACCTTAAGTTTTTTGTAATTTGATCTACTTTAGTATTTATTTCATTAGCATAGGAAAAATTAAAACTAAAATATAGCAGCAATATTAATTTTAAAATTTTAAGCATTTTTTTTTAATAAATTTTTTATTTCTATTAAATTTTCGCTCGTTAATGGACCAATATACTTTTTTATTATCTCATTTGTTTTACCACTTATAATAAAAGTTTCAGGAACACCAATAGCTCCAAATTCTATTGATTTTGTTCCATCATTATCGGTAATAACTTCTGAATAAGGATTTCCAAGTGAGCTTAAAAAATTTTTTGCATTTTTTGGACTGTCTTTATAATTAATTCCAATTATATTTATGTTCATATCTTTTAATTTCATTAAAAACTGATGCTCTTCTCTACATGGTGCACACCAAGATGCCCAAATATTTACTACAGAAGGACTATTTTTATCAAATAAGTCTGAAATATTAATTATTTCATCAGAAAATAGTTTTTTTGCATTAAGTGAAAAATCTATTTTACTTTTTAATTTCTCGTTAGAGTAATCTTTCGATACGTTCAATCCCTTGAGCAAGATTATAAAAATTATTATTAATGTTAGTAGTAATCCTAAAAATTTAATATTTTTGCTCATTTTTTCTAATAACACTTAATAAACCACCAAAACCAATAAATATAGTTGAGATCCATATCCAAATCATTAAGGGTTTATATTGATATCTTACGTTATAATAGCCATCGTCTTTTAAAATATTAAATACTAAAAAATTATCTGAAAATAATGTTGTCTTAATATCTGCTTCACTCGTAATAGTTAAAGGCTGCTGGTAAATCCTAACTTCTGGGTATAAAGCAAAAGAGGAATTTTTATTCGTAACTTCAAAACTAGCTTTAAGAGATTTATAATTGTCTACATCTTTAACATTAACTTCTTTTAATTTTACAACTTTGTTATTGAATATTCTTTCATCTCCTACTTTCATATTTGAATTGAATTCATTAGAAAAAAGTCCATTCAATAAGATACTTGTAATTAATAAGCTAAAACCAAAATGTGAAATTTTTTGGCTAATCGAGGATTTGCTAACAAAAAAATCTTTAATTGTTACTAATAAAAGATAGATGCTCAAAACTATCAGAGGAATAGACAACAGAAATGAATTTTCGGTTTTTGTTAAAATGACATATGAAATAAGTAGTGAAACTAAAAAAATAATTAAAATATTATAGTTAAACTTTTTTAATTTATCTTTAATCCATTTCAAACTTGGGCCAAAGCTCATGAATATTAAAAAAGGAATTAAGAAGGGTATTAAAAGATTATGATAAAAAGGCGGACCAACAGAAATTTTTGAACCATTTAAAACTTCAAGAAAAATTGGATAAATTGTACCAACAAGAACAACAGATAAAAAAAACATCATAAACCAGTTATTCACTAATATTGCAGTCTCTTTACTTAAAATAAAATTCTCTTTGGCTGTGTTTGATATTTTATTCTGATTAAAAAAGAAAATTAATATAGACATCAAAATTAGGATAAAGAGAAAACTTAATATATATAGCCCTCTTGATGGATCGTTTGCAAAAGTGTGAATTGAATTTAAAATTCCAGACCTAACAAGAAAAGTGCCACTCATACTCAGTGAGAAAGTTGTAATTGACAAAATAATAGTCCACTCTTTAAACGAATTTCTTTTCTGTAATACAATTACAGTATGCAGTAGCGCTGTTAAGCAAAACCATGGCATTAATGAAACATTTTCTACAGGATCCCAAAACCAAAAACCTCCCCAGCCCAGCTCATAATATGCCCATATAGATCCAAGCAAAATACCAATTGTTAAAAATACCCAAGATACCAAAACCCATTTTTTAATGTGCCTTGCCCACTTATCTCCAATATTTCCGCTAATCATTGAGGCAAGTGAAGCTGAAAAGATAATAGATGTTCCAACATAACCTAAATATAAAATTGGAGGATGAATAGCTAAAGCAGGGTCTTGTAAAATAGGGTTCAAACCTAATCCCTCCCTAGGAATTGGATATAGCATTTTGAATGGGTTGGAAGTTAATAAAATAAAAACTAGAAAACCTGAAATAATAATTTGTTGAAATAGTATCGTTAAAAGTTTGTATTTAGTATCTTGTGAT
>QCNW01000003.1 GCA_003210025.1 Pelagibacteraceae bacterium AG-426-M19
GTCAAACTACACTTTGGGATGGAAGAACCGGAGAGAAATTTGATAGACCAGTTACAGTCGGAACTATTTATATGTTAAAACTCCATCATTTAGTCGAAGATAAAATTCATGCAAGATCTACTGGACCTTACAGTTTAGTAACTCAACAGCCTCTTGGGGGTAAAGCACAGTTAGGAGGTCAGCGATTTGGTGAAATGGAAGTTTGGGCATTAGAGGCTTATGGAGCTTCATATACACTACAAGAAATTCTTACCGTTAAGTCAGATGATGTGGCTGGAAGAGTTAAAGTCTATGAAACAATAGTTAAAGGTGAAGAAAATTTTGAATCAGGTATACCTGAGTCATTTAACGTTTTAGTTAAAGAAATTAAATCACTAGCACTAAATGTGGAGCTAAATTAATATGAGTAAAGAATTAACGGATCTATTTAAATCTTCAGAAATTTCAGAAGCCCAAAATTTTAATAGCATAAAAATAACACTTGCTAGTCCAGAGAAAATCAAATCATGGACTTATGGAGAAATCAAAAAGCCTGAAACAATAAATTATAGAACTTTTAGACCTGAAAAGGATGGATTATTTTGTGCAAGGATATTTGGACCCATAAAGGATTATGAGTGTCTTTGTGGTAAGTACAAAAGAATGAAATTCAGAGGAATTATATGTGAAAAATGCGGTGTTGAGGTTACAAAGTCAAATGTGAGACGTGAAAGAATGGGCCATATTAATTTAGCTACTCCAGTCGCTCATATATGGTTTTTAAAATCTTTGCCAAGCAGAATATCTCTAGCAATAGATATGAAGCTTAAAGAGGTTGAAAGAGTGCTATATTTTGAAAATTTTATAGTAATTGAACCAGGCTTAACAGGACTTAAAAAGAACCAGCTTTTAGGTGAAGAAGAACTTATAAAATATCAAGATGAGTATGGCGAAGAGTCATTTACCGCAGGTATTGGAGCTGAGGCAATTCTAGAAATTTTAAAATCAATAGATTTAGAGCAAGAAAAAGAAGCCTTAATTAGATCAATTAAAGAGACAAAATCGAAAGTTTCAGAAGAAAGATCAATTAAAAGATTAAAACTAATTGAGTCTTTTATAGAGACAGGAAACAAACCAGAATGGATGATTTTAACAACGATACCAGTAATTCCTCCTGAGTTAAGACCATTAGTACCTCTGGATGGAGGTAGATTTGCTACTTCTGATTTAAACGATTTATATAGAAGAGTTATAAATAGAAATAACCGTTTAAAAAGATTAATGGACCTTAAAGCTCCAGATATAATTGTGAGAAATGAAAAAAGAATGCTTCAAGAGTCCGTAGATGCTTTATTTGACAATGGCAGAAGAGGAAGAGTAATCACAGGAACAGGTAAAAGACCTCTAAAATCTTTAGCAGAGATGTTAAAAGGTAAACAAGGAAGATTTAGACAAAATTTATTGGGTAAGAGAGTAGATTACTCTGGAAGATCAGTGATCGTAGTTGGACCAGATTTAAAATTACACGAATGTGGCTTGCCTAAGAAAATGGCTTTAGAATTGTTCAAACCATTTTTGTATGCAAGATTGAATAAACTTGGACTCGCTTCAACAATAAAACAAGCAAAAAAACTTGTTGAGAGAGAAAGAAATGAGGTTTGGGATGCTTTAGAATTAATTGTTAGAGAACACCCAGTTATATTAAACAGAGCTCCAACCCTTCATAGGTTAGGTGTTCAAGCATTTGAACCAAAATTAATTGAAGGAAATGCAATTGAATTACATCCTCTTACGTGTGCTGCATTCAATGCAGATTTTGATGGTGATCAAATGGCCGTACACGTTCCATTAAGTTTAGAGGCACAATTAGAAGCAAGGGTTTTAATGATGTCTACAAATAACATTTTAAGTCCATCAAATGGAAAACCTATAATTGTTCCAAGTCAGGACATGATTTTAGGCATATATTATCTTTCCCAACCACCATATCAAACTGATAGAGTAGAAGGTTATTTTGTTAATACATCAGAGATTGAACATGCTTTAGAAATTGGCCAAATTAAAGTTCATTCAAGAATAGTTTCACGATTTGCAACCGTTGATGAAAAAGGTAATACTAAATATGAAAAACATATTAGTACAGCTGGAAGATTTTTATTAGCTAACTTAATTCCAAAAAACACAAATAATAAATTTGCTCTAGTTGACAGATTACTACCAAAAAAAATAGTTTCTGAGGTTATTGATCATGTATTCAGATTTTCTGGTCAAAAAAGTACAGTAATATTCTGTGATAAATTAAAAGATCTTGGATTTAAACATGCTTTCAAAGCTGGAATATCATTTGGTAAAGACGATTTAGTAATTCCAGATAACAAACAGCAATTAATTGATGAAACAAAAAAATTAATATCGGATTATGAAAACCAATATGCAGAAGGGTTAATAACTAGAGGTGAAAAATATAATAAAGTTATTGATGCTTGGTCAAAATGTACGGATAAAGTTGCATCTGAAATGATGAAAAGAATTTCTGCTACAGAGATGACAGAAGATGGTCTAAAAATTAATTCAGTATTTATGATGGCAGATAGTGGTGCAAGAGGTTCTGCGGCTCAAATGAAGCAATTAGCGGGTATGAGAGGATTAATTGCTAAACCATCTGGAGAAATTATTGAGTCTCCAATTACATCAAACTTCAAAGAGGGATTAACAGCTCTAGAGTATTTTAATTCGACACACGGTGCTAGAAAAGGATTAGCAGATACAGCACTAAAGACAGCAAGCTCAGGATACTTAACTAGAAGACTTTGCGATGTTGCTCAAGATTTAACAATAACTGCACCTAAATGTACAAAAAAATGTGGTTCCATAAAACTTACGGAAGTTTTAGAAGGTGGTAACATAATGGTTAGTTTGTCAGAAAGAGCTCTCGGAAGAGTTGTTGCAAAAGATGTAAAAAATCCATTAACTGGGGAAGTATTAATCAAAAAAGATCAAATGATCGACGAAGCAGGATGTGAAAAAATAGATTCTGCAGGTGTAAAGAGCTTAAATGTCTATTCAGTAATGACATGTGGAATGAAAGAAGGTGTTTGCGCCACATCATACGGAAGAGATCTTTCAAGAGGAAAAATGGTTCATGTTGGAGAGGCAATTGGAATGATCTCAGCACAATCAATTGGTGAACCAGGTACTCAACTTACAATGAGAACTTTCCACGTTGGAGGAACAGCTTCTGTAAAACAAGACTCTCAAATAGTATCAAACAACGATGGTACACTTAAGATTGTTAATACAAATTTATTAATTGATTCAAAAAAGAATTTAATTGTAATGGGAAGAAATACAGAGCTTTCTATCGAGGACGACAACGGACTTCAAGTAGCATCATATAAAGTGCCGTATGGTTCAAAACTATTCTTTGAGAATGAAGATAAGGTTAAAAAAGGAGCAAAAATATGTGAGTGGGATCCATACACAACTCCAGTTATTGCTGAAAAAGACGGGATAGCAAATTATGTAGATTTAATAGACGGTGTATCAATCGCAGAAACAACTGATGATGCAACAGGAATTTCTACCAAAGCTGTTGTTGATTGGAAAACACAATCTAAGAATACGGATTTAAAACCAAGAATTACTTTAAGAGATGCAAAAGGAAATGTAGTTAAAAAAGCTGATGACAATGAAGCAAGATACTACTTAGTACCAGATTCAATTTTATCTGTTAAAGATGGTCAAAAAATTTCAGCTGGAGATGTAATAGCTAGATTACCTAAAGAGACTACAAAAACTAAGGATATTACAGGAGGTTTACCAAGAGTTGCTGAATTATTCGAGGCTAGAAAAGCAAAAGATAGTGCAATTATTGCAGAAAATGACGGTAAAGTAATATTTGGTAAAGAGGTAAGAGGTAAACAAAGAGTAACAATTGAATCTGAAAGTGGTGATACATCTAGTTATTTAATACCAAAAGGAAAACACATTAATTTTAATCAAGGTGAAAAAATTAAAAAAGGTGAATATTTGTTAGATGGTCAACCATTGCCTCATGATATTCTTAGAATTTTAGGTATTGAAGAATTAACTGAATATTTTGTAAATCAGGTACAAGATGTTTATAGACTACAAGGTGTAATTATAAATGACAAACACATTGAAGTTATCTTAAGACAAATGCTGAAAAAAGTTGAAGTAAAAGTCCAAGGAGATAGTACATATTTACCTGGTGAAATTGTTGATAGAATTAAATTTGAAAATACTAACGAACAACTTGTTAAAGACGGAAAAAATCCTGCTGTTGGAGAAAGAGTTTTAATGGGAATAACCAAAGCCTCACTTCAAACAGAGTCATTTATTTCAGCTGCTTCTTTCCAAGAAACAACAAGAGTTTTAACAGACGCTGCTATTAAAGGTAAAGTAGATAAACTATCAGGATTAAAAGAAAATGTAATTGTTGGTAGATTAGTTCCAGCCGGAACTGGATCTGTTAAAAATTTGTGGAACAAGAAAGCTCGTTTAGATGATGAAAAATTCATTGCTGAGAACGAGAAGATTGAGCAAGCAGAAAGCCCCGTAAATCAATAAAAAAACGTCAACTTTCCATGTCTTTTAATTTGACAAATGGAAATTCTATAGTATTTTGTGCGTGTTTTTGGTTGGAATGTAGTGACTAGTGCACTAAACGCTGCCACAAATAACCTGACAGTTATTTCATCTAAAATCAAACTTATATTAAATTTTATGCCAACGATAAACCAGTTGTTAAGAAAAGGACGAGAAAAACAAATCGCTAGGAACAAAGTTCCAGCGTTACAAAAACAACCTTTAAAAAGGGGTGTTTGTGTAAAAGTTTATACTACTACTCCTAAGAAGCCAAACTCAGCATTAAGAAAAGTTGCAAGAGTTAGATTATCAAATGGTTTTGAAGTTACAGCATATATTCCTGGAGAAGGACATAATCTACAAGAGCACTCGGTAGTAATGATAAGAGGTGGACGAGTTAAAGATTTGCCCGGTGTAAGATATCATATACTTCGTGGCAATTTAGATACGCAAGGAGTTGCAAACAGAAAACAGAGACGTTCTTTATATGGAACGAAAAAAGGTAAATAATAATGTCTAGAAAAAGAAAAGCTCCTAAAAAAATTCCGATTGTAGATCCTAAATATAAATCAGTAATAATTCCAAAATTAATTAATTCAATAATGCTAGATGGTAAAAAAACTATCGCAGAAAAAATTGTTTATGACGCTATTGATAAAATTAAATCAAAATCAAAAGATGAACCTTTAACAGTATTTAATGATGCAATTAATAATGTAAGACCAACTGTAGAAGTTCGATCGAGACGTGTTGGTGGAGCTACATATCAAGTTCCTGTAGAAGTTAAAGCTAAAAGATCACAAGCACTAGCGCTTAGATGGATTATTGATGCATCAAGAAAAAGGAAAGATAAAAAAATGTCAGATAAATTATTTAATGAAATTTTTGATGCTTATCAAAAAAGAGGTTCAGCAATAAAAAAGAAAGAAGATACACATAAAATGGCAGAGTCTAATAAAGCTTTTGCACATTTTAGATGGTAAATAATATGGCAAAAACTCATCCACTAAATAAATATAGAAACATTGGCATTATGGCCCACATAGATGCTGGTAAAACTACAACTACAGAAAGAATTTTATACTATACAGGAAAGAGTCATAAAATTGGTGAAGTTCATGATGGTGCTGCCACGATGGATTGGATGGAACAAGAGCAGGAAAGAGGTATAACAATAACGTCAGCTGCAACCACTTGTTTTTGGAGAGAGCATAGAGTTAATATTATTGATACCCCGGGTCATGTTGATTTTACAATTGAAGTTGAGAGATCTTTAAAGGTTTTGGACGGTGCTGTTGCTGTATTTGACGGTGTCGCTGGTGTAGAACCACAATCTGAAACGGTTTGGAGACAAGCCGATAAATATAAAGTTCCTAGAATTTGTTTCGTTAATAAACTTGATAGGACTGGTGCAGATTTCTTTAGATGCGTGGATATGATTAAAGATAGACTTGGAGCTAAACCTCTAGTTATGCAGGTGCCTATTGGAATAGAGGCATCATTACAAGGTGTTGTTGATTTAGTTAAAATGAAAGCAATTGTATGGAAAAATGAAGATCTAGGTGCTGAATGGGAAGAAAAAGATATTCCAGATGATCTAAAAGAAATTTGTCAAAAATACAGACAAGAATTAGTTGAGACAGCTGTTGAGCAGGATGAAAAATTAATGGAAGCCTATTTAGGTGGTGAGGAAATTAAACAAGAAGATTTGATTAAATGTGTAAGAAAAGGATGTTTAAATTTCGAGTTCGTTCCAGTTTTAACAGGTTCTGCTTTTAAAAACAAAGGTGTTCAACCATTATTAGATGCTGTTGTGGATTACTTGCCAAGTCCAGAGGATCTTGGATCTATAATGGGGACAAAACCAGGATCTGATGAGGAAATTGAAATGAAGTTTGAGGATAGTGCCCCTTTTTCAGCTTTAGCTTTTAAAGTAGCAACAGATCCATTTGTAGGAAGTCTTACATTTATAAGAATTTATTCAGGCACAGTTAAATCTGGAACTGGAGTTTATAATACCTCTTCAGATAAAGAAGAAAGAGTTGGAAGAATGCTTCTAATGCACGCTAATTCAAGAGAAGATATCAAAGAAGCAAGCGCAGGCGATATTGTTGCACTCGCTGGACTAAAAAATACTATAACAGGTCATACATTAGCAAATAAAGATTCACCAGTATTGCTTGAACCAATGGAATTTCCAGATCCAGTTATAGAAATTGCAGTTGAACCTAAATCAAAAGCTGATCAAGAAAAAATGGGTGAAGCATTAGGAAGATTAGCTAAAGAAGATCCGTCATTTAGAGTGTCATCAGATGAAGAGTCAGGTCAAACAATAATTAAAGGAATGGGTGAATTACATTTAGATATTATCGTTGATAGAATGAAAAGAGAATTCAAAGTTGAGGCAAATGTAGGTGCACCTCAAGTTGCTTATAGAGAAACAATATTGAGTGCAGCTGAATTTGATTATACTCATAAAAAGCAGAGTGGTGGAGCAGGACAGTTTGCTAGAGTTAAATTATCTGTTGAACCATTAGAACCTGGTAAAGGACGAGAAATCGAAAGTAAAATTAAAGGTGGAGCTATACCTAAAGAATTTATTCCGGGTGTTGAAAAAGGTGTAGAGACAATAGCTGATGGTGGTATTCTAGCTGGTTTTCCTTTAATTGATTATAAAGTTACAATCTTAGATGGTTTACACCATGATGTTGACTCAAGTGTATTAGCCTTTGAGCTTGCTTCTAGACAATGTTTTAAAGAGGCATGCACTCGAGGAACTCTAAAACTTTTAGAACCAGTAATGAGAGTAGAAGTAGTCACTCCAGAAGATTATATGGGAGATGTAATAGGTGATTTAAATAGTAGAAGAGGTCAAATAAGTACACAAGAACAAAGAGGAAATGCAACAGTAATAACTGCAATGGTTCCATTAGCAAATATGTTTGGTTATATAAATAGCTTAAGATCTATGTCACAAGGTAGAGCACAATACTCAATGTTTTTTGATCATTACGACAAGGTTCCACAAAATGTTCAAGATGAGGTAACAAAAAAAACAGGTTAATCATGGATAAACAAAATATTAGAATAAAATTAAGAGCTTACGATAACAAGGTCTTGGATCAGTCCACTGAAGAGATCGTAAATACTGTTAAAAGAACAGGGGCTAATATTAAAGGTCCAATTCCTCTACCTACAAAAATAGAGAGATATACTGTTCTAAGATCACCACATATTGATAAAAAAAGTAGAGAACAATTTGAAACAAGAACACATAAAAGATTAATTGATATTATTGAACCTACACCTGCAACAGTTGAAGCACTAATGAAACTTGATTTAGCATCGGGTGTAGATGTGGAGATTAAAATATAATGGATAATTTAGCTTTAATTGGAAAAAAAATAGGAATGTCTAGAGAGTTTTTTAAAACTGGGCAATCAGTTCCAGTAACGGTGTTAAAGATGGAAACTGGCAGAGTTATAAACGTTATAAATAAAGAAAACCGTGGATATAGTGCAGTCCAAATAGGGTTTGGAAAAATTAAAAACTCAAAACTAACTAAAGCTATGAAAGGCTATTTTGCTAAAAAAAATACAGAACCAAAAAAAACTCTAAAAGAATTTAGGTTAGAAAATATTGAGAATTATAAAGAAGGAAATGAAATTGGATTAGAAATATTTGAGAATGTTAAATTTGTTGATGTTAAATCAAGGACTATTGGTAAAGGGTTTGCTGGTGCGATGAAAAGACATAATTTTGGTGGATTAAGAGCATCACATGGAGTATCGATTTCTCACAGAGCACATGGTTCAACTGGACAGAACCAAGACCCAGGTAAAGTTTTTAAAGGAAAAAAAATGGCTGGTCATATGGGAGATAAAATTAGAACTATACAAAATATTGAAGTTATAAAAACTGACAAAGAAAATAATTTGCTATATTTAAAAGGTTCTATTCCTGGATCAAAAAATACAGAAGTTCTAATTAGAAAATCAGTTAAAGAAATTAACCGAATGTCAATTGAAGAAAAAATTGAGCAAATTGAAAAACAAAAAAAATTAGCCGATAAAAAGAAAAAATAAATGAAAATAGATAAATTAAGTATTGATGGAAAAAAACAGAGCATAGAGGTGCTAGATAAAATTTTTAGCGCTAAAGTTAATAATCAATTAGTGAGTGGTGTTATCTATAAATTGAATGCAAACTTTAAAGGCAGAAAAGCAAAAACAAAGCAAAGAAATGAAATAACTGGCTCAACGTCTAAAATTTACTCACAAAAAGGTACTGGTAATGCAAGACACTCTAGTAAAAAGGCTCCTATATTTGTAGGTGGGGGAATAGCTCATGGACCAAAAGGTCAGGATAATTATAAAACTAGAAAGTTGAATAAGAGTGAAAAAAAAATGAGTATAGCCTCACTTATTACTGAAAAAAATAAATCTAATAACGTAATTATTTTTGATGATTTTGGAAAAAAAATTGAAAAAACAAAAGAGATGTTTGAATTTTTAAAGAAGTTTGATGCAAATAATTCATTGCTCATTGTAGATACAAAATCAAAAGCTAATATCTTAAGATCAACTAGAAATATTCCTAATGTCAAATTAACGGATGCAAATCATTTCAGTGCATTTGATATAGTAAAATATAAAAAAATTATTTTTACTGAGAGCTCAGTCAAAGAATTGGAAAAAAGGTATCAATAATGGATAAACTAAACTTATATGATAAAATCTTGTTCCCTGTTGTGACTGAGAAATCAACAAATTTGTCAGAGCAAAATAAAATTGTTTTTAAAGTACCTCAAAGTGCTAATAAAAAAACTCTAAAGGGATCAATTGAGAAAATATTTAAAGTAAATGTTACAAAAATTAATATTATTAATAAACAAACTCGAATTAAATCCTCAAGAGGGAAGAAAGTAAAAAAGAAAGGTTTTAAAAAGGCAATTATTACTCTTAAGAAGGGTCAAAATATTGACTTAACAACAGGAATTTAAATTATGGCTTTAAAAACATTCAAACCTTATACAAAATCTACCAGAGGTACTATTTTAACAAGTAGAGAAGGTTTATGGAAGGGCAAGCCTTATAAACCATTAACAAGTGCAAATTATTCTTCAAAAGGAAGAAATAATTATGGTCGTATAACATCTAGAAATCATGGTGGAGGACATAAACACAAGTATAGAAAAATAGATTTTTATAGAAAAAAGAAAGATATGAAAGCAATTGTAGAAAGAATTGAGTATGACCCTAACAGGTCATGTCACATAATGTTAGTTAAATTTGAGGATAATCAAAAATTTTATTATCTTGCTCCGCAAAAAATAAAAGTTGGTGATCATATTCAAAATGGTTCTTCTTCAGAAATTAAAATAGGAAATTGTTTACCATTACAGGACATTCCAGTAGGTATTGATATACATAATGTTGAAATACAGCCAGGAGCTGGCGGAAAAATAGCAAGAGCAGCCGGTTCTTCTGTAACGATTTCAGGTATCGATGGAAATTACTCAATTATAAAAATGACTTCAGGTGAAGTAAGAAAAATAGACTCAAGAGCGTTGGCTACAATTGGAGTATTATCTAATCCTGATCAAAAAAACATTAAAATTGGTAAAGCTGGTAGATCAAGATGGCTGGGAAGAAGACCACATACCAGAGGAGTTGTTAAAAATCCAGTGGATCACCCACATGGTGGTGGTGAAGGAAAATCTGCAGGCGGTAGACATCCTGTTTCTCCTACTGGACAATCTGCTAAGGGATTAAAAACAAGAGACAATAAAAGAACTGACAAATTTATAATAAGGAGAAGAAAGAAGAAGAGAGCTTAATATATGGCAAGATCTGTTTGGAAAGGACCGTTTGTTGAGGAAAGTTTAATCAAAAAAGTTGAAAAGATTAAAAATGATCCTAATAAAAAACCAATTAAAACTTGGTCTAGAAAGTCTACAATAATACCTGACTTCGTTGGATTTAGTTTCTTAATTTATAACGGCAAAAAATTTATACCAATAACAGTATCTGAAGACATGGTGGGTCACAAATTTGGAGAATTTGCTCCAACAAGACAGTTTTTTGGTCATACACCAGCTGATAAAAAAGCAAAAGTTGAGGGTGGAGCTAAGGGAGCTGATAAGAAATAAATATGAGTTCAAAAAAAGACATAGATTTAAAACAAGTTAGATCAATAAATAAGAATGTAAGATCTAGCGTTAGAAAATTAAAACCTATACTTAAATCAATAGTTGGTAAAAAAGTAGAAATTGCCATTAGAGATTTATCTTTCTCAGAAAAAAGAATTTCTAAAGATGTTAAAAAAACAATATCATCTGCAGTTGCTAATGCAGAAAATAATTTTCAATATGATATTGATAATTTAGTTGTGAAAGAAGCATTCTGTGGAAAACAGGTAATAATGAAAAGATTTAGAGCTAGAGCCAAAGGTAGGGCTGCAGAAATTATGAAACCATACTCAAACGTAACGATAGTTTTGAGTGAACAAATGAAGCAAAAAGAGAAGGAACATGGGACAAAAGGTTAATCCAGTAGGTTTAAGATTAGGTATCAATAGAGGATGGGACTCCGTCTGGTATGCAAAGAAACAAGATTTTGGAAATTATTTAATTGAAGATTTTAAAATTAGAGAATTTATTAAAAAAAATGTTATTAACTCTGGAGTCTCTAAAGTCATGATAGAAAGGTCAGCAAAAAAATGTTTCGTAACAATTTATACTTCTAGACCTGGGTTTGTAATTGGAAAAAAGGGAAGTGATATAGAAAAAATTAAAGGGAAATTATCAAAATTGAGTGCTAATGAAATAGTCTTAAATATTAAGGAAGTTAAAAAACCTGAGACAAATTCATTTTTAGTTGCCGAGAATATTGCTCAACAGTTGGTTAAACGTGTTTCATATCGGAGAGCAATGAAGAGAGCAATGCAATCTGCATTAAGGTTAGGAGCAAAAGGAATTAAAGTGTCTTGTAGTGGAAGACTTGGTGGAAACGAAATTGCAAGAACAGAGTGGTTAAGAGATGGTAGCATTCCATCCCATACTTTAAGGGCAGATATTGATTACGCTGAAGCAGAAGCTCTTACAACTTATGGAATAATTGGAATAAAAGTATGGATATATAAAGGAGAAATATTTACAAAAGAATTTAGCCAAGAAAGGAACAAAACATAATAATGTTACAACCAACAAGAACAAAATTTAGAAAAGCACATAAAGGAAGAATCCATGGCAATGCTTCCAGATGTAATGCTATGAATTATGGTTCTTTCGGATTGAAAGCAATTCAACCTGAAAGAATTATATCCAGACAAATAGAGGCAGCTAGAGTTGCTTTAACAAGACACATGAAAAGACAAGGCAGAGTTTGGACAAGAATGTTCCCAAATATACCAGTATCAAAAAAACCCACAGAAGTAAGAATGGGTAAAGGTAAGGGTTCACCCGAATATTGGGCATGTAGAGTTAAACCAGGAAGAATTTTATTTGAAGTTGACGGAGTAACAGAAGAAATTGCTAGAGAAGCTCTTTACAAAGCTTCAGCTAAACTACCAATAAAATGTAAATTTATTAAAAGAATTTAAATGAAAAAAAGTGAGATAAAAAAATTGACAAAAGAACAAGCTTTGAAAAATATAGATAAGTTAAAAAAGGACTTATTTAATTTTAGATTTCAAAAAATTAATGGTCAAATAAAAAGTCCATCAAAGATAAATGAAACAAAGAAAAATATTGCAAGATTAAAAACATTTATAGTGAGAAAAGATGCCTAAAAAAATATTAAGTGGAATTGTTGTAAGCGATAAACCAAATAAAACTATTACAGTTTTAGTTGAGCGAAAATACCAACATCCTGTATTGAAAAAAGTGATTAAAGCTAGAAAAAAATATAGTGTACATGACGAAGAGAATAAATGTAAAAACGGTGATAAAGTATCAATACAAGAGTGCAAACCTTACTCAAAGTCGAAAAAATTTGAAGTGATAGGAGTTTCCAAATGATACAAGTTCAGACAGAATTATTTGTGGCTGATAACACTGGAGCAAAAAAGATAGAATGTATAAAAGTTTTAGGTGGATCAAAAAGAAGGTATGCAAGTATCGGAGATACTATTGTAGTGGCTGTAAAAGAAGCAATACCGAAAGGAAAAGTTAAAAAAGGTGCAGTACATAAGGCTGTAGTTGTTAGAGTAAAAAAAGGAATCCATAGAAATGATGGGTCTAAAGTAAGATTTGATAATAATGCAGCTGTTCTGACAGATGATAAAGGAGAGCCTATAGGCACAAGGATTTTTGGACCAGTTACCAGAGAATTAAGAAATAGAGGGCAAATGAAAATAATTTCGTTGGCACCAGAGGTTTTGTAATGATTAAAAAAGGTGTGAAAGTAAAAATATTGAGTGGCAAAGATAAAAATAAAGATGGTGATGTGATTGAAATTGATAGAAAAAATAATAGAGCAAAAGTAAAAGGTATCAACATGATAAAAAAACATGTGAAAACTACAAAAGAAAAGAAAGGTGGAATAATATCAAAGGAAAATTTTATAAACCTCTCGAACTTAGCAATTTTTGATACCAAAAATAAAAATGAGGCTAAAAAATAATGATACCTAGATTAAAGCTAACCATTACCAAAGATATTGAGCCAACATTAAAAGAAAAGTTCGGTTATAAAAATTTATATATGGGTCCAAGAATACAAAAAATTGTTTTGAATATGGGTTTAGGTCTTGATGGAAATGATCAAAAAATTCTAAAATCCTGCCAAGAGGACATGGCAAATATCACAGGTCAAATGCCTGTAGTAACTAAATTCAAAAAATCCATTGCAAATTTTAAAACTAGAAAAAACACTAATTCAGGATTGAAAGTAACATTGAGAAAAAATAAAATGTATGAATTTATTGATAGATTAACAAATATAGCATTACCAAGAATAAAAGATTTTAGAGGGTTAAGTCTTAACGGTTTTGATAAATTTGGTAATTATACCTTTGGTGTAAAAGAACACATCATATTTCCTGAGGTAAATTTTGATAAAGTCGACAAAATCAGAGGTTTAGACATTACTATAGTTATTAAATCTCAAAAAGTAGAACACAGTTTTGAATTATTAAAACATTTAAATTTTCCATTTAGTGAAAAAAGGAGCAATTAATGGCTAAAATGAGTGCGATAAATAAGAATAATAAAAGAATAAAATTGTCAGATAAATTTTATAAGAAAAGATTGAAGTTAAAAAAAATATTAATGGATAAAAAATTATCTTTAGAAGAAAGATTTAAAGCTCAGCAAAAGTTGTCAAAATTACCCCGAAATTCTGCAAAAGTCAGAGTAATGAATAGGTGTCAAATTACAGGAAGACCACACGGTGTTTACAGAAAATTAAAAATTTCAAGAATAGCCCTTCGACAACTTGGTTTAGAAGGTAAAATTCCTGGAATGGTAAAATCGAGTTGGTAGAAAGGAAAATATGAGTTTAAGTGATCCAATAGGTGATATGTTAGCAAGAATTAAAAATGCTCAAATGAGAAATCACAGTAAAGTCTCATTACCATCGTCAAAATTTAAGGCTAAGATTGCTGATGTATTAAAGTCCGAAGGTTATATCATAGATTACAAAATCAATGATGACAAAAAACCTTTAATTGAAATTAATTTAAAATATAACTCAGGAAATCCAGTTATAAATACTATTGAAAGAATCTCCAAACCAGGCAGGAGGATTTTTTCTAGCGCGAGTAGTCTGCCAAAAATAAATAATGGTCTTGGTATTGCAATTGTATCTACACCACAAGGTGTAATGACAGATATCGATGCAAGAAAGAAAAAACTCGGTGGTGAAATTATTTGTAAGGTATTTTAATGTCTAAAATAGGAAAAATAAACATTCCAATTCCAGATAAAGTAAAAGTCTTGTTATCTGGAAATACAATTAATATTGAGGGACCGTTAGGTAAACAGGCAATTAAACTAGATTTAGAAATGTTTGAACTTAATATTACAGAAGGAAAAGATGTTTCAATAAAACCTAAGAAACTTGATGATACATCGAAAAGATTATGGGGCATGAATAGAAGTTTACTTAATAATGCTATTGTTGGTGCAAGCAGCGGTTATGAGAAAGTACTTGAACTTACAGGAGTTGGTTTCAGAGCAGCTTTAAAAGGAAATGTTTTAAATATGCAACTAGGATTTAGTCATGACATTAATTATGACATTCCAGATGGTATTAAAATAGCTGTTGAAAAACAAACAACTGTAAAAATAAGTGGCTCAAATAAACAACAAGTAGGTATGGTTGCATCACAAATAAAAAGTATTAGACCACCTGAGCCTTATAAAGGAAAAGGCATAAAAGAAAAAGGTCAATATATTTTAAGAAAAGAAGGTAAGAAAAAATAATGAGATTAAACACAATTGAAAGAAAAAGATTTAGGGTAAGAAAAAAACTTAAAAATGTATCTAAAGATCGATACAGATTAAGTGTTTCAAGATCTACAAAGAATATAAGTGCGCAAATAATAGATGATATAAAAAATATTACTTTAGTTTCAGCTTCGTCAGTAGATAAAGAAATTAAAGCACAAAAAAAAAATAAATCAGAATTATCTACTATTGTAGCAGAAATTTTGGCAAAAAAAGCAACCGAAAAAAATATAAAAAAAATTTACTTTGATAGGGGTATATATAAATATCACGGTAGAGTAAAAATATTTGCTGAAACATTAAGAAAAAATGGGATGGAATTTTAAAATATGGATAAAAATACTGAATTTGTAGAAAAACTAGTTCACATAAACAGAATAACCAAAGTTGTTAAGGGAGGAAGAAGATTTGGGTTTTCTGCACTAGTAGTAGTGGGTAATCAAAATGGAAAAATTGGTATTGCTCATGCGAAAGCAAAACAAGTTCCAGATGCAATAAAAAAAGCTAATGAACTAGCTAGGCGAAACTTAATACAAATACCTTTAAGAGATGGACGAACAATTCATCATGATATATATGGTAAAGATGGTGCTGGTAAAATTAAATTAAGGTCAGCTCCAAAAGGTACTGGTATAATTGCTGGTGGTCCAGTTAGAGCTGTTTGTGAAGTACTTGGAATTAAAGATATTGTAGCTAAATCTTTAGGTACAGCAAATCCACATAATGTAATTAGAGCATGTGTAAAAGCTCTTTCAAAACAAAATTCGCCAAAAAACATTTCAAATTTAAGAAATAAAAAAATATCAGAAATAATTGAGAAAAGAGGATAATGACATCGTTAAATTCTTTAAATAATACAAAGATAAAGAAAATTCGAGTAGGAAGAGGAATAGGATCTGGAAAAGGAAAAACTTCTGGAAGGGGTGTAAAAGGACAAAAATCAAGATCAGGTGTTGCCATTAAAAGTTTTGAAGGTGGTCAAATGCCATTATATAGGAGATTGCCCAAAAGAGGTTTCAACCCTATAAGCAAAAACGATGTAGCAATAATAAATTTAGGTGATTTACAAAAACTAATTGATAATAAAAAAATTAGTGCAGACACGAAAATAAATATTGATACATTAAAAAAATCTAAATTATTTAGAAAATCAATTAATAAATTTAAAGTTTTATCAAATGGTGATTTTAATTCTAAAATTGATATTGAAGTAGATTATTTGTCTAAAACCGCCAAAGAAAAAATTGAAAAAGCTGGCGGGCAAATTACTGTTAAAAATCAATCTAAATAATGAGTGCTTCAACACAATCTAATGATTTAAGAAACAGAATACTGTTTACACTATTTATACTTTCAGTTTATAGATTGGGCACTTTTGTTCCTTTACCAGGAATTGACCCAGAACAACTTCAAATAATGATGGAAGGAAACCAAAAAGGGTTATTGGGTATGTTTAACGTTTTTGCAGGTGGTGCTGTAAGCAGAATGGCAATATTTGCTCTTGGAATAATGCCATATATATCATCGTCAATTATCGTTCAATTACTTACAGGAGTTTCTGATTATTTTAAAAATTTAAAGGCCCAAGGTGAGATAGGAAGACAAAAAATTACACAAATTACTAGATATGGAACAGTTTTATTAGCAACTATACAAGGATATGGATTGGCAGTTGGATTAGAATCTTCAGCGGATTTAGTAATAAATCCAGGAATATTCTTTAAAATTTCAACAGTAACAACAATTGTTGCTGGAACTATTTTTTTAATGTGGCTTGGTGAACAAATTACTCAAAGAGGTATTGGTAATGGTATTTCATTAATTATTTTTTCTGGAATCGTTGCCGAAATTCCAAGAGCCTTAGTAACGACATTTGAATTAGGAAGAACAGGAGCAATTTCAACAGTAATGATAATTTTTATATTTGTACTGCTTGTTGCAACAATAATGTTTATTGTATTTATGGAAAGAGCGTTGAGAAAAATTCTCATAAATTATCCTAAAAGACAAATGGGGAATAAAATGTATGGTGGAGACTCTTCACATTTACCTTTAAAAATTAATTCAGCAGGTGTAATACCTGCAATTTTTGCTTCAGCATTATTATTATTGCCAGTTACCTTTTCAAATTTTAATGTTTCTCAAAATGAAACATTTTTAAATATTTCATCATATTTTTCTCAAGGACAACCGTTGTACATGCTGCTATATGCATCAGGAATAATATTTTTTACTTTTTTTTATACTTCAATAACTTTTAATCCAACTGAAACAGCTGAGAATTTAAGAAAATATGGTGGATTTATTCCTGGTATAAGACCAGGTGAAAGCACTGCAATCTATATAGACACAATTCTTACAAGACTTACAACTATAGGAGCTTTATATCTTGCACTTGTATGTTTGATGCCAGAATTTCTAATTGCAAATTATCCTATTCCATTTTATTTAGGTGGTGCTTCTGTTTTAATTGTTGTTGTTGTTGCAATTGATACTGTTACGCAAATTCAAACAAGGATGATGAGTTCTCAATACGAGCAACTGATAAAAAAAACAAAATTTGGTAGATAAGTGAATATAATATTGTTTGGTCCACCAGGAGCTGGAAAAGGCACGCAGGCAAAATATTTGGTTAAAAAATTAAACGCTTATCAAATTTCTACAGGTGATATTTTAAGAGAAGAAATAAAAAAAGACACAGATATAGGAAAAAAAATAATAAATAATATGAATGAGGGAAAATTTGTTAGTGATGAAATTGTAAATAGTCTTTTAAAAATATACGTTTTTGATCCTAGTAAAAAGCAAAAATTGATTTTTGATGGCTATCCTAGATCGCTTAGCCAAGCTAAAAATTTAGATATATTATTAAAAGATTCAAATCAAAAAATTGATTATATTTTTTTCTTAAATGTAAATAAAGAAACGATTGTAGAAAGAATAAAAAAAAGAAAAGTTTTAGAAAAAAGAACTGACGACGAATTAGTTACGATATTAAAGAGATATGATACTTATATAGAGACAACTAGACCAGTATTGGATTACTATTCTAAAAATTCAAATTTTCATGAGATTGATGGTACGATGGAAATTGATAAAATAACAAGCAAAATAAAGGCTTTTTTGAATGTTTAAGACGTTGACTTTGACTAATCTTCTTATATAAAAGTCACAATTTATCACAAAAATTATGGCTCGTATTGCAGGTGTAAACATACCACAAAACAAATTAGTTCATGTTGGACTTACATATATATATGGAATTGGAAATAAATTTTCTCATCAAATTTGTAATGAATTAGAAATACCAAAATCAAAGAGAGTAAATGAATTAACTGATGATCAAATTTTAAAAATTAGAGAGTATATTGATCAAAAATTTACTGTTGAAGGTGATCTAAGAAGAGAAACATCATTAAGTATAAAAAGACTAATCGATCTTGCAACTTATAGAGGGTCTAGGCATAGAAAAAAACTTCCTGTTAGAGGTCAAAGAACCAGATGTAATTCTAGAACTAGAAAAGGAAAAGCAATTGCAATTGCAGGTAAGAAATTAACTCCACTTAAAAAATAATGAAAAAAGAAGCAACTGAAAATAAAGAACAGAAATCAGAAGTTAAGACTAAAAAAAGTTCATATTCTAAAAAGAAAAAAGGAAAAAAAAATATTCTAAATGGAATTGCATATGTGCAATCTACTTTTAATAATACAATAGTCTCGATCGCCGATACCAATGGAAATGTAGTTTCCTGGGCATCTGCTGGTCAGAAAGGCTTTAAAGGCTCACGTAAATCTACACCATACGCAGCACAAGTTGCTGCTGATGCAGCCGCAGCCAAAGCTTTGGAAGTTGGTATGAAAATATTGTCCGTTGAAGTTAAAGGTCCTGGTTCTGGCAGAGAGACTGCTTTAAGAGCTTTACAGGCTAGAGGATTTAAAATTATTTCAATTAAAGATACAACACCAATGCCACATAATGGTACAAGACCACCTAAAAAAAGGAGAGTTTAATGGAGCAAACAGAAGTAAATCCAAAAAATTGGAAATCATTAATTAAACCAGCAAAACTGGATGTTCAATTGAGTGATGATAAAGCATTTGCTAAAATCACTGCTGAGCCACTAGAAAAAGGATACGGATTAACTCTAGGTAATTCATTAAGAAGAATCCTTTTATCCTCAATTAGAGGAACCGCTGTAACTTCTATTCAGATAGATGGTGTATTACATGAATTTACATCTATTAAAGGTGTTAGAGAAGATGTCACTGACATTGTATTAAATGTAAAATCTTTAGCTTTAAAAAGTACATCTGATGAGCAAAAAAAATTAATACTTGATGCAAAAGGACCTGGAGAAATAAAGGCAGCTGATATAACACCTGTTGCTGATATTGAAATATTAAACCCAGATTTGGTTATTTGTAATTTGGATGAAAATACTAAATTTCACATGGAAATGTCGGTAGGAACTGGAAAAGGATATGTTTCTGCTGATATGAATAAACCTGAAGAACCACCACTTGGTTTAATCCCTATAGATTCGTTATATAGTCCAGTAAAAAAA
This sequence comes from Pelagibacteraceae bacterium AG-426-M19, assembly GCA_003210025.1. Taxonomy (GTDB): domain Bacteria; phylum Pseudomonadota; class Alphaproteobacteria; order Pelagibacterales; family Pelagibacteraceae; genus Pelagibacter. The sequence continues at coordinate 19,602 of QCNW01000003.1, forward strand.
GTTTCTTATTCAGTTAGTACAGCAAGAGAAGGAAAAGCATTAGATTATGATAAACTAACAATGGAAGTTGAGACAAATGGTTCAATCTCAGCTGAAGATGCAGTTGCATACTCAGCTAGAATATTCCAAGATCAATTAGGAATGTTTGTTAACTTTGATGAGCCACAAGAAGTGATTGTTAAAGAACAACCTTCAGAGCCAGAGTTTAATAAGAATTTATTAAGAAAAGTAGACGAATTAGAACTTTCTGTAAGATCAATGAATTGTCTTAAAAATGATAATATCATTTATATTGGTGATCTAGTTCAAAAATCCGAAGGTGAAATGTTAAGAACACCTAATTTTGGTAGAAAATCATTAAATGAGATTAAGGAAGTATTAACTGGAATGTCATTATATCTTGGAATGGAAATTCCAAACTGGCCGCCAGATAATATTGCTGAATTATCTAAAAAACTAGAGGAAGCTATCTAATGAGACATAAAATGGGCTATAAAAAGCTCAACAGAACATCAGAACATAGAAAAGCTCTCATTAAAAATATGCTCAACTCATTAATAAAGTATGAGCAAATAACAACAACTTTGCCCAAAGCAAAAGTTTTAAAGCCCCAAGCTGATAAAATTATAACATTGGGTAAGAAAGATACTTTATCTAATACAAAAACTTTAATTTCAAAATTACAAGACATTAAATCTGCAAATAAAGTTAAAAAAACTCTTTCTAAAAGATATGAAAATAGAAAGGGTGGATATACGAGAATTATAAAAGCTGGATTTAGATATGGTGATAATGCACCAATGGCAGTAATTGAATTAGTAGACAGAGACGTTGAAGCAAAAAGAGTTGATAAAAAGAAGAAAAACCCAACTAAAGATACACCAAAAGTAGAAGATAAAAAGCAAGCTACAGCTTAATCTTAATTCATATTTTATTTAATTGATGTTGTAAAACAATTATCTAATATTTTATATTAATGAAATGAAAAATATAATTTTTCAAATAATTATAATATTTTTTTTTACAACTAATATTTCAAAAGCAAACCCACCTAAAATCGATGGTTTTCAATTTTATACTTTAGATGACGACGACATGCCATGGTTTAATTTAAATAATGAAAAAGATTTAATAGACTTATCAAATATTGATTGCCAATGGAGTCATGGAAAAAAGACAAAGTGTAGAATACACTTATCACCTTTATATAACTTTCCTAAAAATGGCGTAATAATTCAAAATGAAAATGTTAGATCTGGCAAATATGCTTGGAAATTTAAAAATGGAGACGGAGATTGTGGTCAACAAAGAAAATCAGATGAATGCAATACCTTTAGAGAAAGATCTGAAGTAAGCATGCTAGGATTAAAGTCTAAAAACACATGGTTTAAATTTAGTATTTATATACCTGAAAATAGTGAATTTACTATTCCTATAAGTAATACTATATGGCAAATACATTCTAAAGCGGGTCCAGTAAATTTTATGTTTAGAATTGCTCCAAATGGAGATTTACAATGGACAGATTTTGTAAATCATAGTTTTGGAGGATTTGACACTTATAAAATTTTAGAAGCAAATAATGTAAAAGGTAAATGGAATGATTTTGTTATTAACATTGAATTTGTTGATTGGCCAAATAAGAGTTTTATAAAGATTTGGGCTAATAATGAACTCGTAGTTAATTACACTGGATTGACTAACAATAATATTAGCAAACAATCCTATATGAAGTTTGGTATATACAAAAGTAATATTAATAGGTTTAATATAATGCATAAAGGCAATCCTCCAAAAAGAGCTGATACAGTTGTTTATTATGATTCTATAGCTATAGGTAAAAAGTGCAAAGATCTTAAGCTAAGTAGGGAGAACAATAGTTGCAATAAATTAAAATAAAAATGAAAAAATCAATTAATGTAGATAAATCTTTTAACGACATGCGTATTGATAGATTTATTCGAAATCATTTAGGAAAAATTCCTCAAGGGCTTATTGAAAAAAATCTAAGAAATGGAAGATTAAAATTAAATCAAAAAAAAGTAAAAAGTTCTCAAAAGGTAAAAACTGGTGACAAAGTTAATATTTATAATTTAAATTTTGAGGAAAAAATTGAGCAACACAAAAAAAAATACAATCCTAGTAATGAAATTATAAAAGAAAATGAAGATTTAATTATTGAAAATAATGATAATTTTGTTGTTCTAAACAAACAATCAGGAATTTCAGTGCAGGGCGGCACAAAATCTAAAAAAAATATAATTGATATATTTGCAAAAAGTAATTTATTTAGAGATGAGAAACCTTACTCTGTTCACAGATTAGATAAGGATACTTCAGGTGTTTTTGTAATTGCAAAGAATAGGGAAACAGCCCAACTGCTCACTTCACTTTTTAGATTAAGAAAGGTTTATAAAACCTATTTAGCAATATGTAATGGTGAATTAATTTTAATCGATAAAGGTGTGATAAAAGATGATCTGATAAGATTTGAAAATAAAAAAAAAATTGTTGAAAAAGCTGAAACAAAATATGAAATCTTAGATAAAAATTATAATGCGACCTTCATTCGGCTTAATCCAATTACTGGCAGAAAACACCAACTAAGAAAACAGTTATTTAATTTAGGAAATTCCATTATTGGTGACAAAAAATATAATTCAACAAATAACTCAAAAATAAATAATAAAAATTTAATGTTACATTCTTATGAAATAAAATTTAAAATAAATGAGAAAAAATATACTTTTAGAGCCACACCGCCAGATTATTTTAGAAATATGTTAAAAACTAAAAGACTTAATTTTTAATATTTGATAAAAAATTTTTTATCAAATCATTCTCAATATTTTTATAATTTTGTTTTTTGATCTTAATTAAATTTGAAACCCCTCTATCTCTAACTCCACAAGGAACTATCTTTTTATATACATTAAGATCATTAGAGATATTTAATGCAAAGCCGTGGTAAGCAATCCATTTTTTTACTTTTATTCCAATGGCTGCAATTTTATCTATTTTACCAGATTTGTTTTCAAACCAGATTCCGATATTCTTTCTATCAGCAAAACACTTTATATTGTAATTTTTTAAAGTATCTATAATTGTCTTTTCGATTGCAGTTATAATTTTTTTTATATTTTTACCTCTTTTGTTTAAGTCAATTACAAAATAAAAAACTAATTGACCAGGACCATGATATGTTATTTTTCCACCTCTATTCGTTTTAATAAAGTTTATAGATTTGTCTAAAATCTCATTATCACTAAAACTTGTTCCACCAGTATAGATTTTTTCATGTTCAAGTATCCAAATAAGTTCTTTATTTTTATTTACTTTAATTTGCTCCAATCTATCTTCAAGTATATCTATCGCGAATTTATATTTTATTGGTTTTACTGACTTTTTGATCTCTATTGTCATTATAAATTTGTATTATTTTTATTTTATATTAATAGTGCCAACTAAATTATAGGTAAATTTTATGACTATAGTAAAAAAAATAAAAGATAAAAAAGTCAACTTTGAATTTAACAAAGAATTCATCAAAGTTGTCACAGATAAAATTGCCATAAATGATGCCGAATTTATAACAAATTCATTCAATGCTATGCATCCAGCTGATGCTGCTGACATAATTGAACATTTAAGTCAAAATGATAGAGAAAATTTAATAAAATTAAATAGTTTCAAAGTTGATCCTGAAGTTTTTGTTGAATTAAATGAGTCAATTCAGTCTGAGATGATTGCCTATTTATCATCTGACTCAATAGTAAACATATTAAAAAATTTAGAGTCGGATGATGCAATTAAGATTTTAGAAAACGTTGATGAAAAAGAAAAAAATACAATTCTTAGCTCATTACCTCCAAAAGACCGATTTGCATTACTTGAAAGCTTAAGTTATCCTGAAGATTCTGCTGCTAGATTAATGCAGCGTGAATTTACAGCTATACCAAATAATTGGTCTGTAGGACAAACGATAGACTATCTAAGAGAAAATAAAGAACTTCCTGAAGAATTTTTAGAAATATTTATAGTTGATCAAGAATTCAAACCCATCGGTACAGTTCCTTCGTCAAGAGTATTAAGAACACCAAGAGACACAAAAATGATGTCTATCATGGCTGAATCTCAAACTTTAATACCAGTTGATATGGATAGAGAGGAAGTAGGTAATTTATTTGAAAATTATAATTTAAGTTCAGCAGCTGTAGTGGATAAGTCTGACAAATTAGTTGGGATGATAGCTTATGATGATGTTCTAACAGTATTAAAAGAGGAAGCTGAAGAGGACGCACTTAGATTAGCCGGTGTAGGTGATGAAGAAATAACTGATGGAGTAATAACAAAAACTAAGAGAAGATTTAATTGGTTGTTATTAAATTTATTTACTGCTTTTCTAGCAACCTATTGTATTAGTTTATTTGGTGCTACTATAGAACAAATGGTAGTATTAGCTTTTTTAATGCCAATCGTAGCATCAATGGGAGGTAACGCTGGCATGCAAACATTAGCTGTCACAGTAAGATCTTTAGCAACACAGGATTTAACAAAAAATAATTTTACAAATAATATTATTAAAGAATTTAATATTGGAGTTTTAAATGGAGTTATTTTTGCAATTATAAGTTCTTTGATAGTTCAACTATGGTTTAATGATATTCAGCTCTCCTTAATAATTTCAATTTCAATGGTTTTAACTATGATAGTTGCTGGTCTTTTTGGTATTTTAGTTCCTGTAACATTAAATAAAATGAAAATTGACCCTGCAATTTCTTCTAGTGTATTTGTTACAACAATAACAGATGTAATTGGATTTGTATCTTTCTTAGGTGTAGGAGCTTATTTTTTATAATCAAAAATTATCAATCAACCTCACACCATTAATATGATAAGCAATAAATAGTCTATATTTAGATCTAAAATTATCTAATTTCATTTTTTTTTCATCTCTAAATTCAAGATAATCAATTTTGATTTTAAATTTATTTTCAAGCTCATATTTGGTTTTGGACAAATCAACAAATTTATTAGTTTTTGATAGTCTTTTAATCTTATTTAATATAATGGCAATATTTGATGCTTTTTTTAATGATGATCTATTTAACAACTTGTTTCTTGTTGATAAAGCAATTTTATTATTTTCTCGTATAGTAGGACATCCAAAAATATTTGTTTTATATTTTTTACCTAATATTCTTTTAATTAACATGTATTGTTGAAAATCTTTTTCACCCATATAAACATGCTTAGATTTAACAATAGATAACAATCTATTCATCACGTTTAATACACCCTCAAAATGACCTTTTCTATATTTAGCACATAAAATTTTATCAGATTTGTTAAGTTTAAAATTTTTCATTTTATTTTTATATATTTCATTGACCTCTGGTAAAAATAAATAATTAACTTTAAGTTTTTTTAATATCGAAATATCTTTTTTTATATTCCTAGGATAATTCTTAAAATCTTTTTTTTGATCAAATTGTGTTGGATTGACAAAAATACTCACTATTGTTTCTTTGTTATTTTTTTGTGAAATTTTTATTAAAGATACGTGGCCTTTATGAATTCCCCCCATTGTAGGTACGAATCCAACATTTTTGTAATTTTTTACTGCCTTATTTAGTTCAAAAACATTTTTTAAAATTTTCATTTTTAATAAATATGATTATAAGTAAAACATCTTAATGATTAAACAAGCTATTATTCCTCTTGCTGGTTTAGGTACACGTTTGCTACCTTTGACAAGTATTTTTCCTAAAGAACTACTTCCAATAAATGGAAAACCAGGAATTGAGTATATTTTAGATGAATGTATTGAAGCTGGTATAAGTGAAATAATTTTTATTATTTCAAAAAAAAAAGAGATGATAAAGAAATATTTCAATAATGATAATTTTTACAAATCAATTATAAAAAAAAAGAAAGATCCCAGAATAATTAAAGAGTATAAAAAAATTCTTTTTTTTCGAAAAAAAATTAAATTTGTTTATCAAAATAAACCCATGGGAACTGGTGATGCTGTACTTAAAACTAAAAAGTTTATAAAAAATAATTATTTTTTAATGTTGTTACCTGATGATTTAATCATGAAAAAGAATTGTTCAAAAGATATGATAAAAATTCATAAAAAATTAAAAGGATCTATAATGGCCAGTATGAATGTTAAAAAAAACAATGTAGATCGTTGGGGAATCTATTCAATTAACAAACATATTGACAAATTAAATTTTAAAATTGCAGATGTTATTGAAAAACCTAATGTTAAAGATGCTCCTTCAAATAACGCAGTAATAGGTAGATACATATTATCAAAGAAAATTTTTCATTATCTAAAAAATCAAAAAAAAGGTAAAGGTGGTGAAATACATATTACAGATGCAATAAGACGAATGATATTAGATCAATATTTATTCATTGGACATAAATTTAAAGGTAATTATTTAGATTGTGGATCTATGAAAGGTTATATTAAATCTGGAATTGAAATTTCTAAAATATGAAAATTTGCATTATAGGATCTGGTTATGTTGGTTTAGTTAGTGGAGCTTGTTTTTCTGACTTAGGTAATACAGTTACATGTGTTGATATTAATAAAGTAATTGTAGAAAAATTAAATAAAGGAATAATACCAATTTATGAACCTGGTCTTCAAGAATTGGTTGAAAGAAATTTAAAAAAAAAAAGACTTTTATTTTCAACAGATATTTCTAGTTCAATAAAAAAATCAGATATTATTTTTATATGTGTAGGTACACCAACAAAAAATAACAAAGCTGATCTAAAATATGTTTATAATGTTGTAAAAAGTATCAAATCGAATCTTAATAAATATAAAATTATAGTAACCAAATCTACAGTTCCAGTCACTACTGGCGATAAAATAGAAAACATTTTAAATTCAAAAAAAAATATAAATAAATTTGATGTTGTTTCTAATCCAGAGTTTTTAAGAGAAGGAGAAGCTATCAGAGACTTCCAATATCCGGATAGGTTAGTGATAGGAACTAATAGTAAAAAAGCAAATAAGACAATGAAAAATCTTTATCTTCCATTAATTAAAAAGGGTAGCAGATATATTAATACTTCTAGAAGATCCGCTGAATTAATAAAATATGCTTCAAATGCATTTTTAGCTACTAAAATTACATTTATTAACGAAATAGCAAATCTATGTGAAAAATCTCAAATAGATGTTCAAGATGTTGCGACTGGGATGGGTTTAGATGACAGAATTGGAAGTAGATTTTTAAGAGTCGGACCTGCTTATGGAGGATCATGTTTTCCAAAGGATACAAGGGCACTAGTCTCAACGGGTCAAATTTTTAAAACAAACTTATCTGTTGTTAAATCAGTAATAAATTCAAACGAAAAGAGAAATAAAATATTACTAGACAGGATTAAATTAATAATGAAAAATAAAATAAAAAATAAAAATATTTCATTTTTGGGTGTTACTTTTAAATCAGGCACAGATGATATGAGAGAGTCTCCATCTTTAAAAATGATTCCTTTTCTAGTAAAAAAGGGTGCATTTATAAGTTATTATGAACCTACAGGCCAGAAGAAACAATTTAAATCAAAAAACATAACCTTTTACGAAAATATAAAAGATGCTTGTCAAAATGCAGATTTAATAATTATCCATACAGAATGGAATGAATTTAAGCAACTCAACTTTAAAAAAATTACAAAAAAAAGAAATTTTAAAGTTTTTGATATGAGAAATCTTTATTCAACTTCTGAAATGAAAAAAAATAAAATAAATTATTTTAGTATTGGTAGATAATTAATTAAGATCAAATATTGCATCAACTTCAACTGCAACACCTAATGGAAGGCTATTAGTGCTGACAGCAGCTCTTGCATGTGAGCCAGCTTCATCAAATACACTTTTTATTAGATCTGAAGCTCCATTTATGACTTTTGGTTGCTCAGTAAAATCATTAGTAGAATTAACATATCCAGTAAGTTTCAAACATGATTTAATTTTGGATAAATCCTCACCACATGCTTTTTTTGCTTGAGATATTATACTTAATGCACATCTTTTAGCTGCCTCATAACCTTGTTCAGTATTATAATCTTTTCCAAGTTTTCCCTTAATTAAATTTCCATTCTCATCAATTGATATTTGACCAGATATGTATAGTAAATTTCCAGATATTCTAGTAGCAGCATATGATCCAACAGGATCATTAGCTTTTGGTAATTTGATATTTAAATTCTTTAAATTTTCTTCTGCCGACATTATTTGCCTTTCTTTTTCTTTTTATTTCTATCGTATTCTTTTCTTTTCTCAATTAAAATTAATGCTTCCTCCATAGTTAATTCAACAGGATCTTTTTCCTCAGGTATAGTTGCATTTAAAGATTTGTATTTAATGTAAGGACCATACTGACCCTTCATGATTCTAACTGGCTTTTTATCTTCAGGGTGTTCCCCTAAATCTTTTATCATTGATGATGAAATTCTTCCTGGTTTAGCTTCAGCAATTAATGTAACAGCTCTATTTAATCCAATTGTGAATAATTCGTCCACATTTTCTAGTCTAGCAGATTTATTTTCACATTTTAGGTAAGGACCAAATCTTCCAACATTCACAGTAATATCTTTATCATTTTCAGGATTCTTACCTAAACTTAATGGTAAAGAGCATAAATATTTTGCCTTTTCTAAATCAATATTTTCAATCTCAATTCCTTTAGGGATAGAAACATTTTTTAAATTATTATCTTCTTTCTTTAATTTTCTTTTTTTCTTTTTAGTTTTTTCATCTTCCTCTATGATTTCTTTCTCAAATTGCAAATATGGACCAAATCTTCCATTTTTAAGAAAAATATCTTTACCTTTATCATTTTTCCCAATGAATTTAGGTTCTGCTAGTGTCAATTGTTGTGCTGCTTTAGATTTTGATAGTGGTCTTGTAAATTTGCATTCTGGATAATTTGAGCACCCAATAAAAGCACCACCTCTAAAACTATTTTTTAAACTTAATTGCCCGGATTCACAAAGCTTGCATTTTCTATCAATATTTCCATCCTTATCGACCTCAAATATTAATGATCCAAGACTTTCATTTAATAGGTCTAATACTTCTCTGGTTCTTTTTTCTTTTACTCCTGAAACATTAGAATTAAAGTCTTTCCAAAAGTTCTCTAAAACTTTTATCCAATTTTCCTTACCTGATGTTATATCATCTAATTGATCTTCTAATTTAGCAGTAAAATCATAATCGACATATTTGGTAAATAATTTTTCTAAAAAAGCAGAAAGTAATTTCCCTCTATCAGTTGGGAAAAATCTTTTATTATTTATATCAGCATAACCTCTATTAGCTATTACTGAAATAATACTTGCATAAGTAGACGGTCTTCCAATTCCTAGCTCCTCTAATTTTTTAACTAAACTTGCCTCTGAATATCTAGGTGGTGGTTGTGTATAGTGCTGTTCATCAATATGATCTTCAAACATTACGTCATCTTTTTCAACATCTGGCAAAATGTTTTCATTGTCATTATCATTTTCATCGATCTTATATAGTTTAAGGAAACCATCAAATTTTAATGTTGAACCACTAGCTTTAAATACATTTTTATCATCATCTGAGTTGATGGTAATAGTTTTTCTGTCAAACTTTGCTGATTGCATTTGTGATGATAAAGATCTAGACCATATTAAATTATAAAGTTTATATTGATCAGTACTTAAATATTTTTTCATATCTTCTGGTTTTCGAATTATTTCTGTTGGACGTATAGCTTCGTGAGCTTCTTGAGCATTCTTTGCTTTTTTACCACTATAATTTAGAGGTTGTTCTGGCAAATATTTATCACCATAATTCTGCATTATAAAATCTCTGAAAGATGTTATCGCATCTTTTGAAATATTAGTTCCATCTGTTCTCATATAAGTAATTAATCCTACAGTTTCACCTTCAATATCAATTCCTTGATATAGTCTTTGAGCAATTTGCATTGTTCTTGATGCTCCAAAACCAAGTTTACTGGATGCTGTTTGTTGTAATGTTGATGTAGTAAAAGGTCCTGATGGATTTCTGTTATAAGTTTTTGAGCTTATATCTGTTATACTATATTTTTTATTTTTTATTTTTGATAAAGCGTCGTTAATATCTTGTTTATTTTTAAATGAAAATTTTTCAACTTTGTTTCCATCTAATTGAGAAATAGTTGTATTTATTTTTTCATTTTTGTTATTTTTAAAAATTATATTTAAAGTCCAAAATTCTTTTGGTTGAAAAACTTCTATTTCCTGTTCTCTTTCGGTTAAAAGTCTTAGAGCTACAGACTGAACTCGACCAGCAGATTTAGAACCTGGTAATTTTGTCCATAGAATGGGGGAGATATTAAAACCAACTAGATAATCTAGAGCTCTTCTTGCCATATAAGCATCAACTAAAAGTGGCTCTATTTTTCTTGGATTATCTATTCCATTTGTAACTGCTTTTTTTGTTATTTCGTTAAAAACAACTCTTTCAACTTCTTTATCTTTTAATAATTTTTTTTCTTCAAGAAACTCTTTTACATGCCAAGCTATCGCTTCACCTTCTCTGTCAGGGTCAGTAGCTAGAATAATTTTTTTTGAATCTTTTGCACTATCTGTAATTTCTTTTAAATATTTTTTTGAAAAACTATCTACTTCCCAAATCATTTTAAAATCATTTTCAGGATCAACAGAACCATTTTTCGAAGGCAGATCTCTTATATGTCCATAGCTAGCAAGAACTGTATAATCTGATCCTAAATATTTATTAATTGTTTTTGCTTTTGCTGGACTTTCAACAATTACTAGATTCATATTTAGAGAACGTACTTAAAACAGTTAAACTGTCAAATTATTAAATTTTTGTCTTAGTTTCTTCTTTATTTATCAAGCGTTTAACGTTTTCTCTATGAGTGTAAAAAATTAAAATAAACATTATGAAGTAAAACATAATGTTATCATTGCTATAAAAAAATATAAAAATAGGAACACTTAATGATCCAAGAATTGATCCTAATGATGAGTATTTAGAAATTAAATATGTAATTACCCAAACAATACCAAAAACAATACCCAAAAAATAATTTAAAATAATCAACATTCCAACATATGTTGCAACACCCTTACCACCTTTAAATTTCAACCATATTGGAAAAACATGTCCTAAAAATACAGATAATGAACAAATGTAAATAAATTCTGGATAATTTAATTTAACATAAATTATTGGCAAAACCGCTTTTAAAATGTCTAGTAATAAAGTTGAGTAACCTAAAAATTTATTACCAGTTCTTAAAACATTGGTGGCGCCTATATTACCCGATCCTGTTTCTCTTATGTCTTTTTTTAAAAAAATTTTTGTTAATAAAAAACCAAAAGGAATAGAACCTAATAAATATGATAAAAGTGATAAAATAAAAATTTCCATTTAAATATTGTAAAGCTCTTGTCCTTTTACATATGTATTGATTACTTTTCCTTGTAATCTTTTATTTTCGATTGACGTATTTTTTGATTTAGAAACCAAATTTTCTTGTTTTACTATCCAAGGTTTATCTATATCCACAATACAGAAATCTGCATCATTACCTACGGATAAATTACCTTTATTAATTTTCAAAATTTTTGCTGGATTTGAGGTTAATGCAGCAATAATTTTCTCAAGTTTTACAGATCCATTGTGATATAATTCTAATGACAAGGATAATAACGTTTCAATACCAGTTGCTCCTGTTGCAGCTTGAGCAAATGTTAATCTTTTTTGCTCTTCATCCTCAGGTTTGTGATCTGAAACTATTACATCAATTGTACCATCATTTAATCCTTGCACTAAACTTAATCTATCATCTTCAGTTCTAAGTGGCGGTGACAATTTTAAAAAAGTTCTAAAGTCACCAATATCATTTTCATTTAAAGATAAATTATTTATTGATACCCCACAGGAAAATCTTACTTTATCTTTTCTGTCTTTAATAATTTCAACTGCTTTACCTGATGAAATCTGTGAAATGTGATAACGACAATTATATTCTTTTAATAATGTTAAATCTCTCTCTATAATTATTAGTTCTGCTATTTCTGGGATACCTTGCAAACCAAGTTTTGTCGAAATTATTCCATCATTTATCATGCCATTTTCAGCTAATTCTTGATCTTCCGCATGTTGCATTATTAAAGATCCCAAATCTTTTGCTGAATTCATTATTCTGGACATAACTCTTGTATTCTGAATTGTTTTAATTCCATCTGTAAATGCTATTATCCCTTTACTTTGCAGAAGACCAAACTCTGTCATATTTGTACCTTCAGTACCCTTTGTTAGAGATGCTGTGGGAAATATATTTATTTTCGATTTATCTCTGCCTCGTCTTTTTAAAAAATCTACTATTGAAACGTTGTCGATTATTGGATCAGTATTAGGCATTGTTACAACTGAAGTTACTCCCCCAGATAATGCAGCATTGCTCAAAGTTCTAAAATTTTCTTTATATTCATAACCTGGCTCGCCGACAAATACTCTCATATCAACTATACCTGGGAAAATATAATTCTCTTTTAAATCAATAACTTTTTCTCTACTAGGAATGTTGTTTTTATTCACCTTTTTGCCAACACCTTCAATTTTTCCATCTTCTCCTATTATTAATCCTCCTATTTCACTTATGTTGTTATGAGGATCAATTATATTTGCGTTTATAAAGTATTTTTTTTTCATCATTCACAAAAAATTTTTAAACATGCCATTCTTATCGCAACACCTAATTCAACTTGTTCTTTTACAACACTCATATTTGTGTCATCAGCTAGTTTTGTATCAATTTCAATACCGCGGTTCATTGGACCAGGATGCATAATAATTGAATCTGATTTTGCATATTCTAATTTATCCTGTGTTAGTCCATAGTATTCATAATACTCTCTATTAGATGACAAGAATGAACTATTCATTCTTTCATTTTGAAGTCTTAGCATCATTACTATATCGCAATCTTTTACACCTTTCTTCATATTTGAAAAAATATTAACTCCAAATTTTTCTATATCTTTTGGTAAAAGGTTTGAAGGAGCTACAATATTAACTTCGGCACCCAACATGTTTAGTAAGTAAATATTAGATCTTGCTACTCTTGAATGTAGAATATCTCCACAAATTGCAACCTTTAACCCTTGAATTTTTTTTTTCCTATTCAATATAGTTAATGCGTCAAGTAATGCTTGGGTAGGGTGCTCTCTCCTTCCATCGCCAGCATTTAAAACAGCACAATTAACTTTTTGAGATAAAAGATTACAAGCTCCTGAATCTTGATGTCTAATAACTATTATATCAGGATGCATTGCATTTAATGTCATTGCAGTGTCTATTAGTGTTTCACCTTTTTTAATTGCTGAGTTTGTTATATTCATTGACATAACATCTGCACCTAACCTTTTTCCTGCTAGTTCAAATGAACTTTGTGTTCTTGTTGATGGTTCAAAAAAGAGGTTAATTTGTGTTTTCCCCTTAAGTATATCTAATTTTTTATTTTTACTTTTGTTTAATTCAATAAATTTTTCAGCTTCTTTTAAGATTAAATTAACATCACTTATTGATAAATCTTGAATACCTAGGAGATGTTTTTGAGAAATTTTAATAGCTTTGGTTTTAGTTGCCATTAAAACCAACTCTATAGCCACAATGGTTGATTAATGCAAGTATTAATTATTAATAAAATCTATTGCACCCTGTAAGATAAATGCAGCAGCATTTTTATCTATATTTTTTTCTCTTTTAGTTACATTAATACCTAAATTTTTAGTTAATTTAAACGCGCCAACTGTTGATAATCTTTCATCCCAAAGACTTATTGGAAGATCGATTTCTTTTGATATTGCTTTTGACACATCATTGACTGATTGAGAAGATTTACCAAAGGTTCCGTCCATATTTATTGGATTACCAATAATTATTCCCTTAATATTATTTTCTTTAATAATTTCCTCTAATTCATTGATAAGATCCTCAAATTTGGATTTGTTTATTGTTTTTAGCGGTGTGGCAATTTTTTGATTTTCATCACATATAGCTACACCAATTCTCTTTGAACCTAAATCAAGACCAATTAATCTAGATGTATTTAGCTGTTTCTTTTTAAATTCCTCAATTGTGATCATATTGTATATTATTTACTTAAGTGATAGTTTGCGGCAATATTTTTAGCATATGAGTATAGATCTTAAAACAGTAAAGCACATTTCGAAATTAGCAAGAATTTCTATTGATGACGAAAAAGCTAATAAATTAAAGGGTGACTTAAATAATATATTTGAATTTATAGAAAAATTAAATGAATTAAATACTGATAATGTTCAAGCTTTAACGTCAATTGCTGAGACCACCCTAAGATTTAGAAAAGATGAAATTAAATCAGAAAATATCAGAGAAAAAATTTTAAAAAACTCACCTGAAGAAAATAAAGATTTTTTTGTTGTACCAAAGGTTGTTGAATAATGTCAGATATAACAAATCAAAGTTTATTCGAATTAACATCGAATATAAAAGAAAAAAAACTATCTTCAGAGGAAATTACAAAAGCATTTATAAACCGTGCTGAAAAATCAAAAAAATTAAATGTTTATGTTACGGATAATTTTGAAAAAGCAATAGATCAATCAAAGAAATTTGATTCTAATCCTAATTTAGATTTTAAACTACCAGGTATTCCTATTGCTGTTAAAGATTTATTTTGTACAAATGGAGTTAGAACAACAGCAGGTAGCAAAATATTAAATAACTTCGTTCCCACATATGAGTCTACAGTTACTCAAAATTTATGGGGCCAAGGAGCAATACTTCTTGGTAAACTTAATTGTGATGAATTTGCTATGGGCTCTTCAAATGAAACTAGTTTTTTTGGAAATGTTCAAAATCCTGTAGGAGAAAATTTAGTCCCTGGTGGATCTTCAGGAGGTTCTTCTGCAGCTGTTGCTGCAAATTTAACTCCAGTTACCATTGGAACAGATACAGGTGGATCTATTCGTCAACCAGCATCATTTACAGGAACTGTAGGACTTAAACCTACATATGGAAGTTGTTCTCGTTATGGAATTGTAGCATTTGCTTCATCTTTAGACCAAGCAGGACCTATGACGAAAAATGTAAGAGACTGTTCTATGCTTTTAGAGGTGATCTCTTCATTTGATCAAAAAGATTCAACTTCAATTGATTACAAAAGAAATAATTATTCAAAAGAATTATCAAAAGATATCAAAGGAAAGAAAATTGGTATTCCTAAAGAATATAGAGTTGACAATATGCCTGAGGAAATTGAACACTTATGGAAAAATGGTATCTCATATGCAAAAGATTGCGGAGCAGAAATTATCGATATTTCACTTCCACATACTAATTACGCATTACCAACTTATTATATCGTTGCACCAGCTGAAGCATCATCAAATCTAGCTAGATATGATGGTGTTAAATATGGTTTTAGATCTCCTGGCCAAAATTTAATAGAAATGTATGAAAAAACTAGATCTGAAGGTTTTGGTGATGAAGTTAAAAGAAGAATTATGATTGGAACTTATGTTTTATCTTCTGGATACTATGATGCTTATTATCTAAAAGCTCAGAAAGTAAGACAATTAATAAAAAAAGATTTTGATGATGCCTTTTCTAAAGTTGATGCAATTTTAACTCCATCTACACCAAGCTCAGCATTTAAAATTGGTGAAAAAACAAATGATCCAGTATCAATGTATTTAAATGATATATTTACAGTTCCAATAAATCTAGCAGGCTTACCAGGTATTTCTATACCAGCTGGTAAAGATAAAAATAATTATCCTTTAGGCCTTCAAGTAATTGGAAAACCTTTTGATGAGCAAAATATACTTAATATTTCTTATGCATTAGAGGATAAGATTAATTTTAAAAACGATATTTCAGACTGGTGGTTAAGTGAGTAAAAATAGTGAATATCTTATTGAAAGAGAAAATAAACAATATGAAGTGATAATTGGTTTAGAAGTACACGCTCAAGTTACTTCAGAGTCTAAACTTTTCTCTCAATCATCAACAAAATTTGGTGCAGAACCAAACACACAAGTTAGTCTCGTAGATGCAGCATTTCCAGGAATGTTACCAGTTATAAATGAATTTTGTATTGAACAAGCAATTAAAACTGGAATAGGACTTAAAGCCAAAATAAATAAAAAATCTGTCTTTGATAGAAAAAATTATTTTTATGCAGATTTACCTCAAGGTTATCAAATTTCTCAATACAAATATCCAATTGTCGGTGAAGGAAAAGTAATTTTGGATATGCCGAATGGTCAAAAAGAAATTGGAATTGAAAGATTACACTTAGAGCAAGATGCAGGTAAAAGTATTCATGATATTGATCCAAATAATACATTAGTCGATTTAAATAGATCTGGAGTGGCTTTAATGGAAATAGTAAGTAAGCCTGATTTGAGATCTCCAGATGAAGTCAACGTTTATATAAAAAAATTAAGATCAATAATGAGATATTTAGGAACATGTGATGGAAATATGCAAGAAGGCTCTTTGAGAGCAGATGTTAATGTATCAGTAAGATTAAAAGGGGAGACTGAGTTTGGAACCAGGTGTGAAATTAAAAATGTTAATTCAATAAAATTTATGCAAATGGCAATAATATCCGAAGCAAATAGACAAATAGATTTGTTAGAGGAGGGGAAAGAAATAGATCAAGAGACAAGACTTTTTGACACTAAAAGAAATGAGACAAGATCTATGAGATCAAAAGAAGACGCACATGATTACAGATATTTTCCTGACCCAGATCTATTACCGCTTGAAATAAGCCAAGAGTTAATTGAAAAAATAAAATCAGATATACCTGAATTACCAGATGAAAAGAAAAAAAGATTTATAGATAAATTTAATCTTTCGCCGTATGAAGCAACAATTTTAGTATCCGACATTGAAACGTCAAATTTCTTTGAAGAAGTTATAAAAAATTCTGATGTTAAATTAGCAACAAACTGGATTACAGGTGAATTATTTGCAGTTTTAAATGAAAAAAATTTAGAAATATCTCAAAGCCCAGTTAGTGCTAAAAATCTATCAAAACTTATTAACCTTATAAAAGATGGAACCATATCAGGAAAAATAGCTAAAACGGTTTTTGAGCAAATGATAGATGGAGATCAAGATCCATTACTAATAGTAAAAGAAAAAGGTTTAAAACAAGAAAGCGATCCAAAAGCAATAGAGGAATTGATAAATAAAGTTATTGAAAATAATTCAGATAAGGTCGCTGAATATAAATCTGGTAAAGATAAATTATTTGGCTTTTTTGTCGGTCAAGCCATGAAAGAAAGTAAAGGAAAAGGCAATCCTCAATTAATAAACAAAATATTAAAAGAAAAGTTGAATGGATAAAAATTTCATAATTGATCAAAATATGATCAATTATATTTTTTCACACACAAATAATCTTCACAAAGTACAAAAAAAATTATTAAAATATAACGAAAAACTTGGTCATATTAAAAAATTACAAATTTCAATTCTACAAGCTAACTTCATACAATTTATCATAAAAATTAATAACTATAAATCATACTTAGAAATTGGAACCTTTACGGGTTACAGCATTTTATCTGCTGCTCTCGCCTTACCTAAGAATTGCAAATTAATTGGTATAGATAAAAATTTAAAAACTAACAATGAGGCAATTAAGTTTTTTAAAGAAGCAAAGCAAGATAAAAAAATAAATCTTCTTTGTGAAAATGGAAAAATTGCTCTTGAAAATCTAATTAAGAAAAAGGAAAAATATGATGTGATATTAATTGATGCAGATAAAGAAAATTATATAAATTATTTTAATCAGTCTCTTAAATTAAAAAGCAAAAAGGGTATAATTTTAATTGATAATACACTTTGGAAAGGAGATGTTGCAAATCCAAAGATAAAAGACAAATTAACTATAAAATTAAGAGAATTTAATAAATACATAAAAAAATCATCTATTAATAAGTATATTTTACCAATTGGTGATGGTTTTACAGTTTGTTGGTAATTATGTTTGAAATCCTATCTTTTTATAAAATATCAAAACTTAATAAATTAAAAATTATTAAAAAAAATATTTTAAAAGAAACTAATAAGCTTGATATTAAAGGTCTTATAATATTATCTCCTGAAGGAATTAATGGCACAATATCAGGTAGTCAAAAAAAAATTAAACTTACAATTACAAAAATAAAGAATATCTTATCAATTGATAGATTTGATATTCAAAATAAATTTAACTCAAAAATATTACCATACTCAAAAAATAAAGTTAAAATAAAAGATGAAGTAGTTCCAATTAATGAAAAAATTAATTTTAAAAATTTTTTTAATAAGAAATATTTATCACCTAAAAAATGGGACGAATTTATATCTAAAAAAAATATTAAACTGATTGATGCCAGAAAACCTTTTGAATATAAGATTGGTACATTTGAAAATGCTCTTAATCCAGAAACTAAAAATTTTAGAGATTTTAAAAATTATTTATCAAAATTTAATAAAGATGAATCAATAGGGATGTTTTGCACCGGAGGTATCAGGTGTGAAAAAGCGTCTAATTATCTTAATAATAAAGGTTTTAAAAATGTTTATATGCTTAAGGGTGGTATCTTAAATTATCTTAACAAAACTGATCCAAAAAAAAGCAAGTGGAATGGTGAATGTTTTGTTTTTGATAAAAGAGTAACTATTAAAAAAAACTTAGAAATTGGAAATTATACTGTTTGTGGTGGTTGTAGAATGCCATTGCATAAAAAACTAACCAAATCAAAAAAGTATAAAGTAGGTCTATCATGTCCAAATTGTTTTGATAAATTGACAAATGATCAAATAAAACGTTTCACAATGAGGCACAATCAAATGATAAATTCAAAAAAATAATATCATGAATATATTAAGTGACGACATCAAAGAATTAATTAAAAAATTAGCGATACCTGCATCTGTAGGTACACTCTTTCAAACGTTATATAATATTGCTGATACATATTTTGCAGGAAAAATATCACCTGAAGCTTTGTCAGCTTTAACAAAATCTTTTCCAATTTATTTTATTATTATTGCCTCATCTATTGGTATCACAGTTGCAGGTACATCACTGATAGGTAATAGCATTGGAGAAAAAAATAATAAAAATGCTTCAATTTATTTCTGCCAATTAATTTTCTTTTCTTTTTTGATAATTCTGTTGATTACTTTTATTGGTTTAAATTATGCATCAGACCTTTTTTCAATTATGGGATCAACTAACGAGGTAATAAATCTTGGCTTACAATATACAGATATCATTTTCCTTGGTTCGTTTATTTTTATTTTAGTTGTTGCATTAAATTCATTACTTCATGCAGAAGGTGATACGAAAACTTATAGAAATGCTTTAATGTTATCTTTTTTTTTAAACATATTGTTAAATCCAATTTTAATATTTGGATTTTATTTCATACCAGCTTTGGGTATGAAGGGTATTGCAATAGCAACTCTAATTGCTCAAACGGTCGCTTTTTTAATCATATTTAAAAAAGTTTTAACAAGTAATTTATTTAAAAACATACTTATTTCTTATTTTATCCCTAAATTTTTTTTTTTAAAAAATATTTTTTTTCAATCAATGCCAATAATAATTTCAATTTGTGGTTATTCTATTGCTTCTGCTATTGTATTCAAATATGCGGGTTTATCAGGAGAATATGCAGCAGCTGGTTATGGGGCTGGTACCAAAATAGAACAAGTTGTTTTATTACCAATCTTGGGAATAAATACTGCAATTATCACAATTATTGCTCAAAATTTTGGTGCACAAAATATTTTAAGAATTAAAGAAACGTACTTCCAAGCTATAAAATATGCTTTCATTATAATGATTATTTCTTCTTTTATTATTTATTTTGGTGCTGAAATGATAACAAAATTATTTTCAAAAGATTTAGAGGTCGTTGAATTTGGAAAATTATATTTAGAGATTTCAGCCTTTGTGCTGCCAGCTTATCCAATATTTTTTTTATCAAATGGTTTTTTTATGGCTTTAAAAAAAGCTGAAAACGCATTAATTGCTAATATTTGCCGAAATGGAATTTTTCCATTTGTAGTATTTTATACTGCAATTTATTTTAATTCTGACTTTTCTGAATTTTTTTGGTTATGGGTAATATTCAATTGGATTTTCTCTCTAATGTATCTTGGTTATACTTATTTTTATTTGAATTATAGATTAGATAAAATTAGAGCTATCAACTAACCATTCATAAAGGTGTTCTGAAAACGATCTTCTTACAAATAAATTAACATTATTCTTTGACTTGTGGTGAAGAATTACATCAATATGATTTACTATTGTTTGTGTTGATGAACCAACATTATTTTTAAATTTTTCAAAATTAAAAGGTGATCCAGATGATAATAATTCAAATATATTTCCTCCTTTTATATTTATGCAAATTAATTGTGAAGAGATATCAGTAATTGATCCAAAATTTAAAGACGAAATATCTTTATAAAGTTGATCAAAAATATTTGTATTTTTATTTTCATCAAAATATATCATCCATTCATCTGGACTTAGCCATAAAACATCATAGTTTTCATTTGATGAACTGGTATTTGACTCAGAAGGTAAAATAATAGATAGAATTTTACCCACTCTGGTAAAAAATTCTTTATTTTTTCCTCTGATATTAATTTTAATTTTTTCTTCAGATAAATTAATATCGATATTGTTTTTATTATTATTTGAAATATTTGGGTGTAAGATTTCAAGCATTTAGTCTTTTATTCTCCTTATCTAAAAAAATTGTGTCAGAAACAGTCACATTAATATTTTTGTTTTCCATCGGAATAATTAACTTTTGACCTTTCATTGTTTTACCACTTCTAACTACAGCCAAGGCAATTGATTTATTTAGGTTTGGACTAAAATAACTGGAAGTTACATGTCCTAGCATATCTATAGGATTTGATTTAACGTCTGAAACAATTTGAGCACCTTCTTCCAAAACTTCTTTTGGATCATCTGTAAGTAGTCCAACCAATTGCTTTCTATCTTCTCTAACAGTATCACTTCTATATAAAGATCTTTTACCAATGAAGTCATATTTCTTCTTACTTACAATCCAATCCATCTGTAAGTCTGAAGGAGTCATTGTACCATCTGTATCTTGTCCAACAATTATGAAACCTTTTTCAGCTCTAAGTAGGTGCATTGTTTCGGTACCATAAGGTGTCAAATTAAACTCTTTCCCAGCTTCTATACACATTTTCCATAATGAATTTCCATATTTTGACTCTATGTTAATTTCGTAGCTTAGTTCACCAGTAAAACTTATTCTCATTATTCTACAATTTATATTTTCAAG
Source organism: Pelagibacteraceae bacterium AG-426-M19 (assembly GCA_003210025.1). Classification (GTDB taxonomy): domain Bacteria; phylum Pseudomonadota; class Alphaproteobacteria; order Pelagibacterales; family Pelagibacteraceae; genus Pelagibacter. The sequence continues at coordinate 41,004 of QCNW01000003.1, forward strand.
TTTATCTTCTTTAAATGACATATGAGGAAAGTTTTCATCACTTAAATCTAAATTTGGAAAAAGTTTGTTAAGAATTTTTTTTGAATTTGGACCACAAATACTTGCTGTAGAATAATGATCTGTCACTGATGTTAAATAAACATCTAACTCTGGCCACTCCGTTTGTAAATAATCCTCAAGTTTGCTTAATACATTTGCAGCTCCCCCAGTGGTGGTTGTCATTAGATAATGATTTTCAGATATTCTTGTAGTAACACCGTCGTCATAAACCATACCATCCTCGTTTAACATAAGTCCGTATCTACATTTTCCGATTGCAAGTTTTGACCAAGCATTTGTGTAAACTCGATTTAAAAACTCTGATGCATCTGTTCCTTGGATATCAATTTTTCCTAGAGTTGATGCATCTAAGATACCCGCACTATCACGTGCGGCTTTACTCTCTCTTTGAACAGCATCATGCATATTTTCCCCATTTTTTGGATAGTACCAAGGTCTTTTCCACTGACCAACATTTTCAAATTCTGCATTATTTTTTACGTGCCATTCATGCATAGATGTTTTTCTTATTACTTCAAAAAATTTTCCAACATTTCTCCCAACTAGTGTTCCGAAGGTTAATGGTGTGAATGGTGGTCTAAATGTAGTTGTTCCTAATTTACCCATTTTTACACCAGCTGTATCAGCTATAATCCCAAGTGCGTGCATATTAGATAACTTTCCCTGATCTGTTGCCATACCAGTCGTTGTATATCTTTTTACATGTTCAATTGATCTAAAGCCTTCTTTTAAGGCTAATTTAATATCTTTTGCAGTTGAGTCATTTTGAAAATCTATAAAGCATTTTGTTTTACCTAAAGGTATTTTATTTGGTAAAAGCCACATATTTCTTTTATCATTTTCTTTAGAGCAAATAATATTTGTATCCTGGTAATCTTGATTATCTATATCTAAGAATTTATTAATTTTATTGACTGTTTTATCTATAATATTTTCTAAATCAAAATCTCCATTGCATGAACCAACAGAAATTTGATCTTCACTATTTTCTTTTGGTAAGAATACTTGGTCTTCATCTCTAAAATCTAATTTACCTCCAGATTGAGTATGCATATGCACCATAGGTGTCCATCCACCACTCATACCTAAACAGTCACAACTTAATTTAATCTTATCACCTATAGTTGTATTTCCATCTTCCGATAGTTTCATGATTTCTAATGAATTTATTTTTCTGTATCCAAAAGTATTTGTTACAACATGATTGAAGTAGATTTTTATTCCTAGACTTTCAGCTTGTTTGATTAATTCAGAACTAGCAGATTTTCTTAAATCAACAATTATATTCTTTATGCCTTTTTTATGAAGTGAAATTGAAGTTTCGTATGCACTATCATTATTTGTAAATAATATTATATTTTCTCCACAGGTAACGCCGTAATAATCCAAATATTTGTTTATAGAATTAGATAATAATATTCCTGGTCTATCATTATTATTGAATACAAGTGGTCTTTCAATTGATCCAGTTGCAATTACAACTTTTTTTGCTCTTATTTTCCATAATCGTTGTCTAATCTTATTTTTCTTTTTTTCCTCTGGCAAATGATCTGTTAAATTTTCTTTAGCTAAAAGAAAATTGTATCCATGATAAGCTGCAATACTTGTTCTTGTCTTAAATGTTAAATTACTTAATTTTTTAATTTCTTGAATTTCATTTTTTAACCATTCACTTGATAATTTATCATCAATCTTAATAGACTCATTATTTTGATAAATTGTAGAACCACCTAGTATTTTTTTGTCATCTACTAATAAAGTTTTAAAATTATTTTTTGCAGCCATTTTTGCAGCAATAATACCTGAAACTCCACCACCAATTACCAATACATCGTAGTGAACATATTTGTGATCATAGATATCAGGATCTGGTTCTGTAGGAGATTTTCCTAAACCTGCAGATAATCGTATTAATGGTTCATATACTTTTTTCCAAAAACTCTTTGGCCACATAAATGTTTTATAATAAAAGCCTGCAGGAATTAACGGTGATATAAAATTATTAATACCCCCAATGTCAAATTTTACGTTAGGCCAGCAATTTTGAGAACTTGCTTCTAATCCTTCATACAATTCTAACTCGGTTGCTCTTACATTTGGTTCTGTTAGGTCTTTTTTACTACCAATTTGACAAATTGCATTAGGCTCTTCTGCTCCACAAGAAACTATACCCCTTGGTCTGTGATATTTAAAACTTCTACCGACTAAATGAATACCATTTGCCAAAAGTGCAGATGCCAAGGTATCACCCTCATATCCAAAGTAAGTCTTGCCATCATATTTAAATGAAACTCTCTTAGTTTCATCAATATATTCCGTTTTATGAATTCTATAATTGGGCATTACTTATAATTAACAGGAGGTTTTTCACCCATTTTATAAACAGATAAAATTTTATCATTCGATGTGTCTCTAACGACGTTGAACCATTTTCTGCATCCGTGAACATGATTCCATCTTTCAAATTGAATACCTTTAATATTTTTTCTCATAAATAGATATTCCGCCCATTCATCATCGCTAAGTTCAGTCGGTTGTTTTGGTCTAACTATATGAGCTTCGCCACCTGAAGAAAATTCACTTTGATCTCTCTCTCCACAAAATGGACAATTAATTAAAAACATTACTAATGTGCAACTGCTGCAGCACCATGTTCATCAACAAGATCACCGCTTACAAATCTATTTAAATTAAATGCTGCATTTAATTTATGTGGCTCATCATTTGCGATTGTGTGCGCAAACAAATCTCCTGATCCTGGAGTAGCTTTAAATCCACCGGTACCCCAACCACAATTAAAATATAAACCTTTTATATTAGTTTTACTTATAATAGGACTTGCATCTGGACATATATCAACAATTCCTCCCCATTGTCTTAACATTTTCATTCTACTAAAAATAGGGTAGAGCTCTAAAATAGCCTTTAAAGTTTCTTCTACAATATTATGACTACCTCTTTGTGTATATGAAACATATGAATCTGTTCCCGCACCTATAACTAATTCGCCTTTATCTGATTGACTTACATAAGCATGAACTGCATTTGACATTACAACAGTATCAATAATTGGTTTTACTGGCTCGGAAACTAACGCTTGTAATGGTTTACTCTCAAGAGGAAGTTTTAATCCAGCCATATTTGCAATTACACTTGAGTGGCCTGCTGCAACAACTCCAATTTTATTAGTTTTTATAAATCCCTTAGTGGTTTCTAATCCTTCAACTCTATCTCCATTTCTCTTTATTCCTTTGACTTCACAGTTTTGAATTATATCAACACCCATTTCACTTGCGCCTCTTGCATAACCCCAGGCAACAGCATCATGTCTTGCAGTTCCCGCTCTTCTTTGTAACGTTCCACCCAAAACAGGGTATCTGATATCAGGTGATGTATTTATAATTGGGCAAAATTTTTTAACTTCCTCAGTATTTAACCAAACAGCATCAATTCCGTTTAGTCTATTGGCATGTGTTCTTCTTTTTAAATCTCTTACATCTTGAAGATTGTGAGCTAAATTCATTACACCTCTTTGACTGAACATCACATTGTAGTTTAGCTCTTGAGATAAATTTTCCCATAGTTTAAGAGCATGATCGTATAAACCAGCACTAGCATCCCATAAATAATTTGATCTAATGATTGTAGTGTTACGCCCTGTATTTCCACCACCAATCCAACCTTTTTCTAAGACTGCAATGTTTTTTAAATTATGTTTCTTTGCTAAATAATAAGCAGTAGCTAAACCGTGTCCACCACCACCCACAATAATAGCTTCGTATTCTTTTTTTGGCTCTGGATTTCCCCAAGCTTGTTGCCAATTCTCATGCTGTGATAAAGCATTTTTTATTAGAGAGAATACTGAATATTTGTTTTTCATATTTTGGAGAAATTACTTGAATATGATTGAATATTCAATGATTTCAAGTTACACATATTATCGTGGAAGGATGGGTGAGCTGGTTTAAACCAGCGGTTTGCTAAACCGCCGTACGCTTGAAAAGGTGTACCGAGGGTTCGAATCCCTCTCCTTCCGCCACTAATAGAGCGGATTATTTCTAAAAAAATCTTTTAAAAATATTGGTTTTTGAGACAAAATGTATCTATAAACATTGTAATTCTCCATAACCCTCTGAACATAGTTTCTGGTCTCTTTAAACTTAATAAGTTCTACCCAATCAACATAATCGATTTGTTTCTTTTGAGGATTTTTATTTATTTTTTTCCAATACTTCACTCTTTTTGGTCCTGCATTATATGCTGCCACAGCGAAAGGGTAGGATCCATCATAATCAAGAATTAAACCTGCAATATAAAAAGATCCCAAATTTATATTATACTCAGGACTTGTTGTTAAACGAGATTTTGAATAAGAAACTTTTGCCTGCTTAGCAACTGTCTTTGCAGTATAAGGCATCAACTGCATTAAACCTTGTGCTCCAACTCTACTTCTTGCAGATATATCAAACTCACTTTCTTGTCTTATAATAGATAAAATTAAAGCTTGTTCTGGTATTTTTCTTGATCCAACTTTATTCGGAGTGCTTATTACTGGATAATTATATTTGTTATGAAACCTTTTTTGATAAGATGCTATTTTAGAAACTTGAATAGCAAAATCAAATCTAGAGATATCAGTTGCTAGTTTTGCTGCCAATATTTCACTTCCCGCTGAAACATTGTCATTTGCTAGAAATCTTAAAATATGTTTCGTATATTTATCTTTTTTTACTTCATCTAATAAATGTACTATTGCGACTAATTTATTTTTGTAAAAACTTTCAGCATAATTTTTGTCAACTTGAGTACTTTCTTTAAGTTCAAAAGTTTTATTTGGATATATTTTCATATGAGATAATTGACCATAATAGGTTGTTAGAAATTTTGAACCTTCTTTAAACCATTTATCTGCTTCCTCCTTATTATTTAGTGCTAAGTTCGTTTTTCCAAGCCAATAAGCACCTCTTGATAAACTAATTGGATATCCAACATTATTATAAAATTTAGTAAAATGGCTTTTTGCTAAAATTGGGTCTTTTAAGAAACTTAAAGCAATCCATCCACTCATCCATTCAGCTTCAGCTAATTCAGCACCCTCTGATAGACCATGTTTACTTGTAATTTTATAAGCTTGCTCATATCTTTTCTTATAAATAAGTGATCTCGCAATAATCGATCTTTCAACCCACCATTTATCTGGGCGAACCATATAGTCTTTATTATTTTTGATACTTAGTAAAATTTCTAAAGAACTATCAACTCTTCCTCTTTTCCTTCTCCATTTGAGTCTATCATAATTTAAACCTGCATCCTTTTTTAAACTTGCAGGTACATTCGATATAGCGCTATCAACACCATAAGATCTGCTCATTAACAGTTGCCTTGCTGTATATAAAAGTTGATAATCTTTAGGTAGATATCTTAACATTCTTTTGAGGTCCCAATATTTATTCTCCCAAGCTAAATAGTCAGCTCTTTTAATATAATCACTACTGTTCAAATATTTTTTAAATTTCTTTCTAAAAAAAATAAGATCATTTTTACTTAAATCAGCTGTAATAAACCCTTCTTTTATTAAATTTATAGCTGTCTCTTTATTTTTCGATAACAAAGCATCGCCTAGCATCATTTTTCCAAATCCACTTAAAGGAGGGTGTTTATCGAACCACTGTATAATTTCATTTTTAGTATGATTTTTAGAATTTATTTTATGCTCTCCTAAGTAACGAACTCTATCTATCCTTGGATAATCTTTTACTCTTTCGATAAACTGTTTATATTCTGTAAAAGTAGCCCTGTTACCAGTTGTAAGTAGATGTCTCCATTGAATAAAATCATAAATAGATTTTGCTCTTGCTTTACTTGCAGCTTTTTTTGCATCCTTCCAATTACTTTTCTCCATAAATGAAATAGCTTGTTTTGCATATCTCAAATCTCTATCGCTATAAAATTTTTGTTTTTTTATCTTTCTTAATTTTTCTTTAACTATTAGAGGCTTATTTTTTGGAATTATTACACCATCAATTTTCTTAAATATCTCCGTGGTAGTAATTTTTATTTCCTTTTGAATTTCATCTTCTTTTTCAGATGGTTTAGGTAGAGGAATGATTTCAGCTATTTTTTTTGTTGTATTTTTTTCATTTAAATCTGGTTTTTTAATAGGAAGTATAGTTTCATTTGAAAAAGCAGATTGAAACGATAAGAAAAAAAGGATAATTGTTGTTAATAATTTTAAATACATTTTATTAAATCAAACAACTTATGTTATAAATAATTATGTTTAAAGGATCAAATGTAGCATTAATTACACCGTTTAAAGACAACAAGCTAGACGAAGAAAGTTACATAAAAATAATAAATCATCATCTAGAAAATGGAACAAATGGGTTAGTTCCAGTTGGAACAACAGGTGAGTCACCAACATTATCACATGATGAACATGAGAGAACAATTGAATTGTGTATAAAAGAAGCAACCGGCAAACTTCCCATAATAGCCGGCACAGGATCTAATTCTACAGAAGAAGCCGTATCATTAACTAAACACGCTGAAAAAGCTGGTGCGGATGGTGCTTTAGTTGTTACACCATATTATAATAAACCCACTCAAGAAGGATTATATCAACATTATAAATCAATCAATGATAACTGTGGAATTCCAATTATAATTTATAATATTCCAAGCCGTTCAGTAATCGATATGAGCGTTGAAACAATGGCTAGATTATATGAACTAAAAAATATAGTTGGAGTTAAAGATGCAACAGGTGATTTAAATCGTGTTGATCAACAAAAAGAAAAAATGGGTAATGATTTCATTCAACTTACTGGAAACGATGATAATGCTTTTGAATTTAATAAACGTGGAGGCGTTGGAACAATTAGTGTTACAGCAAACGTAGCTCCTAAATTATGTTCTGAATTTCAAAAATTATCAAAATCTTCAAATGAGGATGATTTAAAAAAGGCTCAACAACTTGATGATATGTTGCAACCGTTGCATAAAAATTTATTTATAGAAAGCAATCCTTCACCAGTTAAGTATGCTGCTAAATTACTTGGTCTATGCGATGATACTGTAAGATTACCTTTGGTAAAAATAACTGAAAATACAAAAAAGGAAGTCGAGAAAGCATTAAAAGTAGCAAAACTTATTGATGAGTGATAAATCTACATCTGGCATCAAGATCATTACAATAAATCGAAAAGCATCTTTTAATTTTTTCTTTAAGGAAATCTTAGAAGCAGGAATTGTACTAAAAGGGTCTGAAATAAAATCTGTTAGAGATGGAAAAGTAAATATTGCAGAGTCATACGCAGTAGAAAAAGAAGGAGAAATTTTTTTAATTAATTCACATATACCCATATATAAACAAGCTAGTTATTCAAATCACAATCCTTACTCAGAAAGAAAATTGTTATTTAACAAAAAGGAAATTAACAAACTAATTGGTAAAATGAACGAGGATGGTTTAACTTTAGTTCCAACTAAAATGTATTTTAAAAAAGGTAAAGTTAAAGTTGAAATAGCAGTTGCAAAGGGCAAAAAACAATACGATAAGCGACAAACCAAAAAAACTAAAGATTGGAACCGTGAAAAAGCGAGATATTTCAGACGCTCAAGTTAAAAATGTATATCTATCAATAGGCTCTAATTTAGGAAATAGAATACATTTTTTAGAAAAATCTAAATATCTATTGGAAACCCATGATATTAAAATTGTCAAAACATCTAGTTATTATGAGACTGAGTCATGGCCAGATCCTAGTTTTCCAAAATTTATTAATGCTGTATTACTGATAAAAACAAAATTAAATCAATTTGAACTGTTTGAAATAATTAAGTCTATAGAAAAAAAATTAGGCAGAAAAATAGCTCCTAAAAATCATCCAAGAAATTGTGATATTGATATATTAGATTTTAATGGAAAGATTACTAAATCAAATAAAAAATTGATCAATTTAGAGATCCCGCATCCAAGAATGCATAATAGAAACTTTGTACTTATGCCACTGTTTGAAATATGCAAAAATTGGTCTCACCCAAAATTAAAAAAAAATATAGTAAAACTCTTATCTTCTTTAAAAAAAAATAATTTAAGAAGTATTAAAGTTATCTAAATAAGTGATATAATAAATCGATGCTAAATTCTGACGAATTAATAAATAAGGTTAAATCATACAATAAGTTTCTTAACCCAGAAACTCTAAGCAAAGCATATGATTTTGCAGTGAAAGTTCATAAAGATCAAAAACGACAATCAGGAGATCCATACGTCATTCATCCTGTTGCAGTTGCAAATATTTTAACCGAACTTAAGTTGGATAGTGCAACGATAGCAACTGGTTTACTTCACGATACCATAGAAGATACTTATGCAACTTATAAAACTATAGAAGAACAATTTGGAAAAGAAGTTGCTGATTTAGTTGATGGAGTTACAAAAATTTCAGTTTTTGAAAACCAAGCTATTTCTAATTCAAAAGCTGAAAATTTTAGAAAACTCATACTTGCAACTTCTAAAGATATTAGAGTCCTTCTTGTGAAACTTGCAGATCGTTTGCATAATATGCGAACTTTGAAGGCTATTGATAAAGAGGAAAAAAGAAAAAGAATTGCTAAAGAAACTATGGAAATTTATGCTCCTCTAGCAGATAGAATGGGAATGAATAGAATAAGAGATGAACTTGAAGATCTTTCTTTTGATATTTTAAATCCTGAAGCAAGAAAAATGATCAAAGATAGATTAGACACAATAAAAGATAATAATTTGATTAATTATAATTCAGTTCTTAGTGAATTTGAAAATCTATTAAATGAAAATGATATAGATTTCAAAATTTATTCTAGAGAAAAAACTCCTTTTTCAATTTGGAGAAAAATTCAGAAAAAAAGGACTTCACTTGAGCAAATTACAGATATTATTGGTTTTAGAATAATTTTGGATAATGTTGAAAATTGTTACAAAACCTTAGGTGTGATACATAATAAATGGAATTGTATACCCGGTAGATTTAAAGATTACATTTCATCACCGAAAATAAATAATTATAAATCTCTTCACACAGCAGTGATCGGTCCAAATAAAAGACCGATTGAAATACAACTAAGAACGCAACAAATGCATGAATTTGCGCAAAGAGGTATAGCTTCTCATTGGAAATATAAATCTTCAGAAAAGTTTAACTCTTTAACTTGGAAGGAATATGATTGGCTAGCAGATCTGGTAGAAATTATAGATAAAAATGAAAATCCAGAACATTATTTTGAGTATACAAAACTCCAAATGTTTCAAGAAAATGTTTTTTGTTTTACACCAAAGGGGTCAGTCATAAAATTACCTAAAGAAGCAAGTCCGATTGATTTTGCTTATGCTGTACACACCAAAGTAGGTGATACTGCGATTGGATGTGAAATAAATGGAAAGGAAAGTCCTTTACAATCAATATTGAGAAATGGAGATGTAGTTAAAATATTAACATCAAAAAAAGACTCACCTTCTTTGCATTGGATAACAAGCGCTAAAACTGGCAAAGCAAGAGCTGCAATAAGAAGATACTGGCAATACAAAGAAGACAGTAAGCCTACAGAAAAAAAATATAACACTACCCTTTGGATGTCTTTACCTGATAGACCTGGAATACTAGGTGATGTCACAACAATGATTGGAACCAATAATGTAAATATTTCAAGTGTTGAAATGGTAGAAAAAACTAAGAGAACCATTAATTTTAGGTTCAACCTAATCATTCAAGATTTGAAAAACTTTACAAAACTTATTAGTGAGCTAAAACAGAAAGAATATAATTTCAAAATAATTAGACACAAAAACAAAAAATATGCTTTCTTTAAAAGATTCTTTAGCGGTTTTAAAAAAAACTAAGGCACTTTTAGAAGGACATTTTGTTTTATCTTCAGGTTTACATTCACCTCAATATGTTCAATGTGCTAAATTATTAAGTTATCCAAAAAAATCAGAAAAATTTTGTAAATCCTTAAGCACTAAAATAAAAAAAAAATTCAAAAAAATTGATATAATTTTGTCACCAGCTATGGGCGGTATTGTAATAGGTTATATCGTTGGAAGTTTATTGAATAAGGAGACAATATTTTGTGAAAGAGTTAATGGGAAATTTACTTTAAGAAGAGGTTTTTCAATTAAAAAAAATTCTAAAGTCTTGATAGTAGAAGACGTAATTACCACAGGTAAGTCAAGTTTAGAATGTGCTCGACTTGTAAAAAAATATAAATCAAAAGTAGTTGGATATGCGTGTTTGATTAATAGATCTAGTAAACCAAGTTTAAAAATTAAAGATAAAAATATTGTTTCCCAAATTAAATTAGAAATACCAACTTATAAAAAAAATGATTTACCAATTGAGTTGAAAAAAATTCCAATTACAAAACCAGGAAGTAGATATTTAAAATGAAATCTAGACTAGGTGTTAACGTAGATCATATTGCAACATTAAGAAACGCTAGAGGAGAGGGACATCCTGATCCTATTTCATATGCAAAACAAGTTATGAATTTTGGTGCTAATTCTATTACTATTCATTTAAGAGAAGATCGTAGACACATTCGAGATGAAGACGTAGCTATATTTTCAAAAATTAAAAGTGTACCAATAAATTTAGAAATGGCTGCTAATAATGAAATGCTTAAAATTGCGTTAAAATATAAACCGAATTTTGTTTGCATAGTTCCTGAAAAAAGAAATGAAATAACTACTGAAGGAGGTTTAAATATCACCAAAAACGAAAAAATAATTAAAAAAGTAATTAGTAAATTAAATTCGAAAAAAATTAGAACAAGTCTTTTCATCAATCCAAATATTAAAGATGTTTTTGCATCAAAAAAATTAAATGCAAAATGTGTGGAACTTCATACAGGAAAATTTGCTTTAAATGTTAAAAATAACAAAAATTATTTAGTCGAGTTCAAAAAAATAAAAAATTGTGCCACGTTAGCAAAAAAACTAGGAATGGAAGTTCATGCAGGTCATGGCCTTGATTATAATTCAACTAAAATTTTAAGAAAGATTAAATCTATAGAGGAATTTAATATTGGACATTTTATAATTGGAGAGGCCATCATGTTTGGTATGAAAAAAGTAATCACTAATTTTAGAAAAATATTAAACTAATGATAATTGGTAATGGTGTTGATATTATTGATAATAAAAGAATAGAAAAATCCCTAAAAATTAAAGGTTTTAAAAAAAGACTCTTTACATTGAATGAAATTAAACAATCAAAAAAATACAGAAACAAAACGAATTACTTTGCAAAAAGATTCGCTGCTAAAGAAGCCTTCGTTAAATCAATAGGCACAGGGTTTAGAGATAATATTAATTTTAATGATATTGAAATATACAATAATAAGAAAGGATCGCCTAAAATTAAAATTTCACAGAAAATAAAAGATATATTAAAAAAAAAATTTAAATTAAAGAATTACGATATACATCTTTCACTTTCAGATGAAAATAACCACTCAATTGCATTTGTTATTTTGAATAGAAAAAAATGAAAAATTTTATAATTGATAATACTAAAACATTATTTTATGCGTTAATAATTGCAGTATTTATAAGATCAATATTAATCCAGCCATTTTATATACCATCATCATCAATGGAAACTAACTTGCTTGTGGGTGATAGATTATTTGTTACAAAATTTTCTTACGGATATAGTAAACATTCATTTCCTTTTAGTCCTCCTATTTTTAAAGGACGTATATTAAATAAAAACCCTAAAAGAGGAGATGTTATAGTTTTTAAAACACCTGCTGATAATCGTACAGATTATATTAAAAGATTGATTGGTTTACCAGGTGATACAATACAATTTATTGATGGTGATTTATATATAAATTCTAATCAAGTATTAAAAACAATTAAAAGCAAAAATGATAAGTTATATTGTGGATCATCCCAAATTGATGTCAATATATTTGAGGAAAAACTTCCAAATGGAAAAAGTTATTTAGCGGCATATAGAACCGATATAACTTTTTCTAATTCAGATAAATACATTGTTCCTGAAAATCATTTTTTTTTCTTAGGTGACAATAGGGATTGTTCTAAAGACAGCAGATTTCTATCTGAAGTTGGTTATGTTAATCAAAATAATTTAGTTGGAAAAGCACAAATTTTATTTTTTTCATCTAATCCAAGGAAAGGAAGTATCTTTAATATTTTCAAATGGAATGAAATAGTTCGATTTGAAAGATTTTTTAATAAAATAATTTAAATAAATGAAGTTAAACAAACTACAAAAGAAAATAGGTATTAGCTTTAAAGATGATAAACTATTGATACAAGCTTTAACACACAAAAGTTTTGATACAAAAAATAATTATGAAAAACTAGAATTTTTAGGTGATAGAGTTTTAGGATTTGTTATATCAAAGAAACTTTTAGAGTTATATCCAAATGAAAAAGTCGGTATAATTGATAAGAAACTTGCAAATTTGGTTAATAAAAATAAGTGTTTTGAAATTGGCAATGAATTAGAATTGGATAACTATATTTTAACAGGAAACACAGAAAAGAAAAAAAAAATCAATATAGAAAAAAAAATTATATCTGATTGTTGTGAGTCTTTGATAGGAGCTATTTATATAGATAAAGGTTTTGAGGCTTCATCTAAATTTATACTAAATTATTGGAAAAATTATTTAAACTTATCAGATGTTACAGTAATCGACTCTAAGACGAGATTACAAGAATATTCATTGAAGAAATTTAAAACATTACCAATGTATAAACTTATTTCTAATACAGGACCAAGACATAAACCTAATTTTAAAATTAGTGTAAAAATTAAGGATAGCAAAACAGTTATCGCTGATGGTAGTTCAAAAAAAAATGCAGAACAAGCCGCAGCTATGAAACTTTTAGAAACTATTAAAGTATAATGAATTGGCAAGATAAAGGATACTTACTTTCAAAAAATAAATATAATGAAAATTCTCTAATATCTGAATTTTACACTGAAAATCATGGAAAAATTTCTGGAATTATTTTTGGAGGAACCTCAAAAAAAATAAAAAACTATCTATTTGAGGGTAATAAATTGCACATTAATTACAATTCAAAATCTCAATCAAAAATTGGTTCTTTAAAAGTTGAAATTGATGAATTTAAAACTCCTTATTTTTTGGAAGACAAGCAAAAACTTCTTTGTATAATTTATACAATGAATTTGATTAAAATTTTAACAGTAGAGAACGAAAAAAATAGAGAGATTTATTACTTAATTGATAATTATTTTAAGATGTTAAAAGATGAAGAGTGGCTCTCAAAGTTTGTAAATTGGGAGTTAAACTTTTATAAATTAATTGGATATGACATAGACTTTAATGATTATGTAGAAGAGGTTTCTGAAGGTAATAAAATTAATTATAAATTAAAAAATTCAAACAAAATCATTCCAAATTTTTTAGTAAATAAAAATGAAGAAAATATTAGCTTTGAAGATACTTTTGATGCTTTAAAAATTGTAGGAGATTTTTTAGATAAAACAATAGTTAAACCGAATAATCTTAATTTTCCTAAAACAAGATTTAATTTTCAAAATTCTTTAAAATTAATCTAGTTTTATTTGATCAGCAAAATAGGTTATAATTGCACTTGCTCCAGCTCTTTTAAAGGAAACTAGACTTTCATATATAGATTTTTTATCTAATATATTCTTTGAAACGGCATTTTGTATGAGACTATATTCCCCTGATACTTGGTATGCAATAACTGGAATTTTAAAATTATTCTTAACTTCCCTAATTATATCAAGATAAGGCATCCCTGGTTTTACTATAATCATGTCTGCTCCTTCTTTTATATCTAATGCAACTTCTCTTAATGATTCATAATTATTTTTAAAATCCATTTGATAAGTTTTTTTGTCTCCTTTTAAGAGACTTCTTGATCCAACAGCATTTCTGAATGGGCCATAAAAACTCGATGCATACTTAACAGCATATGATAGAATTTGAACATCTTTAAGATTATTTTTATCTAAAGCTTTACGAATTTTTAAAACTCTTCCATCCATCATATCTGATGGTGCAATCACATCGCAACCCATTTTTGCCTGCAATATTGATTGTTTAATCAAGATTTCTAACGTTTCATCATTTAGAATTTCATTTTTTTTAATTATTCCATCATGACCATGTGATGTATATGGATCTAATGCAACATCACACATTATTCCAATTTCGTTCTTATAATTTTTTTTGATGAATTTTATTGCTTGGCAAACTAAATTATTTTCATTTAATGCTTCATTTCCATATTCATCTCTTTTTTTTGGATTCGTATAAGGGAATAAAGCTACCATTGGTATTCCCAATTTTAGTGCTTTATCAACTACACTTTTTAATTTATCAATAGAATACCTAAAAACATTTGGCATTGAATTAATTGGAACTTTTTTTGCTTTTCCTTCTGTAAGAAAGATAGGTAATATAAAATCATTGTAAGATAGATCATTATCTTGAACTAATCTTCTAGACCAACTGAATTTTCTTGATCTTCTCAATCTTAAATTAGGATAGCTACCTGTGATAATCATTATCAATTAATTTTTTTGATGCGACAATAGTAATATTTAATATAATAGTCTATAAGATAGTAGAGCACCGATGTCACAATTATTCAATGATTTTCAAAAACAAGACGTAAAATTTGATATCATAAAATTAAAACAAGCTTGCGATGAAGTATTAAAAATAAAAGGTTTTGATACAAGTCTTGGAATACCTCACTTCGCAGGTATACCTTTAAATCAAATTCCAGGTGATCCAGATTCTGTTAAAGGAAATAATGTAAGAGGTATTTATTGGACTAAGCCAGATAGTACAGGTGTTGAGGTACAGAGGGAAAGTAAAATTGATGAACATAAATATACAGAATTTGTTGACGATTTTAAAAATACTTATTTCAAAGAAGTTTATGATCAATTAACAAAAAAGTATAAATTAGGTAGGATGAGACTTCTTCTTAAAGAGCCTAGATCAACATTGAGTTGGCATAGAGATCCTGAGCCAAGGCTTCATATACCTATATACACAAATCCCGGAGCAATAATGGTCGTTGATAATGTTGCAAAACATATGCCAGCAGATGGCTCTGTTTGGATTACTAATAATACTAAATATCACAATGCATTTAATGGGGGTGAAGAAAATAGAGTTCACCTTGTTGCTTGTGTTTTAAATTACAAATTTAATTAAATTGAAAAAAATTTTTATTGCTTCAGATCATGGTGGATTTAATTTAAAAAAGAATATTTTAAAATACTTTAATAAAAATTACCCAATAAAAGATCTGGGACCAAAACAAAATAAGAAGTCCGTTGATTACCCTGATTTTGCTCATAAACTTTGTAAACAAGTGGCAAAAAATAAGAATCATGTAGGAATACTTGTTTGTGGTTCAGGAGTAGGAATGTCTATTGCTGCAAACAAAAATAAGGGAATACGAGCAGCTTTATGCTATTCAGTAAAAAATGCCAAATTATCGCGATTGCATAATGATGCAAATGTTATAACATTAGGAGAAAGGCTTATTAAAAAAACAGTTGCCTTAAAATGTGTTGAAAGCTTTATAAAAACTGAGTTTGAAGGCGGTAGACATATAAAAAGAATTAAAAAAATATAGGTAAACAAATGTCTAGTGAAAAAAAATATTTAAATACGCAATATGAAAACTTTTTTGAAAAAAAATTGTCTGAAGCTGATCCAGAAATATTTGATGCAGTAAATAAAGAATTAATCAGACAACAAAATCATATCGAATTAATCGCATCAGAAAACATTGTTTCACAAGCTGTTTTAGAGGCACAAGGTTCAGTACTAACAAATAAGTATGCCGAAGGTTACCCAGGTAAAAGATATTATAACGGTTGTGAACATGTTGATGTTGCTGAGTCACTTGCTAACGATAGATTAAAAAAACTCTTTAATTGTAAATTTGCGAATTCACAACCTCATTCTGGCGCGCAAGCTAACGGAGCAGTGTTTTTAGCATTATTAAAGCCAGGTGATACTTTTATGGGTATGAGTTTAAATTCTGGTGGCCATATTACTCATGGTCTTAAAATTGCGATGTCAGGTAAATGGTTTAATGCAATAAGCTATGATGTAGATAAAACCTCTGAATTAATCGACTATGATGAAGTTGAAAGATTAGCAATTGAAAATAAACCTAAACTTATAATTGCTGGAGGTAGCGCATATTCTAGGGTGATTGATTTTAAAAGATTTAGAGAAATTGCTGATAAGGTTGGAGCATTCTTTATGGTAGATATGGCTCACTTTTCAGGTCTTGTTGCTGGTAAAGGCTATCCAAATCCTGTTGATCATGCTCATGTCGTTACATCTACAACTCATAAAGTTTTTAGAAGCGCCAGAGGTGGAATTATTTTAACAAATCACGAAGATATTTATAAAAAAATAAATACAGCTGTATTTCCTGGTTATCAGGGTGGCCCTCTGATGCATATAATAGCAGCAAAAGCAGTTGGATTTAAAGAGGCATTAGAACCTTCTTTCAAAGAATATATATCTAATGTTTTAGCTAATGCAAAAATACTTGCAGAAACATTAAAAACAAATGGATTTAAGATTTATTCTGGAGGAACTGATACTCATTTAATGTTGGTAGATTTAAGACCTTTTGGTGTTAAAGGTAATGCTGCAGCTGAAAGTTTATCACGTGCTAATATAACGTGTAATAAAAATGGAATTCCATTTGATACAGAAAGTCCAATGGTAACGTCAGGTATAAGACTAGGTTCTCAGGCAGCAACTACTCGAGGATTTGGTTTAAATGAATTTAAAATAGTTGGTGAGTTAATTACTAAAGTAATTAAAGGTTTGTCATCCAACCCTGATGATAATACTAAAATAGAAGACGAAGTAAGAAAAGAAGTTGTTGATTTATGTTCAAATTTCCCAATTTATAAAAATTTGGGATAATGAATTATGATTTGTCCCTGTGATAAAAAAGGTGAAACTTCAGTTGTAGATTCTAGACCTACTGAAGATGGAACAGCTATAAGAAGAAGGAGGCTTTGTAGCTGTGGTCAAAGATTTACTACATTTGAAAGAGTTCAATTTCGTGAGCTAACAATTGTAAAAAAAAATGGAAGAAAATCTCCATTTGATAGAGATAAATTGTCTAAATCCATTTATGTAGCTCTAAAAAAAAGACCTCTTGATACTGAAACAGTAGAAAAATTTATTTCTAAAATTTCTCGATCATTAGAAGAATTTGGTCAAAGTGAAATTTCTTCGAACACAATAGGCACAATGGTAATGGACGGATTAAAAGAATTGGACCCAGTTGCTTATGTAAGATTTGCATCAGTATATAGAAATTTTAGAGAAGAAAAAGACTTCGTTCAATTTGTTGATAAAATCGATGTCTTTAAGAAAAGATAAATCTTCAGAAAAAAATAAAGCATTCATGAGATTGGCACTAGAACTTGCCAATCAAAATAAAGGACTAACAGGACTAAATCCATCGGTTGGATGTGTGGTAACATATAAAAATGAAATCATTTCTTACGGAAAGACAGATATTAATGGTAGACCTCATGCCGAAGTAGTTTCATTAAAAAATAATAAAATAAATTTCAAAAATTCAAATATGTATGTAACATTAGAACCCTGTATCCATTATGGAAAAACACCACCTTGTACAAACATTATTATAAAAAATAAAATTAAATTAGTTAACTATTCGATTGAAGATTTTGATAAACGAACATCAAAAAAAACAAAAAGTGTTTTAAAAAAAAATAATATTTTGGCTAAAATTGGTTTAATTAAAAATGAGGCAAATCAATTTTACAAAGATTATAAATTCTCAAAATTTAATAATATTCCTTACATTACTGGAAAATTGGCTGTTTCTAAAAATTATAGAATTTATTTATTTAAAAAAAAAATTACAAATGAACATTCTCACAAAGTATCTCATTTATTAAGATATAGAAATCAAGCAATTTTAACATCTTATAAAACTATCAACTCTGACAATCCTAATTTAAATTGTAGAATTCAAGGTTTAGAAAAGTTTTCACCAGTAAAATTTATTATCGATAAAGATTTGAAGACCAAAATAAATTCTAAAGTATTAAAATCTAATTCAAAAAAAACTTATATTTTTCATAATAAAAAAGATAAAAATATTATTAATAAATTTAAAAATAAAAATGCAAAACTTATTTTTATGAACATAAAAAATAATAGTTTTGATTTAAATACAATTTTAAAAAAAATATACTCTTTAGGTTATGCAAATTTATTAGTTGAGTCTGGTCCAAATCTTTTAAAATCTTTTTTAAACAACAATTTAATAAATGATTTCTATTTATTCAAAGCTGATAATAAAATTAATTTAAAAAATTCAGTTGCTTTGAATTCTTTTATTGATTTATTGTCTAAAAAATTTAAAAAAAGATCGCAAATTAATACTTTTTTAGATAAAGAAAAACTTTTTAGGTATCAGTAAATGTTTAATGGAATAATTTTTAATAAAGGTAAAATTACAAATATTACCAAAAGAGCTAAAGGAATAAACGTCTTTATCAAGTCAAAATTAAAATTAACTGATAAGCAATTAGGAATATCTATTTCCTGTGATGGTGTCTGCCTAACATTAGTATCATATAAAAAAGGTATATCTGAATTTTATTTATCAAATGAAACTATTAGAAAATCAAAATTTAAGAAATCTAATGTTGGTGATTATGTTAATTTAGAGCTACCTTTAAAGTATGGACAAAATATTTCAGGTCATATTTGTCAAGGTCATGTTGATACAGTAAGCAAAGTTACAAATTTAACAAATGTAGATAAATCTACAATTTACGAATTTAGTATTGATAAAAAATTTTATAAATTTTTAGTTGAGAAAGCATCAATCTTGATAAATGGAGTATCTTTAACCATAGCCAAAATAAAGAAGAATAAATTTGAAATTTGGGTTATTCCACATACACTAAAACTTACAAATTTAGCAAACATTAAAAAAAATGATTTAGTTAATATTGAAATTGATATTTTGTCTAAATATGTAAAAAAATTTATTAATGATAAAAAATAAATTTAGCCCAATAGAAAAGATTATTTCTATCTCAAAAAAAGGAGGAATGTACATACTTGTTGACGATGAAAATCGAGAAAATGAGGGGGATTTAGTATTTAATGCCAGTGATGTTAATTCTAAAAAAATTAACTTTATGGCGAAAAATGGCAGAGGTTTAATTTGTCTAACACTAAATAAAAATCAAGCAAACAAACTTGGGCTAACATTTATGGCTCCTGTTAATCAATCGAGAAATCAAACAGCCTTTACCATTTCAATAGAGGCTAAGAAGGGTATAACTACTGGTATTTCAGCCAAAGACCGATCACGAACAATAAAAGTTGCTACAAAAAAAAATGTATTAAAAAATGAAATAGTTTCTCCTGGTCATGTATTTCCAATTATTTCTCGAGAAGGAGGAGTTCTTGTTAGAGCGGGTCACACTGAAGCATCTGTCGACATAGCTAGACTTGGCAACAAAATTCCAGCTGCCGTAATATGTGAGATTATGAATGAAGATGGTTCGATGGCAAAAGGTGATGACTTATTAAAATTTGCAAGTAAACATAAACTTCATATTGCTAAAATTGAAGATTTAATTTCATACAGACTAAGAAAAGAAAATCTTATTAAATTAAAAAAAACATCTACAATTAATTTAAATAATCAAAAATTTAAAATTTATGTTTTTGAGAACTCAATTGATGGTTCTGAGCATTTTGCATTAGTTAAGGGTAAAGTTAATAAAAGTAAATCGCCAAGAGTTAGAGTCATTTCATCTAATGTAGTTCAAAATTATCTAATTAATCAAAAACTTCCTAACTCATTTGAAAAAACTTTAAAATATTTTAAAAAATATAGTAATTGCGTTATGATTTTTATAAGAGATCCAAATTTAAAATCTGTTACTCAAACACTTAAAGAATTTAAAGATAAAAAGTCTAAAACTAAGGAAAAGGATCAATTAATAAAAAGTTATGGTATTGGAGCTCAAATAATTAAATCATTAAAAATAAAGAAAATGATATTAGTTACTAGAACTCTAAAAAAGGTTGTTGGGTTGGATGGTTATGGTATCAAGATCATTAAACAAGAAATAATAAAATGAAAAATAAAGTATTAATTATACAGGCAAACTATTACAAAGATATTTCAACTGCTCTTCTTAAAAGTGCTAAGAATGAACTAAAAAATTTTGCAAAGATTAATGTAATCTCTGTTCCAGGTGTATTTGAGATACCCGTAGTTATTTCTAAAAATTTAAAAAAATATGATGGTTTTGTAGCACTTGGATGTGTAATTAAAGGTCAAACGCCTCATTTTGATTTTATATCTAAATCAACGACTGATGCAATTATGAATATATCTGTAGAGTCAAAAAAACCTGTTGGTAATGGAATAATTACTTGTTTAAATAAAAATCAAGCTATAGCACGTGGCAAAAAGGGTAGAGAAGCAGCCAACGCAGTAAAAATAATATTATCTTTATAGAATGCCACTTCATTTTAGTAAAAAAAATAATCCAAGAGTTATTATAATTCAGAAGCTTTACAGTAAGTATTATAACAATGAAGTAGAATTAAATTTTCCAAAACATCGTTTCAAAAAATTTATAAAAGATGTGGTCAACGGTACAATTGAAAGAGATGACGTAATTCATGAGGAAATTATAAATCATTTAAATGAAGATTTAAAAATATCTAACCTAGATAAAGTTTTTCAAGTAATAATTAAAAGTGCGATTTTTGAATTAATGTATAAACCAAAAATATCTTCAAAGATAATTATTAAAGAATACCTTAATGCCTCTAATTTCTTTATCGATTTATCACAAACAAAATACTTAAATGCTTTGCTTGATAAAATTTCAAAGAAATTAAGAAACTGATGAATGAAGAATTCTTAATAAATAGTTATTTAAAAAAATTATCTAAAAATAATCCATCCTCGCTTAATTTAAATGACGATGTTTTTTTTGATAAAAATAAAAAATTAGTTATTTCTGTTGATACTTATAATCAGGGTATACACTTTTTAAATTTCAATAAACCAGATCTTGTTATAAGGAAAATAATAAGATCATCTATATCAGATATTTATGCAAAAGGGGTAAAACCAAATTATTTCTTTTTAGCTGGCGCAGGTAACAAAAAACATTTTACAAAAAAAAATTTGTCATTAATTAAAAAATCTTTGTCCAGTGAACAAAATAGATTTAATATAAAATTATCAGGTGGCGATACCACATCATCAAAAAATCTAAGTTTTACAGTTATATCTTTAGGATATTCAAATAAAATTGTTTATAGAAATAAAGCAAAAATTGGAGATGACATTTATTTAACTGGTAATGTAGGTGATAGTCACGTTGGTTTAAAAGTTTTGAAAAAGAAAATTAATTTAAACTCAAATCAAAAAAAATATTTTATAGATAAATATTATACACCTAATCTACCTATAAAATTTAGTTTACATCTTTTTAAAATTGCAAACTGCTCTATGGATGTTTCAGATGGATTGGTAATTGATCTAAATAAATTAATAAATAAACAAAAACTTGGTTATTTAATCGATATAGATAAGATCCCAATATCAAATCAATTAAAACAAATAATTAAAAACAAAAAACTGAAGACATTAGACTATTTATTCAATGGTGATGACTATCAAATCTTATTTACAGCTTCTAAGTCAAAGAGAAAATATATAAAAACTTTATCTTCTAAATTGAATCAAAAAATTTCTATTATTGGGCAAATTAATACTAAATCAAAAAATTACCTATTAAATAATAGGAGAATTCCAATAAAATACCTTAAATACCAGGGATATTCTCATATATTCTAATAAGTTAAATATTGCCTTTTATAATCTTTTTTGTAATGTCCGCATTTTAAAAAATAACTAAAACACTTATTTAAGGAATTATATGTCTGTCGATACCATTTTATTATACACAATTTTTGCTGGAATATTATCCATTGTATATGGATTTGTAACAGGATCTTCAATTTTGAATGCAAGCGCGGGAAATGCAAAAATGCAAGAAATTGCTTCTGCTATTCAAATAGGGGCAAAAGCTTATTTAAACAGACAATATAAAACTATCGCTATTGTTGGTGTTGTAGTTTTAGTTATCATTAGTTTTGCTTTTTCATTATTAGTTGGAATTGGATATTTAATTGGTGCTGCATTGTCTGGTATAGCTGGATACGTTGGAATGTTAGTATCTGTTCAAGCAAATGTCCGTACAGCTGAAGCCTCAAGAAAAGGTTTATCTCAAGGTCTTTCAATAGCATTTAAATCTGGAGCAATTACAGGAATGCTAGTTGCTGGTTTAGCTTTATTAGCTATAGCTGTTTATTATTATATTTTATTATCAGCTGGTGTCGATGAAAGAGAAATTGTAAATGCACTAGTGGCCTTAGGTTTTGGCGCTTCTTTAATATCTATTTTTGCAAGATTAGGTGGTGGAATTTTTACAAAAGGAGCTGATGTTGGTGCAGATTTAGTTGGAAAAGTAGAGGCAGGTATTCCAGAAGATGATCCTAGAAATCCAGCTGTTATTGCAGACAACGTAGGTGATAATGTTGGAGATTGCGCAGGTATGGCGGCAGATTTGTTTGAAACATATGCAGTTACAATTGTTGCAACTATGGTTCTTTCATCAATATTCTTTGTGTCAGATTTGAATATGATGGTTTACCCATTAAGTATTGGTGCAGCTTGTATTTTAACATCAATAGTAGGTACTTTTTTTGTAAAACTTGGACAATCAAAAAATATAATGAATGCTTTATATAAAGGTTTTGTTGCTACAGCTATTTTATCTTTAATTATTTTATATCCAATAACAGACTACGTTATTGGATTAGACACCAACTATTCTGTAAATGGAGTTTCTTTTAATGGTATGAGCTTATATTATTGT
Organism: Pelagibacteraceae bacterium AG-426-M19; assembly: GCA_003210025.1. Classification (GTDB taxonomy): domain Bacteria; phylum Pseudomonadota; class Alphaproteobacteria; order Pelagibacterales; family Pelagibacteraceae; genus Pelagibacter. The sequence continues at coordinate 64,100 of QCNW01000003.1, forward strand.
GGTGTAATAGGTTTAATTATAACTGGATTGTTAATTTGGATAACTGAATATTACACTGGAACTGATTATAGACCTGTTAAAAGTGTTGCAGAGTCGTCTACTACAGGGCATGGTACTAATGTAATTCAAGGTTTAGCCATATCTATGGAAGCTACAGCAATTCCAGCAATAATAATTGTAGCAGGAATTTTATTAACTAATTCTATTGCTGGATTATTTGGTATTGCAATTGCAGTAACAACTATGCTTGCTCTTGCTGGTATGGTTGTTGCTTTAGATGCATATGGTCCTGTAACAGATAACGCGGGTGGTATCGCAGAAATGTCAAATCTTCCAAAAAATGTAAGAAAAACTACAGATGCTTTAGATGCTGTTGGAAATACAACCAAAGCAGTTACAAAAGGTTATGCAATTGGATCAGCTGGTTTGGGAGCACTAGTTTTATTCGCTGCATACACAGAGGATATTAAACATTTCTCAAAAGAAGCTGGATCAAAATTAGAGGGAATAGTTGTTACATTCGATCTATCGAATCCTTTTGTTGTGGTGGGACTATTAATTGGAGGAATGCTACCTTATTTGTTCGGATCAATGGGAATGCAAGCTGTAGGTAGAGCAGGTGGCGCTGTTGTTATTGAAGTAAGAAGGCAATTTAAAAAAATTCCAGGAATTATGAAACGAAAAGCAAAACCTGATTATGGAAAGTTGGTAGACTTACTAACAAAAGCAGCAATTAAAGAAATGGTAATACCATCATTACTACCAGTTTTATCTCCTATAGTTTTATATTTAATTATTTTACCAATTGGTGGACAAGTGGCAGCTTTATCATCAGTTGGTGCCATGTTATTGGGCGTTATTATTACTGGTTTGTTTGTAGCTGTATCTATGACAGCAGGTGGAGGTGCTTGGGACAATGCAAAAAAATATATTGAAGATGGAAAATTTGGTGGAAAGGGATCTGAAGCACATAAAGCAGCTGTTACTGGAGATACGGTGGGCGATCCATACAAAGATACTGCAGGACCAGCTGTTAACCCAATGATAAAAATTACAAATATTGTTGCGTTATTATTGTTAGCAGTTATAGCAGGCTAAAAATTAATTCTTTTTTCTTGTTGGAGCATTAATTTTTTCTCTCAGTGAACTAAAAACATCATACATTATATTTTTGTTTTGAAATTCTTTTTTAGTCTCAATATTTAAATATTTAAAATCATTCATATCTTCTAAATTTAAAATCTTTTTATTAATTAATATTCCTAATTGATTAAGCTCAACAACTAATACATTATTCTTTTTAATTCTTTGCTTTCCTAATTTAAATAAAGATTGATTAGTTTTTTGTCTCTCAATATAAAACCACTTAAATTCGTTAAAATCACTTTTAATTGTTGGTGGTCCAATTATATTAATTATATCATTTTTATTAGTCTCATTAATCTTTAATTTTTCAAATTTTAAGTCTAATGATTTCATGCCGTGATGATTTGATACTTTATTTCCCGAACAGTTAATTGTAAAAATAAATGTTAATATTAATAATAATTTTATGTCAGACATATATTTAAACATTTACAATAATTTGATAAAACTAACCAGAAATAAAAATCTATATAATACAAGTAAAGAAAACTCCTTTTATGACCGCATGATTATACTTTTTTTTCATTTGGGTTTTTTGCTAAAAGAATATAAAAATATTGAGAACAAAGATAAATTGCAAAGTTTTTTCGATTATTGTGTAAGACAAATAGAACTTTCAATTAGAGAAATAGGATATGGCGATGCTACAATTAATAAAAGAATGAAAGAGTATGTTAATTTATTATTTTCGGTGATTGACAAAATTCATGAATGGGAACTGAAAGATGACAATAAAAAAAAAGAAATATTACAAAATTTTATTGAATGTGAGACAAATTATAAAAATTACTTAGATTATTTTGAAAAATATAGGATTTTTTTATCAAAAAACTCTTTCAATAATCTCTCAAAAGATATAATAACCGTTAAAAATTAGTTATGGCTGTTCCTAAACGAAAAACAACAAAATCTAGATCTGGTAAAAGAAGATCTCATATGAGCGTAAATGCTAAAAATATAATTGAAGATAAGAAATCTGGAGAGTACAGACTATCTCATCATATGGACCTCAAAACTGGTTTCTACAAAGGTAGACAAGTACTAGACCCTAAAGATTAAAGATTTTATATGGACAACCCTATAAATATTGCAGTAGATGCAATGGGTGGTGAAAATTCTCCTTATAAAGTAATAAAGGGAATTGATCTACATTATTCAAATAATTCAAATATCTTTTATAACATATTTGGTAATCGAAGCTTAATTGAACCAATTATAGAGAATTTAAAAATACCCAAAACTTCTTATAAAATCACACACACAGATAAATTAATAGAGGATACCGACAGTCCTTTATCAGCTGCCAAAAAAGGTAAAGATACGAGCATGTGGCTTTCAATTGAAAGTTTAAAAAAAGATGAATCTGATGCTATCGTTTCAGCGGGTAATACTGGCGCACTATTTGTAATTGCAAAACTTAATTTGAAAATGATAGAAAAAATAGAAAAGCCAGCATTATCAGCACTATGGCCAAATAAATCTGGAATGAACATTGTCTTAGATTTAGGAGCCAATATTGAATGTAATGAAAATAATTTAGTAGATTTCAGTATTATGGGTTCAGCTTTGCATAAGGCGTTATTTGAAAATGAAGTATCAAAAGTAGCAATTTTAAATATTGGATCTGAAGAATTGAAAGGTAATAATATTATAAAAAATACCTATCAAATCCTTAATGATAATAAAAATTCATTATTTGAATTTAAAGGTTATATAGAGGGTAATCATATTATGAAGGGAGATGTAAATGTAATAGTTACTGATGGTTTTACTGGTAATATTGCATTAAAAACGGCAGAGGGTACTGCAAATTTTATAACATCAGAATTAAAACAAGCTCTTAATTCATCATTTCTTGGTAAAATATCATCATTATTAAATATGAAAAATTTGAAAAGGTTTAAAAATAAGTTAGATCCTAGATTATACAATGGCGCAATCTTGTTAGGATTAGATAAACCAGTAATTAAAAGTCATGGTTCAACAGATGAAATTGGATTTGCTAATTCCTTAAAGGTTTGTGAGAAAATTATAAAAGGAAATTTAATTGATAAAATAAAAAAAAATTTAATTAAATGAGGATTAATCTAACTAAAAAAGAAATTACTAATTCTTTATATATGCAATTAGGTTTTTCTAAAAAAGTATGTGAAAGTTTACTAGAAGATTTTTTTGATATAATTCTTGACGAATTGATAAAGCATAAAAAAGTTAAAATAGCTCAATTTGGAACATTTAAATTGAGATATAAAAATGTCAGAATAGGGCGAAATCCAAAAACTATGGAAAAAAAAATAATTTCTGAGCGAAATGTTATTTTATTTAAACCTTCAAAAGACTTAAAAAACTATATCAATTCTAATGAGTGAAGAAGATAAAAAATATAAATCTATTGGTGATGTAGCAAAGATGTTAAACCTAATTAATAAAAATACAGGAAAATTATCAACACATACAATAAGATTTTGGGAAAAAGAATTTAAACAGATAAAACCACATATATTTTCAGGTAAAAGAAGATATTTCGATGATAATTCAATAAAAATATTAAAAAAAATAAAATACTTATTAAAGGATAGAGGTATGACTATAAAAGGTGTAAAAAAACAACTTAAACTTAATAATTCAAAACTTGACGATTCAAATAATAAATCTATAAACAGTGAAATTATAAAAACAAAATTAAATAAAATATCAAATTTGTTAAAAGTAATAAAAAAAAATGGCTAAAAAAACACACATTAAAGTTAGATTGGTTCCAGAAGCAAAGCCTGATAGTCCATTTTTTTATTATGTTAAAAAACCAGCTGGTGGTGAAAAAGCTAAAGTTAAATTAAAAGCTAAAAAATATAATCCAGATACTAGAAAACATGAGGTTTTTGTCGAAAAAAAACTTCCTCCTCATAGTAAATAAATTATTTTTTTTTAAAATTTCTTCTTTCAAAATCAATATAAGACATAATCATATTTTTCCATATACGATTTGTTATTTTTGGATCAATTTTGTTTTTAATTGATTTTTTTTTAATGTTTTTTAAAATTATTGATATTCTTTTCTTGTCAACAATTTCATGTTTGTAGGTTTTAAGTTTAAGAACTTTTTTGACTATATTAGTCCTAATTTTTATCAATTTAATAAGCTTATTATCAAGTAGATCTAATTTCTTTCTCAAGATATTTAATTTATTTCTTTTATCAGGCGACATTTGATCAATTGGATTTATTAATAAATATTATATTTAAACAATTATGTATACCGAAATAAATACAAAATACAGAATATACATATCTAATTGGTTGCTAGTTATGTTTATTTTGATCTCAGCAATGATAGTCGTTGGAGGTTTAACAAGACTTACAGATTCTGGACTATCAATTACTGAATGGGAATTTTTTAAAGGCTTTTTTCCACCAATTAATAACGAGGCATGGGTATCTTATTTTGATGCTTACAAGCAAATACCAGAATTTAAACTTCAAAATTATTCAATGACTTTGAGTGAATTCAAGGTAATATTTTGGTGGGAATGGGCACACAGGTTTTTTGGTCGTGTTATTGGGTTGGCATTTCTGATACCTTTAATTTTCTTTTCTATCAAATTAGGTTTTAAAAAACTTTATAATTTTTATTTTATTTTTTTTATGATTTGTTTTCAGGGATTTTTAGGTTGGTACATGGTCCAAAGTGGTCTAGTGGATAATATAGATGTAAGTCATTTTAGGTTGTCAGTTCACCTTTTATTTGCATTTATTATTTTATCGTTAATTTATTGGAATTATTTAAGTTTAGTAAATTTAAACAAAATTGATAAAAAAATTAATAATTATATACCTGAATTTTTTTTATTATTAATTTTCTTACAAATTATTATTGGTGCATTCGTTTCAGGCATGGATGCAGGAAAAATATATAACACTTGGCCATTAATGGGAAGTTCCTATTTTCCTGATGACAGTAAACTTATAAATTTATTTAAATTATCTGCTTTTAGTGATCCATCACTAGTTCAATATTTACATCGAAATTTAGCATATTTAATATTCATTATATTCATAGTGATTTCATATATAACATATCGGAATAAAATTTTTTATTTATTTAAAGCTGTATCTATTTTAGGTTTGATTATTTTATTTCAAATTATACTGGGGATTCTTACCGTTTTGTCAGGCGCCAGTATTTTAGTAGCGTCTTTGCATCAATTTAGTTCAATATTATTAATGACATCATCATTATATTTTTTATTCAAGAATAGATTTGGTTGATTATTTTTTCTCAATTACAAATAGTTCATTGTTAAAATATAATCCTTTATTTTTATTGACGATATCTTTTACAACTTTTTGATAATATTTTTTTCTTTCTGCATTCATTATTTGCTCATCCGATATTTGGTTAACATATACTGCAGCATTCCATGCCGAAAATATTAATGAAGTAGCAATTCCACCGCTAATTTCATTTGGTAATGCTCGCAGGACGTATTTAATAGTTTGTTTTTTATTAAATTTTAAATTTTTCAAAATTTCATTGTCTGTATTTCTTTTTATATATTGAATTATTGATTCGTAGAGTGAAGGAAATGGTTTTTCTTTTGGCCAGATTTTCTTAATAATTTTGTTTCCTGGATCATTTCCACATGCATGAACTACCACTAATTTACCTTTCTTATCTAATGATTTTATCATTGGGTCGATAACATACTTCACTTTTTTCTCTGCAGATATTCTTGACCTATAAGGTTGAGATGCAATGATTAAGTCGTAATTATTTTTCCCATTATTTTTTTTTGGGATAATATTTTGTAGTGAAAACTCTTGATCTTTTCTATAGATTACAATTACTGATGGCTCTTTATATGTAGGATTTCCATTTTTAGGGTTTCTCTCTATTTGCCACTTTTTACTTAAAAATTCTTGATTAAGTTTTCTCAATTGATTTGAAAAATCTAATGAAGAATTACCTTTTAACTTAACTATTTTCCAATTCATTTTTTTTTGTTTTTTTTTGTCATTAGATTTGAGTGAGGTTGATTCAATATAATTTAGATTTGAGATAACAAATACTGTGTTTTTATGTTCGACAAATCGATCTGGAAGTTTTTCAAGTCCCAATCTAACATCTTCCATGCTTATTTCTTTTGTACATACTAGTAGAGGAATTTGAGGCATTTTTTGATGACATTGCCTCATTACACTCATCAATAATGAACCATCACCCATTCCTGCATCAAATATTTTTAATGCTGGAAATTTTGGTTTTAATTTTTGAATTATAGGTTTTAACGCATCAGCGATTTTGTTCTTTTCGTTAGTTGTTGTAACAAAAAGTAAATATTTTTGTCTATTATCGAAAAATCTAAAATTTTTTTTCATAAATGCAAATTTGGAATTACTAATTTGCTGGATAATTTGTTGTTATGAATTTTTTTAAAACATTTAATACTCGATCTGCTTCTTCTAATAACATCATATGTCCGCAATTATCTATTATATCTATTTGACTTCCTTCAATCAAATTAGCTAGTTTTTTACCTTCTTTTACTGGACACATTTTATCGTCGGTGGCAAGTATAGAAAGGGTAGGTATTTTAATTTGTTTTGCAGCCTCAAAACCATTTTTATAATTATCACATGCTCTAAAATCTACACCGAGGGTATTTTTTATTGTTCTAGTTTTAGCTAACATTGAGCCTGTATTGATATGATATAAACCTGGAACAGGATGTCCGCCAAAGTGACCAGCAGGCCCATGAGCCCAGTCCATCATTAATTCAACAGCCTTAGGATCGTTGTTTTCTGCTAAAGATAATAATTCAGGGTTCATTGGAATTGCACCAGCACCACCCATTAAACTTAAAGTTTTTATTTTATCAGGATTCCTTGCTGTACACTCAACTGTAACTAAACATCCTTGTGAATGACCGACTAACGAAGCTTCCTTATATCCAACTGCATCAATAACATCACTAACCCAATCAGCCATATCTTCAATTGATTTTAAACTTTCACCTCCAGATAATCCATGACCTGGCATATCTAAAGCTAAAACACTATATCCATGGAAAGCAAAATATCTTGTTTGCAAAACCCATGTCATATGAGTTAGTCCGCTACCATGTACAAAAATTATTAATGGTTTATTTTTATCAAACGGTCTACCACCTGTAGAGGCATAAACTTCGTTATTGTTTACTTGAAACTTCATTGATTGGATACGAGTCTAGGTTTCCTAGCAGCTCTAAATCCATTTTCAAAGTCGTTTTTAATATCATCTATATCCTCAATACCAACAGATAATCTAATCATATCATGGGATAAACCCGCAAACTTTAATGTAGCTTCATCCATTTGAGAATGTGTAGCCGATGCTGGATGAATTACCAATGTACGTGTATCCCCAACATTTGCTAAATGCGAAGCAAGTTTTACGTTATTAATAAATGCCTCACCAGCAGTTTTTCCTCCTTTAATACCAAATGCTATCATTGATCCTTTACCATTTGGTAATAATTTGCTTGCTAAATCATGATCAGGATGATCTGGTACACTTGGATGTGAGACCCAAGCAACACTTTCGTGACCTAATAAATACTCGACCATTTTTTCAGCATTCTCGCAATGTTTTTTCATTCTGACAGAAAGTGTCTCTATACCCTGTAACACATTCCATGCATTTTGAGGGCTTAGACAAGGACCAAAATCTCTCATACCTTCGGCTCTTGCTTTCATAGTAAACGCTGTTGGTCCAAATTCTTCAGCAAAAGATAATCCATGATAACCCTCGTATGGTTGAGTCATTGTTGGAAACTTATCATTTTGCATCCAGTCAAACTTTCCACCTTCTACGATAATACCAGCCATTGAGGATCCATGACCAGCCATCCATTTAGTAAGTGAATGAACTACAATATCAGCACCGTGTTCTATAGGTTTGCATAAATAAGGTGTTTGATAAGTTGCATCTACCATTAAAGGAATACCCGCGTCGTGAGCTATTTTAGCAATCTCAGGCATATTCATTATTTCATTTCCTGGATTACCTACAAGTTCTCCAAAAATACCTTTTGTATTTTTTTGAATTGCTTTTTTAAATCCTTCTGTATCTCTCGGTTTCACAAAAGTTGTTTTAATTCCAAATTTTGGAAGTGTTAATCTAAATAAATTTACTGTTCCGCCGTAAAGTTGGGATGATACAACTAAATGATCTCCTGCCTCACAAAGAGTCATTACTGCAAGAAATATTGCACTCATACCAGACGATGTAGCAAGTGCAGCTGTTCCTCCTTCTAATGAAGCAACTCTCTCTTCTAAAACAGCAACTGTCGGATTTGATATCCTACTATAAATATGTCCACCCCTTTCTAAATTAAATAATGCTGCTGCATGATCTACATCATCAAATAGATATGAAGTTGTTTGGTATATTGGCACTTGTCTTGAACCAGCATTTTTATGAGGCTGATAGCCGGCGTGTAAACTAAGGGTATCAAATTTATATGTTTTAGGATCCATTCCTTTTTTGTCTGACATTTACTTGCTCCTGTTTAAGTTTTTAAGATTTTATTATAAACAAATATTATCGCTTATTTATAGCTTATTTATTAGTTAAAACTATCAAAAATGACTTAAGTTCTAACTGTATATCGTTTGACAATATATCGATTTATAAGTATTAATCCCGCAATTATGACTAAATTTCTTAAAAAAGATGACCTAAATAGTAAATGGTTTGAAATTGACGCAACTGGAGCTGTGGTAGGGAGACTAGCAACCATTGTATCAAAAATTCTCAGAGGAAAAAATAAAGCAACATTTACTCCTCATATGGATAGTGGAGATTTTGTTGTTGTTAAAAACGTAGATCAATTAAAATTTACAGGAAACAAGTTTTCAAATAAAAAATATTATAGACACACAGGTCATCCTGGAGGAATTAAAGAAACAACACCTGAAATATTACAATCTTCAAAACCAGGTGAGGTTTTAAAGATGGCTGTAAAAAGAATGTTGCCTGATGGTCCTTTAGCTAAAAAACAATTGACTAAACTTAAGGTTTATTCAGGATCAGATCATCCTCATTCAGCACAAAACCCTGAGGTAATAGAGGTTGGAAAACTTAATTCAAAAAATATAGTAAGAAATTAAAATGGAAACAAATCAATCAACATCTTCAAAACTAAAATTAGATTTTAAAGATGCAAAATATGCAACAGGTAGAAGAAAGACTTCAATTGCAAAAGTTTGGTTAAAAAAGGGAACTGGCAAAATTTATGTTAATGGCAAAAATCTAGACGATTATTTCACCAGAGCTACTCATAAAATGCAAATACTAAGACCGTTTGAAATTATTAACCAATCTACAGAATACGATGTTAGATCTCAAGTTGTTGGTGGTGGTCATACAGGTCAAGCGGGAGCATTAGTACATGGTATATCAAGAGCACTATTACAATTTGATGAAAATCTAAAACCAACACTTAGAAAAGAAAAACTTACCACGAGAGATTCTAGATCAGTTGAGAGAAAAAAACCTGGTCGTGCAAAAGCTAGAAGAAGTTATCAATTCTCTAAAAGATAATATCATTTTATTAAACAACTGTTATATTACAATATGTCTAAGATTAATGCATTAGTTGCTGGAGCTACTGGATACATAGGTGTTCAATTGGTCAAATTATTAACTAAACATAAAAGAGTTAAAATTAAATATCTTTGTGGCGAAACCTCTGTAGGAAAGAAAATTAGCTCTTATGATAAATACTTTAATCAATATAAACTACCAAAAATTATTAAATTTAATAAAGAGTTGTTAAAAAATGTTGATGTTATATTTACGGCATTACCTAATGGAGAGGCTCAAAAAATTTCAAAAAATTTAAATAATAAAAATATTTTAATTGATTTAGCGGCAGATTTTAGACTTAGATCAGCCAGTGATTATTTGAAATGGTATAAAATCAAACACAATGCTCCTAAATTAATCAAAAAAAGTATTTATTCTTTACCTGAGTTAAATATTCAGAACATTAAAAAATATAAGATAATTTCATGTCCAGGCTGTTACCCAACATCAATTTTATTACCCCTAGTACCGTTAATTAATAAAAATATTGTTAAATCAAACAATATCATAATTGACTCTAAATCTGGTTATTCAGGTGCAGGCAGAAATATTCATAAAAAATATAACAACAAATTTTTAAATGAGACATTGAGTGCTTATGGTTTAGCGTTTCACAGACACAATTCAGAAATTGATCAGGAACTAAAAATAAAAACTGGCAAAAAGGTAAAATTTCAATTTACACCTCATCTTTCACCAATGTTTAGAGGAATATTAACTACTATGTATTTAGATCTAAAAAGAAATGATTCTCTTAAAAAAATTTATTTATTTCTAAAAAAATATTACAAAAATAATAAATTCATTAAAATTTTGAAACCAAATACTTTTTTAGGAACAAATGAAGTAATAAATACAAATAACTGTTATATTTCCGTGTGTGAAAGCAAATATAAGAATAAAATTATTATATTGTCAGCAATAGATAATTTGATTAAGGGTGGTAGTGGACAAGCTGTTCAAAATATGAATATTTTATTTGGATATAAGTCTGATGAAGGATTAAATTGATGAGAATATTAATAATTTTATTAATTTTTTTATTTTTAAATAATTGTTCTAATCAAAACTTTGGTTCTTTTTTAAAGATAAAAAATGATGATAGAGTTCAAAAGCCAAATTTAGATATAGATAAGAATATTTCTTTTGAAGATTTTAAAAATAAAATTATTAATTATGGAAAAAATAGTGGTTTTCCAAGTCTAGATAATTGATATGACAAAAAAGCTTAATATAGCAATTGTTGGATTAGGTCAGATTGGTAATTATCTTTATAACGAATTAAATACAAAAAAAAAAGATATTCTAAAAAAAACAGGAAAAATTATCTCTGTGTCAGCAATTTCAGCTAAGAATATAAAAAAAAAAAGAAAATTTAAAATTAATAAAAAAATTTTTTACAAAGATCCTTTTAAAATTTTTAAAAATAATAAAATTGATATTTTAATTGAAGCTATTGGTCAACCTGATGGTATATCTAAAAAAATTGTAGAATTTGCACTTAAGAATAAAATTCACGTTGTAACTCCTAATAAGGCATTAATTTCTAAACATGGTAATATTCTTTCTAAACTTGCTGAAAAAAATAAAGTTAATTTAGAATTTGAAGCGTCAGTGGGAGGTGGAATTCCTGTATTAAGAACTATTAAGGAAGGGCTAGCAACTAATAAGATAAGTAAAGTATATGGAATATTAAATGGCACTTGTAATTATATATTATCTGAAATGGAAGAAACTAAGTCTGGCTTTTCAACTGTATTAAAAAAAGCTCAACTATTAGGTTATGCTGAACCAGGCAATCCAAAATTAGATTTAAATGGTTACGATGCTTTAGCTAAAGTTAAAATTCTTTCTGCTTTAGCATTTAATAATAAAGTTTCAAATTCAAAATGTTTAATGGAGGGTATTGAAAATATAGAATACAAGGATTTAGAAATTGCAAATCAATTAAATTATAAAATTAAATTATTGGGAATAACAGAAATTGTTAATAATAAATTATTTGAAAGAGTTCATCCGTGTTTAATTAAAAAAAATACTTACATCGCAAATGTGAATGGTGTTATGAATGCTGTTATAATTGAAGGTAATCCAGTAGGAGAGAGTGTTTTGCAAGGAGAAGGTGCTGGGCCTGGTCCAACATCATCTGCTTTAATGTCTGATCTTTTGTCAATTTTACGTGGAAATATCAAATACCCTTTTGGAATTTCTAATAATAAAAGAAAGTCTCCTTTAATATATAATACTGATAATTATTCAAATGCTTTATATATTAGACTTGAAGTTAAAGATAAACCGGGTGTTCTATCTGAAATTACAAAAAAATTTGCTAAACACAAAATTTCTGTTCAAAGATTAATACAAATACCAAATAATAAAAATAAAACTGCTTCTATTGTGATTATAACTCACAAATCCTTAGAAAAGGATTATCAGAAATGTATTAAATCTTTTAAATCAAATTTAAATATTATTAAAAACCCTGTATTATTAAGACTTTTTTAATGGAACTTTATTTAAAGCTCTTTGAAGTTCTATTCCCTGTATTTTTTATTGTAGGAATTGGTTTTTTATTAGGGAAAAAAAATCCAAATTTTGATACTTCGTTTATAACATCTTATGCTGGAAATTTTGGAACTCCAGCTTTAGTAATTTTCTCTCTTACATCTACAGGTGTTACTTTTGATATATTTGCAGAATATTTTATTTACGCATTAATATTACTCTCATCATTTGCTTTAATTGGTCTTGTTTTTTTAATTCTTATGAAAAAAGATTATATTAGAGAATTACCTACTTTTTTTTTACCTAATACAGGTAATATGGGTATCCCAATATGTCTTTTTGCTTACGGTAAATTGGGAATGGGTGTAGCTGCAGCTATATCATCTTTGGTAATACTCTTACATTTTACTGCTAATATATTTCTTGCTAAGCGAAAATTTGATTTTTCAATAATTGCAAAAAGTCCTTCCTTCTATACAATTATTTTGACCGTTATCTTTTTATACTACGGCAAAGAAATGCCAGTTTTTGTGATTAATACAACAATGCTTTTATCTTATGCAATGATTGTAATGATTCTAATGTCTTTAGGTATTGCTCTAACCCAAATGAAAGTATTTTCTTTGAGAGACTCAATCATAACATCAATTGGTAGAGTAATCCTTGGTCCAATTGTAGGTTTTTTTATTATAAAATTTTTTAATTTATCTGGTTTTGCAGCTGGAGTTTTACTAATTCAATCCTCTATGCCTAGTGCAATATTATGTTATTTGGTTGCTTCAATGTATTCACCAAAAAAAAATGTTGATAATATTTCCAGCACAATTGTTGTTTCTACTTTAATATCATTGGTTACAGTGCCAATAACAGTATTTATCGCTCTTAAATATTTTGCTTAAATGAAAGCAATATTTTTAAATTTATCCGCATGGATGATTTTGCCCTTTATGGATGCTATTGCAAAATATTTGTCATCCGATTTATCTTTCTTTCAAATAACTTGGGCTAGATATTTTTTTACAGTTGTATTCACAACTTTTTTTATGTTTTTATTTTTTAGGGAACAATTGAAGTTTTCTCAAAATATCAAACTACAAATAATTAGAGGTTTGTCTTTATTTTTTGCAAATATATGTTTTTTTTACTCCATATCTGTAATCTCAATGGCAAAAGCATTAACATTGGCGTTCGTTGCTCCATTAGTCACAACTGCTCTTTCTCCATTTTTACTTAACGAAAAAGTCGGATATAGACGGTGGACTGCTGTATTAGTCGGTTTTTTTGGTATTTTAGTTGTCATAAGACCTGGAATTATAGAGATTAATCTTGCTAGTTTAGCAGCTGTTGGAACAGGCTGTTTTTACGGCTTTTATTTAATAATAACTCGAAAATTACATTCAACAGATAGTCCTTTGCTCACATTGCTGATTACGGGCGTAGTAGGGGGCATTATCGCATCTTTTTTTGTTCCTATTGTATGGATTAACCCCACTCCAATTCAATGGTCTTGGATGGCTCTAATGGGTATATTCGCCTGTTTAGGACATATATTAATTATTTTGTCTCTTAGCTACGCTGATGCTTCAAAATTAGCACCATTTGGTTATTTCGAGATAATTACTAACCTTATTTTAGGGTATTACGTTTTTTCGGATTTTCCTGATAAATATACTTTTATCGGACTTTTCATAATTGTTTCTTCAGGCTTATATGTTTTTAAAAGAGAATATAATATTAAATATAAGTAAATATATGTGTACAATATATTAATATAATACTTGAATATATATATGTAAACTATTGTAATTATTAAATTTTTTAGTTAACTTAATTAAATCTTATATTTGTAAAATTTAAAAAAAGTGGATTAAATTTACAAAATTATTCAATTAAATAAGCGCTGGTAAATAAAAATAATCAATAAATACGTAGTTATTTGAATTATAAAAAAAGGAAATAAAATTGGAATATGAGATAGGGGACAATAATTCAATAAAATCAAGAATTATAAAGAAATTTTAAAACAAATCTATAGATAATAAAAACTTAGTTTTATTTTGTTATGGAAATTTCTTAATATTAATTGATATAAATATTTAAAAAAACAATAATTTACTTAATAATTACCTAAGTAATGCAATTTATGAATATAGCGTTTAATGCCCCAAATATAGGGCTAATTTAGAGATTTCAATTTATAAGGTGCAACCAATAGGGGAATTTAAAATTGTAATACCAAATGTTGTTAAATTTAAAAAAAACGTTGGTATTACTACCTTTTAGAGCAAAATACCCTCTAATTTGAGCAGTTTTTTCTTGGTTTTTATACCACCTTTGCCAGAATATCCTCCAAGAGACCCATCAGACCTGATTACTCTATGGCAAGGTATTTTAGGAGCATAAGGATTCTTTCCTATAGCATTAGCTACAGCTCTAACTGCTCTAGGCTTATTTATACCTCTGGCTACGTCAGAATACGTTAAAACAGTACCTCTATTAATAGTTTTTAAAAAGTTCCACACTTTAATTTGAAATTTTGTTCCTTTAAGTATCATGAAATAAAAAAAACCCTGTATCTCTGCACCTTTTCAGGTACAAAGATCAGTAGTTTTTTGGCACGTCGTTTTATGCGCTACCGCCATGCCTTCCACCCCGCAATTTTAGCGCTACTCTGCGTGGTTTTCTGCCCTCTGGGCTTGAATCTCTCGATTTTTCCCCAGATGGTCAGTTAAGAGTTGCCTCTTAATTCATTTAGTAGATTATCATAGTGCAAATTAGATTAGTATCACTTTATAGTTGATTATTAAGGGTTTTTAACAGCTGTGAATAGCGTTAACAAACTATCTAGGTCCAACAAAAATAACAACAAAATAAGATAAATAGAAAATTATTGTTAAAACAGATAGGAAATATACTTCTAATGATTTTCCATTTTTTTTGTAAACCAAATAACTTAAAATAGTTAAACCTAAAGATATTATTAAAAAATAGCTTGTTGGAATCTCGCCATCTATAGTCATAAAATATTTTTTATTTCATTTGACATTTAAAATCACTTAATATATTACTAATGATAATTAATTGTTATCAATAGTAATTATATGAATGAACTAACAATAGATCTAAAATCTCTTCATGAAGCAACTTTAAATAACCTTAAAAGCTCAAAGGCAAATAATACATTAAGAGCTTATAAATCTGACTTTAAAGACTTCAAAGATTTTTGTGCAAAACATGGGCTAAATTCACTACCAACAGAGCCGAAAATAGTTTCATTATACCTCACTCATCTCTCTAAAAACTCAAAAATAAGCACTTTAAGACGAAGGTTAGTATCAATAAGCATGGTTCATAGGCTTAAAGGGCATTATCTTGACACAAAACATCCAGTCATTGTTGAAAATTTATTGGGAATAAGAAGGGTCAAAGGAAGTATTCAGAAAGGTAAAAAACCTATATTAATCAATCATTTAAAATCAATTATTAATGCAATAAATGAACAAAAAACTGATGAAATAAAAAAACTTAGAGACAAATCAATAATCTTAATTGGCTTTGGAGGAGGCTTTAGAAGATCCGAGCTTATTTCAATTGATCATGAAGATTTAGAATTTGTCCCTGAGGGGCTAAAAATCACTATTAAAAGATCAAAAACTGACCAATTTGGAGAAGGAATGACTAAAGGACTACCCTACTTCGATAATGAAATTTACTGCCCTGTTACAAATCTAAAAAAATGGTTAGTAATTTCTAAAATTATGTCTGGACCTATTTTTAGAAGATTTTCTAAAGGTTTATCATTAACAGATAAAAGATTAACTGACCAATCTGTAGTTTTATTAATGAAAGAGTATTTAGAGTTAGCAGGTATCGAAAACAAAAATTTTGCAGGTCATAGTTTAAGGTCGGGTTTTGCAACAGTAGCTGCTGATTCAGGCGCTGATGAGAGAAGCATAATGGCTATGACAGGTCATAAAACAACACAAATGGTCAGAAGATATATTAGAGAGGCAAATATATTTAAAAATAATGCATTAAATAAAATTAAAATATAATAATCCTAAATTAACTTATCTCTGTATCTATCAATTTTTTTTGAAATATAATTATTCGTTAAGTAAAAATGTTTATAAATCCTTTTTTGTAATGATTTTTTGAAAGACTCATTTTTAATTAATTTATTGATAGATTTTTCAACATTTTGAACTGTTAATGTCTTTAATTTCATTGCTTTTGGAGATGCCTCCCTGAGACCGCCTTTATCTGTTATAATTAAGGCACATCCTGCACTTGATGCTTCAAGAGCTGTTCTACCAAAAGGTTCGCTCTTTCTAGGGCAAACGACAGAAATATCAGACTTAATAAACCATTTTGTAACTATATTATTTTTTTGAAAACCTAAATTTTTCAAATTTCTATGTTTAAAATCATGCTTCTCTCTTGGTTCATCACCAATAACAATTGCTTTCCAATCTGGGTGTTTATTTAAAACACCAATAATTGCTTCTCCAAATATATCATAACCTTTGGAAATATTTAATTTACCAACAAATAAAATTATTTTTTTTTTGTTTTTGAAATTAATTATTTTTTTACTCGTTGATTGATTAATAACCTCAAGTTTGTTCGTAATATATTTTTTATTTAAACCTTTGGTAAATTGTTTTAAAGTCCAATTGCTATTAAAAATTATTTTTTTTGTTTTATCGTATAGATTGATTCTTTCATTTGTAGTTTTTGCCAATTTCATTTCAAGTGGATTATTGTGAAAATATAAAACAATATTTTTATTTTTCTTATAAATAGAGTTTATGTATTCAGGTCTATTATGAATTTCAATTAAATTTGATTTTTTTATTTTTTCTTCATCCAGAAATTTTTTTACATAAGCTTTACTACTGCTTCTAAAAAAAAATTTTGTAAATTTTAGATTAGTATAATTTGTTAATAATTTTTTTTTAAATGAAGTATTTCCAAATACTTGAATATTTTTTTTGTACTTACTTAGTTTGATTGTATCATTTAAAAAAAGAGAAACTGCACCTGCGTAATCAGGAGTAAAATCTTCTTTATATGGAAGTAGAATTGAGATTTTCATATATAAAAATTAGATTTTAATTTTTTTCTAAGCTTGTAGTTTTTTTTAAGTTTATATTCTTCTTTCATGGCCTTAGATTTTGAATCATAACTTGCACTATAGGCCATTATCCATTTTCTACCTCTAGTAAATTTTGCTCCTTTAGAAGCATTATGTTTGGACAATCTCTTCTTTAAATTGTTAGTATATCCAACGTAGCTAAGATATTTCTGTTTATTTTTAGATATAATTAAATAAACAAAGTATTTCATTATGGCGGTCCCTAGGGGAATCGAACCCCTCTTTCATGGATGAAAACCATGTGTCCTAACCGATAGACGAAGGGACCAGAGATGGAGTTTCTATTGCAATTATTAAAAATAATCAAGCTATAGGTTCCTCACTTTTTATAATTTCTATTGTTGATTCTTTGTGTGTGACAAGAGTTTCTGTAATAAATTTTGTATTTTCTTTTTTTACGGCTGCAATCATTTCAGTATTGGTAATACCTGTCGCACAAAAAATACTATCACCTTTGACAATTTCATTTAACTCATATTTTTTATTTAGGTCAGATATTCCCATTTTTTTTGCTCTAGCTTTATCTTGATCAGTTGCAAATAAAAATCTTCCCTGAAATTTACATCCATAAGCATCTAAAGCTGCTGCAGAGATTACTCCCTCGGGACCCCCTCCAATGCCTAAAAATAAGTCTATTTTATACTTATTATCAGTAACTAAAAGAGCACCACAAATATCACCATCTGAAATTAGTTTTAAATTTACATTTAATGATTTTAATTCTTCAATAATCTCTTTATGTCTTGGTCTATCAAGAATACAAACTGTAATTTCATTAATATTTTTATTTTTAGATTCTGCAATATTGGAAATATTTTTTTTTATAGGATAATCCAAATCGGTAGCATCAAATGGTACATCTTTACCAACTGCAATTTTATTCATATAGGTTTCTGGAGCATTAAATAAATTTCCTTTATCTGAAATTGCTAAAACTGATATTGCTCCCGGAATATTTTTTGCTGCAAAGTTTGTTCCTTCAAGAGGGTCTACCGCTATATCCAAGTTTGGACCATTACCCTTTCCAAGTTTTTCTCCTATATATAACATTGGAGCTTCATCTAATTCTCCTTCACCTATCACTACTTCTCCATTAATTTCTAGATTGTTTAAATCATTTCTCATTGAATCTGTGGCAGCTTTATCAGCTAATTTTTTATCCCCTTTACCAAGATATTGGTAACAACTAATAGCTGCTCTTGAAGTAACTTTAACAAGTGAGTTGATCAAATCTTTGTTTAAAGACATTAAATATTTTCAAAAGTGGATTCTTCTGAATTATATTTCAATCTAGCCTCAAATTCACTTAATCTTTTCCAAACTGAAATCAATTCCACTATAGTAGACCAGCTTCTAACCAAGTATTGTAATGAATTTTCAACCCTTCCAAATGCTCTGGTTATCTGTTGAACAAAGCCTAATGTTATCGCACCTGATACTATAGTTGGTGCTAAAGCTAAATATGGAACAATTACCATTCCTTGAAAATAACTCCATTTAACAGCATTAAAATATAAGTAGTGAAAATACGATTTATAGTGAATGCCTCTTACTCTATCATATAATTGACCTATAGTAGGTGGAGCCGCTCTTATTGGATCGTCTTCACCATGAACTAATTCTTTTCTATAACCAGCTTCCTCTTTTTGAATATCATATTCTATACCAGGCAATTTAATACCTACAGCTGCTAATAAAACTGTTCCTCCTAGTGCAGATATTATTGCAACCCAAACTAAAGCATGATCAACCTCTCCAATCCATGGGAGTACATCGACTTGTTTAGATAATCCCCATAATATAGGAAGGAAGGCTACTAAAGTCATTATACTATCCAGAAGTCCAACACCAAGGCCCTCCATTATTCTTGCAAATTTTAAAGTATCTTCTTGAACTCTCTGCGAGGCCCCTTCAGTTAAACGAGCTTTTAGCCATTGAGAATGATAATATTCAGCCATTGAAGTTCTCCACCTAAATACCCAATGCGAAACAAAGAAACCTGTAACAATAGCAATTATAATCCAAAGACCCGCAACTTTTGCAAATGTAAATAAATATCCAATAAATTCAGTTTCAGTTACAGATCCAGGTTCTGTTAGAGCTTTTTGAAGCGTATCGTAAAATTCACCAAACCATTCATTAATTTTTACATCTAATTGGACTTGATACCAAGTCGAAACTAATATGAAGATTGATCCAAATATACTCCATCCATACCATTTTTTTTCTGTAAAAAATTTAAACATTATTTTATAAAATTATCAGCGTAAGATTTTAAAGTAATTTTTCTTTTATTTGGTTCTATTACTTCAAAATCAATATTATTTTTTTTTGCATATTCTATTGCTAATTCTTTTGAAGAAAACTCTAATTTTAATTCACCATAAGTATCAGTAGAACTCTCCCACCCCATTAAAGGATTAGTACCTGGGTCTTCAGTAATATACTCAATAATCCATTTATCAAATTTTTTTAATCCTGATTGCATGGCAGTTTTAGATGGTTTATAAATTTTTGCTTTTTTCATAAATGGTCGGGGTGGTAGGATTCGAACCTACGGCCCCTTGGTCCCAAACCAAGTGCGCTACCAGGCTGCGCTACACCCCGAATGCAGTACTAATACAGTAGATAAAAAAAATTTCAAAGTATATTAATCACTATTTAAAAGGAAATTTTATAAAATTTACTATATATAAGTATCTATGATCATTGAATGTCCAGCTTGTTCTAAAAAGTTCAATATTGATGAAAAGTTAATTCCAAACGAAGGTAGACTTTTAAAGTGCGGCAATTGCGAACATACATGGTTTTTTAAAAAGGAAGAAAATATAAAAGTAGAGGCTAAAACCACAATAGTTAGAGAAATAGAAGAAAATGAAACAGAAATTAATATAGAGCCAGTTAAAGAACCTATAAAACAAAAGAAAAAAATAAAAAAAAAAATTATAAAAAAAACTTCAACAAGCGAAAGTACATCAAAAGAGTTGGTATCTATTGATAAAAATTCAGTCTCAAAAGAAAACAATATTATAAAAAAAATATTTCTAATATTTATTTCAATTATTGCATTTATTTTACTTATAGATACTTTTAAAAATCAAATATCTGTAATATTCCCAGGCATATTAAATTTGTCAGATAGTCTGTATCTGGTAATAAATGACTTGAAATTATTTATTAAAGATTTACTCAGGTAAAATGATTCAGATAATTACAAAACCATTTAGGTGGTTTTTTAAACTTGAAGCTGCTAGTGGTCTAGTTTTACTTTTTGCAGCGATAATTGCTTTAATTGTAAGTAATTCTAATTTGTCTGAATTATATTTTTCTACATTGAATAAATATTTGTTTTTAGGAATAAATAATTTTGGTTTAAAATTATCTGTCTTACACTGGATAAATGACGCATTAATGGCAATATTTTTTTTCTTTGTAACATTAGAAATTAAAAGAGAATTCTTACAAGGCGAACTTTCAAATATAAAACAAGCTCTTCTTCCAATTATAGCTGCGGTTGGAGGAATGTTAGTACCAGCATTATTTTATGTTTTTATTAATTTTGGAGATAGTGAAACAATGAATGGTTGGGCTATTCCATCTGCTACTGATATTGCATTTTCTTTAGGTGTACTTTCTCTATTAGGAAAAAGAGTTCCATTATCTTTAAAAGTTTTTTTAACTGCTTTAGCTATTATAGATGACCTAGGAGCAATAGTAATTATTGCATTATTCTATTCAGGTGACTTGAGTATTAAATATTTAACCTTAATGCTATTAGCCTTTATTGTTCTTCTAGTAATAAATAAATTCAATATAAAGAAATTTTTACCTTATTTAATAGTGGGAATATTTCTTTGGGATTTTACTCACAATTCTGGAATTCATGCAACAATAGCTGGTGTTTTGCTAGCAATGACTATACCTCATAGAAAAAAAGATAAAGATTTTTCACTGCTAATAAAAATTGAACATGCAATAAGTCCTTACGTTGCTTTTGGTATTATGCCGTTATTTGCTTTTGCAAATGCTGGTGTTTCATTAGAAGGTTTATCTTTTGCATCTTTACTAGATAAAGTACCATTAGGAATTTTATTAGGATTATTTGTTGGTAAACAATTGGGAGTATTTGTGTTTTCATATATTTCAATAAAAATGAAAATAGCTCAGATGCCTAATAACTCTAACTGGTTCAATTTTTACGGTGTAGGTGTTTTAACAGGTATTGGGTTTACAATGAGCTTATTTGTTGGAAATTTGGCTTTTGTTGAAAACATGCAATACATGGATGGAGTTAAAATTGGAGTTTTAACTGGGTCATTATTATCCACTTTATTTGGTTACTTCTTAATACTACTTACACCAAATAAATAAGTAGATTATGAAGAAATTAATAATAATAAGTCTTTCTATAATTATGTTTTTTTTTAAGAGTTCAGCTATGAGCAATAGTAAAAAAAGTTTTTATGATCTTGAAATAGAGAGTATTAGTGGAGAAATTATTAAATTAAATGAATATAAAAATAAAGTCATACTTATAGTAAATACTGCCAGTTACTGTGGGTTTACAAAACAATATGAGGATCTCCAAGATTTGTGGGATAAATACAAGTCTAGAGGACTTATTGTTCTTGCAGTGCCCTCAGACTCTTTCAATCAAGAAAAAAAAACCAATAGTGAGGTAAAAGAATTTTGTGATGTAAATTTTGACATAAATTTTCCTTTAACAGCTATTACAGAGGTAAAAGGAAGAAATGCTCATGAGATTTTTAAGTGGGCAGAAAATAATTTTGGTAAATCTGCAATTCCTAAGTGGAATTTTCATAAAATTTTGATCAATAAACAGGGAAATGTAGAAGAAACATATGCTTCTTTTACAAAACCCACATCAAATAAAATTATAAATAGAATTGAAGAAATATTATAGTTCTATAGTTAAACCATCATGTGCTGGTATTACATTTTTAGGTATAACTTTCTTTAACTGATTATAATCTAAAACCGGTGATAAATTTGAAAGAATAGCTTTTTTTGGTTTAAAAAGCTTAATAAAATATAAAGATTTTTCTAAATTAAAGTGTGATGGATGAAAATTGTACCACAGACAGTCAATTATCAAATACTTTAGATTTTTAAAATAAGAGTAATCTTTTTTGTAAATATCACTTACATCAGTAATATATGCAAGTTTATCGTCAATTATAAAACAATTAGATTTAACTGCACCATGTTCAACTACGATAGACTTAAATCTTACATTTTTATTGTTATGTTTGATGAAGGAATTTTTTTTTAATTTATCTAATTTTAAAGTAGCTGGATATTCACTTGAGTAGCTTTTAAAACAATAAGAAAAACTTTCTTTCAGATGTTTAGATGTTGGGTTATCTGCAAAAACATTTACCTGTTTTCTGCTATTGATAAAAAAAGATCTTAAATCATTGATACCATGAGTTTGGTCAGCATGCATATGTGAGTAGTATACTTTATCAATTTTTTTAATATTATGACGTAACAATTGTTGTCTTAAGTCAGGTGATGTATCAATTAAAATATTTTCATTAGATGTTTTAATAAGTGCAGAACATCTTGTTCTATAATTTTTTTTATTTTTTGGATCACAATTTCCAAAAAAACCATCAGGTCTTGGCACACCCATAGAGCTTCCACAACCTAATATTATAAATTTTATACTCATTATTGAAAAAATAATCTTTCAAAATTATCGTTTGTAATAGTTTCTAATTCTTCAAAGGTTATTGATTTTAATTCTGAAAGTTTTTCCAATGTATATTTAATAAAAGAAGGTTCATTTTTTTTACCTCTCATTGGTATAGGTGCTAAAAAAGGACTATCTGTTTCAATTAAAATTTTATCATTTTCTATCATTTTAAATGTTTCTTGAAGATCATTACTATTTTTAAAAGTAATTATTCCACTAGCAGAAAAATATGCATTTAATGACATCATTTTTTTAGCAAACTCTTTTGAACCTGTAAAACAGTGCATAAGAATTTTAATATCACTATTTTTATATCTATTTAAAATATCAAAAGTTTCTGTTTCGGCACTTCTAGAATGAACTATTAAAGGATAATTTAGTTCAATAGAGGCCTCTATATGTGTCTCAAAACTTTCAATCTGATCATCTTTATGACTATTTTCATAATAGAAATCTAATCCTGTCTCTCCTACTCCAATTATTTTTTTGAATTTATTAGCAGTTTCAACAATAAATTTTTTATCCATCTTATCATTGCTAGATTCATGAGGATGAATTCCTATACTTCCATAAATTATTTCATCAAGATTTATAATTTTTTTAATATTTTCAAAACTTTTCGAATTAGTTGAAATAGTTAAAATTTTCTTTAATCCATTTTCCTTAGCACGTTCAATAACATTGTTGATATTCGAATAAAGAGGTTCGTGATCAAGATGACAATGCGAATCTATCATTTTTCAATTTTTTTAAACAAAATATCTAATTTATTTATTTTTAAATCTTTTTTTAAAATTTCATTATTATCAATTGATTTAAAATCAATAGATTTTTCAGTTTCATTAAAAACTTTTAGCACTTTTATTGATGTTTCTGGCATTACTGGATAAAGCAAGATAGTAATTTTTCTAATTAATTCTAATGCAGTATAAACAATAGTATTTAACCTTAATCTATCATCTTTCTTCTTCCAAGGTTCCTGATCATTAAAATATTTATTTGCCGCAAACAATCTGTCAACAATAAAACTCATGTATTGGTTTATGTCTTGATTATCTATAAATAATCTTATTTTATCTATATTATTTAGTGGTTTCAAAATTTTTAAATCTTCATCGGTAAATTTATGATCTGGTACTAATGATGAACAATTTTTTTCAGCAAAAGAAAGAACTCTTTGGCATAGGTTTCCAAAATTATTTGCCAAATCACTATTAATACAATTTTCTAGTTTTTCTTCAGAAATATTTCCGTCATTACCAAAAGAAACTTCTTTTAGTAAATAATATCTTAATGGATCTAGACCATAAGTATTTATTATTTCTAATGGATCTAAAATATTTCCTTTTGATTTTGACATTTTTTCATTGCCAGAAAGGATCCATCCATGACCGTATACTCTTTTTGGCGGTTCTATTTTTGCAGCTAACAAAAATGCTGGCCAATAAATAGCATGAAATCTTAGTATGTCTTTACCAATAATATGTAAATCTGCAGGCCAAAAATTTTTATATAATTCATTATTTTCATCAGGATATTTTAAAGAACTTAAATAATTTGTTAATGCATCTAACCACACATAAACTACATGATTTTCATCACTTGGTACTTTTACACCCCAAGAAAATGTTTTTCTACTAACAGATAAATCTTTTAAGCCACTTTTAACAAAGCTAATTACTTCATTTCTCCTACTTTCAGGTAATATAAAATTTTTGTTTTTTTCATAAAAATCTAGTAACGGTTTTTCCCATTCCGAAAGTTTAAAAAAAAACGATTCTTCTTCAACCCATTCAACACCGGAACCAGATGATTTAGCAACTTTTAAACCATCTTTTTCCTCAACTTCATCTTCATTATAAAAAGCCTCATCTGATACAGAATACCAACCTGAATATTTTGATAAAAAAATTTGCTTATTTTTTTCAAGTATATTCCATAAATTTTGTACAGATACTTTATGTCTAACTTCTGTAGTCCTTATAAAATCAGTATTTGATAAGTTTAATGTTTTAGTTAAATCCTCGAACGTTTTGCTTATTTCATCACAAAAAAGATTTTGGATCCTTATTTAACTTTTCAGCAGATCTTTGTATTTTTAAACCATGCTCATCTGTGCCTGTTAAAAAATAGACATTAAAACCATCAATTTTTTTGAAACGAGCAAAAAAATCAGCAATTATACTTGAATATGCATGTCCCATATGAGGTTTTGCAGAAGGATAATAAATTGGCGTTGTTATATAATAATTTTTATTCACTTAATAATTTATCCTTAAATTCCAAAAAGAAAGTTTCATAATCAAGATTAAATTTTTTTACATTAGATAGTTTTGAATAATAATATTCTTTAACTTTATATGACAGTTTTTTTGTTGTGTTTATATGTTTATAAAAAAATAATTCAATAATCATATTTAAATTATCTCTTATAAACTCTTCTTTAATATAGTGCTTATTATTAATTAAATTAACTAATAAATCATCAACTGTGGTTTCAGATACTGATAATTGATATTCATTCATATAGTTTATTAAGGATATTATAAAATAAGGTGTTGAGTAATAATTTAGCAAATTTGAATTTATTTGTTCATAAATATTTTCATTAAAGCAATTATTGACAATCAATCTGGTATTTTCATTAGATAAACTTAATTTAAATTCTATACATCGGGATTTTATTGTATCTATTAAAAACTTTTCTGAATTAAAAATTAAAATAAAAAAAACATTTTCATTTGGTTCTTCTAAATTTTTCAATAATGCATTTGATGAATTAATATTTAAAAGTTCGACATCGTCGAGGATTATAAATCTTGACTTATTATTGAAGGAGGATTGATTTGTAAACTTTATGATTTCTCTAATTTGATCAATTTCTATATTTTTTTTATCATTATTTTTTTTTATATTTAAAACGTTAGGATGTGATTTGTTTTTTATTAGTTCGTAATCGTTTTTAGAATTAAAAATTTTATATAAAAATTTTTCAGTAAGTAGTGATTTTCCTATACCTTTTTTACCGGTTAATAAAATTTTATTTGGGAGTTGATTATTTTCATAAAGATTTACAAATTTTTCTAAATATATTTCATGTCCTATTAATTTATCTTCAGACATTTATATTATTTTCTCAAGTTTATTAATTATGATTTTTTTTACTTCGTTAATAGTATTGTTATTTGAATTAATTTTAATATATTTGTTCTTATTGACTGATATTTTTTCATATCCGTTCTGAACATTGTTATAAAATTTAAGTTTAAATTTATCATATCTATTTAATTTAGATCTATTTCTAAGTCTTTTTTGTAAATTTTTTGAATTTACAGTGCTTAAAAAAACTATATTAGGATTAAAATTTCCAATTATAAACTTATTCAGCATTTTGATTACTTTTAAATCAATTTTCATTCCATAATGTTGATACGCAATAGTAGAGTCAGTAAAACGATCAATTAGTATTATTTTTTTTTTATGATTTTTTTTAATAATTTTCTCAAAATTTTCTGATCTTCCAGCATAAAATAGTAATAGATCTGTTTTATTATTTAAATTTAGTTTCTTATTTAAAATTAATTTTCTTATTTTTTCTGAAAAAATTGATCCACCAGGCTCTCTTAATTTTATAAAACTTTTTCTCCTTTTTTTTAAATAATTTGCAGCAATTTTAAAATTTGTAGTTTTTCCTGAGGCTTCAATGCCTTCAAATACAATTATTGGATATTTAGACATCGCCCCATATCAAAAAATTGATGGAAGTTATCAACCTTGATATTGCATTTTGCTGTTTGATATTTTCTGTAGAAAATAAGTCATGATTAGATATAACTTCGTCTTTATATAATACTTTTATTTCTGCTAATTTTTCTCCCTTTTTTATAGGTGCTTGTATAGGTCCTTCATAAACAATCTTCACCTTCATATATTTTTTTTTAGCTTTTGGAATAGTCTTATAAATTATATCTTTAGTATTAACTTTTACTTTTTTCTTGCTGCCCTGCCATACATCTAGTTCATAAAGATATTCGTTATTATTGCTTATTTTTATTGTATCAAAATTTGTAATTCCCCATGTTAATAATTTTTGTGATTGCTTTGATCTAGAATTTTTTGTTTCAAAACCACTTGCAACAGCTATTAATCTTCTTTCTTTTCTTAATAAAGACGAAGCTAGTGAATACTTTTCCGAACCAAGATAGCCGGTTTTAATTCCATCTACACCCATATTTTTATACAATAATGGATTTCTATTTCCTTGTGTAATAGGATCCCCACCTGTCCTACTCCAAGTAAATTCTTTAATTTTAAAGTACTCATAATATTTAGGATGTTCCTTAATTAGATAATTAGACATAATTAAAATATCTCGAACGGTTGAATAATTATTATCATCATTAATCCCTGAAGAATTTGAAAAATTTGTATTTTCCATTCCAATTTCCTGAGCTTTCTCAGTCATTAGCAAAGCAAACTCATCCTCAGTTCCCGCAATACCCTCTGCTAAGGCTACACAAGCATCATTACCTGAAGCAACAATTATACCTAATAGTAAATCTTCTACCGAAACTTCATCTCCAACCATTATAAACATTGATGAATAACCAGATGAGGACAGTCTCCAAGCATTTTCAGAAACAATAAATTTTTCATCTAAAGTTATTTCGCCACTTTTCAATAAATCAAAAGCAACGATTGAAGTCATTATTTTTGTCATAGAAGCAGGAAATATTCTTTCATCAGGATTTTTTTCATATAAAATTTCACCAGATAAATAGTCTTGTAAAATTGCAGTTCGTGCATTTATGTTAAATTTTGCATAAGAAATATTAGTTATTATTAAAAATGATAGGACAAAACTTAATAGTGCTTTTATTTTCATAATTTTATTAATTCAATATTTTCAAAATTTATATTAGCTATCTCATTATATACATTTTTAATTGATCCTAAATTATAAAAAGGACCCTTATAAACCCTATATAAATTTTTAGACATTTTTTTGATATTTACGTCTTTTAAATTGTATTCATCCTCAAGTCTTTTTTTCAATGTAATTGCAGATTCTTCAAAAAATAAATCGGCAAATTTAATTATAAATTCAAATTTTGTATTTTTAACCTTTTTAACTTTAGTATTATTATCTTTTTCAATAGATATATTTTGGATTGAAATACTGTCTACTGGAGCTTTATTGGCTACTTTTTTTTCCTCATCAAAGGTTTTTGCTTTATTTGCAACAAAAGTATTACTAGAATTTATTGTTTCTACACGTACATAGGGTTGATCAGGGTCTATATCAAGTTCAGTTGCTATTCTTTCGGAAATTACCGAATTATAAAATATTGGATATTTTGAATTTCTTCCTACCTTAGCAATCAAATACTTTTCATTTAATAAATTTGTTATTTTTATATCTGTATCTTGTTTAAGTTTATTATTGAAAATAATTAATGATCTTTGATCTATTTTTTTTGAAACTATTCGTTTTTTGAAAATATCATTATTATATATGAGAGCAAATCCATCATTTGAATAATTTTTGAAATCTTTATTCGTGATTACTTTGTTATTAGTAGTTTCACATGATGTTAAAATTATTGCTAAAAAAATTATTATCTTAAGTTTCATTTTCAAAACTATTTTTTAATGTGCATACGGCCAAACTAAATCTTAATGACCTATTCCACTTTAAGATTAGCTTATAATTATTAAAAATAATATATGCTGGTTTAAGTTTATTTGCATTTTCAACTATTTCAGCATCAGGAGTAACTATTGCTGCTGTCAAATTGTCATATTTATCCAAAAAAGACGAATTTTTTATATAATTTTTTAAATATTTTACTTTTCTCTCATAATTAATTTTTTTTGCTGATGTATTTAAATATTTGTCAGGAATATTTTCATTTAGATTAATTCTATAAAAACACGGAGTATTATCATTCCATCCAAGATTACTTAAATAGTTAGCTGCAGATGCAAAAGAATCCTCAATATTTTTTAGATCAATTGATCCATCTTTATTATAGTCAATTGCATGATTTTTAATTGTGGATGGCATAAATTGAAAATTACCGAATGCACCTGCCCAAGATCCAAATAATGTACTTGGATCTATAATTTTTTCATCTACTAATTTTAAAAGGGTTATTAATTCTTTAGTAAAAAATTCACTTCTTCTTTGATCATAGCTTAATGTTACAAGTGAAGAAACGATATCCATTTTACCTAAATAGTTTCCAAAATTAGTTTCAATACCCATAAGCGCTAATAGCAAATTTTTATCTACTTTGTATTCGAAAGATACTTTATTAATAATATTGTTTTCTTTATTTAATATGATTTTTCCTAATTTTACTTTTTTTGATGAGGTTCTTTTAGAAATATAAGTCTTTGTATCTTCATAAAATTCTGGTTGATATCTATCATATTTAATTACATCAGATAAAAATTTTGATCTGTCTATTAATTTATCGACTGTAGCCTTGCTAACACCTTCTTTAATTGCTCTTTTTTTAAATTTAACTTTCCAATCATTAAAATCATCAGCAATTAGAGTTGCAGAATTTAATATAATTAATATTGATACGATAAATAATTTAATTTTTTTCATACAAATCTTTTAGGTATATCGATACAGCAATCCATATCAAAATAAAGCTGATTAATTTATGTATATCTAATTCCTCATTATATAGGTAATAACCCAACAAAAATTGTAAAGTTGGAGTTATATAAAAAACCATGCCTGTTGGACCTAAACCACATAATTCAACACCCCTAACATATAAATATAAAGGAATCACGGTCATAGGACCTGCCAGCATGAATATTAACATTAATTTGACATTCGATATGTCAAAATCATTTAAATCATTTTGTACAATTAAATAAAATGCAAATATTACTGCTGGAAAAATAAATAAACTTTCAACTAATAAACCAATATCTGTGTCTACATCAATTTTTTTTCTTACTAAATTATAAAAACTCCAACTTAAAGCTACAATTAATCCAACCCATGGTATTGATTGGAAACTGGATATAACTAAATAAAAAATTGATATAGTCACGATTAAAAGTGAAATTTTAGTTTTGAAACTTAATTCCTCTTTTAAAAAAAAATAACCTAAAAAAACACTTATTATAGGCATTATAAAATATCCAAAACTAGCATCTATAACTTGATCATTCCCTATAGCATAAATCCAAACAGCCCAATTTGTAAAAATTAATAATCCAGATAAAAAAAGCATCATAATTTTTTTTTTATCTTTAAAAACTGAGCTAAATTTTTTCCACTTTGATAAAATGATTGTTGTTAAAATTAGCATAACAGTTGTCCATGCACTTCGATGTAGGACAACTTCAATGTGGCCAGCAAAAGCAATATATTTAAAATATATAACTCCAATAAAACCCCACCAGAAAGAACCAAATGCCGTTAAAATTATACCTTTATTAAATTGATTTTTGCTTAACATTATATTGATCAATTAAACTATTTTGTTTATGAAATATAGAATTTTAATTATTACAAATTAGGAGAGATGGCTGAGCGGTTGAAAGCACCGGTCTTGAAATACCTAGGATTCACTTTTACCTCCAAATCGTTTAACATACAAAACAAGATATTTGTTATATCTTGGTACTTATTCTCATCTGAAAATCACAATCTTGCAGATAATTTTATATCCTAAACTTGAAGTAAACTTGAAGTAGAAACACGGTTTGCATAAATTTCGAAGAGTTTTTTCATAATATCCTCTTTATTTTTTATCGAGTATAATGAAAGTACAAATTTATCTAATCTATCATGTAATTCTTTTAAATCTGATGGCATTATTAAAGGGTCATAAAGTTTATCTAAAGATAAATTCAATTTATTTCTTTTTTCCAGAATATCATTCGCAAATTTTGAGAGTTGACCTTTTTGATTTTCATTAATATCAATAAATGGAAAATTATTATAAACAACTTCAATAGAATACCTAAAATCATCCTTTAATCTTCCACAAACATTTTCAACCCAAGTCATGTGTAAAGATGATGTTAAAATTGCGAATATTGATAGATCACTTGTAGGAATAATTAAACAAGAATTTCCAGTAATTTGGTTTTTGTCTAAATAACCAAACGGAATATACTTTCTTTTACTTGAAGTATTAGCTGGTATTAAAATATAATTGGTATCCGGTTGACGTATCTCACCGAATAGCCAAGATTTATAAGCTAGTTTTTTTGTTGCTGGTCTCTTACTTTGAGATCTATTTTCATGAACTTTTTTTACTATTTGTTTTATTTGTTTGTCATCTTTCCAATCATCATCCGAATTGTTCAACCATAAACACCATCTTTTTTTATTACTTATATATTCTCTGGCCCCAATAAAAGGTCTTATATATTTTAAAAAAGTATCTGAAGATTTAGGTTTTAAAATCTGAAAATCTTCATCTGAAAATAATAAATTTCCACCATCATTAGGCATACTTCCAAATATCATTGGTGGATATTTACTGATTTGTGTACTCCTTTTTTTTAATAATAAATTGTCAGCTTCAACCAGATATGGGTTTATTTTTTTAACTTTTATTCTTATTGGATCTTCAGTAATTTTTTCATAGAAATAAATTTCTTTATTATCAATTTTAACAGACGAAAAACCTATAATAACTACTAAAACATTTGCAACATCCATTCCTAAAACTTTTTTTTCATCTATAGTCCATTTGAAAGTTCGATGTGCAAAAAAGATATCTATATTAAGTGATAATATTTTTTCCCATAATAAACCTACTTGTTCTCCTTGAGAAATAGAGTTAGTAGAGACAAATGCAACTTTGGTATTCGAATTTTTTATATATTGGCTTGCTTTATAAAACCAGCATGAAACATAATCCAGTTCACCACTATTTTTATCAGATCCAAATATTTTTTTTAAATCAGTTTTTTGTTTATCTGTAATTAATCTAGATCCAACAAAAGGAGGATTTCCAACAATATAGGAACACTCTTTTGATTTTATTAAGTCATCCCAATTAAATTCAAGAGCATTTTTGACAACAACTTTTTTCGTATCATGTATTGGTATTCTTACATAACTTTTTCCAAATATATCTGATAACAACATATTCATTTGATGATCAACCAACCATAGTGCGATTTTGGCTATTCTGGTTGCAAAATGATTTATTTCAATACCAAAAAATTGATCAACTGTTACTAAAGATAAATAATTAACATCTAAATCTAACTGAGGCTGATTAGGATTATATATTTCTTTCATTACTTCAATCTCAAGCTTTCTTATTTCTCTGTAAGACACAATTAAAAAATTTCCACATCCACATGCAGGATCTAATATTTTTAACTCTGATAATTCTTTATTAAAGTTTTTTAATCTTGAAATTTTTTGAGTACTTCTGTCTTCCTTTATCTTTTTAAATTTATTTTGAAGATAATCTAAAAATAAAGGTCTAATTGTTTTCAGAATATTTTTTTCACTAGTATAATGAGCACCCTCTTGTCTTTGATCCTCAGGTAACATAACTGTTTGAAATAAAGATCCGAATAATGCAGGGGAAACTTTAGCCCAATCAAGATCTGCGCACATTAATAGTTTATTTCTCATATTTCTATCAAAGGCAGGAATGCTCATTTCTTCAGAAAATAATTCACCATTAATATATGGAAAATCATCTAACTCTTGATCGATATTTTTTTGTCTTTTATCTATAGGTGTGTTCAATATTTGGAATAATTCTTTTAACTTTGAACCTGTGTCACTCCCGTCTTCATTTGTTCTATTCATTATATAATTGAAAAATAAATCTGGTTGAAAAATACCTGTGTCTTCAGCAAATAAACAATAAACTACTCTTGTAAGCAATATCTCTAAATCTTTGTCTGCAAAACCGTTATCTTTAAGTATATGAAATAAATTAGATATTAAATCTGCCGCTTTAACATTAACAGGATCTTGATCTCTGTAAGTTTCTTGGTTTCTACCAGCAATAAAAGAGAACAATTTAATGTTTTCAATTTTAGAAAATTCTTCTAATGTAAATTTTTTTTCAAATCTAGTTTCTAAATCATAAAACTCAAAATTTTGAAAATCTGAAACTAGAACAAATCTTGGTTTTTGTGAATCTTTAAGGTTAACATAATATTCACTGGCTTGATCAAAAGCTTTTTCTAAATTCCCACCTTTTGTTTTTTGCTCAACAAGTAATTTACCTTCCCAAAATAAATCAATATAACCATGTTTATCATTTAATTTTTTTACAGCCTTTTCGTAAATAGCCACATCTCTTCTTCTTCTTCCAAATACCTCAAAAAATTCATTATAAAAAGTTTGTGTTTCGCCTTTTTCATATTTTGCATCTTTCCATTCTTTTGCAAATTTTTTTGCATTAAATTGGATTTCATTAAAACTTATTATCATGAGAATTTTTATGATATAAAATTTTAGTGGGATTTTATAGGATTACTTGAAGTAAACTTGAAGTAAACTTTTATTCTTAAATTATTTAAGCTCTTTTTTTTAGTTGAATTTAATTATTATGCTTATAAAACCTTGCTCACGGAGAGATGGCTGAGTGGTTGAAAGCACCGGTCTTGAAAACCGGCAAAGGGGCAACTCTTTCCTGGGTTCGAATCCCAGTCTCTCCGCCACTAATATTTATTTTTGAATTCTATAAGTTTTTTTAGGATAACTGTATCTTCAAAGTCTTTTGAATTTTTACCCAAACTTAAATTGACTAAAGTTTCGTCATCAAAATTAATTAACTTATCTAAAGAAACTAAATCTTTATGATCAAGATTATCGATAATTGAATTAACAAATTTAGAGACAAAGATATCCATTTCTTTAGTTCCACGATATTGAGCTCTGTATAAAATTTTATTAATTAAATTTTGTTTATTTGAATCCATTAATTAAATCTTTATATATATAAATTATGAATGATCACGAATATTTATTATCAAATATTCAGAATATTAAAGGTATAGGGAAAAAAACAAGCCAATTATTTAAAAGGAAAAATATAAATACAATTTTTGATTTATTGTGGCATTTACCCACAAGTAAAATTGAAAATTCAAAAGTAACAAATGTTGGTGATATACAAATAGGTAAGTTACAAACGATTAAATTAACACCCCTAAAATATAATTTTCCTAGAATAAGACGATTGCCAAATAGAGTTGTGTGTCAAAGTAAAGATATAAAAATAGATTGCGTTTTCTTTAATTCATATGAAGGATATATAAAAAAAATCTTACCATTAAATACTGAAATAATAATAAGTGGAAAAATTAATTTTTTTAGAAATAAATATCAAATCACTAATCCTACTCAGGTTAAAGAAAGTAATGAAAATATCTTGGAGAATCAAAATAAATATAGTCTTACAGATGGTCTTACTATCAATAAATACAATATTATAATTAATGAAGTTTTAAAGGAATTGCCAGATTTAGATGAGTGGCTAAATGACAATATAAAGAAAAAATTTAATAATATTAAGTGGAAAGACGCAATCTTAAAAATTCACAGTCTAGATACGAAAGAAATTTTAAAATCCAAGTATTATAAAAGGTTAGTTTTTGACGAATTGTTTGCTCATTTTTTATTATCCTCAAGAATAAGAACTAAAATAAAAAAAATAAAGAAATCACAAAAAATTTTTAAAGATTGTAAGGAAAAATTGATTAAAGATTTAAATTTTAAATTAACAAATGATCAAGAAGCAGCAATAAAAATTATAAACGAAGATCTTAAATCAAAAAGTAGAATGTTTAGACTTTTACAAGGAGATGTTGGATCTGGGAAAACAATTGTATCAATGATAGCAGCAGTAAATTGTATAAATGCTGGATATCAAACAAGCTTTATGGTGCCTACTGAAATTCTAGCAAAGCAACATTTTTCTTTTGCTAAAAAACATCTTCCAAAAAATGTAAAAATTGAAATGTTAACTGGTAAGTCAAAATATGCTGATAGAAAGAAAATTTTAGAAAAACTTAAACTTGGTAAGATAGACTTTCTAATAGGAACACATGCGTTATTTCAAAAAAAAGTTGAATATAATAAATTGGGTTTAATAATAATTGATGAACAACATAAATTTGGTGTTCGTCAGCGTAAAGAACTATCAGAAAAAGGTGGAAATAACTGTGATGTTCTAGTCATGTCCGCAACTCCAATACCAAGAACAATGATGATGACGGTTTATGGTGATATGGATTTAACCTTAATAAAAGAAAAACCAAAAAATAGAAAAAAAATAGTCACATACAGCAAGTTAGAAGATAAAATATCCGAAATTATTAGATTTGTTAAAAAAGAAATTTCTAATAAAAATCAAATTTTCTGGGTGTGTCCTTTGATAAAAGAATCAAAAAAAGTTGAACAACAATCTGTTGTAAATAAATTTAAGTATTTAGAAAAATATTTTAAAAATAGAATTGGGTTAATTCACGGCTCTCTTGATAAGGATGAAAGGAATAATATTTTAAATAATTTCTTAGATAGAAAGTTGGACATATTGGTTTCAACAACTGTTATAGAAGTAGGAATTGATTTTCCTAATGCTAACGTAATAGTTATAGAAAATGCTGATAAGTATGGTTTATCTCAGTTGCATCAGCTAAGAGGACGTGTTGGACGTGGTAGTAAGGAGTCTTATTGTATTTTGATGTTTAAATCATCGCTAAGTGAAAATGCAAAAAAAAGAATTAATATTCTAAAAAGTTCAGATGATGGTTTTATCATTTCAGAGGAAGATATGAAATTACGTGGATATGGAGATTTGCTAGGATTTAAGCAAAGTGGAATAAAAAATTTTAGATTAGCTGATCCCATATTAAATGAAGATTTATTTTTACTTGCCGAGGCAGAAGTAAAAAGATTGGAAATGAAAGGAGATAATTTCAGCAAATATAATAAATTATTAAAATTATACGATCGAGCTTCAATAATTAACGAAATTTCTTAAATTTTTTTTGGATCTGAAGTACCGGCTGAAACAATAAATTTAGATGCTTCTTCAAATGTCATGTCCAAATAAATAACTTCATCTTTAGGGAACATTAATAAAAATCCACTTGTAGGATTTGGTGTTGTTGGAACAAATACATTAATAAGATTTGTGTTTGTTTTTTTTGATATTTCACCATCGTTTTCTCTGGTCGCAAATCCCACTGCCCAACTACCTTTTCTAGGATACTCAACTAAGACTACACTTTTTTTAGATCCTTTTTTTGGTGCTAATGTTTCTGTCATTTGGCCAATTGCCGAATATATTGTTCTTAGAATTGGTATTCTTTTTAATATATCATTAAATATTTTAAGTATTTTTTTTCCGATAAATGAAAGAGATAAACTTCCAATTATTGTAATAAAAATTATAGCTAATAATATTTCCAAACCAGGTATTGCAAAAGGTAAATAGCTATTTGGATTTAATTCATTTGGTATTAATTTTGACGATATAGATATAAAAAATCTAGTTAAATATAATGTGATTCCTATTGGAACAAGAACAACTATTCCTGCTATAAAATAGTTTCTAAGTCTTCCAAGAATTGAAATGCCTTTTCTTTTTAATTTTGCCATAAATTAACTGTAACTTGCATATAAAACAAATATGACTGCCAGTATAAAAAGTAATATTAAAATTTTGTTATTAAGTATCATATAAATTTTTTTAAAAAAGGTGTAATATAATAATTAAAAAAAGTGAATAGAAGAAATTTCATACATTTATTTGGTTGTAGTTGCTTATCTTTTGGCCTTTCTGCATGCGGTAGTGCACCGATAACAGATCGAAAACAACTAAAATTAATTCCCGAATCTAACCTTAATGCGCAAGCTGCTAGACTTTATGAGAAAGTGAAAGAAAAAGAAAATTTAAGTGATGACACAAAAACATTAAATCTTATTAAAGAAATAGGTTCTAAGATTGAAAATTCAATATCAGAGTACTTTGATCGAAATAATATACCTGACCCAACTGTAAATTTTGACTGGGAGTATATACTTATTGATAAAAAAAAAGTTAAAAATGCCTGGTGTATGCCTGGAGGTAAAATTGCTGTTTATACTGGTCTATTAGATATAACTAAAAATGAAGATGGATTGGCAGCTGTAATGGGTCATGAAATAGCACATGCAGTTGCAAAACATTCAGTAGAAAGAGCAAGTAGAGGTGTTTTGTTAAATACCAGTACGGCAATTTTAGATATAGCAACAAAAGGAGCGGTTTCAAATATTAATAAAACAACCGGGATGAATGCAGTTGGTTTATTATCACAAATAGGAATTATGAATCCTTTTAATAGAAAACAAGAGAGTGAAGCTGATTATCTAGGATTAATTTTTGCATCTTTATCTGGTTATGATATTAGGGAAACAATTAAAGTTTGGGAGAGAATGAAAGAAGCTAAAAAAGGTAAAGAACCACCAGAATTTATGTCTACTCACCCATCTTCAACAAATAGAATTAACAATATTACAAATTGGATAAACGAAATTATTATTAAATATCCACCTATTGCATAAGTGGTGAGCCGTGATGGACTCGAACCATCGACCCATTCCTTAAAAGGGAATTGCTCTACCAACTGAGCTAACGGCCCAAAAAGCGTTTTTTATATTGATTTTTTTTTATTAATCAATGTTAAAAATTTACAATTTATTGATGTACTTGTCGTGAAATTCATCAAAAGTACCTTGTTTTATATTGTCTCTGATGTTTCTCATTAAATCTTGATAAAAGTTGATGTTATTAAGGGTTAGAATCATTGAAGCCAACATTTCATTAGTATTAAATAAATGATTTAAATAATTCTTG
The DNA here is from genome assembly GCA_003210025.1 of Pelagibacteraceae bacterium AG-426-M19. GTDB lineage: Bacteria > Pseudomonadota > Alphaproteobacteria > Pelagibacterales > Pelagibacteraceae > Pelagibacter. Next base: position 102,118 of record QCNW01000003.1, read on the forward strand.
GAATATTTATTAAGATTGAATTTTGAGACATTTTTGTCCAGAGGATTATTATCATTTTTATATTTTGAATTTCTAATTTGAATTTGTCCTTCCCAAGTAAAAGCTAAACCAGTTCTTCCAGATCTTGTGGGCATTACGCAATCAAACATATCAACACCCCTCTTAACTGCTCCGAGTATATCAGATGGAGTGCCAACACCCATTAAATATCTTGGTTTATCTTTAGGCATATGATCTTTTATTCCATCTAGAACGTTAAACATTTCATCTTGTGTTTCCCCAACTGCCAATCCTCCAAGGGCATACCCATTAAATCCAATGTCAATAAGGTTATTTAAAGATTTTATTCTTAGATCGTTAAATAATCCACCTTGCACTATTCCAAATAAACCTTTGTGATCATTTATTCCAAATGCATCTTTTGATCTTTTTGCCCACTCTGATGATAATTCCATTGATTTTTTAATTTTATCATAGTCTTTAGTATTTTTAGGGCATTCATCCATAACCATCACTATGTCTGAATTCAAACCTTTTTGAATTCTTATACTTTCTTCAGGACTTAAAATAAAAGTTTTACCATCTATATGTGATTGAAAAATTGCACCCTTGTCTCTATCAATTTTATTTAATTTCGATAGAGACATTACTTGAAAACCACCTGAATCAGTTAAAATTGGTAGATCACAATTCATGAATTCATGAAGTCCTCCAACACTTTCAATTCTTTCAACACCAGGTCTTATCATTAAATGATATGTATTTGATAAAATTATCTCGCTACCTGTTTTTTTTATATCTTCTAAAAAAACACCTTTAACAGTTGCTTGAGTACCAACTGGCATAAATGCAGGAGTGTTTATATTGCCTCTATGAGTATCTATAATTCCTACTCTTGCATAATTTTGAGTATGATGAACATTAAAATTGAAATCTTTTAATGACATTCATTATTTAATTATTGAGATTTAAAACTAATAATTTTATCTGGATTTGAAACTGCTCCGTTATCACCATCACCTTTTGTAATCATATCAACAAATTCCATTCCTTCTATTACTTTTCCAAAAACAGTATATTGTCTATCTAGGAAAGGTGCTGGTTTAAAACATATAAAAAATTGACTATTGGCGCTATTAGGATCTGATGATCTTGCCATAGAGACAGTACCTCTATCATGAGGAAGATCATTAAATTCTTGATTTAAATCTGGTAAATCAGATCCACCAATACCTGCTCGTCTTAAATCGAAATCCTTAGAAGATGAATTTCCAAATTTTACATCACCTGTTTGAGCCATAAACCCATCGATTACTCTGTGAAAAACAACATTATCGTATTGTCCTGAATCTGCTAACTCTTGAATTCTTTTGACATGATTTGGGGCAACGTCAGGATACATTTCAATTTTTACATCGCCATCTTTTAATTTTAAAATCATTATATTCTCCTTTGCTATTAAATTTGTTGATAAAAAAATAAAAAAAATAATTAAAATATTTAAAAATTTATTCATAAACCTCTTTCAATGATTTAATTGTACTTTTGGTCGTAAATTTTTTCAAATCACCATTATGTTGAGCGATTTCTTTAACAAACCTAGATGATATTATTTGATTTTCAACATCTGACATTAAAAAAATTGTCTCAACTTGATTATTAAGTTTTCTATTCATTCCAGCAAGTTGGAATTCGTACTCAAAATCAGAAACAGCTCTTAAGCCTCTTAAGATTATATTTGATTTATATTTTTTACAAAGGTCTGTTGTCAAAGTATTAAATTTTATAACATCAAGCTTATTCTTTTTAAATTTCAGATCTTTATAAAGAGCTCTTTTAACAATTTCTATTCTTTCATCTAATGAAAATAGGAAGTTTTTCTGATTTCCATCTGAAATACCAACAATTACTTTATCTACTATCTTAAGTGATTTTTTAATGACATCTATATGGCCAAAAGTAATTGGATCAAAAGTACCTGGATAGATAGCTATATTTTTCATTAAATGAGATTATCATCTAATTTAATAGCGGAAACTACTTTTTCATCACCAGTCAGTTTAATTATTCTAACACCTTGTGTATTACGACCAGCTATTCTTATTTCTTTAACAGCTGTTCTTATTACTCTACCTTTATTTGTAGAAATTAATATTTGATCTCCTTCAAAAACAGGAAAAGATGAAGAAACATTCCCGTTTCTTTGTGAATTTACAATACCAATAATTCCCTTTCCTCCTCTATTTGTAACTCTATAATCATAGTGAGATGTTCTCTTACCATAACCATTCTCTGTAATAGACAGAATGAACTTTTCTTTAGCTTTAATTTCTGATTTATGATCCTTAGTTTTTGCTTTCTTATTTGAGTCATGATCAATAATAGACAGAGATACAATAGTATCATTTTCTGCTAAATTGATACCTCTTATACCTTTTGATGATCTACCTTTGAAAACTCTAAGTTTTTTTGACTCAAACCTTATGCATTTTCCTAATTTAGTACTTAAAATTATATCCTGATCATCTCTACAAATTTTAACACCAATAATTTTATCATTACCGTCAAGTTTCATTGCAATTTTACCTGAAGCATTAATTGAGGTAAAATCTTCAAGATTATTCTTTCTAATTTTTCCTTCACTTGTTGCAAAAATTATATGCATGTCTTTTGTATCAACATCACTATCTGGAAATGGCATAATTGAACTAATTGATTGATGATTTTTTAGAGGAAGAATATTAAATAAAGACTTACCTTTTGATGCAGCTGATCCTTCCGGAATTTTCCAAGCTTTAACTTTATATGCTAATCCTTCTGTAGAGAAAAATAGTACAGATGTGTGAGTGTTTACCGATAATGTTTGTACTACAGAATCTTCATCTCTTGTCTTAATTCCAGTTTTGCCTTTACCACCTCTTTTTTGCTGTTTAACATTACTTAAAGCGCCTCTTTTAATGTATCCTTGTAAAGTAATTGTAATTATTACAGACTCTTTTTGAATAGTTTCTTCAATATTATAGTTTAATACAGCATCTATAATCTGCGTTCTTCTCGGAGATGAGAATTTCTCTTTAATTTGAGATAACTCATTACTTATTACTTTTAATAGTTCAGTTTTAGAATTTATTATTTTTTTATACTTTGTAATCAATTCAGATAATTTTTTTATTTCGTCTTCAATTTCATTAATTCCAAGGGCAGTTAATTTTTGTAATCTAAGTTCTAGTATTGATGTAACTTGAGTTTCAGATAAATTATATGATCCTTTATAATTTTTACTATCAACTAATTTAATTAATTTTGCAGATTTTGTTATTTTCCATTTAGTTTTTATAAGAGTATTTTTTGCTTCTTCTGGATTTTTTGAAGATCTAATAATTTTAATTACTTTATCGATATTTTCTGCACTAACAGATAAACCAAGTAAGACATGAACACGATCTTCGGCTTTTTTTAAATCATATTTAGTTTTTTTAATGACTACATCTTCTCTAAATTTTAAAAAGTTCTCTAAAAAATCTTTTAATGAACATGTTTTAGGCTTATTATCAACAATGGCTAATGAATTAAAACCAAACGAGGTTTCAATGGATGTATATTTATAAAGTTGTCTTTTGATTGTCTCGGGCTCAACGCTTTTTCTTAGATCGATTGCAACTCTTATACCTTCTCTATTAGATTCATCTCTAATGTCACTTATACCCTCGATTTTTTTGTCTCTAACCAATTCTGCAATTTTTTCATTTAAGTTAGATTTGTTTACTTGATAAGGTATTGAAGTAATTACTAATCTATCTTTACCATTTTTAAGATTTTCTACATTTATCTCACCTCTAATTTTAAAAGAACCTCTGCCAGTTTTGTATCCTTCTCGAATAATATCTTTACCAATAATAACTCCACCAGTTGGAAAATCAGGGCCAGGTATATGCTTCATTAACTCTTTAACTTTAATATCTTTATTTTTTATAAGCGCTAAAGTTCCATCAATAATTTCACCAAGATTATGTGGTGGTATACTAGTAGCCATACCAACAGCGATACCTCCGGCTCCATTTACCAAAAGATTAGGATATTGAGCAGGCAATACTGTGGGTTCTTGCTCAGTTTCGTCGTAGTTACTTTTAAATGAGACAGTATTTTTTTCTATATCATCAATCAAAAATTGAGATATTTTTGCAAGTTTTGTTTCTGTATACCTCATTGCTGCAGGTGGATCACCATCAATTGAACCAAAATTGCCCTGACCATCAATTAAAGGAACACTCATTGAAAAATCTTGAACCATTCTAACCAAGGCATCATACACAGCTTGATCACCATGCGGATGATATTTACCAATTACGTCTCCAACAATTCTTGCAGATTTTCTAAATTGTTTTGACCAATCAAAACCACCTTTGTGCATTGCATATAAAATTCTTCTGTGAACAGGTTTAAGACCGTCTCTTATGTCGGGTAATGCCCTACTAATTATTACGCTCATGGCGTAAGATAAATATGATGAACTCATTTCATCATACATTGAAATTGGTTTGATATTTAAATCCTTAGTTACTTCGTTTTTTTGCATTTATTTAGAAAGGGATATCATCGTCTAACTCGTTTTGAGCCATAGAACTATCATCAAAACTCTGTTTGTTATCTTGAGATGGAATTGAATTTTGATTTCCCCCACCTAACATTGTTAATGATGAATTGTATCCTTGAATTAAAATTTCAGTAGAATATTTATCCTGACCTGATTGTTCATCTTTCCATTTTCTAGTAGTCAGTTGTCCTTCAACGTATACTTGTGCTCCTTTTTTTAAATATTGTTGAACTACATTTACTAGTCCTTCATTGAAAACAACTACTCTATGCCATTCTGTTTTTTCCTTTTTTTCACCGGTATTTTTATCTTTCCATGATTGACTAGTAGCTAGGCTTAATCTTGCTACACTTTTACCGTTAACCATTTGTTTAACTTCTGGATCTGCGCCTAATCGACCGATTAAAAGTACTTTATTTAAGCTTCCTGCCATAATATTTATATATTTGAAATGTTATTTATAACATTAATAAGCTTGAATATTAATTTTATTAATCTAAAGCAACTAAAATTATGCTTAAAAAGATACTTATTAAGGGCGCAAAAGAGCACAATTTAAAGAATATTTCACTAGAGATTCCTAAAGACAAATTTGTTGTAATAACGGGTCTATCTGGGTCAGGAAAATCATCATTAGCATTCGATACTGTCTATGCAGAAGGTCAAAGACGATATGTTGAAAGTTTATCTGCATACGCAAGACAGTTTTTAGACAAAATGAAAAAACCAAATGTAGATTTAATCGAAGGTTTGAGTCCAGCAATTTCAATAGAACAAAAAAATACTTCTAAAAATCCAAGATCAACAGTTGCAACTGTAACCGAAATATACGATTACATGAGAGTACTTTATGCAAGAGCTGGAATACCCTACTCTCCATTCACTGGTAAACCAATTACTTCACAAACTATTAGTCAAATTGTTGATAAGATTAAAGAATTACCAAAAAAATCTACAATATATTTATATGCTCCAGTCGTGCGAGGACGTAAGGGTGAATATAAAAAAGATATATTAGGATACAAAAAAAGAGGATTTAGAAAAATCAAAGTTGATGACCAATTGTATGATATTGAAAGTGTTCCAGAATTAAATAAAAAACTTAAACACGATATTTCAATCTTAGTTGATAGAATTGTAATAAATTCATCATTAGGAAACAGATTAGCCGAAAGCGTTGAAACAGCTGTTAATTTAGCAAATGGTTTGCTTTTTGTTGAATATGAAAATGAAACACTTCCAAAAAAATACAGAAAAATTGAAAAATTAATTTTCTCAACCAAATTTGCTTGTCCTGAAAGTGGTTTTACTATTGAAGAGATTGAACCAAGACTTTTCTCATTCAACAGTCCGTATGGAGCTTGTGAAGAATGTGAAGGTATTGGTATGAAATTAAATGTTGATCCAAATTTAGTCGTTCCAAATGAAAAAAAATCTATCGCAGATGGTGCTATTGAACCTTGGGCAAAATCTACATCAATGTATTACGCCCAAACATTGGCATCTTTATCTAAACATTATGGTTTTTCATTAGATGATAAATGGTCAAAACTACCAAAAAAAATTAAGGATGTAATTTTGTATGGATCTGATGATGAAGAAATTAAATTTACTTATGACGATGGCTATGAGAAGTATTCACATAAAAAAACCTTTGAAGGTGTTGTCAATAATCTAGAGAGAAGATATTTAGAAACAGATAGCGATTGGAAAAGAGAAGAAATTGCTCAATATCAATCTGATACAAAATGTGAAAAATGCAATGGTTATCGATTAAAAGATGAAGCTCTGTGCGTTAAAATAAACGAATTAAACATAAGCCAAGTTACAGAAAAATCAATTTTTGATGCTAAGGAATGGTTTAGATCTTTAGAAGTTAAATTAGACAAAAGACAAATTAAAATTGCTCAACATATATTAAAAGAAATTAATGAACGTTTAGATTTTCTTTTAAATGTTGGTCTTGATTATTTAACTTTATCTAGAGAGTCTGGAACGTTATCTGGTGGTGAAGCACAAAGGATTAGACTAGCTTCACAAATAGGATCAGGTTTAACTGGAGTTCTATACGTTTTAGATGAACCATCAATTGGTTTACATCAAAAAGATAATGTTAAGCTTATAGATGCATTAAAAAGATTAAGAGACTTAGGTAATACTGTTATTGTTGTTGAGCACGATACAGAAACAATGGAGAATGCAGATCATATAATAGATTTAGGACCTGAAGCTGGAAATAAAGGTGGAGAAATTGTTGCTGAAGGTACATATGAGCAAATTTTAAAGAATGACAAAAGTATTACTGGAAGATATTTATCTAATAAGAGTTTCATACCTATTCCAAAAAATAGAAGACTTGCAAAAAATGGTAGATTTTTAGAAATCAATGGTGCATCTGGAAATAATTTAAATAACGTAAATTTAAAAATACCTTTAGGTAGTTTCACTTGTGTTACTGGTGTATCTGGAAGTGGTAAATCTACTTTGATACTTCAAACTTTATACAATGCATTAAATCTTACTTTGAATAATAATAAATCTAGAAAAATTCCTCAGCCATTTAGAGGATTTAAAGGAATAGAATTAATTGATAAAGTGATAGATATAGACCAATCACCTATTGGTAGAACTCCTAGATCAAATCCTGCTACATATACTGGAGCTTTTGGTCCTATAAGAGACTGGTTTACCAATTTACCTGAAGCAAAAAGTAGAGGCTATAAACCAGGAAGATTTTCTTTCAATGTAAAGGGTGGAAGATGTGAAGCATGTGAAGGAGATGGTGTAATTACTTACGAAATGCACTTTCTTCCTGATGTTTACATAACATGCGATGAATGCAAAGGTACTAGATACAATAGAGAAACATTAGAGATTAAATTCAAAGATAAGAGTATTGCAGATGTTTTAAATATGACTGTTGATGAAGGATGTGAGTATTTTGAAAATATTTCAAACATCAAAACTAAACTTTTAACGTTAAAGAAAGTTGGTCTTGGCTACATAAAAATCGGTCAGCAAGCTACAACTCTTTCTGGTGGAGAGGCTCAACGTATTAAACTTGCTAAAGAACTATCAAAAAGGTCTACAGGAAGAACAATGTATATATTAGATGAACCAACTACTGGATTACATCAACATGATATAAAAAAACTTTTGGAAATTTTACACACCTTTGTTGCAACTGGTAATTCAGTTGTAGTTATAGAACATAATTTAGATGTTATTAAAACTGCTGATTATATTGTAGATATGGGACCCGAGGGTGGTGTTAAAGGTGGAAATATTATTGCTGAAGGCAAACCCGAGGAAGTTGCAAAAGTGAAAGATAGCTATACAGGTAAATTTTTAAAGCCTTTATTAGATACAAAATTTAAAAAAACCGCTTAATCTTTATAGAAAAATAATATAAAATCATCTCATAGATGACTTCAATATTACAATCATTATCAAAGACTGTTCATTTATCATTAGCTATTGCAATATTACTTTTCATTGGTCTTTACATAGGTAATGGTGGATTTGATTTTGATGTTTTATTTTGGAGCTGGTTATTAAGATATGTACATGTAACTGTAAGTATTATGTGGATTGGTTTACTTTGGTATTTCAATTTTGTTCAAATTCCTAACATGGCTAAAATTCCAGACGAACAAAAACCAGCAATTGGAAAAGTTATAGCTCCTGCAGCATTATTTTGGTTTAGATGGGCAGCGCTATTTACAATCATATCAGGATTATTATTAGCCTATTTTAATGGATACGTTCATCAAGCGATGACATTAGGAATTGGATCAGGTGGCGGAAAAAATACTGCAATAGGAATTGGAATGTGGTTAGGATTAATAATGGCATTCAATGTTTGGTTTGTTATATGGCCAAATCAAAAAAGAGCTTTAGGTATGGTTGAGTGTGAACCAGAAGTTAAAGCTAAATCAGCAAAGACTGCAATGCTGTTTTCTAGAACAAACACACTTTTATCATTACCAATGTTATTAACAATGGTAGCGGCACAAAATCTTTATTAATTATTCTTTTTCTTCCTTAACAATCGTTCTTTGGCTAACTTTTAAAGAAACCAACACTGGGTTTGCAATATAAATAGATGAATAAGTTCCAAAAATTACTCCTAGTATCATTGCCAACGAAAATCCTTTTAATATTTCTCCACCAAAAATAAATATAGATAAAAGTGCCAACAATGTAGTAACTGAAGTTATTATTGTTCGGGATAAAGTTTCATTTATTGAGATATTTGTTAGCTCAAATATTTTAACATCTGCATATTTACGCAAATTTTCTCTAACTCTATCAAATATTACAACTGTATCATTCATTGAATATCCAACTATTGTTAAAACAGCTGCAACGATAGAAAGATTGATTTCTAAAGAGAATACAGAAAATACTCCTAATGTGATTATAACGTCATGAAATAAAGCTAAAATAGCTCCAAGACTAAATTGCCACTCAAATCTGATCCATATATATAAAAGCATAGCCGCCAAAGATAAAGCTATCGCTATTACACCTGATCTCAAAAGTTCTGCACTAACTTTTGGCCCAACATTTTCTACTCTTCTAAAATCAACTGAACCTATAGAATTTGACAGTTTAGTTTTTATCTCTTCTATAAATTGTGGATCATTTGAATTTTGTTTTTCAAATTTTACTACAAAATCTGTTTCATTACCAAAATTTTTAACTGAAACATCACCAAGATTCATTTGATTAAAACTATCTCTTATTTTTGTGATATTAGCAGAAGATTTGTCAGTCCTTAGCTCTATTAAAGTACCCCCTTTAAAATCAACACCAAAATTCAATCCTTTAAAAACTAAGAAAACTAAGGAAGCTATGATTAATATACCTGAAAGTATATTAAAACTTTTATAAAACTTATTAAAATAGATTGTTTTCATTATATAAGTTTTTCCTTATGTTTATTTTTGATGACATAGTATGCAGTAATCAAACGGGCAATGAAATATACTGAAAATAGTGTTGTAAGTATTCCAACTCCAAGAGTTATAGAAAATCCTTTAATTGGACCTGAACCCATGAAAAAAAGGATTACTGCAGCGATTAAAGTTGTAATATTGGCATCTAAAATTGTTGTTCGTGATTTTGTATAACCAGAATCAAAAGCTACAATTGAATTATTTTCATTTTTTAATTCTTCTTTAATTCTCTCAAAAATTAAAACATTTGCATCAACAGCCATACCTACTGTTAAAATAATACCTGCAATTCCAGGGAGTGTAAGAGTTGCTTCAAATAATGTTAGAATACCGACTAATAAAAATAAATTAGAAATTAAGGCTAAGTTAGCAATTAAGCCAAAAAATCTATATTTATAAAACATAAAGGCAACGACTAAGATAAATCCTATTATCAATGACATAATTCCTGCATTAATTGAGTCTTTTCCAAGGTCAGGACCTACAGTTCTTTCTTCGATAATATTAAGTGGAGCCGGCAAAGCACCCGATCTTAAAAGTAAAGCTAAATCTGTAGCTGATTGAAAGGTGAAATTACCAGATATCTGTCCATTTCCTCCAATAATTGGTTCTCTGACTTCAGGAGCGCTAATAATTTTTCCATCCAAAACAATTGCCAACCTTTTTCCAACACCATTTGAAGTCGCCTTACCAAACTTTTTTGCTCCTACCCTATCCAAACTAAATGAAACAACTGTCTCATTAGTTTGATTATTCATAGTGGGCTTAGCATCCATAAGATTATCACCACTTAAAACAATTCGTTTACTAACAATGGCTTCACTAGAGCCATCTTCAAAAGAAAGTTTTTCTGTTCCAAATGACTCTTCAGAACTACTGGATATAAATTGGAATGTTAGGTTTGCTGTTTTACCTAATAAAGATTTAATTCTACCTGGATCATCTAATCCTGGCAACTCAACAAGAATTCTATCATTACCTCTTTTTAAAATATTTGGCTCATTAGTTCCTACTTCATCAACTCTTCTTCTTACAATTTCAATTGCTTGATCTAATGATGAATTTTTTAACAATACTAATCCATAGTCAGAAAATTCTAACTTGAATGAGGTATCCATGTTTTCAAAGTTAAATTGATGGGATTTATATTGTTGAAAATAAGGATTTATCTCACTTTTATCATCATCTAAAAGAGATTTAACATCTTCAATCTTAGAATTTTCAACATCGAATATAATTGACTTATCCTCAATCACAAAATTTCTAACCTTAATATCTTTATCTTTGAAAAATTTTTTAAACTCTAATACTTTACTTTGCAATCTTTGAGTAATGACTGGTTCGTTATCTATCTCTAACAATAAATAAGAGCCACCTTGTAAATCTAATCCTAATTTTATATTTTTTGAAAAAAATTCATCATCAACTTTTGTAAAGTTGGAAATAGTAAAATATGAAATAATAAGTGTAAAAATTAAAACACTAAAAACTCTTAATTTAGAAAAATATAACACTTTAGGAAGTTATTATTTTTTTGGTTCAGCTTTAGTAACTAGTCCTTGTATTCCTGTAGCTCGAACAATTTCAACTTTAACATTATCAGCTATCATAACTTCTACTTTTTCATTATCGATAACTCGTTCAACAGTACCAACGATACCACCAGAAGTAATAACCTTATCTCCACGCTTTAAAGCTTCAACCATAGCCTTATGTTCTTTAACTTTCTTTTGCTGGGGTCTAATTAAGAAAAAGTAAAATATTACGAATATTAAAATTAGGGGTATAAATTGTCCAATTCCTGCGTCCATGTTAAGTCCTTAAAAAGTTAACGATTATTTATACTATATACTTTTAGAAGACAACTCTTAATTGATACCTATTTTCTCCATATTGTTCATATATGGTCTTAGTTTTTCAGGGATAATTATTGAACCATCCTCAGTTTGATAATTTTCTAATATTGCAATTAAAGTTCTACCAACAGCAAGTCCACTCCCATTTAAAGTACCAACAAATTCATTTTCGTTATTATTATTTTTATATCTAGCTTTCATTCTTTTAGCCTGAAATGTTCCACATGAAGAACAGCTTGATATTTCTCTATATTTATTTTCAGATGGAAGCCAAACCTCTATGTCATAAGTTTTTTCTGCACTAAAACCCATATCACCAGTGCTTAAAATAATTTTTCTGTAAGGTAATTGTAAATCATCTAAAATTTTAGAAGCACAATTAGTCATTCTCTCTAGTTCTTCAATGCATTTATTATTTTCTACAATACTGACTAATTCAACTTTATAAAATTGATGTTGTCTAATCATACCCTTTGTATCTTTACCATAACTTCCTGCTTCTTTTCTAAAACAAGGTGTTGATGCAACTAATCTCATTGGCAAAGATTTTAGGTTTAATATCTGATTTTTAACCATATTAGTTAAGATTACTTCAGCAGTTGGGATTAAAAACTTTCTATCATTTTTATCATCAAACTTAATTTCGAATTGATCATTTTCAAATTTGGGCAATTGGCCAGTTCCAAACATAGTGTTGTCTGTTGCCATTAAAGGTGGAGAGATTTCAGTGTAACCATTATTATTGACATGTGTATCAATCATAAAATTAGAAATTGCTCTTTCTAATGATGCTAATTTGTCTTTAACAAAAACAAATCTTGATCCAGTTGTTTTTGTTGCTAAATCAAAATCTAACATATTCAGCTTTTCACCAATTTCATAATGAGATTTTGGTTTAAAACTCATCTCTTTAATTTCACCAGATTTTACAACCTCTTTATTGCTATTTTCATCCTTACCTACGGGAACATCATTCAATGGTAAATTAGGAATATTGCTTAATATCTGATCAAGCTGATCTTTAACATTCTTTTGATTTTTACTTAAATCATCTATTTTATTTGAAATTTCTTTAGACTTTTCAAAAAGGGTTTCATCTTTAGATTTAGAAATAGATTTTTTTTCCATTTCTAATTTTTCTTTTTCTTGAATTAATTTTCTATTTTCCTCATCAAGATTTAATATTTGATCAAAGTCTACATCAACGTTTCGATTTTTAATTGTATTTTTAAAATTATCGATATCTTTTCTAATATCCTTAATATTGTGCATTTCTCTCTTGAGCTTTCTTTTCGATAATATTTACAGAAAAAATTGATAATTCATATAAAATTAACAAAGGTATTGCTAAACCTATTTGCGTAATTGGATCTGGTGGAGTTAATATTGCAGCAGCAGCAAATATTATTACAACGAAATATTTTCTTCTTTCTCTTAAATAAGTTGAATTTACAACTCCTATTCTTGCAAGCAAACTTAATACAACTGGTAGCTGAAAACTTAATCCAAATGCAAAAATTAACTTCATCACAAGAGATAAATATTCATTTACTTTAGCTTCTAATTGAATTGGTAAGCTAGTTCCAAGTCCTGCACTTTCAAATGATAAAAAGAATTTAAATGCTAGTGGCATAATTAGATAATAAACAAGCATACCTCCTAGTAAAAAAAGTATTGGTGTAATTACTAAGTAAGGCATAATTGCTTTCTTTTCATGGGTGTATAATCCTGGTGCAATAAATTTCCAAATTTGAATAAGGATATATGGACTGGTCACAAAGAAAGCAGCAAAAAAAGAAACTTTAAGATATGTTAAAAATGTTTCTTGAAGAGCGGTAAAGATTAATCTTCTATCAACATTATCATCCTTTACAGCATTGGCATAAGGTTCAACTAAAAATCCATATATGTATTCAGAAAAATAGTAACAAACTACAAATAATACTGCTAAGAAGATAAATGAATGTATTAGTCTTTGTCTTAATTCGGTAAGATGACTTATAAAACCTGTTTCTTTTTTTTTAGCTGTCATCTTTAGGCTTGTCCTCTTTCATGATTTCAGTGTTTTTTTTTAATTCTTCTTTAATTGAAACATCCGTTATTTCTGTAACTTGATTTTGAACATCTGAAAAATATCTCTTAGCAGAACCTATCCATGATCCAACTTTTTTTAACATTACAGGAAAGTCTTTTGGTCCTACAACTATTATTGCAATAGATACTATTATTAATATTTCAAACCAGCCGATCTGTGGCATTGATTACTCTTTTTTGTCTGAGTCTTGATTTTCAGATATATTTTTTGGTTGGCTATCTTCTGTAGCATCTGTAGCCATACCTTTTTTAAAACTTTTAATTCCTTTAGCAACATCACCCATTAGACTAGAGATTTTACCTCTACCAAAAAGTAATACTACTAAAATTACTACAATTGCAATTTGCCAAAATCCTATACTCATAATTACTTATAACCTTATAATTTTAGTTTTAAAACTATTTTTTTATTTATCGTTATCGGTATTAAGAGTGCTATTAAGCATCTCATCTATATCAGAGTATATATTTTCCTTTTTATCCTCTTGTTTTTCTTTATAGAATTTGCCTGTTCCAAATATAGATGCATCTACACTAGATGTATCGATAAGACCTGCAGTTCCTAATTCATCAACGGTTGGAAGATCTGACAATTTTTGGAGATTGAAATGACTTAAAAAGTCATCTGTTGTTCCATATTGAATAGGTTTGCCAGGGGCATCTTTTCGACTTTGAGGTCTAACCCAGTTCAATTCCATCAATATCTCAAGTGTATTATTTCCAAACGCAACTCCACGAATTTCTTCTATTTCAGCTCTAGTGACTGGTTGATGATAAACAATAATTGCAAGTGTTTCTATCGCAGCCTTTGATAATTTTTTTTCAACAGTTTTTTGTTGAGACATTAATGTGGATAAATTTGGTGAAGTTCTAAAAGACCACTTATTGGATATACAGACTAAATTTATTCCACGATCAGAATAAAAATTCTGAAGTTTTAGTAAAGATTTTTCAACATCTGTCTTTTTTGAAATTTTATTTTCAATAGTTTCAATATTTAAAGGTTCTGCAGCTGCAAAAACAATAGCTTCTATTTCTTTATCAACATCACTTAATTTAGATGGAAATGATACAACATTATTTTTTTTTAATTTATTCATTAGATTTTTTTAATATATATGTCCTCAAATAAATTATCTTGTTTAATAGATATATTGCCTTCTTTTGCAAGCTCTAAAGATCCAGCAAAAATTCCTGCATTACCAGTCTTACTTAAAGTTCTAGAGTTTCTAAAATTTTTTGGTATTAGATCAGTCATATTTTTCCAATCATTTAAATTATTATAAAACTCTTTTATAACTTTAATACCTTCTTCAGTAGTAAATACTGGAAGTTTCGGAATATTCATTCTTTGAAAATCTTTTGTCATTACGATATTCGAATACGTTTTTAATAATTCAAATAATGTTAAAGAATATTGAGAGTTATATATTGATCTCATTCCACTTTTCGAACCTCTCATAAAAATATCTTTGCCTAATCTTTTTCTACTCAACATCTGAGAAGACAATAATCTTATTAATTCCAGTTTTTTAAGTTGGAGTTTTAATTTTTCTGCCACTTCAAGTGCTTTAAATTCCTCTTCCTCTGTTTCTGGTAATAGTAGTTTAGATTTAAGATAAGTTAACCAAGTAGCCATTAACAAATATTCTGAGGCCAATTCTAAATTCAAATTTTCAGTTTTTGTTATAAAATCATGAAATTGATCAGCTAATTTAGTGATTGATATATTTTCCAAATCTACTTTTTGTGATTTTGCTAAATCTAAAAGTATTTCTAATGATCCAGAGTAATTACTAAGATCAACATTAAATTCTAAAGAATCACTCATGGTTTTAAATTTAACTTATTATTTGAATTAATTTAGAAGTTTTTTTTACAATAAAATCATCGATATAAGGTGAATTTTGACCTACTACATTCATTTCGTTCATTTTTCCATTGCAATGAAGCACCAAATTACAACCTGCGCGAAAAGATTTAATAACGTTATTTTTTAAACTACCTCTAAGAGCACCCATAGAAATATCATCTGACATTAATATTCCCTTGAATGATATTTCTTTTCTAATCATTTTTATGATTTCTTTAGAATGTGAAACGTTATTTATTGGGTCAAGTTTTTTAAACAACAAGTGACCGGTCATACCTAAAACAGATTTTTTTTTGGTAAATGGAAAAAAATCATATTTTTTAAGATACTTTAGATCTTTGTCTATGACTGGTAATTTGTAATGACTATCAACTTTAGCCAAACCATGACCTGGAAGGTGTTTAATTACTGTGCCAACCCTATTTTTGTGAAATTTTTCGATAGATATATCGCCAATTTTAGACAGCATTTTCTTATCATTTGAATAGGATCGATCACCTATAATTTTATGAGAATTATTTCGTCTTAAATCCAATACGGGTACTGTATTAACATTAATACCAATAAGTCTTAACAAATAGGATATTTGCTTCACATAAACATTGAAATAAATATCGAATTTTTTTTTATCTTTTGAATATAAATCACCAAAATATTTTGCACTAAAAATTGAATTATCTATAAATTTTCTTAATCTGCTTACTCTTCCACCTTCTTCGTCAATTAGAATTGGATAGTTAGAGTTTTTAAATATTTTTTTAATCGAACCAGTTAATTTTTGAACTTGATTGATTGATTTAATATTTCTTGAAAAAAGGATTATACCCCATGGCTTATATTTTTTTAAAAAACTTACTTCACTTTTTTTTAAATTATGTCCACTAATGCCACATATAAAAGCTCTTGTTTTTTTAATCATTATATAACAATTCCCAAAAAGAATATTTTTTTGTGTTTTTATTTTTGTATTCTACATATTCAATAATGTTGTCCGTGTCATTTTTAAGAATAAATAGATTATTTTCGTTAGATGATATTTTTTCATCAATACTTGAAACTGCTCTATATGATTTCTTGTAGTTGTAGTCTGAAAAATAATATCTTAGAGTAAAGAATAGAAAGAAAAATATAATTATTAAATAAAAAAGATATTTGAGCTCTTTTAGCATTACATTTTTTCAGGTGTATCAACACCTATAATATCCATTCCAGTTTTAATTGTTTTTGCAATAGATTTTAAAAATATTAGTTTTTCTATATTTATTGTTTTATCATCATTGATAAATCTTTTTTCAACATCATCTTTTCCCATATTCCAATAGGAATGAAACTGTGATGATAACTCATATAAATATACAGGGATCCTATGAGGTTCTAGTTTTTTAGTAGAAATTTCTACACATTTAGGCCATTCAGATATTTTTTTAAAAATTTCAATTTCTTCATTATTAAATTGCATATTATTATTTTCATTATCAATCTTGTCATCAATATTTTTATTTATATTTCTAAAAACCGATGAAATTCTAGCATAACAATATTGAACATAATAAAGTGGATTGTCTTTGGATTTTTCTTTTACTTTTGTAAAATCAAAATCTAATTCAGCATCATTACTTCTACTTAGCATAATAAATCTTGTTGCATCTTTTCCAACTTCAGAAATTAAATCTTCAACGGTAATGTAATCACCTTTTCTTTTAGACATTTTAAAAGGTTTGCCATCTTTTATTAACTTAACAAGTTGGCTTACTTTACAAATTAATTTATTTTTTTCTCCAGATAATGCTTCAACAATAGAAGTAATTCTTTTTATATAACCTGCATGATCCGCTCCTAAAATATTTATTAATTTATCAAATTTTCTGTTTAGTTTTGTATTATGATACGCAACATCTCCAGCAAAATAAGTCCATGTGTTGTCAGATTTTTGTAATGCCCTATCTTTATCATCCCCGAAATCTGTTGATCTAAAAAGTAACTGATCTCTCTCTACCCAATTAGTTGTGTCTTCTCCCTCGGGAGCTTTTATTTTTCCTATATATACAAATTTATCTTTTTTAAGTTTCTCAATAACCTTATCAACCTCTTTATTTTCGACTATTTCAGTCTCGCTCGCAAAATTATCATGAATAATTCCCAAATTATTTAGATTTGTCTTAATAAGTTTAAGTGACTCTGTAATTGCTAATTTAGTAAGTGTTAACTTTATTTTTTCATAATCATCAAATTGTAAATCTTTATTATTATCTATAATATGTTGGGCTATATCTTTGATGTATTCTCCTGGATATAAATCATCCCCATCTACTGGAAAAGTTTGATTATATAATTTTTCTTTTATTCTCAAATATACAGATCTAGTAAAATGTAAAATTTGATTGCCATGATCATTTACATAATATTCTTTTACAACTTCTTGATTGTTAAATTTTAACAAATTAGAGATAACATCACCTAGAATAGCACCTCTACAATGACCAACGTGTAATGGTCCAGTGGGATTTGCAGACACGAATTCAATTAAATGTTTCTTTTTAGAGCCCTTAAGTGCTGCACCAAAATTATTAAGATTATTTATATTTAAAAGAAATGAAGTCCAAAACTCTTTTTTTAAAATAATATTTATAAATCCAGGCTTTGCTATTTCTATCTTCTCAATATTATTATCGTCTTTAAAAATAATATCTTTTAATTTTTCAGCAATTTTAATTGGTGGTTCATTATTTGTTTTAGATAAAACCATTGCAACATTAGTTGACAGATCGCACTTAAATTTTTTAGGAGGTATATCTACATTTATACCAGATAAACTTTCAGGTAATAAAATTAGCTTTTCTTCACTTGCTAATTTAATTTTATCTAAAATTTTATTTAAGTATTCCTCAAATATATTCATTTTGATGCTTTATATAATTGTATGGCGTACCTATCTGTCATGCCAGAAATATAATCGGATATAGCTCTTTCTTTGTTAGTTTTTAAATATTTAGTTTTAATATACTTTTTTGGATTTTTGCTAATTACGCTAAAAAGCTTTTTAATTATCTTTTTTCCTTCGTTATTTTTTTTTAATACATCTTTATTATTATACATAGTTATTCTAAGGAAATCTCTAATCTCATTTATAGTTATTTTTAATTTGTTGGAAAAATCAACAATTTGATTTTTTTTATTCGATACATCTTTTTTTGTAGATATTTTGTTCATTAAAATATTTCTTGTCGTTGTTTTTATTAAGTCTTGAACCATTAAATTTATAGAGTCTCTTATAGTTTGATATACAAGAATATCATTATTTTCACTCTTTAATTTATTTTTATATGATTTTAAAATTTCATCAAAAAAAGAGATTTGTTTAAGATCGTTTAACTTAAACAATTTAGCTTTTATTCCATCTTGAATATCATGGTTATTGTATGCAACGTCATCGGATATAGATGCAATTTGAGCCTCCAGTGAGGAGTTTTTTGAAAAATTAATTTTATTTTTTAAATTTTTCAAACCAATTAAATTATTTATTTTGACTAGCTTTGTTACCGGACCATTATGTTTAATAAGACCATCTAACGTTTCTAATGTTAAATTAAGACCTTCAAATTTAAAATATTTATTTTCAATGAACATTACTATCCTAAGTGTTTGAAGGTTGTGGTCAAATCCCCCATATTCATACATACATTCATTTAGGGACACTTCTCCTGCATGACCAAAAGGGGTATGACCTAAATCATGAGCTAAGCTTAATGTTTCAGCTAAATCATCATTTAAACCTAAGTATTTAGCAATTGTTCTAGCAATTTGTGAAACCTCAATGGAATGAGTGATTCTGGTTCTATAATGATCTCCTTCAGTATTAACAAATACCTGAGTTTTGTGCTTCAATCTTCTAAAAGACGTAGAATGAATTATTCTATCTCTATCTCTTTGAAAAGGTGATCTGAAAGGATTGCTCGCTTCTTTGAACAGTCTACCTTTTGAAGCAAATGTTCCTAATTTTGAGTAATTTTTCATTCTTTAAAAATGGCAAAATATTATTATATTGTTTTTATCAATGTTTAATTATGATTAAAGAAATTAAATTTACAGATAATGCTATAAAGCAGATAAACCATCTTCTTTCATCAAAAGATAAAGGGTCATTTTTTAGAATCGCTATTAAAGGTGGTGGATGTTCTGGATTTCAATATGATTTCTCATTTGATAACTCTGCTAAGGATGATGATCTACAACAAGATAATATTCTAATCGACAAAACGTCGGCAGATTTACTAAAAGGATCTGAAGTTGATTTTGTGAAAGAATTAATCGGAGATTCTTTTAAAATAAACAACCCGCAAAGCAAATCTTCTTGTGGTTGTGGCGTATCTTTCTCGCTTTAATGATAATTAGTTCCTGGAATGTTAACTCTGTAAGAGCAAGAATTGAAAATATTAAAGAGTATCTAAAAAAATATTCACCAGATATTTTAATGATGCAAGAGATCAAAGCTCAAGATGAAAACTATCCTTACGAAGACTTTGAAAAATCAAATTACCAAAATTATGTATTTGGTCAAAAATCATATAATGGGGTTGCAATAATTTCTAAAAAAAAATTAGACAAAATTGAAAATGATATTTTTAAAGATAAAAATAAACAATCAAGAATTATTACAGCAGATGTAAAACATAAATCAAAAATAATTAAATTAATAAATATATACACACCCAATGGAAATCCAGTTGATACGGAAAAATATACTTACAAATTATATTGGCTAGAAAGTTTAATTAAAAAATTAAAAGCTTATTTAAAAAAAAAAGAAAATATAATTATTGGTGGTGATTTTAATATAATTCCTTCAGCTGAAGATGTTCATAATCCTAAAGGATATGAAAATGATGCTTTGTTTAGACTAGAGATAAGAAAAAAATTAAGAGAATTATTAAGTTTAGGTTTTCATGATGCATATAGATATATTCATCCTGACAAAGAGGGATATACGTTTTGGGATTATACAAGCGGTGCATGGCAAAAAAATAATGGCATGAGAATTGATCATTTCTTAGTTTCAAACTCAATTATAAATCTTGTGAAAGATGTAAAAATTAATAAATATCCTCGTGGCAGACAAAAACCTTCGGATCACACACCAATTGAAATTGAATTAACTTAAAGATTTTATTTTATTAACAAGTTCCTCATTAATATTTCTAGGTCCAGTATCTAATCTGTTTTTGTGACGTCTTTCACCTGGCAACCTAACCTCTCCCATTGATTTCATTTTCTCAAAGAATTTATTTGAATGATTATCCCAATCAGAATTTGTTAATTTGTCAGGAGATATAGCTAAAATAAACTCCCCACCACTTGGTGGCCCACCATCATCTGTATCCTTCTCAGCCGTCTCATAACTAAAATTATCTCCAACTAAGGCTCCAGCAAGTAATTCAACCATCATTGCTATTCCTGAGCCTTTATAGCCGCCAAATGGCAACAAAACTCCACCATCTGCTATTTCACCAGGATCTGTTGTTTCTTTTCCATCTTTAGTTAAACCAGTCCCAATTGGAACTTTGTGCCCTTCTCTTTTTGCAACTTGAACTTCTCCCATTGCCATCGATGCAGTAGCCATATCATAAACTACAGGAGGTTTATTTTTTCTTGGCCAAGCAAATGAAATTGGGTTTGTTCCAAATAAAGGTTTAATTGCTCCTGCTGGTGCAACTGCTGGCTTGTATGATGTACAGGCAAAAGCAACAAGTCCTTGCTCTGCTATTGCTTCAGTCTCAGGCCACATCGCAGCCATATGATGAGAATTAGTAATTGCTAAAACAGCTACTCCATTTTCTTTTGCAGCTTTAACAAGTTCTGGTATTCCATATTTTAAAACCATTGGGGCAAGACTATTTTTTCCATCTGCTTTAACAACACTAGCGGTTAATTTTGAAATCACTGGTCTAGCTTTGCCATTAATTTTTCCACTTTTTAAACCAGAAATATAAGCGGGTAATCTAAATAGACCATGAGATAATGATCCATCTCTTTCAGCATTTTTGATTAAAGTAGATAAGGTATCTGCTGTTTCTTCATCACAACCATTAGCTACTAACGTTTTTTTAGCTAAATGGAAAATTTCTTCTAAAGTTAAAGGAACAGTTGTCATAAATAATATTAGATATTATTTACGACAAAAGTTCAATTTTTAATTAACAACCTTTAAAAGATTTAGACATATTTCTGATTAAATCAAAATATAAGTCTTTTCCAGGATCCAAAGTAGCTCCTAATGGGTCTACAACACCAGTTTTAATATTCATATCTTTTGCTACAGCTTTAATGATATTTGGATTAAACTGTGGTTCAGAAAATACACAAGCTACTTTATCATGCTCAATTATTTCTCTGATTTCAGCCAATTGTTCTGCTCCTGGCATTACATCTGTATTAACTGTAAAAGCACCCAATATATTAACATTAAATCTTTTCTCAAAATATTGGTAAGCATCATGGAAAACAATTGATGCAACACTCTGATTTAATTCAGAAGAGACGTCACTAACAAGTTTATCAATATCTTTTAGTGCTTTCTTTAAATTGCTTTTATATTTTGATGCGTTCTTAGCATCATTTTCAATTAAATGCTCTGCCATTTCATTTAATATAACTTTAGCATTCATCGGATCTAACCAAATATGTGGGTCATGCTCACCGTGGTGGTGACCTTCATGTCCTGCATGATCATCGTGGTCATCATGGTCATCTTTCTTTTTATGTCCATGGTCATCATGATCGTCATGCCCATCTTTCTTTTTATGGTCATGATCATCGTGGTCGTCTTCTTTATGACCGTCTTTTTTTTTGTGGTCGTGATCATCGTGGTCGTCATGTCCATCTTTCTTTTTATGGTCATGATCATCGTGATCATCTTCTTTATGGCCATCTTCTTTATGTCCGTGATCGTCATGATCATCATGATCACCAAAAATATTTCGTTCTCTGAATTTTAATTTATTAAGACCTTTAATTTCCATTAATTCAATTTTTTCAGCTTTTTTTGCAATTGAATCTAATGGTTTTTCCATGAAGTTTTCTAGATCTTCACCTACCCAAAAAATAAGATCAGCATCTTGTAACATCTTTGCATGAGATGGTTTTAACGGAAATCCATGTGGTGAAGAATATCCATCGACTATTAGGTCTGGTTTAGCAACTCCATCCATCAGATAGCTAGCTAAAGAGTGTATAGGCTTAATTGAAGCTACAACTTTTATTTCTGCTTTTGCTGATGTAAAAAGAGCTAAAAAAGATAATATTGTAATTATTAATGTTGATTTTTTTAAGTTTTTCATAATTTAATTTAGTGTTAATTGTTATAATATAACATTGTGTAATAATATAACATTAATAAGTCAAGGTAATAAATGACAATTGAGAACAATGTATTAGTAAAATTAACTGAAGTTGGATTAAAACAACGGAATAAATGGCTTGTAAAAGGCGTTTCTTTAATTGTTGAAAGAAGAAAGATAGTAACATTAATTGGACCAAATGGTTCTGGCAAAAGCACAACTGCAAAAATTGCGATAGGACTTCATAAGAATATAGAAGGCAATGTAGAAAAATTTACTGATAAAATTGGATATGTTCCTCAAAAGATTTCAATTGACTGGACATTGCCACTTAAAGTGAGTGATTTTATGGTTTTAACAGATGAACTCGATGAAGAAAAAATAAATGAAGCTTTAAAATTAACGGGTGCAGATCATCTTAAAAACCAGAATTTAGGAAATTTATCTGGTGGAGAATTTCAAAGAGTGCTTCTTGCAAGAGCAGTTTCAAAAAAACCTGATCTTTTAGTATTGGATGAGCCGGTTCAAGGAGTTGATTTTACTGGGGAGATTGCATTGTATAAATTAATAAAAGAAATAGCAGATAAATTAAATTGTGGAATTTTATTAATTTCTCATGATTTGCATACTGTGATGACAGCAACAGATCATGTTATTTGTTTAAATGGCCACGTGTGTTGTTCAGGAACACCAAAAGACGTTGCAATGAATAATGAGTATAAACTGTTATTTGGCGAACAAGCTTCACAAACTCTTTCTATATATGAACATAAGCATGATCATGTTCATTCAAATGATGGAGATATAAAAAAAAATTAAATGTTTGATGATTTTTTTATAAGAGCTTTAATTGCTGGTATAGGTGTTGCTTTTGTAACAGGTCCTTTGGGCTGCTTTGTAGTTTGGAGAAGATTATCTTATTTCGGAGATACATTAGCACATTCAGCATTACTTGGTGTTACAATGGCATTGGCATTCGAAATTAATATAGCAATTTCGATATTTATCATTTCATCAGTAATAGCAATCATATTAGTTAAACTTGAAAAAAATACTAATTTGCCCGGTGATGCTTTACTTGGTCTTTTAGCTCACTCAGCATTAGCAGTTGGCTTAGTGGTTATTGGTTTTCTCTCATTTATAAGATTTGATGTCATGGGACTATTATTTGGAGACATATTAGCTGTTAATGTTGATGATTTGATAATTATATGGGGAGGAGGAGCAATAATTTTAATTGTATTAAAAATAATTTGGAAACCTTTATTTGCTTCAACAGTAAATTATGAACTTGCAGAAGCAGAAGGATTAAATCCTGATAGAGCAAAAGCAATATTTACTATTTTAATGGCAGCAATAATTGCAATTTCTATAAAAATTGTAGGACTTTTATTAATAACTGGGATGTTAATTATACCAACGGCTATGGCTCGTAACATATCAGATACTCCCAAAAAGATGGTAATTTTTTCTATATGTGGAGGATTATTATCAGTAATCATGGGTTTATTTTCTTCATTGCAATTCAATACTCCTTCGGGTCCATCTATCATTGCTGCAGCGTTATTATTATTTGTAATATCTCTATTTAAAATTAAACAGACGATAAAATTGAAAAACTAATGGGAAATTGATAAAAGAAAAACTATGCTTAAACAGGAAACACTATCAAAAAATCAACAAATAGTTCTTGATTACATTGAAAAAGTAAATGAGCCCATAAAAGCTTATTCAATTTTACATAATGTGCAAAAAAAAGGTATTAAAGCCCCTCTTCAAGTTTATAGAGCGCTTGATAAATTGGTTGAAATTGGAAAAATTCACAAAATTGAAAGTAAAAATGCTTTCGTTGCATGTAAAAATTCAAATTGTCAGATCTCAAAGGCAACAGCATTTTCAATATGTGAAAGCTGTGAAGAAGTAAGTGAAATTAGTGACAGCAAACTTTCAAAATATTTAAAAAATTTTCAAGACAAAGCGGGTATGAAATTCAATAAATATAATCTTGAATTCTTTGGGCTTTGTAAAAAATGCTCTATCAAATGAAGATCTCCAAAGGAGATAAAATGGAAGAAATTACACTTCCAAGAGATGACGGGTCTACATTTAATTTATCAGAAACACATGGAAAGAAAGTTCTTTTAACTTTTTACAGAATAGCTGGATGTAGTTTTTGCAATCTTAGATTAAACGAAATTAATAAAAGATTTAATGAGTTAGGAAATAATTTTACACATGTTGCAATATTTCACTCGCCGGTTGATAATTTAAGGTCATATATGAAAAAACATAACAATTTACCTTTTACTGTACTGGCCGATGAAGATTTTAAATATTTTCAAAAATATGAAATTGAAAGATCAATGATGAAAACATTATCTGCAATGCTATTTAAATCTCATAAAATAATACCTGCAATGTTAAAGGGATATATTCCTTTAAAAATTAAAGGTCATTTTGATATAGCTGTTACAGATGTTTTGATAAACGAACAAGGCACAGTTGATGAAGTATACTACGCCAAGAAAGATATAGCCGATCACTTCAGTTTTGAGAAAATTAAAGAATTTGCAACAAGCTAAAAACAGATGTTATTTTTTATTTTTAAAGTTGTAGCAGCAGGTTTAATTGTTGCATTTTCTAGTTGGTTGGCTGGTCAAAATCCTAAGCTCGCTGGATTTATTATTGCATTACCCTTGGTATCACTAATAGCGATACTGTTTTCCTATTATGAGCATAATGATACTGAAAAAACAGTAATGTTTACAAAAAGTATATTTATTGCAGTACCAGCAAGTTATTTATTCTTTGTACCCTTCTTTTTTGCAAAATCTTTTAATATGAATTTTTTCATAATTTATATTGCAGGTTTAATATTGCTAATCGGAGGATACTTTTTCCACAAATATATAGTTAATTTAATATAAATAAATATATTCTAAGTAAGTGAAAAATATAAAATTAAGTAATGGTATTAAATTAATTAATAAAAAATTTAAAAAAAATGAATATTATCATTATTTTGATTGTCCAGATTTATCAGTAGTAATCCCAAAATTTAGAAATAGGTACATTTTAGTTTCACAGAAGAGAATTCCTATAAATAAAAAAAATTATGAATTTCCATCTGGTATGATTGAAAAAAATGAGAAACCAATAAATTGTGCAAAAAAAGAATTAATAGAGGAGACTGGTTATACCTCTATAAAAAAATTAAATAATATATCTTTTTTTTATACTGAGCCTGGTCGATTAAATAATAAAATTTATGGATTTTATACAGATAAATTAAAAAAAATTTCATTGCCAGAAAAAGGTATTGAAATTAATTTTTTTACAAGGTCTCAAATTTTAAACTTAATTAATAAAGGAAAATTCAATTGTGCTTCGCATATAGCAATGTTTTTTTTATCTTTAAAAATTCGTGAATAATTTAATATAAAATAATAATTTTAATAAATCTTTAACATAACTGTCATAAGTATAGAGAAAGGAGTTTTATGTTTTTAAAAAAATATCTCAAATGGATAAGCACGTTTTTAGTCTTAACAGGAATATTGCTTACAAATTTAAATATATATCCAATTAATATATATTTTCATGGTCTTGGTGTAGTTGGATGGACAATATCGGGTTTTTTATTAAAAGATAAGGCCATATTAACTAATTTTGGATTACAAATTCCATTATTTGTAATTGGTATTTACAAAATTATTTTTTAATGAAAAATATTTTATTTGTATGCACAGGAAATTCAGCAAGAAGCATTATAGCTGAGAGTATTATTAATAACGAATACTCAAATAAATTTAATGCTTTTAGTGCTGGTAGTAATCCATCTGGAAAAATCAATGAAGATGTTAAAAGTTTTTTAGAAAAAAATAAAAGTTATGATCTAACTAATTATAGTTCTAAAAATTTTGAAGAGTTTATAAATAATGAAATAAAAATGGATCATGTAATAACCGTATGCAATAACGCAAATAATGAGGTATGTCCTATTTGGCCTGATAAAAACCAAATTATACATTGGGATATAGAAGATCCGGTAGCTAAACTTCAAAATGCAAATGACGAAGAAAAGCAAATAATCATTAGAAAAACTTTCAATATTATAAGTAATAAAATTAAAGATTGGCTAGATGAAAAATAAAAATAGATATTTTCTTTCAGAGTTCATTGGAAGTTGCTTTCTGGTCATGATCATAGTTGGATCAGGTTTAATGGCAGAAAATCTAACTAATGATATAGCAGTAATGCTAATAGCAAACACATTGGCAACCGGAGCTGGATTGTTTGTGCTAATAACAGTATTTGCTGATGTATCTGGGGCTCATTTCAATCCATTTGTAAGTATTGCTATGACAATTACAGGAAAGTTAAAAAAAAACCTTCTACCCTTTTATATTTCTGCTCAGATACTTGGATGTTTGCTAGGTGTAGCATTAGCTAATTTCTTTTTTGAACATCAGGTTTTTGAATTATCAACAAAGTCAAGGAGTGGGATTTATATTTTTACTTCTGAAATAGTTGCTACGTTGGGTCTTATTTTAATAATTTTTGGTTCAATGAGATCAGGTAAAATAGCTGTTGCTGGATCAGTAGGTTTATATATCACTGCTGGTTATTGGTTTACCTCTTCAACTTCTTTTGCAAATCCTGCTGTAACAATAGCAAGAACATTCACAGAGTCGTTTACTGGTATAAGTTATTTAAACACTCCTTATTATATAGCTGCTGAATTAATTGGCATGTTAGTTGCTGTTTATATTGCAAAAAAATTATTCTTAGAAAAAGATTGAAAAATTTCAAAGCCTGAAAAAGGAATTAAAATCCATATAGTTTCCACTCAACAAATAATTAAATTAATTGAGAATGGTAAATTTAACAATGCATCTCATATAGGAATGTATTTGTTTTATAAAAAGAAATACGCTCAATAATAATACCGAGCGTATCTCAGGGGTTTAATGTTTATAGTCTAATTACAGAATAATATTACATTTGGATTAAAGATATGTTTCAGTAAAATTAAAAATATATTAAAGAAGAAAAATCACTAACCTGTAAGTTGTAATAAATTAAATTATATATTAATTATTTGAATAAATTACTCTTGGTTCTAAAAATAATTCTCTCGCCAGAGCTTTAAATCTTTTTGTGGCTTGTTTAGAAATTATTTCTTGATGTTGTGCTGGAATTTTTAAAAATACAGAGTTGCCTCTTTTATACAATTTAAATTCCTCTAAAAAGATAGTTGAAATAGATGTTAGTGAGTGAGCAAATCTTAAGGCTGCACCAACTTGTTTGCTAGAAAAAATTTCATTATTATTTAAAAAAGTCAAATATTCTATTTTTGGATTGTATTTAATACTGCAGTACCTCCAATAACATGAAAGAGCTATTTGAATTCTTTCTTTATGTGAAAGTCTCAATAAAGGGGTATTTAATGTTTCTTGAAAAACTAATTCTGCCTTTTGAAAAGCACCTAGTCCCCAATCCATATGACTTAAAACACAAGCTAAGTTAAGTAATTTTTCATTAAAATGTTCATTACCATCAAATACAGGTTTGATAAATTCATAATACTTTTTGTAAGTTAATCCCAAATCACCTCTTTTCTTAGAAATATATTCTAATGATTTTTCAAAAACCTGAGAGTTATCAATATTTTTAAAGTAATCTTTCGTCAAAGATCCCTCCCTAATACCGCTTATAGAACAAATTATGTTTTTTGGATTTGTGACTTTCATGATCTCATCTAAAATAATAGAGCTATATGGTAGATAAGGTGTTCTAGATTTAGATATATATTCAACTGTTTTTAGTTTTGCTTTATTAAACGATGCTATTTTTTCTACAAATGATGATATAGTTTCATAATTTACTGAATACTGATGAATTATATGGACAGGATGTTTATTTTGAAACAGATGAAGTTTAAATAAAGCTCTCCATGTTCCTCCAACTAAATACAAATTTTCAAATTTTTTTTTAGATAACCATTTCTCTTCTCTCAAAAGTTGTTTTATATATTTAGAAAGGTTTCTCTTTTTTACAATTGGATTATTAAGTAGTCTTAAAACACCTAAGGGGAGAGATGTTTTATTAGTAATCAAACCATTTTCAACTCTAGCCAATTCTAAACTTCCTCCTCCAAGATCAGCAACTAACCCATCTACATTATCAAATCCAATTTTAACACCTTCAGCTGAACAAATTGCTTCTTCGTCACCACTTAAGATTTCTATTTTTTTTTTAAAAAGGTTTTCTACGTATTCAACAAAGGGTTTTGAATCTGTTGCTTCTCTTAAAACAGCAGTTGCTATTATTTTTAAATTAACAATTTTGGAAACATTTAAAATTTCTGAAAATCTCTTCAATACTTTTTGGGCATAATCCACACCAGATTTATGAAGTTTTCTTGACTTATCTAAATTTTTACCAAGTTCACAAACGGCTTTTTCATTGAAAAAAGGCACACGAGATGAGTTAAAATCTTCATAGATTAACATCCTGATAGAATTGGAACCTATATCAATTACTGCTAATTTAGCAGGTTTTAATTTCAAATTTTGATTATTTTTTAAAACTTTAATTTCCACTTTTAATTAATCTTAAATTTAATTTTTTTGGTTTCATTTTTAATTTAGCTTTACCTCTTCCAGATAAACTAGGATTATTCATAAAATAATCATGGGCTGAAAAAGAATCATTTTCACTATATTTAATTTTTTTATAATTTCCACTAGCATCAAGTTCCCAACTTTGTTTTTTATCTAAATAATTAGCTAACATAATTTGATCAAGAACTTGTTCGTGGACTGTTTGGTTTTCAATTGGAACTAGAAGTTCTACTCTTCGATTTAAATTTCTTGGCATTAAATCTGCTGATGAAATAAAAACTTTTGCATCTCTACTAGGCATTGTTTTTCCATTTGCAAAACAATAAATTCTTGAGTGTTCCAAAAATCTTCCAATCATGCTTTTAACTATTATATTTTCAGATTTATCTTTAACTCCAGGTCTTAAACAACAAACACCTCTTACAAATAAAAATATCTTTACTCCAGCATTTGAAGCTTCGTAAAATTTATCAATTATCGCTGGATCTACCAAGGAATTCATTTTGGCCCATATTTCACCTTTTTTACCTTTTTTGACATTTGTTATCTCGTTAGCAATACATTTGTTCAAGGTTTCCCTAAGATTAATTGGTGATATAGATATTTTATTAAGATTTCGTGGTTTTGCATAACCAGTTACATAATTAAAAAATTTTTCCACATCAGTTGCTATTTTTTTATCAGAGCTAAATAAAGATAAGTCAGTATAAATTTTTGCATTAACTGGGTGATAATTACCAGTTCCCAGATGTATATAAGTTTGAATTTTTCCCTGCTCTTTTCTTAATATTAAAGATGATTTTGCATGTGTTTTATATTTTGCAAAACCATAAACTATTTGAATTCCTGCATTTTCTAAACTTCTTGAAAGTTGAATGTTTGCTTCTTCATCAAATCTTGCTTTGATCTCTATTAAAGCGGTTACTGTCTTTCCATTTTCAGCTGCTGTTATTAAGGCTTTAACAATTGGAGAATCTAGCGTTGTTCTGTATAGAGTTTGTTTAATTGCTATAACTTTTTTATCATATGCAGCTTGATTTAAAAACTCAACGACAGCATCAAATGTTTCAAAAGGGTGATGAACTATTAAATCTTTTTTTTTTATAGTATCAAAAAAATTATTATTAAACTCCTTTAATCTCTCAACCTCCCTGGGATTAAAATTTTTAAATCTTAATTTAGAATTTTTAATTTTACAAACTTGGTCTATATCTTGAATTCCAACAATGCCTTCAATTTCATAGATGTATTCAGATTTTACGTTTAACTTATTGGTTATAAACTTAATTAAGTCATTATTACTATTTTTTAAAATTTCTAAACGTACTATGTCACCTGTTCTTCTTCTTTTTAAAGCCAATTCAAAAGATCTTACTAAATCTTCGGCCTCCTCTTGAATTTCTACATCACTATCTCTTATAACTCTAAATAACATTTTTTTATCTAAATCATGATCAGGAAATATTTCAGAGGCAAAAAAACTTATAACATCATCTATAATTAAAAATTTTTTAAAACTTTTATTTCCATCTATTTCAATAAATCTTGATAAAGCTTTTGGAATTACTATTATTGTATTTAAAGTCCTTTTTTTATTTTTCTTATTTAATCTCATAACTAATGCTCTTCCTTGATTTGCAATAAATGGAAAGGGATGAGCTGGGTCTATTGCTGATGGGGTTAGCAGAGGGTAAATTTCTTCATTAAAAATTTTAAATAATCTTTTTTGTTCAGTTTTACTTAAATTTTCAGGTTTAACTATACTTATATTTGCTTTTTTTAATTGAAGAATTAAATCTCTAAATATTTTATTTTGTTTATTAAGAAGATTATTTGTTTCCAAAATAACTTCACTCATTTGTTCATCAGGAGTAAGACCATCAGAACTAAGTGAATCTACATCTTGTTTGATTTGACTATATAAACCTGCAACACGAACCATGAAAAATTCATCTAAATTTGATCCAGCTATAGATAAAAATTTAATTCTTTCATAAAGAGGATTTTCAAAATTTTGGGCCTCAAGAAGAACTCTGTCGTTGAATTTTAGCCAAGACAGCTCTCTATTTATGTATTTAGATTTTAGTGTTTCTTTATCTTGTTTTTTTAATGCAGTCATATATTTAAAATTTATGCTTAAATTATACGTTATGCGTCATGCAAAATCTAGCTGGGACCAACCAAATCTTGATGATCATGAAAGACCATTAAGTAAGCGTGGCGAGAAAAATGCAAAAAAGATTTGTGAATTTTTTGTTAAAAACAATTATAAGTTTGATTACATATTACTTTCATCATCAAAAAGAACAAAGAAAACCCTAAAAATTTTATTAAAAAAAATAGATAAACCAAAAAAAATTATTTCTTCAAAAAAATTATACTTATCAAGTGAAGATAAAATTATAGATATAATAAAAAAAATACCAAAAAAATATAAATCAGTGCTTTTAATTAACCATGAACCTACTGTTAGAAATCTAATACGATCACTGACAAAAAATCACAACAACAACCATTTTAAATTATTAAACTACAAATTTCCGACATCGGCATTTGCAAAAATTTATTTTGATTTTAATGAATGGAATAAATTAGATGGAAATGGTTTAATTAAAGAATTTACTAGACCTAAAGACCTTCAAGATTCTAAAGAATAACCTGCTGATCTTACAGTTCTAATTAAAGGCTTAGTATTATCTATATTAATAGCCTGTCTTAATCTTCTGATATGCACATCGACAGTTCTAGTTTCAACGTAAATATTTTCTCCCCAAACATTGTTTAAGAGTTGTTCTCTTGAATATACCCTTTTTGGATTTTTGATAAAAAAATCTAATAATTTAAATTCTGTAGGTCCTAGAGATATTTCAATGTTATTTCTATAAACTCTTTTTGTTATTCTATCTATTTTTAGATCTGTAAACTCAACAACATCAACGGTGGATTGTGGTTTTGATCTTCTGAGTAAAGATTTAATTCTTGCATTAAGTTCTTTTTGACTAAATGGTTTTGTTACATAATCATCTGCACCTGTATCAAAAGCTCTTAATTTGTCCTCCTCCTCGCCTTTTGCTGTTAACATTATTACTGGTATGTCATTATGCTTTTTGTCTTTTTTTAAATTTTTACATATTTCAACGCCTGACAAATCGGGCAACATCCAATCCATTAATATTAAGTCAGGAAGCTTATCTTTAATTTGTTTAAGCGCATCTTCACCATTTTCACAGAAACTTACTTTGTAACCCTCTTTTTCAAGGTTATACTTTAGTAGAGTAATTATAGCAGCCTCGTCCTCAGCTATAAAAATGTGAGCCGACATATTTTACTTTTCTCCAGTAACAATAGGTTCTGTGCCTTTTGGTCGATCACCCTCTAGATATTCTCCCTTAACTAAATAATATACTTGCTCAGCAATGTTGGTTGTATGATCACCTATTCTCTCTATATTTTTAGTTACAAATAATAAGTGGGTTCCATCACTTAAGTTATTTTCGTTATCTTTTAAATATCTAATCACTTCTTGCATGCATAAATTTGTTAAATCATCAATTTGTTCGTCGCTTTCCCATACATTAATTGCCATACTCGAAGATCTTTCTAAATATGCATCTAATATTGATTTCAATTGTTTTTGAGCATCCGAAGATACTCTTATAATAGCATCTATTAAATTTTTTGGTAAATTTTCATTTAACAAAAGAGTTCTTTTAGAAATATTTTTTGCTAAATCACCTATTCTCTCAAGGTCAGAAGATATCTTTAAAGCAGTGACTGTTTCTCTAAGATCTATGGCCATAGGTTGTCTTAAAGCAATTAAATTTACTACTTGCTGTTCAATTAAAGTCTCAAATTTATCAATTTTTTCATCATCTTTAATTACTGCCTCAGCATTATCACTATTTCTTGTAGTAATTGCTTGAATAGCTTTACCCAAAGCTTCTTCACAAAATCCACCCATTTTAATTATATTGCTATTTAAATTTTTAAGCTCTTCTTCGTAAGACTTTACTGTATGTGGTGCTTCGGTCATTATCCAAACCTCCCTGTGATATAATCCTGAGTTTTTTTGTTTTCTGGATTCTTAAATATTTTATCAGTAGAACCATGTTCTATCAATTCTCCAAGGTGAAAAAAACCTGTATTTTGAGAAACTCTTGCAGCTTGTGCCATTGAGTGAGTGACTATTATAATAGTATGGTCTTTTTTTAACTCATCAATTAGTTCTTCTATTTGAGCTGTAGCAATAGGATCTAAAGCAGAACAAGGCTCGTCCATTAGAATAACTTCAGGTTTAACTGAAATTGCCCTTGCTATACATAATCTTTGTTGTTGACCACCAGACAAACCAGTACCTGGTTCATGAAGTCTATCTTTCACCTCTTCCCATAATGCTGCCTTTTTTAAGCTAGTTTCAACTATTTCATCCATTTCATTCTTTGATTGAGCCATACCATGAATTGTTGGACCATAAGAAATATTTTCATAAATAGTTTTAGGAAAAGGATTTGGTTTTTGAAAAACCATACCAATTTTTTCTCTTAATCTAACAACATCACAACTTTTATCATTGATATCAAAATCATTAATTATAATCTGCCCTTTTACTCTACATATATCAATAACGTCATTCATTCGGTTTAGACATCTTAAAAAAGTAGATTTACCACAACCTGAAGGCCCAATCAGTGCTGTAACTTGATTTTCTTCAATATCTAAATTTATATTGAATAGAGCTTGTTTTTTTCCATAGAAAACATCTACATTTTTTGAATTTATCTTTATCATCTTAACTCCATTTTTTTTCAAATTTATGTCTAATTATTTGTGCAAATAAGTTCATTATAATTAAAAATCCTAATAGAACCATAATACAGGCAGAAACTTTCTCGACAAAACCTCTTTCAGCGCTCTCTGCCCAAATATAAATTTGCACTGGCAAACTTGCAGCTGGATCTAAAGGAGATCCTGGTATTGTATTTACAAAAGCCACCATGCCAATCAATATTAAAGGTGCGGTTTCGCCTAAAGCTTGGGCCAAACCAATTATTGTACCGGATAAAGTCCCTGGCATAGATAACGGAACTGTATGATGCATTGTAGTTTGCATTTTACTAGCACCCATTGCAAGTGCTGCCTCTCTTATACTTGGAGGAACTGCTTTTAAAGATGCTCTACAAGCAATAATAATTGTTGGTAAAGTCATCAACGATAAAGTTATTCCACCGACTAGAGGTGTTGACCTAGGTAATTGAAATACAGCAAGTAAAATACCCAGTCCTAAAAGACCAAAAACAATTGAAGGTACTGCTGCTAAATTATTTATATTTACCTCAATAAAATCAGTAAATCTGTTTTTAGGAGCAAATTCCTCTAAATAAATAGCTGCTAGAACTGCTACAGGAAAAGCTATCATTAAACAAACAAGTATAGAAAATATTGATCCCATAAATGAACTTGCTATACCAGCTAATTCAGCTTCTCTTGAATCAGGATATGTAAAAAAACTTAAATTGAATTTACTTTCAACTTTTCCTAGTTCTACAAGTTGATCAAAAATCTTTAATTGATAATCCGTAACTCTTCTTTGATCTTCAGGTAAATCTCTTGGATAATTGCCTTTAAATACTTGATCTAAATCATCTGAGGCAGTTAAATAAACATCTTTAGTTTTTCCAATTAATGAAGGGTCGTTTAAAAGTTCCCTTTTAATCTCTCTTTCGAAAAAGTAAGAGACCATTCTCTTCAGCTCATTTTCTTGATCCTCATTAGCATTTGGATCCAAATCAGCCATTGATTTTAATGCTATATCGTAATAATCAGCATCTTTTAAATCCTCTTTAGAAGGATTTTGGTCTAACATCATTAATTCAGCATCAAAAGTAACTGGAACAATAAGCCAAGTTTTTTGAAAGGCTGAATAGCCTGTCGAAAAAATTTTAAAAATAAAGATTGTTAAAAATAAAAGTGCCATAAAAATTGCACTTTGACCGTATAATCGAAATCTCTTTTCAGCTTTATATCTTTTATTTAATAATTGTTCTTTATTTTTATTCATATTTTTCTCTATATTTTTTAACTACTCTTAAGGCCACAATATTCAAACAGAGCGTTACTAAAAATAATGACATACCTAAAGCAAATGCAGCTTGCGTTTTTGGATCGCCAAAAGCTTGATCTCCAATTAATATTACAACAATTTGCGCTGTAATTGTTGAAGTAGATTCTAATGGATTTAAAGTTAAATTAGCAGCTAAACCAGAGGCCATAACAACTATCATTGTTTCTCCAATTGCTCTTGAAACACCAAGCAAAATAGATCCAACTATACCAGGCAATGCTGCAGGAAAAATAACTTTTTTTATTGTTTCTGATTTGGTTGCTCCCATGGCATAACTTCCATCTCTTAAACTTTGAGGTACACTTGTAATCACATCGTCACTTAAACTTGAAATGAATGGTATAATCATAATGCCCATTACTCCGCCTGCCGCTAAAGCGCTTTCAGCTGAAACGTCTAAACCCATGCTATTACCTATTTCCTTTAAAAAAGGTCCAACTGTTAGAGCAGCAAAAAATCCATAAACAACTGTTGGTATACCAGCTAAAATTTCAATTAATGGTTTTGCGTATTGTCTAACTTTAACTGATGCATACTCAGCCAAATAAATTCCACTCATTAGTCCAATAGGAATAGCAACACACATAGCTATGAAAGCAATAAAAAAAGTACCAGCAAAAATAGGGACTGCTCCAAAAGTATCGGAGTACATTGTCGGATCTAAAGCCTCTGAAGAATCTCTAACAAAAGCTTTTGCAGGATACCAATGAGTTCCAAAGACAAAATCAAATAATGGAATTACTTTAAAAAAATCGATAGTTTGAAATATAAGTGAAAATACTATTCCAACAGTAGTTAATATTGCAGCTAAAGAAGCTGTAAATAAAACTGCTTTCAAAAATTTTTCAACTGGTTCTCTTGTTCTAGAATTAGATGAAATTTTTTTATAAGCGTAAGCAACAGAGGCAATAATTATAGATAATACTATAACAGCTTTTGAACTTTGAGCTATTGATCGAAGACTTAAATATTTTTCAGCTGAAGCCTCAATAAAAGGTGTAATTTCTCCGGTAAATTGTCCTCGAGACAATGCTTTTGTTTTTTCGTAAATTAAATTTAATTCATCATCAAGATAGCCTTGATTTGAATAATCACTTAAGATTAATAATTTTACAATTGTGGGCTCAAAAATTGCCCATAAAGAAAAAATTATAAAAGCTGGTATTGCACACCAAATTGCAAGATAATAACCATAAAATTGTGGTAATGCAGTTAATCTTTTATTTGTAGATTGAATTGTATATGCTTTTCTACGTCCAAAATAATAACTTGTGAAACCCAGAAGAACAATAAATGTAAACAATATTAAGTTCAAAGAATCTCCTTTATTGAGGACTTTACTCTTATTTAAAAAAAAGGGGTCTAAAAAGACCCCCTTTTTAATTATTTGTTAACAGAGTAATAATTAATTACCCATAGCAACTAGCTTCGTAGCATTAGTTCTAGTTGTTTTATACAACTTAGAGTCTAATGGAACTAAACCAATATCTGCTAAGTAACCACCTTTTCCAATAGCTTTCTTAGTTGTGAATTCTTTCACAAACTCATGTAATCCTGGGATTACTCCAACGTGAGCTTTTTTCACATAGAAAAATAATGGTCTTGCAACTGCATAACTGTAGTCTTGAATACTCGCTAGAGAGGGTTGTCCACCATCTATGCTAGCAGCTTGTAATTTATCTTTAGCAGCTAAGAAATAGCTGAAACCAAAGAAACCAAACATATCTTTATCTTGAGTTAACTTTTGGATGATTAAACTATCGTTTTCTCCTACTTCAATAGCAGCTCCATCTTCTCTGTAAAGTTTTTGTGGTTTTTTGTATTTTTTATTTCCAGCTTCAAAACCTGCTTTATAAAGAGCTTTAGCTTCTTTAGTCATACCTTTTTTCATTACTAAAGAATTCCAAGCATCTCTAGTTCCTGATGTTCCTGGTGGGATCATTACTGAAATTTTTTGTTTTGGTAAGCTAGGGTCAATTTGGTCCCAAGTTTTATAAATATTTGGAACTAACTTACCATCAACTACTGTATGAGCAGCTAATGCTAAATATAATTGTTCTTTAGTAAAGTTTACTGGTTTTGCATCTTTGCTGTAAGCTAATGTAATACCATCGTTACCAATTACGATCTCAACAATATCATTTACACCATTTTTCTTACATAGGGCTTTCTCTTTGTCTTTCATAGCTCTTGATGCATTTGTAATATCTGGATGTTGCTCACCAACACCAGCACAGAATAGTTTAGCTCCTCCACCAGTACCAGTCGACTCGATTACAGGAGTTTTGAACCCTGAACCACCAAATCTTTCAGCAACAACAGTCGCGTAAGGGAATACTGTAGACGAACCAACTATCTTAATTTGATCTCTTGCTTGAGCAACAGTTGCTATTGATAGAGCAACTAAAGAAGCAATCACTATAGTTAGTTTTTTCATTATCTTTAATCCTTTCGTTATTTATTAATTAAAAGATGCCTGACTCGTATAAATTAATTGAATCTTTAATATTACAGAATTATTACAGTTTTGTTAAAAACCTAACTTTTTAGTTGTATTTCATTGAGACAATAATCTCACTATTTTCAGTTTCTAGACCACCTTTGCATGAAACTGGATTTACGTTATCCTTAAAAGCAAGATCTGGGGTTGGTCTTAAGACAACTTCCAGTTTTACCAAATTAACTAATTCCTCAAGAACACTTTGGTCATAACGCCATTTTGGCCAACTAGTAGGAGTAGAAAAAATAGATGTTAAATAGCTTGTCGCCATAGTAAACCTATAATTACTCATATTTTCATTTCTCAGTAAATGATCTCTAACAGAATTAAATATGTTTCGACATCTCAATGAATCTGACATGTAGTTCTCTTTTTTTAAATTTTCATTTACTGGAATTGAAACAATTAAATCTACTGTATTTCTCCAATAGGAACTGAGAACATCTATATATATATCTTCGTATGGTACATCTTTATGTTTTTTTATTTCAGGATATGCACTTTTTAAGTCTTCCTGTAATCTAAAGATACCAATATCAAAAACAGTTAATTGCTGGTTTCTTAAAATTGTAGAAATATCAGATGCATTACTTTTAGTAATGATCGACATTAAAAAAAAAATAATAATTAAAATACTATGTAATATCTTAATCATAAACTAATTTTAAATAAACTAAGATACGAATCAACAAAAGATTTGTTAAATCTTGGTTGAATAAGAGTTAATTTTAAACAATTTTTTAAATTAATTATTTTGTTGGAAGATATATCTTAATTTCAGTACCTTCATTAACTTTACTGAGAATCTCATAGTCACCTCTGTGTTGAGATATAATATGTTTCATTATAGCTAAACCTAAACCTGTACCACCAACCTTTTTACTTTTTTCTGTATCTACTCTAAAAAATCTCTCAGTTATTCTTGGAATTAGCTGGTGAGGTATTCCGACACCTTCATCTTTAATGCTAATGGCAATATTTTTATCAATTAATTTACCTTCACTATTTTGACTTTTTACGTATATATTTTTTCCATCTTGTGAATATTTAATTGAATTATCAATTAAATTTGAAAATACAGTTAACAATTTATCATTATCACCAAAAACTAAGGTTGGTTCCATAAGTTCAATATGTAAATTGATTTTCTTTTTTTTAAGAATTAATTCAAAGTTACTTTTAATATTTGTAAAAAGATCATTTAAGCTCACAATTTTATTAGGCTTGATATGTTCTTCCAATTCTATTCTACTTAAAATCAATAAATCATTGATTAGGTTTTCCATTCTTAATACTTGATCAGACATGATAGACATAAATTTTTTTTGCGCCTCTTGGTCTTTTGAAGCTGGTCCAAGAATAGTTTCTAAAGAACCTTTAATCGAAACTAAAGGTGTTCTTAATTCATGACTCACATTTGCAACAAAATCAGTTTTTAGTTTTTGTGCTTTTGTTATTTCTGTAAAATCTTTTAGAAACAATACGACAGAGTTTATTTCTGGAAACAAATAGGTCGGACCAGGAATAACATAGATTTTGTAAAGTTGATAAGATGGTAAATTTATTTCTACATTGACATTTTTTGTAGTTTGATCTTTGATAGCCTCTTCAATCGTTTCTAATAATTTTGTATCTCTTATTACACTTGAAATATTTTTATCAATTAAGTTTTCTCCAAAACGTTGTTTTGCACTTTTGTTTAGATATTTGATTAAATTATATTTATCTAAAGCAAAGAATTGATCTTCTAATTCTTCAATAATTACTCTTTTTCCTAAATCATCCTTATTAGTCTTGTTTACAACTGGTGCTGTGTTTTCTGGCTTAATATTTTTTTTAAATAAAAAATATAATAAAATGATTATTATAACTATAAGTATCAACTCTGCCCAAAACATGGATATGTTTTAACAAATGTAATGTATATTGTCTTTAATTATTAGGTGAAATATTTTCAAAAAATATTTTTGCCGTTTCCTCCCAAGAATATTTTTTTGCAAAATCAAGACAATCTTGACGACTTACCTTCAAAGCTTTTAAAGCAGAGGTTTTCAAATCATTATCTAAAGTATCAATATTAGTACCCCCTAATATATCTTTAGGTCCCGGTACAGGGTAAGCTGCGACTGGTGTGCCACAATTTAAAGACTCTAAGACAACTATACCAAACGTATCTGTTTTACTTGGAAATACAAAAACATCAGATGATGCAAAATGAGAAGCTAATTCTCCATTTGTTTTCTCACCTAAAAAAATGTCTTTTGGAAACTTTTTTTTTAAATTGTTTAAATCAGGACCTTTACCAATTATAATTTTAGTACCTTCAAGATCTAAATCTAAAAATGCTTTGATATTTTTTTCAACAGCAACTCTTCCAACATATATCCATATAGGTCTTTTATAAGGTAAGTCTTTCTTGATGGGGTTTTTAAATGCACCATGATTACCTCCTCTGGTCCATGTAACCATTTTATTGTTATCAATACCTAAAGAAATTAATTCTTCACGCATAGATTCTGTTGTTACTAAAATTCTTTCAGCTTTATTATGAAAATTGCATAAAAATTTTTCTGACCATTTAGCTGGAATGATAGGCATATAAAGTTTCATGTATTTATCAAATCTTGTGTGAAAACTTGTGGTAAATTTTAAGCCATTTTTAATGCAATGTCTTCGTGCCATAAACCCTAAGGGTCCTTCTGTTGCAATATGTATTGCATCAGGTTTAATTGATTTAATTAAGTTACTTACACGGGGCCAAACATTTAAGGACAATCTAATTTCATTATATTTTGGCATGGGCATGGTAAGAAATTGTTGAGGAGTAATATATTCAATAGTTTGACCTTGTGATTTAAGAATTTCACCAGTTTCGTGGAGAGTTCTTACAACACCATTAACTTGAGGGTAATAAGCATCGGTAACAATTAATATTTTCATTCTTTAAGATGCTTTTTTGAATGAACCGATCCTGTTATTATCAATATTTTCTGAAATATATTCGTTTCTTTTTTTATCCCAATAAATTATCTCAAAAGTTCCATCATATTTTTCTGCCAAGGCTGTACATGACTCAACCCAATCGCCACAATTTAAATAATTAACACCATCAAGATTTAAATTTTCAGCATGATGTATGTGTCCACAAATTATTCCATCAAATTTTTTCCTTTTTGCATATGAAGAAAGTGTGTTTTCATATTCACCTATAAATTTTACAGCATTTTTTACCTTATATTTTAAAAATTTTGCCAATGACCAATAGTCTTTACCTCTCAATTTTCTAAAAAAATTTATAATAACATTAATTTTAAGTAATAATTCATAGGCAATAGCTCCTAATTTAGAAAGCCATTTAGCATATTTCATTACTCCGTCCCAAGCATCACCATGAACAACTAAATATTTTTTTCCTAACTGCGTTTCATGAATAACTCTATTTACTATTTTAATATCACCTAAATGCATTGGAATAAATTTTCTAAATACCTCATCATGATTTCCAATTATGTAAAATACTTTTGTCCCGTGCCTGGCTTTTCTCAATATTTTTTGTATGACATCATTATGCTCTTGAGGCCAATAGAAACTCTTTTGCATTGCCCAAACATCGATTATATCTCCAACTAAATAAAGGTTCTCGGATCTTGAATTCTTAAAAAATTCTAAAAGCTTGTTAGCTTGACAACCTTTGGTGCCAAGATGCACATCAGATATAAATATACTCCTATATTTTAATAACGGAGGCATTAAAAAAACCTATTTTGTAACACAACTGTAACTCGAATCATTTAATTCTTATGTCATTGAAATGTTAAAGATTTATTAAAAATTAGTTACGAAAAAATTATGCATTATTGTTTGATTTATAACCTTAATTCTTCAACAGGAAAAAAAATAAAATTTGTAAATAAGATTTATGAAAAATTAAAAATTAACAACTCTGTAGATTATTTCAAAACCAAATCTGAAAAAGAGGCGAAAGAAATATTTTTGGAATTTAAAAATAAAAATTATGATAGATTGATAGTTGCTGGTGGAGATGGATCAGTATCATTTGCTATCAATGAATTGATAAAAAATGACTTTGATTTTAATGATAAATTTGCAATTGGGTACATACCGGCTGGAACAGCCAATTTACTTCAAGCAGAGTTATCGATAAATAAAAAAGTAGACGATATTTGTAATATTTTAACATCAAATAATTATAAACAATCTAATCTTATAAAAATAAATAAAAATTATTTTTTTTTAATGGCTGGTATTGGTTGGGATGCTAAAATTGTTCACTCTATTGATACACGTATAAAAAAAATACTTGGTAAGATAATATTTGGTTTAAAAGGGTTTCAGCATTTTTTATTTATGAAAAATAATAAACTTGATGTTTTCTTTGATGGTCAAAAATATCAAGCTGATTGGGTATTAAGTTCTAATACCAAATATTATGCTGGTCATCATAAGATAAATAAGTCAAACATTTTTGATGATAGATTAATAACTTATGTTTTTAAAGATTTAAGTAGGCTAAAATTAATGTATTATATTATTTTGATAATTATTTATGGAGATTTATCAAGAAACAAATCTGTTATAACCACCTATTCAAAAAGTATCCAAATTAATTGCAATAATTTTGAAATTCCCGTTCAGGTTGATGGAGATAATTTTGGATGTCACAATAAGATT
>QCNW01000004.1 GCA_003210025.1 Pelagibacteraceae bacterium AG-426-M19
GACTTAGTATCTTTGATTTTTAAATCAGCAGTACAACATGGTCTTGTATAAGTAGGTGTACCTCCTGATTTTGCAATTTTCTCTTTATATGATGGAAAATCATCTAAGTCTTTAGGGGCTTTTCTCTCACTTTCGCCACTAAAGCCATGCAACCGATCCTTTACATAAGTTGCATAACTTATTTTTGACATTTCACCATCACTTATAATGTCAATTCCAATATCAATTTGTTTTTTTACAATTTTATTTACATCTTCTTCAATTATCTTATCAAGTTCTCCTTGATTAAATAATTCATTTTTATCTTTTTTAAAAAGTATTTCAGATAGTTTTTTTGATCTTGGCAGACTTCCAACATGTGTGGTTTTAATTTTATCCATTGTTTTTACATTAATATTTGTTTCCAAATAGCCACTTCATCAAATAATACCCATTCTCTTATTATTTTATCATTTCTTAATTCTGCATGATTTATACCCATTATAAATAAATCTTTGTCAGTCTTTTTCCCAAATTCTTCACTGTCTTTAGAGTGCTTACCACTTAAAAACCATCTGATCGTCGCTTTTTGATTGTTATTTTTTTCATCCAATGATGCAACATGTTCGATTGTAAAATTTATTTCAGAAAATATTTTTTTTAAAGAGCTCCAATATTTAATTATATCTTCACTGCCATTTCCAACTTTGTTACTTGGCCAAAATAGACTGGCTGCTCTATCATAATCTTCAAAATCATAATTATTATTAAATATTTTCTTTAAAATATTGGAATATATATAACCTGATGAAACTTCACTAACTTTCACTGGATTATACTCTGACTTTTTATCAGAAGATCTATTAAAAACTTTGATAGCTTTAGATATGCCACCTTCTTTATCAATTAAATGCCTTGCAAATTGCTCAGGTGTATAACCTAGCTGTCGAACCATTGCACCTTGATCTCTCACAATCCACTCATCATAAACCTGATTATTTTTACATGCACAGTCAGCTATAACTCTATAAACAATTTTGTTTCCTGTTTTTTTTCCGTAATACCCGTCATTTAAATGTGTAGCTTTGCTCAGAATTCTGTGAGATGAATGATATCCTTCATCGTCATTTCCACTCCAAATTACATCTTCACCTAATAATTGTCTGTCTGGAAATTCGTCTAAAGTTTTATAAGTTGCATCAATAACAGGTTTAAAACCATAGGTTATTCCAAAGGGTGATCTTACAGGGATATTCTCTGAATAATACTTAGATATCGACTCGACATCTTTCCCTTCCCAAATTTGTTTAGTAATTTTTAAAATGTAATCAGTTAAATTTTTATAATTACTATCAAATCCCTTCATTAGATCTGACTAACAAAATTTAAAATACTATTTTCTGAATTATTACAAGAGATATCTATTTTGCTACTCAAAGGAACTGAAAAAGTATCTCCTTTTTCTAATTTTATATTTGAGTTTCCTATTATTATTTTCCAATTACCTTCTTGAGCAAAAAGAACGGTTGGCTTTATACATTCA
Source organism: Pelagibacteraceae bacterium AG-426-M19 (assembly GCA_003210025.1). Taxonomy (GTDB): domain Bacteria; phylum Pseudomonadota; class Alphaproteobacteria; order Pelagibacterales; family Pelagibacteraceae; genus Pelagibacter. The sequence goes on from QCNW01000004.1 coordinate 1,523, forward strand.
ATATCTTTAATTTCACCAGATATAGAATTTAATGTTGTTAAATTAAATCCAGTATTTTGTTTGATTGAAGGTTCATAAGTTTTTTTATTAAATTTGTTTCCTAATACTTGATATAATTTAATACCATTAACTTCATCGCTGATATTGTTTTGTTTATTTCTATAAATATTTTTTTCTAATTCCTCTGGCAAATAATTATCAAATCTTTCCAATTCATCTTGAGTGATAGGCTCTATCATCTTTCTCCCGTTAGGCACTTCAACCTTTTTTAAATCTATTAGCGAATTATCATCAAGCAATGCCATACCAGTCTTTTTTGCCTTTTTTAAAATTTCTGGAACCCATGTTATTATACCAGGATCATCTCCGCCTAATACAACGAACATCAAACTTTCTTTATCTCCAATATTTTCAAATGCTCTGAACATATTTGTAGGCATTGAGATTATATCGCCAGCCTCTAATATTGTTTCTTGTTTTCCATCAGCACCCCAATAAAATCTCCATCTACCTGAGTAAATTACAAACACCTCAGCCGTAGTATGACTGTGAAGACCAGATCCATTTTTTGGCATGGCACTCACAGCTCCTAAATTATACCCATGTAAAGACTGTATTTTTATTAATTGTTTGGTGTCTTCAGCAACTCCACGTCCAATAATTGTATAATTTTTTCTTTCTTTATGACCTTCTAGCCTCCCTTCCACAAAAGGAAGACTGCTTGGAACCAGTTCATTAAATTTTGCCAATCTGTCAATCATATTCTTGTTATTTATGTCTATTTAAATATAAATTGCAACTTATGCAAATAGAACAATTTGATACAGGACTTAAAAGTCAAAATAATTTTCAAGAATTAAAAATCACAGCTGAAGAAAATAAACAAAATAAACAAATAGTTAGAAATTATTTGAACAATATTTACAAGCTTGGACCATCTAAAATAGAAGAAAATTTAAGTAAATATTTTAGCGAAGATGTAAATATTAAATGTTTTTTTCCATTAAATGAATTTAAAGGTTTGTCTAATTTTAGGGATAAATTTTGGACCCCACTTTTTGATGCGTTTCCTGATTTAGAGAGAAGAGAACAACTCGTTATAGGCGGAGCCTTTAGAGATAAATTTCAAGTTGGAACAATATCTACCTTATCAGGAATTTTTAAAAAGAAATGGCTAAATGTAGAGCCAAATTTTAAAATGGTAAATTTAAGATGCTGTGAGATACACGAATTAAAAAACGATAAAATTATTGAAAGTCACATTTTAATCGACACAATAAATTTTCTAAATCAAGTAGGGAAGTTTCCAATAAATCCTTCAAGAGGGTATGAGGGCATTTGGATGACACCAATAAATACAGATGGTGTAAATTTTTACGAAAACAATTTAGATGTTTCAAAAGCCACTCTAGATCAATCTCTTACTATGCAAAGAAGTTTAAATATTAAACCAGAATTAGAAGTATCATCTGACTCTGATTTAAAAGAAAAACTTATTAATCACCCACAAAAAGATTTTTGGCATGAAAAAATGATTTGGTATGGACCTAGCGGTATAGGAACAGCACGCTCTTTGGAAGGTTTCATTGATCATCATCAACTTCCTTTTAGAAAAACATTTAAAGAAAGAAATTACTGGGAATTAGGACATTATTGTGAATTAGGAGATGGTAAATTTTCACTTACTGCTGGATGGCACAGTATACAAGCAGTGTATGATTCAAATGATTGGCTAGGATATAATTCAAATAAAAATAAAGTAACTATGAGAGTTATGGATTTTTATCATCATGATGAGGGAAAAATCAGAGAAAATTGGGTACCGATAGATCTAGCGCATATATTAAGTCAGATCGGAATTGATATTTTTAAATCTTGAAAACTAAAGTTCTCTAATTTGAAAAACCATATTTTCGAAGTCTTACATCACCAGTTCTAGCATGAGCTTCCATACCTTCATATCTAGAAATTCTAGCCGCTGCAGCACCAACTTCTTTGTTAGATTCTTTATTCATCTTTTGGTAAGTAACAGTTTTTATAAATTTTCCAACGTATAAGCCTCCAGTATATTTTCCTGCACCTTTTGTTGGTAGAATATGATTTGGTCCAGAGCATTTATCTCCATACGCAACTGTTGTTTCCTCACCTAAAAATAAAGAACCATAATTTTTTAAATTTTTTAAATACCAGTCTAAGTCTTCAGCTTGAACCTCTAAATGTTCTGGTGCATATTCATCACTCACTTTCATCATTTCTTCTTTGGTATCACACATAATTACTTCTCCATAATCTCTCCATGCAGCATCAGCATTATTTCTGTTATGTTCAGGTAGTTCTTGAATAATTTCTGGAACTCTTTTCATAACATAATCACATAAAGATTTATCAGTAGTGTAAAGCCAAGCTGGAGAGTCAGGACCATGTTCAGCCTGTCCAACTAAATCATAAGCGATTATTTCTTTGTCAGCTGTATGATCTGCAATAATGCCTATCTCGGTTGGTCCTGCAAATAAATCAATTCCAACTTTTCCAAATAAAATCCTTTTAGACTCTGCTACAAATTTATTTCCAGGTCCAACAATCATATCTACTTCTGGATTACCAAAGCAACCATATGCAAGCGCACCAATTGCTCCTATACCGCCAATGTTCATAATTACATCTGCACCACAAAGGTTAGCTGTATAAATTATAATTGGGTTAGCACCATTTGAATCTTTTGGTGGACTTGTTGCAATTACATTTTTTACTCCAGCAACTTTTGCAGTTGTCACACTCATTATAGCAGAGGCGATATTGTTATATCTTCCACCGGGCACGTAACACCCAACGGTATTTACAGGTATTAATTTTTGCCCTGCTATTAAACCAGGCGATAATTCAACTTCTGAGTCTTTTCCAAGATTTTCAAGCTGGTGTTCTGCAAACTTCCTTACTCTTTCATGAGAGAACTGAATATCGTCTTTAATCTTCTGATCTAAAGTTTTATTTATTTCCTCAATTTTTTCTTTGCTAACAATTATATCACCTTCATAATTATCAAATTTTTTTAAAATATCTTTAACCCCTTGGTCTTTAGTTTTTTCTAAATCTTTTAAAATAGAACTTACCTTAGTTCTTGTTTCATCTTCACCTGTAAATGCAGTTTTTTCAGCTTTTTTTATATAAGTAATTGCCATTATTTTTTCTCTAATTTTATAAATGTTTAAATTATATAAGATGTTTATTCAATAGAAGTTTAATCTAAAGCAACAACGGCTGCAGCTATAGAAGCAAGTCTTGCTGTCGCATCATCTGATCTACTTGTTATAACAACAGGTACTTTACCTCCAACAACTACGCCTGCTGCACATGCTCCCATAAAATAAATCATCATTTTTACAAGCGCATTTCCAGTTTCGACATTTGGAACTAATAATACATCAGCTTCCCCAGCAACTATATTCTCAATTCCCTTAATAGAAGCAGATTTTTTTGAAATACTATTGTCAAATGCTAAGGGTCCAAAAATATCAGCATTAAAATTTTCTTTACTTGCCAATTCAGTTAATTCTTTAGCTTCAACCGAACTCTGTACACTATCAATAACTTCTTCTGTCGCTGAAAGGATAGAAATTTTTGGTCTTGGAATATTAATTCTATGACTAAAATCTATAACATTTTTTAAAATATGCATTTTAGTTTTTAGGTTAGGAGAAACATTCAATGCTCCATCAGTTATGATTAATGGTTTATCATCTTTTTGTAATGTCATATGCCAAATATGACTTAGTCTTGTTTTTCCAATTAATTTATATTCTCTTCTAAGAACTTCTTTCATCAATATATCAGTATGAATATGTCCTTTTACTATAATTTTTACTTTATCTTCCGATGCAAGTTTGGTTGCAATTCCAGCTGTATTATTTTCAACTGGCTCATTAATTATTTCAAAATTTGATATATCAAATTTAAGTTCATCTGCGCATTCTTGTATTTTTTGTTTATCACCTATTAATATTGGGGTGATCAATTTTTCAGAGACAGCATCCATTACTGACATCATTGGTAATTTTTTACCTGCATTTACAATGGCTGCTTTTACACCTCTTTTTTGATGAGCTATATTAAGTAGATTTACAGGACAAACTGTGGATTTATCAGATAACATATGAGTTTAAATATTTGTTATGGTTCTAAATATCAATATTTTTTATTACGTTCGATATAAAAATAGTTTAAAATTGAACAAACGATGGAGATAGTTACAAAAATTGCACCTATAGCGTTAGCCCTTATAATGTTAGGTCTTGGATTGGGCTTATCAACTAGAGATTTTTTAAGAGTTATAAATAATCCAAAAGATTTTACAGTCGGAATAATTTGTCAATTAATCCTTCTCCCAATCGTCGCTTATATTTTACTTTTAATATTAAGATTACCAGTTGAATTAGCATTAGGATTAATGATTATTGCTGCAGCTCCTGGAGGAGTAACATCAAATGTTTTAACAAAATTTGCGAATGGAGATGTTGCATTATCTATTTCGTTAACAGCAGTAGGTAGTTTAATTAGTATTTTTTCTGTTCCATTTATTGTTTTTTCTTCAGCAAAATTATTAGGTGTAACTGATTTATCCTCAGATATTACGATGACTGGTATTGCTCTTAAAATGGCACTAGTTGTAACTGTGCCAGTAATTCTAGGAATGATAATTAGAAGATTTGCTGAAAACTTTATTTCTTCTAATATTAATATTGTAAATAGAATTACAGGTATTTTGTTTATTGTTGTATTTGCAGCAATATGGATTGAGGAAAGAGAAAATATAATATCATACTTAGGTCAAGCGGGTTTAGCTGTTTTAATATTAAACGTAGTCATGATGACTTTGGCATTTTACATTGCAAAAGGTTTTGCAACTGGAATACCACAGAGAAAATGTATTTCTTTAGAATGTGGATTACAAAATGGAACTTTAGCTGTATTTGTAGCAACACAAATTTTCAATGATGTCGCTTACATGGTTCCCACCGCTGCTTATGCATTAGTAATGTATATAACTGGATTTATATTTATATATATTCTTAAAAATTCTAATTAAGATTTATTTGATTGTAGGTTCTTTTTATAAAAACATTTATTGATTTTAAATTTTCGTCTTGGATTATCGACATATCTTTAAAATTTTGTTTGCTGACATCAAAATTTATCAATTTATTTTTGTCTAAAGAAATAAATTTACTTTTAATTAATTTCTTGATTTTTCTTACTACTGTTGGTCTTGGTATTCCTGTTATTTCAGAAATAGACATTGCATTAATTCCTTTTATTTTTTTATTAATAATTTTATCTCTCCATTTATCTAAATAACTATCAACTCCTTTAAGTTGCCTTCCAATTTTTGAATTATTATTCAAAATTATAGTTGCTAAAATAGTAAATATTTCCATATCACCAAAATAATTTTTCCATCTTAAGCAGTAAGGGAATAAAAATTTATAAAATTGATACCAGCAAAATGAGAAATTATGTTTTATTAAATTGTTAATTTCATTACTGGACATTTCGTTTTTTACAACTTTTTCTTCTTTTAAAATTTGACTAAAAACAGATAAAAGTGTGCATATATTTTTTAATGTATCATTTGGCTGTGTTGAATTGTAAGCACTTCTATCTATTGTAATCTTCTTGCCCTTTTTTTTAATTATTCCCCTTTTTTCCAGGGATATAATTTTTCTTCTGACACTTTCTTTTGGTATTTTAAGATCCTTTGATATTCTTATAAGGTTAATTTTCTCAATCTCTAATGATTTATCCTTATAAAAATCATTGAAAGTAATATTTAAATTATTACGTCTGTAAAAATCAAACTGCTTACTAATCAAATAAATTAAAATCGTGTAAGTATCTATATCTTTAAACACTTTATAAGCACCGATTGTCCATTCAGACATAAGTTTTAAAAAAAAAGGACTTAAAATATCAAAATGATTTTTGAAAATTTTATCGATCAGTTCATCATCTAGTTCTGAATTTACACTTGGTAGCTGCTTCATAATGTATCAAAACCCAATTTGAACAATTTTAAAACTTGAGTCAACCCATTTTGAACAGTTAAAATCTGTAAAATTTTTTACTTTATGTTTTAATAATTTAATGAGTACTGAAAGCTTAAATAGAACATCTAATATTGAAATACCTGAAAAAAAACGAAGAGTAATTCGAATGTCCCCTCGTAAAGTAAATATAGATGTTCTAAAGAAACGAGTAATCACTGAAAAGAAAAAAGAGGCACTTCAGTCAAAAATAATAATACTTTCAGTCTGTTTATCTATTGGAATACTAGGTTATTTTGCAGGTTAACTAGTTAAGAGAATATCTAAATCCTTTTTAATATTTTTTGGAATTTTTATAGATTTTTTGGAGTTTGTTTTTGTTCTTAAATACTTTTGCTCCCCGGGATAAAATATTTTTTGTCCTTTTAAATTAGGTATTTTTTTTATTCTTTTAATATTTTTTTTTATCTCTTTTTTATAATCTTTAACAAATAGATTGTCTTTAAATGCTAAAAATAAGTGACCGATATTTTGTGGCCCAGAGAAATCATCAAATGGGTCTTTTACTTTGCCACCATGATTACTTCCAACAAATACTCCAGTTAAAATATCTACCATCCAGGCTAATCCAGATCCTCTAAATCCAGCTATTGGAAGTTGTACCCCAGCAAGAGCTTCTTTTGCATTTGTAGTTGGTTTACCAAATTTGTTTAAAGCAACGCCATATGGTATTTTTTTTCCTAACTTTTCTGCAATCCTAATTTTACCTCTATTAATCATAGACATTGATGTATCTAGTATAAACGGAACCTTACTATTTGTTTGAGTTCCAAAACATATTGGATTAGTTCCAAAGACTGATTTTTTTCCACCAAAAGGCGCAATAGCTGGAGGAGCATTTGTAAATGCGAATGTTATTAAATTTTTTTTAACCGCTTGCTCAACGTAATACCCTGATAATCCATAATGTCCGCTGTTTTTTACAGCAACTAACCCAATCCCTGTTTTTTTTGCATTTTGTATAGTTTTTTTAATAGCCTCATCTGCTGCAACAAAACCTATAGAATTATCAGCATCAATTATTGATATAGATTTTGATATATTTTTTACAGTAATTTTAGGTCTCGGATTAATGACTTTTTTTGAGATTCTTTCACAATACATTTTTAAACGAGACAATCCATGTGAAGGCGCACCTACAAGTTCCGCATTGATAATTGCATTTGCACAAATAATAGCATGATTTGTTTTTAACCCTCTTTTTATAAAAATTTTTTTAATAATAGATTTAATTTTTGTATTATTTACAGACATTAATAGAATGAAATTAACCTTTACCTCTCCAAGGTATTGTCTTATCTATAATTTTTCTCAAAGTTACGTCAAAAAGAAGACCCAACATACCCATTATAAAAATTGTGATCCAAATTACTTCATATTGAAAATACTTTTTGGCAACATTTTCAACAAATCCAATTCCAGTTGTACCTGCTAAAAATTCAGCTGCAACTAAAGTACCCCAGCACATACCAACAGCTACTCTAATACCTGTTAAAATTTCAGGTAAAGAATTTGGAAAAATAACATATCTAAGTATTTGTCTTTTAGAAGCACCAAGAGAATGCGCTGCATGTATTTTAGATAACTGTGTACCTGATGCTCCAGCTCTGGCTGAAATAATCATTATAGATAATGAAACCATAAATAATAAAAATACTTTTCCTGTATTATCAATCCCTAAAACCGAGATTATTAAAGGAGCCCACGCAAGAGGAGGTACTGGTCTATAAAGTTCAATTAATGGATCAAAGAAACCTTTAGCAAATCTATTTAAGCCCATGAAAAGTCCTAATGGTACACCAATCAATATTCCAAAAACTAATCCAAGAAAAACTCTTAAAAATGAATCCCAAATATGACCATAAGGAACAGGGATTTTAAATAATTTAAAATCACCAGTAACAATTTTTAAAACTTTACCTTTAAAATTTTGCTTAACCACACCGTCTTTAGTGTGAACCGGATATTCTCCAGGCAAAACATCAGCAATCCAATCTGGCAATATAAAGCCAATTATCTGGCTTACATCCATCATATCAATCCAAAGAAGTGGGATATTTTTGTAACCTACACTTGGCTTAGACATTAAAATAAATTTATTAAGTGTATCCGAGGGTTTTGGTAACCATCTACCTGAACCTTGCTCAGAACAACTAGGACCACTTGCAACTATAGTTCCAGCAGGGAATAAAAGAATGTCAATTAATCTTAAACCCCCTTGCTCAGTTTTTTGAAGATTATCAAATTCAATAATTGCATTTTGCATTTCATTAAGAGCATTTGGTGGATAAATACTTGCAAATTCAATTCTTCTTGCAATTTTTACAATGTTTTTTGCGTAAGTAGATGCCACTTCCTCAGTGTCATCTAAATTTTTTCTATATAATTTTATCTCAGATTTAAGTTCTTTTATTGCATTTTTGAATTGAGGATTATGGTTTCTTAATTTAAAAAATTTATCATTAATTTTTTTTAATTGTTCAGCTGCAGCGTGAAATTTCAACCCTCTATCTGTTTCAGGCACTAAAGGCACTTCAATAGTATTTTCTATTGATCCTGTTCCGGCACTTACAGTTACTATGCCCCAGCTTCCTTGCTCAGCAATTGCTTTTTGTCTTTCATTTTTTTGCTCTGGTGTTTCAAATGGATAATCTTTCTTTTGAAAATTAGTGCTTAACAATCTAATTTCATCAGTCATCTCATCTATTTTAATTTTTGTGTTAATCTCCATTAGATTATCGTTAGTAAGTAATGGAATTAATTTGTTTGTTTTATTAATAAAACCAACTAATGCAGTTTTCTGTATGTTGCTTAAATCTGGCGAATTTTGAATTTCTAAACTTATTTTTTTAAGATTTTTATTTTCTATTTTTATTATTGAAGTACTTTTGAATTCTCTTTCTTCAATTGGAAACTGATATTTTAATCCTAATAAAGACTCATTTATTTTTGCGACCTGACATAATTCATTTGCAGATTTTGGATAAAATCCTTTTGCAATATCCCAAGAATAATAAAGCCAAACTAACAATATTGCACTGCTTCCAACAATTATCCAATGAGTTCCACCTTTTGCTCTTTCTGGATTTCCAAAAACTGCATCAACTTTTTCAGTTTTAATTAAACGTCTTCCATAAAGTATGCACCCGATAATTGATACAAAAATTAATATTGTTATTATTTGTGTAAACATTTAATTTTCTTTTCCCATAATTTCTTCCTCCATGTTCCAAATCATGGATAAAATTTCTTCTCTTTTTGATGAAAAATCTTTATTTTTTTTTATTTCTCTTAAATCTTCTTTTAATCCCATCTCTGCAAATGGAAGATTATATTCTTTATGTATCCTACCTGGTCTTGGTGCCATTACGTACAACCTTTCACCAAGCAGTAGTGCTTCCTCAACCGAGTGTGTAATTAAAATAATTGTTTTTCCAGTTTCTTTCCAAATTTTCAAAACCAAAGATTGCATTTTTTCTCTTGTTAAAGCATCAAGAGCGCCTAAAGGCTCATCCATTAAAATCAAATCAGGATTATTGATTAAACACCTTGCAAGAGCTACTCTTTGCTGCATTCCTCCAGACAATTGATATGTTGGGGTATTTCCAAATCCTTTTAAGCCAACAATCTCCAGCCACTCATCAACTTTTTTTGAAGTTTCTATAGGATCTTTTTTTTTCATTCTAAGACCAAAGTTTACGTTCTCTGCAACAGTCAACCATTCAAATAATGCACCTTGTTGAAAAACCATGCCTCTTTCAACTCCAGGTCCATCAATTTCTTTACCATTCAAAGTTATATTTCCAGATGTTGGTCTTAAAAAACCAGCTGCAATATTTAACAAAGTTGTTTTTCCACAACCAGAAGGCCCAAGAACTGTTAGAAGTTCTCCTTTTTTTAATTTGAAATTTAAATCTTTTAAAGCATGAACAGTCTCTCCTTTTGGAGTTTTGAAAATCATGTTTAGATTTTGAGATATCAAATCACTCATTAGCTGACTTTATATAAAATATTTACTTAAAAAAATAGGCACCAATAAAATTGGCGCCTATTTAATTATTCTAATCTTTAAATTATAAAGGTAAGAAACTAGTGTCTACTGCTCCACCTGGAGTTCCCATTCCTTTTAAGAATGCATCTAAGTTTCCACTTTCCATAGATTTTTTAGTTTCTTCTGGAGTTAAGAATTTGAAACCACTTAAAGTTTCTTTCATATCAGCAACTTTCATCTCTGATGCTTTTGACATAGAATTCATATCACTTTTTCCATTTCTATATCTTTCATTTGCTTCATGAGTTACTTCAATAAAAGTTCTCAACATTCCAGGGTTTTCCTTCATAAACTTGTCTGTTACTGAAGTAATATCTATTCCTAAAATACCTGCATCTCTTGCTTCTTGAACAGTTAAAAGTCTTGATCCTACAGCAACTGCAGCTTTGATAGAATTACCACCAAATAGACATGCCATTACTACATCTCCACTTACTAATGCAGCCGCACCTTCTTCAGGGTCCATTTGAATAATATCCATTTTGCTTCTGTCAGCTCCGACAACTTTCATACTTTCGTCGAAAACGTACTCAGCCATAGTACCTAACGGAACAGCAACTTTTTTTCCTTCTAATTCTGTTGCGTTCGCTTTTGTTATTCCTGATGCATTAGATGTTACACAAGTTGTTCCACCCATTCCGTATTCCATTGCAATATCAACTAATTTGATAGGTGCATTTGATTTTACAGCATTAATAAATGGTACTAAACCTTGTGAGTAAGAAATATCAATATCTCCTGCTAACATTGCATCTGTCATTGCTCCACCATTTGTGAAGTTTGTCCATTTTACTGGAACTCCTAAAGCTTTAGCAAAATTCTTTTTTTGCATGTCCTCTAAATTTGGACTTGGCCACTCTAGGAAGTATGCAACTCTAACTTCGTTCGCAGCAGAGTTTGCTGCTGTGATTGTTAAGTTTAGAGCAAATAAACTTCCTAAAATGAAACTAATTATTTTTTTCATTTCATCTCCTGTTAATTAAATTTAATTATCGATATTTAAGTTTAAATTTTCTTTTAAGTAAATGATGAATAAATTACACAGGCTTCAAAAGTCATAAGTTACAACCTATAGTTGCGGTCATTTAACATAGCAAGTATGACTAAAATTTACTGGTTAATTTATATAATTAGTCTATGAATCGAAACATAATTATGAGTTCAGAAAAACCTCAAATACCGAATTCTTTAAATGAACATTGGATGCCATTTACATCCAATAGAGATTTTAAAGAGTCCCCAAGATTAATTGTAGAAGCAAAAGGTGTTTATCTAAAAAATCATCAAGGTCAAACTCAGATAGATGCAAGCTCGGGATTATTTTGTAATCCTTTAGGTCATGGAAGAGAAGAAATAATTAATGCGATTACAAATCAATTAAAAAAATTAGACTATGCTCAACCATTTCAACAGGGTTTTGGTGGTTCGTTTGAACTTGCAACAAAAATTTCTAAACATACGCCAGGAAATTTAAATAGAATTTTTTACACAATTTGTGGATCTACTGCTGTAGAGACTGCAATTAAAATTGCAGTTGCGTATCATAAAGCAAGAGGTGAAGGACATAGATTTAGGTTTGTTGGAAGAGAAAGAGGCTATCATGGAATGAATATTGGAGCTACTTCTGTTGGCGGAATGATTAACAACGTGAAAACATTTGCCAATGTTTTGATGCCAGGTGTTCTTCACATGAGACATACACATTTACCAGAACATAAATTTGTTTCAGGTCAACCTGAAACTGGCGCAGAGATGGCTGAAGATCTAGAGAGAATTTGTACAAATTTTGGATCAGAGAATATAGCAGCTTGTATTGTTGAGCCAATTGCTGGGTCGACAGGTACATTAGTTCCACCAAAAGGATATTTGCAAAGACTAAGAGAAATTTGCGATAAGCATGGAATTTTATTAGTTTTTGATGAAGTTATTACTGGATGGGGAAGAACAGGTTCGCCATTTGCATCGCAAGAATACGGTGTTACTCCAGATATTATTACAATGGCTAAAGCTACAACAAATGGAATAAGTCCTTTAGGTGCAGTAGCGTGTAAAGAAGAAATTTACGATACCGTTATGGAGGGATCTCCAAAAGGAACAATAGAACTGTTTCATGGTTACACTTACTCAGGAATTCCAGTATCAGTAGCTGCTGGCTTAGCGGTTCAAGATATTTTTGAAAAAGATGACATCTTTAATAGAGCAAAAAATTTATCTCCATATTTCCAAGAAGGTTTAATGTCTTTAAAAGATATTGATGTTGTTGATAACATAAGAGGATATGGAATGATGGGTGGTATTGATATTAAAATGCATAAAAAACCTGGCGCAGCAGGATTTACATGTTTCAAACACTGTTATGATGCAGGAGTTAACTTTAAAGCGACTGGAGATTGTTTAATTATTGCTCCAATGTTTATCTGTGAAAAAAAACATATTGATGAAATAATTGAGAAACTAAGAACTGGTATTACTAACTATTCAAAAAGCAAAAAAAATTAATTTAATTCTATGAAAATCGGGGTTCCAAAAGAAATAAAGCCTCAAGAAAATAGAATTGGACTCACTCCCGAAAGTGTAAAGACATTAACTTCTAATGGCCACGAAGTTTTAATTGAAAATAATGGAGGTTTTGAAGCAGGATTTGAAAACGATCATTACGTATCAAGTGGCGCAAAAATAGTTAATACAGCTGAAGATATATTTAACGACTCCGACATCATTGTTAAAGTCAAAGAGCCACAATCTAGCGAAGTAAGAATGATAAGAGAAAATCAAATTGTCTTTACGTATCTTCATCTTGCTGCAGCCAAGGAACTGACACAAGGTTTAATAGACAGCAAATCAATATGCATCGCTTATGAAACAGTCACAGATAATAACGGAAGACTTCCTTTGTTAGCACCAATGAGTGCAGTAGCTGGAAGAATGTCAGTACAAGCGGGCGCACATTGTTTAGAAAAAAATCAAAAAGGCCGTGGTCTTTTGTTAGGAGGAGCTCCTGGTGTAGAGCCTGGAAATGTAGTTATACTTGGAGGTGGAGTGGTAGGAGAAAATGCTGCTATAATTGCAACAGGCATGAAAGCTAAAGTTAATATTGTAGATAAATCTGAAAAAAGATTAAACGAACTTACCCAAATGTTTGGAGATAAAATAATACCTAATTTAAGTGATAAAACTGATTTAGAAAAATTAATTTCCGAATGTGATTTGTTAGTAGGTGGTGTTTTGATACCAGGTGCTGAGGCACCAAAATTAGTTACAAAGAATATGTTAAAAAAAATGAAAAGGGGATCAGTGATTGTAGATGTTGCAATTGATCAAGGAGGATGTGTTGAAACCAGTAAACCCACTACCTTTGCAGAACCAACTTTTATAATAGATGATATAATTCATTATTGCGTTGCAAACATGCCTGGTGGTGTTCCTAGAACATCAACAATTGCCTTAAATAAAGCAACACTTCCTTTTTTATCTAAATTAGCAAAAGATGGTTACCTAAAAGCTTTAAATGATGATCTAAATTTTCAAGCAGGATTAAATGTATTTAAAGGAGGCGTTACTCATAAAGCTGTAGCTGATGTATTTGGTCATGATTATTTACCAGCTCAAAAAGCATTGCTTAATTAAAATCCCTAATTTTTCTTGCTTTTTCATAAATTGACAAAAAAAAAATTAATTCTATATAGCAGTCATAATTTAAAAAATTATTCCTGAATTTAACATTCATTTATTTCTCTCTTTTTTGTTGAATTCACCTCCTCGAAAGGGGAGGTAAAAAGGAATTATATCCCTTTGTTTATTAAATTATATATTTGGTCTTTGTCAGTTAAACCAATTTCTCTTGCTACTTCACTTTCACCTTTAAAAACTACTATTGTAGTCCAATAATTTACACCTAAAGTTTTAGCAATATCTTCATGTTCTGTTTGCTCATAGAATAAAAATTCTACATCCTTAAAGTCTTTCATTGCTTGATCGAAAACTTTTGTTTGTGCTGCGCAAGTTGAACAATATTCATTCCAAGAATTAATAACAATTGTTTTACCAGATTTTTGAATTTCAAATAATTTTTTCAGATCAAAGTTTGTGGTTTTTTCAAAACCAAATGAGATATTTGGTATCAAGAATAAAATAAAAAAGACAAAATATTTTTTCATGAGCACAATTTAATTATCTGGTCATTCTTTTCAAGATGTTTTCTTTCAAAAATATTTGATGAAACAAAACTGCAAAAATATGCAATGAGATTAAAACTATTAATGTATAATTTGAAATAACGTGAACATTGTAAAATTGATCTGCTAAATCAAAGTTATCTTCAATCCTTAATTTAAAAATAAAAAAATTTAGTTTTTCACCATTAAATAGCTTTTTTAAAATTCCTGATGTTGTTATTGTTAAAAGTGCGACATAAAGAGCGAAATGATTCAATTTCGCAATCAAGTTTTGTCCAAAGAATGCCTCAGGCATTAGTTTTGGGGACTTGCTAAAAAATTTATAAATTAACCTAAATAGAGTTATGTAAAATATAGATATCCCAACAATTACGTGCACATTTTCTATAGTTATTCTTAAATCCGAAAAATCCAATCTGACTAAAATAAACCCCATTGGTATCTGAGCAATTAGAAGGAGCAAAGTGAACCAATGGAAAAATTTAGCTAACCAACTATATTGTAATGTTATACTATTCGACATGAGCTATTTTATAAAAATAAATAATATTTTCAAAATAATGTTTATTGTAGCACTTTCTTTTTCATTTAATTCTAATGTTTTATCAGAAGAAAGTGCAAAAGACATTATAAAGAAAAGAAAATCTTTATTCAGTCAAAATTATAAACTAGCAAAAAGAATTAGTATTTTACTTAACGAAGTTGAAATTGAGGACTCAAAAAAACTGATGATTAGAATGAGTGATAATTATTTAGAATTATTAACTTTGTTTCCTGAAAATACAAAAGAGGGACATGGAACAGAGGCTTTACCAATTATTTGGGAAGAAAAAGATGAATTTAATGCTCTAATGAAAAAATCATCTGATCAAATGATAAAGCTAGCTTCAATTATCGAAGACCAAGATGATTTTAGAGCAGCTTTGAAACAATATATGTGGTCGAGCTGTAAAGCTTGTCATAGCAGATATAGGGCTCCACACTAATGAAAAAGTATTTTTTTATTCTTATTGTTTTATTTTATGCAGATACTGCTTTCTCTCATTCGCACTACCCCATAACAAGAGATTCACCAGAAGCAATTAAAAATGGCAAGATATTATACAATCAATATTGTGTTTCTTGTCACCAAGCAAATTTAGCTGGAGCTACAAATTGGCAAGGTTTAGATGAAGATGGGCATAGAAAAGCACCCCCTTTAAATGGAACTGGTCATACTTGGCATCACACAGATGAGTTACTACATAGAATGATAAAGTATGGATTTGCTAAATTGATAAAAAATTATGAAGGCAAGATGATGGGTTTTGGTGACAAAATAAGTGATGAAGGTATTGATAACATTCTTTCGTACATTAAATCTTATTGGAAAGATGATATTTATGAATATCATTTAGAAATGAGCAAATAATGAGTTCAGAAGCAATAAATTTTAATTGGTCATGCAAGCATACTTGGAAAAGAAGCGCAAAAAATACTGCTTGGTGTTTACTAGGCTGTGCAATTGGTGACTTTGGAACTATATTGTATTTTCAGATAACAGGAATTCCTTGGCCTGTTTTAGCCATCATGATTTTAGCAATTATAAATGGTTTGATTACAAGTATTATTTTAGAAACTATAATTTTACTAAGACAAAAACTTGATTTTTCCAAAGCATTAAAGACTGCGCTTGGTATGAGCTTTATATCAATGGTCAGTATGGAAATAGCCATGAACCTCACAGATGTAATTTTAACAGGTGGAGCTATTTTAAATTGGTGGGTAGTACCAATAATGCTTTTAGTTGGATTTTTAACTCCATGGCCATACAATTATTGGAGATTAAAAAAATATAATATTGCTTGTCACTAAAAACATCTCTATATCAAATTAAGACCTCAGATAATGACTAAAGATTTAATAACAATTGATGGCCTTTCAAAGGTATACGACAATGGATTTAACGCTTTAAAAACTGTTAATTTAAATATAAAGCAAGGTGAAATTATTGCTATGCTTGGACCAAATGGAGCTGGCAAAACTACACTGATAAGTATTGTATGTGGTATAGTTAAACCAACTTCTGGAGTAATTACAGTAGATGGTTTTGATATTATAAAAGATTATAGAGAAACAAGATCAAGAATAGGACTGGTCCCCCAAGAAATTTCACTAGAACAATTTGAAACAGTGTTTAACAATGTTTCATATTCAAGAGGCTTATACGGAAAAAAGCCAAACCCCCAACATATAGAAAAAGTTCTAAAAGATTTTAGTTTATGGGATAAAAAAGATTTAAGGTTAAATCAGCTTTCAGGAGGAATGAAAAGACGTGTAATGATAGCAAAAGCATTATCTCATGAACCTTCGATATTATTTCTTGATGAACCAACGGCAGGCGTAGATGTAGAATTGAGAAAAGATATGTGGAAAGTTGTAGAGGGATTAAGAAAAACTGGAGTAACCATAATTTTAACAACACACTATATTGAAGAAGCAGAGGCAATCGCAGACCGAGTTGCTGTAATTAATCAAGGAGAAATTATTGTTGTTGATAATAAAATAGATTTATTAAAAAAAATGGGTCATAAAAAATTAACTATTGAGTTGCAGGATAAAGTCGAAAAAATTCCTTCAGAACTTGATGAATATAATCTATCAATCTCTAATGATAATTATTCATTAATTTACAACTATAACTTACATGCTGAAAGAACAGGCATTACAAAGATGCTTCAAGATTTAAAAAATGCAGGTTTGAGGATGAGAGATTTAAAAACAGAGCAAAATAATCTTGAAAAGATTTTTGTGACATTGGTAAAGGAAAATAATGAGGATTAATTTTTACGCATTAAGAGCAATTTATTTTCATGAAATGGATCGATTTAGAAGAACATTAATACAATCTCTTCTTTCTCCAGTTTTATCTACTTCATTATACTTTATAGTATTTGGCTCAGTCATTGGGGATTATGTACAAAAAATTGATGGCATTAGTTATGGCTCTTACATAGTTCCAGGATTATTGATGTTAACATTATTAACGCAATCTATCAGTAACACTTCTTTTGGAATTTTTTTTCCTAAATTTAATGGAACAATTTATGAAATTTTAGCAGCTCCAATTTCTACTGTAGAAATTGTAATTGCTTATGTTGGTGCAGGTGCAACTAAAACCTTAATTGTTGCTGCAGTAATTTTCTGCACTTCACTTTTCTTTGCAGAAGTAAATGTAAAGTTTCCTTTACTAATGATTTTCTTATTAATTCTAGTTGCTTTTACTTTTGCTTTGTTTGGGTTTTTAATTGGACTTCTTAGTAAAAATTTCGAGCAAATGTCTATAATACCAACAATTGTCATAACACCAATGGTATTCTTAGGTGGAAGTTTGTATTCGCTAGATATGCTCCCAAGTTTCTGGCAAACAGTTACTTATTTTAATCCTGTTGTATATTTAATTAATGGGCTGAGGTTTGCATTTTATGGAGTTTCTGATTTTGATATTTGGATAAGTATTTCAACAATGTTTATATTTTTAATTGCATGTGTAACTCTTGTCTCAATTATACTTAAAAAAGGTTATAATATAAAAAATTAATTTGACTGTTGACCAGATAATTCCTGCAATATTTTTAATATTAGTCTTAATATTAGTTCTACCTAATTTTCTCAGATCAAACTCAAATATCAAACAATTGATATCTAATTTTTCAATTTGGATAATAATTATACTTGTTATATTTGGATTGATGTATTTTTTGATGTAAATAGATTTATGATTAAATTTATTCTTCCAGCAGTACTATTAATTTTAATTATTATTTTCTGGGAAAAAATTAATGAATTTTTATTAAGCAAATTTAAAATTAAATTCAATTACATAGCTGTCATCATATTAGTTTTAATATTAGTGGTTTTATCTTTATTACTATATTTCTAATTTATAATGGAGATAAATTTATTATTCTTTGTTAGCGTTGTTCCAGCTATCGTATTATATGGAATTGCTAAATCAGGTTTAGGTGGATCAATATCATTAATTTCAGTTCCATTAATGACAGTAGTAATGCCATTAAATCAAGCACTTGCAATTATTTTACCAATATTAATTTTTTCAGACATTATTGCAGTTTATAGATTTAGAAGAGAGTTTGATTTTGGAACACTTAAATTAATAGTTCCATTTGCAGCTATTGGAATAATAATTGGCTCATTTACATTTACTTATTTTTCTGAGGATTTGCTTAAGTTAATAGTTGGAATAATGGGTTTTTTATTTTCTGGTCATTATTTTTTATTTAAAAAAGAAAAAACTATACCGGTAAAAAAAAACTTTTTTAAAGGGGCTATTTGTTCATCCATTGCCGGTTTTTCAAGTTTTTGTGTTCATGCGGGAGGAACTCCAACAAGTCTTTATTTGCTTCCACTAAGAATGAAAAAAGAAATATATGTTGGTACAAGAATTATTTTTTTTAGTTGTGTTAATCTAATTAAGCTTCCTCTGTATGTTTATTTATCTATGATGAATTTTGATACTTTATATCAATCAGTTACTCTCTTTCCCCTAGCGCTTATTGGAATTTTTATAGGTTACAAATTACTTAAAATAATTGAGGAAAATTTATTTTATAATATCATTTACGCTTTAATTCTTGTTAGTAGCGCTAAGTTAATAATTGATTTCATTTAATCTTTGAAATAAGTTGTAAATGGGGTGCCAGATGGCTGAGAAATACCCTTAGAACCTGTCCGGTAATTCAGAAAGGGAAAATGAATAATTTAAATATAATCAATCAATCATCAGCAATAATATTAATTATTTCAATTTCTTTAATATTTGTTTTTGTTGGAATTTATTTTTCAAAAAAATTTAAAGGACTTAATAATTATTTAGTTGCAAACCGTTCGATTGGAACTTTATCCTTAACAACAAGTCTTGTTGCTTCAGCACTTGGTGCTTGGATTTTATTTGGACCCGCATCAGCAGCAACATGGGGAGGAATTGGTGCAGTAATTGGCTATTCACTAGGAACTGCATTTCCACTTTTTATTTTAATTTATCTTGGTAAAAAATTTAGAACTAGTTATCCGCAAGGCAAAAGTATTATTGAAATAATAAGATTAAGATTTGGACCAAATCTTTATAAACTTATTTTAGTTTTTTCTATTTTTTATATGACAATCTTTTTAATTGCTGAAGTTACTGCTGTAGCTTTTTTAATTAATTACATATCTGGCACTGAATTGTGGATCACCTCTTTAATAGTAATATCATGTTCGTTACTTTACACATTATATGGAGGGTTAAGAGCATCTTTAATCACAGATAATATTCAATTTTTTGTATTTACAGCACTTTTAATAATTAGTTTAATTTTTATTACCTCAATTGAAACAAACGAATTTAATTTTGAAATTATTAAAAATAATAATCCGCATTTGTTAAGTTTTAGTTATCTTCCAAATTATACTGCTGGTTTAACTTTCTTTATAGCTGTTGCTGCAACTAATCTTTTTCATCAAGGTAATTGGCAGAGAGTTTATGCTGCAAAAAATTACGAGGTTTTAAAAAAAAGTTTAATATTTTCATTTTTAATAATATTACCAATAGTCTTTTTTATGGGATTTAGTGGTTTAGTGGCTGTCTCTCAAGATACTAATGTAATACCTGATCTTGCATTTTTCTCAATTTTATTAGAAGAAAATTTAATAATATTTTCAGTCATTGTAATAATTTTAGCTATCTCTTTAACAATAAGTAGTATTGATACTTTAATAAATGCTATTTCAAGTTTGGTAATAGTCGATGTAGATAAAGTATTAAATTTAAAAAATAATCATTTAAATATCTCAAAACAATTTGTTATTTTTCTTTCGGTCTTAGCTTTTTTTGTTGCATCAAAAGGATTTAGTATTCTTTATTTATTCTTAATTGCAGATTTATTTTGTTGTGCAGCTGTTTTAAGTGTTTTTTATACTTTTTATTCAAAATCTTATGATGAAAAAAATGCTTATGTTTCTATATTAATAGGATTAATTGCAGGACTATTATTTTTTCCAAGTCCTGATTTTTCTAAGTCAATACTATTTGGCATAATTTTGCCAATGGATTTAGCACCATCGTATATTTCTCAATCTCTTTTATTTTGTTCATTTATTGCGGCAACTTTATCACCAATAATTGCATGGAAATTGAAATAATTGATGTTTATAAAAAACCTAATTATTGTATAATTTAATAAATGCTCAATTTTATATTACCATTTATTGTATTAATTGTTGTTGTTGTTTTCATTCATGAATATGGACATTATTATTTTGCAAAAAGATATGGTGTTGGTGTAACAGATTTTTCAATAGGTTTTGGTCGAGAATTATTTGGATGGAATGATAAATCTGGGACAAGATGGAAAGTTTGTTGGATACCACTAGGCGGTTATGTAAAATTTTTTGGAGATAGGAATGTATTTTCACAAGCAGATCAAGAAGAACTACTAAAAAAATATAGCAAAGAAGACCAACATAAATTGTTTGTAACAAAACCTCTTTACCAAAGAGCATTAATTGTTGCTGGAGGACCATTGGCTAATTTTATATTAGCTTTAGTCATTTTTACTTTCATATACATGTTCGCAGGTAAAGATTTTACACCAGCTGTAATTGATGAAGTATTAAAAGATAGTCCAGCTGAAGTTGCTGGTATGCAAAAAAATGATGTTATTATTGAAATAGATAATACAAAAGTAGAGAGTATTCTTGATGTTTCTAAATTAATAGCAATGTCAACATCAGAATTTATCGATTTTAAAGTTTCAAGATATGACCAGGAGATAATTTTAAAAGTCAAACCAAATTTTGTTGATAGCGTTGATGAATTAGGAAACAAATTAAAGAAAAGGATGGTAGGTATTAAACTTAGTCCTTATAACAATCAAATAACACACAAAAAACTTGGACCTGCACAAGCTTTACTTCAATCATTTAATGAAGTTTATTTTGTAACAACTTCATCACTTAAATATCTTGGATCAATGTTTACAGGAGCAGGGGACAGCTCTCAATTGGGTGGTCCTATAAGAATAGCAAAAATTTCTGGCCAAGTTGCAGAATTTGGAATTATACCTTTTGTCAGTATGATGGCTTATATTTCAATAAGTTTAGGATTAATTAACTTGTTTCCCATACCTTTATTAGACGGAGGACATCTCATGTTTTACGCATTTGAAAAAGTTTTAGGTCGTCCTTTAAGTCAAAAAACACAGGAAGGTTTTTTTCGAATCGGAATGTTTTTGTTGTTATCTTTGATGTTTTTCGCAACATTTAATGACCTTAAAGATTTAGGCTTATTTTAAGGCTTTTTTAATAGCTAAAAAAACATTGTATTTACTGACTTTTTTTACCACTATATATAGTTGTTGAAAAAAAAATATATACTAAAAAAAAGCTTGAATTATCAATGATTTTGTTAAGTATAGTTTCATAAACCTTTAAAACCGGAGCTAAAATGAACAAAAAACAATTAGTAGCAAAGCTAGCTGGTTCGTTAAATCAAAGTAAAGCTGATGCAGAGCGTACTTTTGATACTATTACGAATACTATACTAGATGCGTTGAAAAACGACGATTCTGTAAAGATTGCAGGTTTTGGTACATATAAAGTGGCTAAAAGAAAAGCCCGAATTGGACGTAATCCAAGAACTGGAGAGCAAATCCAAATCGCTGCTTCTCAAAAGGTAAAGTTTTTACCTGCTAAAGCACTTAAAGAAGTATTTAACAAGTAAATCTCATTTAACAGCCTTTATTAGGAATGCTAAAATTCTTAATAAAGGCTGTTTCTACATGCAAAAACTGCATATCTATTTTTAACAACAATCATTAGTTTTTATTTATTTTAAAATTATAAGAACCTCTTTTTAACAATGGAGGTTAAATGACTAAACATTTAAAAAAACTTGTCGGTCCTTTAGTAAGTTTGTTTTTCTTACTGAATATGACAAGTGTAGGTTATGCCGAATCTACAGTCTCTGCAGAAGTTGGATTTATTTTTAATACATTTCTATTTTTAGTTTGTGGTTTTCTTGTCATGTTTATGGCTTGCGGATTTGCGATGCTAGAATCGGGAATGGTAACTTCAAAAAGTGTATCTGTAATTTGTGCAAAAAATATAGGATTATTTTCTATCGCTGGAATTATGTTCTGGATGGTAGGTTATAACTTAGCATATGGAATTCCAGAAGGTGGCTATATAGGAACATTCACTCCGTGGTCTGATGCAAGTGCTGTTGATACAGGATATGCAGATGGTTCGGATTGGTATTTCCAAATGGTATTCTGTGCAACAACAGTATCAATTGTATCTGGTACGCTAGCAGAAAGAATTAAATTATGGCCTTTCTTCTTATTTGCGGCAATTTTATCAGGAATCATTTATCCAATTGTCATGGGATGGCAGTGGGGTGGTGGCTGGTTAGCCGCTTTAGGTTTCTCTGATTTTGCTGGTTCAACTCTTGTACACTCAACTGGTGGTGCTGCAGCTTTAGCAGGTGCTATGTTGTTAGGTGCAAGAACAGGCAGATTTGATAAATCAGGTGCAGCTAAGCCAATGAGACCATTTGCAGCTTCTTCTATACCTTTGGTAACAGTTGGAGTGTTTATTTTATGGTTAGGTTGGTTCGGTTTCAACGGTGGTTCACAGCTTGCTATGGGAACTTTCGATGATGCAGTAGCTGTATCAAACATATTTATTAATACAAACTTAGCAGCGTGTGGTGGTGTTTTAGCAGCAGCAGTAATTACTAGATTAATGTATGGTAAAACTGATGTAGTTCAAATGCTTAACGGTGCGATTGGTGGATTAGTTGCAATAACAGCTGAACCATTAGCGCCAGCACCTATAGCAGCAATATTCATCGGTGCAATCGGTGGATTAATAGTAGTGTTTGGAACAAAACTATTATTCTCATTTAAGATTGATGATGTTGTTGGTGCAATACCAGCTCACTTATTTGCTGGAGTTTGGGGAACATTAGCTGTTCCACTAACAAACTCTGATGCAAACTTTAGCGCACAGTTAATCGGTGTAATCTCGATCAACGCATTTGTTTTTGTAGTATCATACATTGTATGGGCAATTATGAAAAACACTATGGGTATCAGATTAAGTAAAGAGGCTGAACTGAAAGGTACAGACGTAACTGAAACTGGTGTAATAGCTTACGCTATAAGAGACTAAATTTAACTCCCTCCCTTAAGTTAAATCAAAAAGGCCCCTCAATTGGGGCCTTTTTTTATTGTACTGATTTTAAAAATTTTAAAACTTCTTTTGCGTGGTCTTTAACTTTTACTGAACGCCATTCTTTAATAATTTTGTCATCTTTTAATAAAAATGTGCTTCTTATTAATCCCATAAATTCTCTACCCATGAATTTTTTTTTACCCCAAACTTTGAATGCTTTAATCGCTTCTTTTTTAACGTCTGCTACTAAATCAAATTTAATTTTGAATTTATCTCTAAATTTTTCATGACTTTCCATATTATCTTTAGAAATACCAATTACTTCACAGTCTAATTTTTTAAATTGTGAAAGAAGTGAATTGAAATCTTTTGTCTCAATTGTGCAGCCAGGAGTATTATCTTTTGGATAGAAATATAAAACTTTGTATTTACTTTTTACCTTCTTTAACTCTAAAAGTTTTGAATTAGTTGATGGGATTTTGAAATTAGGAGCAATTTTATTTAAAGTTTTAGTCATAATTACTCTCATCCCACAATTTTTTTATATTTACAACCGGAGATACTCCATAAATAGAGTTTATATTGGTTGCATGTATTGCAAGAGATGGGATTGGGCTCAAACATACCTCAGATTTAAAAATGTCGTGCAAAGGTTTTTCAAATGGAGAATGTTCTTTTTTACACATACTTAACAACTTATCAAAATGCTTATTAACCATCCTATTACTTGTCAAAAAAGTGCATAAAGTCTGATCTATTTTCCTCCAATGAGATTGATTACCAAGGAGTACCTTTGTATCTTCTGGCGAAAAATATAAATATGGATAATCTGTTGGGCACAGAAAAAGCTCATCATTTAAAATTGTTGAAAATTTTTCATATGCAAATACCATTTCTTCAAGACTATTTTTTCTATGAATGTAGTCATCTTCAACAAAGTAAATTAGATCATCAGAATTTTTTGATATTTCAATTGATTGATAAATATTAGACATATTTGATTTTTGGGCATCTGTGACGTTTTCATTTTTTTCGTTTTTATGATCTATAAATGATTTGTATTTTTCAAAATTTAACTTTTTTATTCTGCTCTCAAAAAATTGACCATTTAAAATTTTATAGTATTTATTCAATATTTCTTGATCTGAATTATGATCTATTATTGTTAATTTTAACTTTATGGACTCGAAGAGATCTTTGGATGAATTGATAGAATTTACCAAAGAATTTAATGATCTTATTGAATACTCCTCTTTTTTTTTATCAAATATTCTTTTTTTTGTTTGAGATAACATTAAAACAGAGGCACAGCTTCTAAAAATAATTTCTAAAGCTTTTACTTTTCTCTTAATTTTGAGTGAACCCATTGGTATTGTTATTGATTTTTGTCCTATAGTGGAAAGATTTTGATTACTGGAATCCTTCAATGAAGGTATATCGTAATTGCTATTATTGATGATTTCGAAGCCAAAATATCGATTTATTTTAATTAACAGTTTTTCAAAAAATGAATTTTTTTTCTTTAATTTTAATTCTTTCACAATATAACTGTATAGCAATATGAAAATTAAATCATCACAAACACTTGTTAACGAAGCTTTAAATCAAATCAAAACACTTTCTCCAGCTGAAGCTTTAGAAATGGTAAATTCTGATAAATGTAATCTAATAGATATAAGAGATATTAGAGAGCTAGAGAAAATGGGAAGAATAGAAAATTCTCATCACATTCCTAGAGGAATGTTAGAGTTTTGGATGGATCCAGATAGTCCTTACTTTAAAGAGGGCAAGATAGATATGAACAAAGAAATGGTATTATTTTGCGCAGGAGGACTAAGATCTGCACTAGCTACAAAATCATTGAAAGATATGGGGTTTGAAAAAATTTCACACATAGATGGTGGCTTTTCTCAAATGAAGAGCAGTGGCTTTAAAGTAGAGAAATAGAATTAATCAAACAAACTTATTCTCTTTGCGAAAAAGATTCTTATCACCCAGTATATAAATAATCCTAAAGGACCAATAAAATATGTGATTATTAAAGGAAAAAAGACTAGAATTTTTGACATATAAAATCTCTGGCTATCTCTAACAATCCAAGATCCACAAAATAGATTAATAGCTAAGAAGTGTGTCCAAAATAAAATTAAAAACTCATTATTCTCAAAAAGCTCAGCTAGATCATAAAAACTTAAATATAAAATAAAGTTTTTATCAAAATCATATCCGGCAAAAAAGAATATATATAATAGATAAACATAAACACTTGCCAAAATAAATGTTGGGATTATTGATGTAACAAATAAACCACAAACTTTAGTCTGTGGAAAAATAATAAGCATTAACCAAAAAGGTATTACACCTATATTTAACCACATATAGATCATTTCTACTGTAAAAAATGCAGATATTTGTTCAATCATCAGGGTTATATTATATTAAATGCAATAATGATTCCTATAAAAAATAAAAAAAAAAACTTAGAAGCGACAATTGATGAAATGCGCAACTTTGCACTTAATTATGTAGAAAAATTTGCACCATCAAAACAACAGCTAAAAACATATCTTTTAAAGAAATATTTAAGATCTAAAGTTGATAACGTTAAAAGAAGCAATATTTCAGATCTAATCGAGATTGTAGCTGAAGATTTAGAAAAATCTAAATTTATAAATGATAAATTTTATTCAGAAACAAAGGCAAAAAGTCTAATCCAACGTGGCTCATCAATAAATAAGATTAGAAATTATTTAATAAGCAAAGGAGTTGGAGAAAAATATATAAAAAATACAATTGAACAAATTAATGAAAATAATGAAGATCAAGATTTTTTTTCAGCCATAAAAGTTTGTAAAAAAAAAAGAATTGGTCCTTCAAGAAATGAAGATAATAGACCTTTATTCTATAAAAAAGATATTGGTATATTAGCAAGATCTGGATTTGATTTTGAAGTTTCCAGAAGAGTAATGGAACTAGATAAAGAGGAATATTTGAAAATTATAAATCTTCTTTAGACTTTTTATTCTTTTCTTCTAAATAATACTGAATTTTGCTTTTGATATAGTTTTTTACCATCACAAATACTATTAATCCAAAAATTGATACTGAAACTATTATAATTAATATTATTCTTAATTGCTCACTCATTATATATTTTTATTTCTTTTCAAAATTATACTAGGATTTTTAAAATTTTCTTTTCCGTAAAGTATTTCATTTCCCTCAAAATCAGTAACTATACCCCCTGCATTTTCAAGAATAGCATGCCCAGCTGCAATATCCCATTCACATGCTCTAGGCTCTGCAACATAGCCGTCGTATTCATTTGAAGCTATTACACAAAATTTTAAAGAACTTTTCATCCTTTTAAATTCATTAACATTCATTGTTTGATATATTTTGTTTATTTCAGGTTTTAGTTTATTTGAATATGATACAAATTTAAGTTTATTATTCGAAATTTTTGAACAGTCTAATTTTACATGTTTGCTATTAATTATTTCAAATGAACAACCTTTATCATAAGAATAAAATAATCTATTTTTAGCGGGTGCATATATTATACCTGCTACTGCTCGATTATTAATTATTAAACCAGCATTTAGAGTAAATTCGTCAAGATCATTAATGTAATCATACGTACCATCAATTGGATCTATTAGCCAAAAATTTTTTAAATCTTTCTTGGATTTATTATGACTAGTTTCTTCTGATATAATCGGTATTTGAGGAGTTAAGTCATTTATTTTTTCAGTTAAAATTCTATTAACCTCAAGATCACCATTGCTAACAGGTGTGTTATCTTCCTTAATTTCTTTTATTAAGCCTTTTTCTCTTAATTCTATTGAAACTTTTCCTGCGTATAAAAAAGTATCAATCAGTTTTTCAATAGTTGTTTTAATTTCGATATCTTTCATTTATTCTAACTTTTCTAATTCGATATTTTTAGCATTGATAACTTTTTTTCCTACATTTTCGAAATTCACAGTTACTTTTTCCTTAATAATTGATTGCACTTGTCCTATTCCCCAATCTTTATTATTAGGATTTATAACCTTATCACCTGGTTCAAAATCTAAAATCATTTGATTTTACTTATAATAGAAATGAGTATAAATACCACCACATGAATTTACAGTTAAACTCAATTGGATTAGATAAAAAACCGTCTGATACAAAAGTAATTGTAGCTATGTCTGGTGGTGTAGACTCATCTACAGTTGCAGGTTTGATGAAAATGCAAGGATATAATGTTATAGGTATAACATTAAAACTATACAACGATAGTAAAGAAGTTGTTAAATCAAAAGTATGTTGCTCAGGCCAAGATGTTATAGATGCAAAAAGAGTTGCTCATAAATTAGATATTGATCATAAAATTCTTTATTACCAAGATAAATTTAAGCAAGGAGTTATTGATAATTTTGTAGAAAGTTACTTAAAAGGAGAAACTCCAATACCATGCGTGCAGTGTAATCAAACTGTCAAATTTAGAGATTTGTATGAAGTTGCCAAAGATTTAAACGCTGATGCTTTGATTACAGGTCATTATGTAAAAAATATAACGATAAATGAAAAAAATAATATGTATAGAGCAGTAGATGAAAATAGAGATCAAAGCTATTTTCTATTTAATACTACAAGAGAGCAATTAAATTATTTACGATTTCCATTAGGTGGAATGTTAAAAAATGAAACTAGAGAAATTGCTAAAAAACTAAATTTAAATGTTGCAGATAAGCCAGATAGTCAAGATATATGTTTTGTTCCTAACGGAGACTATTCATCAGTGATAAAAAAGTTTAAGCCAGATTCATTAAAAAAAGGCAATATTAAAAATCTAAATGGTGAAGTAATAGGTGTTCATGATGGAATTATAAATTTTACTATTGGTCAAAGAAAAGGAATTAAAGTAGCTGACAAAGAGGCATTATATGTAATTAAAATTGATGCAGAGAATAATGAAATAATTGTTGGAGGACGAGAACATCTAGGAAAAAAGAAAATTAATTTAAAAAATATTAATCTACTATCGGATAAAAACGAATTAAATGAAAATATATTAGTCAAAGTTAGGTCTACAGGAAAGTTGTTAAGCGCCAATGTAAATTTTATTAACGAGAATGATGCTGAGGTAAATTTAGATAATTCTGAAGATGGTATTTCACCTGGACAAGCATGTGTCTTTTATAAAAAAGACCAATATGGTCACAAAGTTCTTGGTGGTGGTTGGATTAAAGAATAATTAATTTTACTTTTTCTTATTCTTTTTTCTTGCTCTTCTTTTTTTAGAGCCCATTTTTCTTCGGCCTCTATGCTTTTTAGGGTATCCCATAATCTCCTTAGTTTTACAATTTTATTGACTTATTTGAGGGATATAGCATTGTCAATATAACTAATCAATTTTTTTATGGTTAATTCAGTTAAAACTTTTTTAAAACAAGTAGGAAAAGATTATCAAAATCAGTCAGTTAATCCGCCAGTAGTAAGAGCTTCAACAATAATATTTAAAACTCTTCAAGATATAAAGAAAACACAAAGTAATTATAAAAAAAATCCCCTAAGCAAAAATTTTGATTATGGTAGAAAAGGAACATCAACAACTTTTGCACTACAAGAACTATTAAGAAAAATCGAAAATGCTTATCAAGTTTATTTAACACCAACAGGATTTGGTGCAGTTTTTCTTGGAGTGATTAGTGTTGTAAGACCTGGTGATGAAATAATTATAACGGACTCAGTCTACTCTCCCACAAGATTTTTAACCGAAGACTATTTAAAAAAATTCAATATTAAAGCAGTTTTTTATGATCCAAAAAACTTAGATGACTTAAAAAAAAAAATTACAAATAAGACTAAACTTATTTTTGTTGAAAACCCAGGAAGTAACACATTTGAATTTCAAGATTTAAAAAAAATATTATCTTTTGCTAAGAATAAGAATATTTATACAGCTATAGATAACACTTGGGGAACACCTTATTTAATCAAGCCTTTAGACTTAGGTTTTGATATGTCTATAGTTTCAGCGACAAAATATTATTCTGGTCATTCAGATGTTATGGGTGGCAGTTTAGCTATTAAAAAAAGACTTTTTAAAGAAGTAGAATTAAGTCAAAAAGCAGTTGGTTTAAGACTAAGCCCTGATGATGCCTACTTAATTATGAGAGGATTAAGAACGTTGGATATTAGGTTAGACAAACATCAAGAAAATACCATCAAGGTAGCTAATTTTTTGAGCAAACAAAAAAAAGTTAAAGAGGTTTTTTACCCAATTAAAAAAAACATTAAACAATACAAAATGTGGAAAAAGTATTATTCAGGATCATCTGGGTTAATGGGTGTAAAAATTATTTCTAAAAATAAAAACTCTGTAATAAAATTTTTGAATAAATTAAAATTATTTGCCCATGGTTACAGTTGGGGAGGATTTGAAAGTCTTGCTTTATATCAAGACAAATTGGCACTGGGTAATAGGAGCTACACAAAGCTTAGTAATAACGAACATATTATAAGATTACATATCGGTTTGGAAGACCCAAATGATTTGATTGCTGACATTAAACAGGCTATTAAATCTGTAAGATGAATGACACCAAATTTTTTCCAACAAAAAAAGCATTAGTTACTGTAATAGCTGCATCTGTTGTTGTTATTATTGCATTAGGAATAAGACAAACTTTTGGAATGTTTTATTTTGATTTTGCAACTGATTTAGATATTACCATAACACAGTTCGGTTTTACAATGGGATTACAGCTCTTATTGTGGGGTGTTTTCAGTCCTATGTTTGGAATTATTACCGATAAGTATGGTGGAAATATTGCAATCTTTATTGGTTTTGTTTTTTATTTGTTAGCAATTTTATTGTTTTATTCAGGTTTTAATACTGGTTATTATTTTACTATAACAATAGGAATATTAGTTGGTGTTGGACTGGGATCTACAGCTATCAGTATACCTGTTTCAGTTGTTGCAAAACATTTCCCAGTTTCAAGCAGGACAATAGCAACAGGAATAGTAACTTCAGCAGGATCTTTTGGATATTTTATATCACCACTAATCACTAGATATTCACTTGTTGAACATGGGTGGGAAAATACAATGTTATTTTTTTGTTTCTTTTTAGGTCTAGGATTAATTGTAGCATTATTTGTTTCAACACCAAAAATACCTGTCGGTACAAATCAAAATAACAATCAAACAGCTAGAGAAGCTTTAAAAGAGGCTTTTTCAAATAAAAGTTACATCTATCTTACTTTAGGTTTCTTTGTATGCGGTTGGCACATTGCTTTGGTCGCAACTCATATACCCACTTACATGATTGATAAAGGATTACCAGATTGGTGTGCAGCGATGGTATTGGCTTTAATTGGACTTTTTAATATGGTTGGAACAATTACAAGTGGATATCTTGCAACTAGATACAGTCAAAAAATTTTATTAAGTGCAATTTATCTACTAAGAGGAGTATCAATTATTTATTTCATATTCCTACCACCAAGTGTTTTTAATTCAGTAATCTTTGGAATAACATTTGGAATGTTGTGGCTATCAACAGTTCCACCAACAAATGGAATAATAGGCAAGGTATTTGGAACTAAGTATATCGGATTATTATATGGAATTGTTTTTGTAAGTCATCAAATTGGATCTTTTTTAGGAGCTTATTTGAGTGGAGTTTTCTACGAACTTAACGGCAATTTTGATTATGCTTGGTACATATCTATCGCATTATCTATTTTTGCTGGTTTGATACATTTACCTATAAAAGAGAAGCCAATTGAAAGACCGCAAATCGCATAAACTTAAATTTAACCCGTATTTAGAAAAACTTTATCAGTCGGATAAGCCATTGATAATCTATAAGGTCGATAATGGTTATGACATTTATACAGATTTTTCAAAAAAAATTAATTTATCAAAAAAAAATATACATAAATTTTTAAACTCTTTTGAAAAAATGAAATATAAAAAAGAAACCGATCAATATGTTGGTTTTTTTGGATATGAAATTTTAAATTATTTACTTGGTATTAAAATAAGTAAACAGTCTAAAAATAGTTTTTATAAAGGAGTTTTTTACAAACCAGAAACAATTATTAAAATTAGAGATAATATTTCAATATTTTCAAATAAAAAAAAGCACGAATTTAATAATTATTTTAAACCAACTAAAATCTTATCACCCTTTAAATTAAATATTAAATATCAAAAATACAAAAAAATATTTGATATTTTTTCAAAAAAAATAAGACAAGGGGAAACATATCAAATAAAAGTTTGTACAAAATATCGCAATAAATCATCAATAAATCCAATTAATTTTTTCTGGAGATTAATGAAGTCAAATGCTTCACCAGAATCTTTTATGGTAAGAGATAAAAATTATTCTATTGTAAGCTGCTCACCTGAAACTTTATTATTAAAAAAAGGTAACAAAATCATTACCAAGCCTATTGCTGGCACATTAAGAAAAACTAAAAAAACGAACAGATCTAGTGCCTTAAAGTTTTTTAGAAATAACATTAAAGAGACTAAAGAACATAATATGATTGTTGATATGGAAAGAAGTGATTTATCCAGAGTTTGTATTCCAGGAACAGTAAAAATTGAGAAAGAAAAGTATGTTGAGGAATATAGGCACTTATTTCATTATGTAACAACTATATCTGGAAGTCTATTAAAGGGTATGACTATAAAAAATATTATTAAATCTATGATGCCTGGGGGGTCAGTCATAGGCTGTCCCAAAGTACGAACTTTGGAATTATTAAATCAACAAGAAAAAGAGAATAGAAATATTTTTACAGGTAGTTTTGGCTATATAAAATTTAATAAAGACATGAGATTTAACATAATAATAAGATCTATATTAAATTATAAAAATACATCAGAAATATCTGCGGCATCTGGAGTTGTATTAGATAGTGCAGCAAAAAAAGAATTTAATGAAAACTTTATAAAGGCAAAATCATTATTAGAATTATTTAAATGATTTATATAATAGATCACCAGGATTCATTTACATGGAATGTAGTTCATCAATTCTCTCAGTTTGATAAAGTTTATTGTTCAAATTATTTTGAAATAAATAACAGTTTATTAAATAAATCTAATACA
The DNA here is from genome assembly GCA_003210025.1 of Pelagibacteraceae bacterium AG-426-M19. Classification (GTDB taxonomy): domain Bacteria; phylum Pseudomonadota; class Alphaproteobacteria; order Pelagibacterales; family Pelagibacteraceae; genus Pelagibacter. The sequence continues at coordinate 34,186 of QCNW01000004.1, forward strand.
ATTGTATTATCTCCTGGACCCGGTTCACCCAAAGATTATCCTAATACTTCAAAAATTTATAATAAATTTAAAGGAAGAAAAAAAATCATAGGAATTTGCTTAGGTTATCAGCAAATATTACATTGTGAAAATGCCAAAATTATTCAACAAAGGAGAATATTTCATGGTTATCAATCTGAAGTAAATGTTGTTTCGAATAAATCCATCTTTAGAAAGAATTCTAAATTTAAAGTCGGAAGATATCATTCACTTAAGCTTCAAGAGCCATTTATTAAAGAAAATTTTGATATTACTATGAGATGCGCTAAAACTAATATTGCTATGGCTTTTGAAAACAAAAGAGATGATGTATATGGTTTTCAATTTCATCCAGAATCTTTTTTAACAACAAATGGTAAAATTCTTATTAAAAAAATCTTACAGTCGAAAAGATCTTAAAGAAAAAGAATTTAAAGATCTATGGAATGCCCACGGGGTATTTACAACTATGTGGATCTATGGAAAGCCTCAAAAGATTTTATTTTTTAAAGAACATATAACAAATCTTATTAAGTCTACCAAAAATTACAAAATCTATGATCGTAATTTAAAAAAAAATATATTTAAAATAATTAAATCAAATTTAAATAAACAAAAAAATTATAATCATTTATTGAGAATTGCAGTAACCAAAAGCTTAATTTCTATTTCTTTGAGAGATAAATTAAAAATTAAAAAAAATCTTCAGTTAAAGTTAGTCAATTATAATAGAATTAAGCCTGAGCATAAAAATCTGAAGTATAAATTTATTTTAAAAAATTTATCTAAAATGGATAATACAAAATCTGATATTGCTCTTTGCTCAAATGGAAAAATTCTAGAAACAGGAACTTCAAATATTATTTTCATTAAAGGTAATAAATATTATTCACCTGTAAGAAAATTTTATCGAGGAGTTAATCTAAAGTTTTTTGAAAAACAATTTAAGATAAAAAAAACTAATATTAATATAAATAAATTAAATCAATACGAGGAGATACTTCTAGTCGGATCTGGTAAGGGAGTTTCTACTGTTTCATCAATAAAAGAGAAAAACTGGAATAGAAAAAAATATAAATCCTATGAAACTTTTGTAAGTAAATATCAAACTCAAATACTAAAACAAAAAAAATTGAGTAATTATTTATGAGAAATCCTAATAACCCTTGCATATTCTGTTTTACAAAGAAAAAGAAATATCTTTTTGAAAACGAACTAGCTTATGCAACTACTGACACTTACCCTGTATCAAAATTTCATTCACTTATAATTCCAAAGCGGTGTGTTAAAAATTATTTTGATCTAACCTCAAAAGAAATCTTAGCCTGCAATAAATTAATAAAGAAACTAAAAAAAAAAATTGAAATGAACGATAAATCTGTAAAAGGTTTTAATATTGGTACCAATTCAGGCAAGGTTGCTGGACAATCTATTAATCATTGTCACATTCATCTGATTCCAAGACGAAAAAATGATGTTAAAAATCCACAAGGTGGTGTTCGAGCTGTAATTTCTGCTAAACAGCATTATGTAAGGAAAAAGTAAACTTTATTAACATTTTTTTCTTCAGATGAGATTATTAGTCAGTTGAACTAATATTTTTTATAGATTATGAGCTTAGATTAGTATTATATTTAGCGGAGATAATAATATGTTCACAACAAATCCATTTGCTGTCCTTTCTTCAACAGTCCCTTCAATTGCTTTGCAAGCATTTGTTTTATTGATGTTGGCATTAGTTGTGATTGGAACACTGATGGATATTATTCATAAGAAGAATGTAAAATATTTTTTTAATAATGCTAAAAAAGCAAAAAAAGCAGCAAGTAGAGAATTAAGTCTTGGAGAGAAAACAGCGATAATTTCTAAAACAGTAGTGCATGATATTGGAACTACATCTGAATTAGGATTGGGTAAAAGAAGGTTTGCACATGTATTAGGAATGTATGGAACAATATTATTTTGGATCGGGTCAGGTGTTATGATATTTGGATATTCTTCTCCTAATGCTGTAACCCCATCTATATGGCCAATCATTTGGCATGCTGGTGCAATTTTAACTTGCCTTGGAGCTTATTGGTTTTGGTTTTTTTTAAGAGTAGATGTATCTGCTGAAGCTCACTCGGTTTTTAGAATCATAAAAGCAGATTTATTTGTTTTGGCTTTAGTATTATCTTCTACGTTTGGTTTAGCTTGGTCGTATTTCCAATATTCAGGATCTACTGGTTTAAGTATTTTATTTTTAATTTTGTTTGCGGTTGCTAACATAGTTTTATTTGGAGGAGTTTACTGGTCTAAATTTGCACATATGTTTTACAAACCAGGTGCTGCAATCCAAAAAAATTTAGCAGAAGCAGATGGATCTAGAGATAATTTACCTCCACCTGCAGATGCTCCAGAGCAATTTGGACTTGGAATTAAACGTGAGGCACCAAAGCACTATTAATATGATTGATAAAATTTTAAAGAAAGGTAATAAGTAGATATGTCAACTTTTGTATACATGACGAGATGTGATGGTTGTGGTCACTGTGTAGATATATGTCCATCGGATATCATGCACATAGACGAAACTATTAGAAGAGCAAAAAATATAGAACCAAATTTTTGTTGGGAATGTTATTCATGCGTTAAGGCATGTCCTAATCATGCAATTGATGTAAGAGGATATGCTGACTTTGCTCCAATGGGTCATAGTGTTAGAGTTAGAAGAGAAGAAGAAAAAGGAACTATTTCTTGGAGAATAAAATTTAGAAACGGTACAGAGAAAAATTTTGTATCACCAATAACAACAAAACCTTGGGGAAAATTTATACCAAAATTAGCTGAAGCTGATACTCCCAATCAAGGAGAGATTAATTCACAAATTTTATATAATGAGCCACATGGTTTAAATACTGAAAAAGATTTACCAACTTTAGATAAGAATTCATTTAAGCAAGGCGTTTATTATTAATGGCTAAGCACAAAACAATCATTGAAGAATGTGATGTACTAGTTGTGGGTGGAGGTATGGCTGGAACAGGCGCTACCTTTGAGGCAAGACACTGGGGAAGAGATTTAAAAATAATCTGTGTAGAAAAAGCAAATATAGATAGAAGTGGTGCAGTTGCACAAGGTCTTTACGCTATTAACTGTTATATGGGAATGCAGTGGGGCGAAAATATGCCGGAGGACCATGTACGTTATGCAAGAAATGATTTGATGGGTCTTGTTAGAGAAGATTTAGGTTATGACATGGCACGTCATGTAGACTCAACTGTTCACATGTTTGATGAATGGGGTCTTCCAATGATGAAAAATAAAGAAACTGGAAGATATCAAAGAGAAGGTAAGTGGCAAATAATGATACACGGCGAAAGTTACAAACCAATTGTAGCTGAAGCTGCAAAAAAATCTGCTGATAAAATTTATAACAGAATAATGATTACTCATCTTTTAAAAGATGAAAAAAATCCAAACCGTATAGCAGGTGCAGTTGGCTTTAATGTTAGAACTGGAAATTTTCACGTATTTAAATCTAGAACAGTAGTTGTTTCTGCTGGAGGAGCATCGCACATATTTAAACCAAGAGCAGTTGGTGAAGGTATGGGTAGAACATGGTATGCACCTTGGAGTAATGGATCTGCTTATGCATTACCTATTCAAGCAGGTGCAAAAATGACTCAAATGGAAAATAGAATTGTACTTTGTAGGTTTAAAGATGGTTATGGTCCAGTTGGAGCGTATTTCTTACATTTAAAAACTTATACTCAAAACGCTAATGGCGAAAACTACGAGAAGAAATGGTATGAAGCTACCAAAGAATTAGTGGGAGAATATATAGACCATCATCCAACACCAACTTGTTTAAGAAATCATGCATTCATTCAAGAAACAGCTGCAGGTGGTGGACCAATTCATATGGTTACAAAAGAAGCATTCCAAGATCCGCACTTAGAAACCGTTGGATGGGAAAACTTCTTGGGAATGACAGTTGGACAAGCGGTTGTATGGGCATCTCAAAATATTGATCCAAAATACACAAACCCTGAATTAACAACTTCGGAGCCATATGTAATGGGATCTCATGCTACATGTTCAGGGGCATGGGTTAGTGGACCAGAAGATATAGCACCTGATGAATACTTCTGGGGATACAATAGAATGATGACTATTGATGGATTATTTGGAGCAGGAGATGCAGTTGGTGGAAGTGCTCATAAGTTTTCATCTGGTTCATTTACAGAAGGAAGGTTAGCATCTAAAGCTGCTGTTAAATATATTCAAGATAAAAAAGCTGATGATATCGAAGTTTCTGATGCACAATTAGAGAAGCTTAAAGAAGAAATATTTAAGCCAATCGAGAACTATACCGTGGGAAGAAATGAAATTACTGGAGGAACTGTTTCTCCGAGCTATATTTTACCTATACAAGGACTACAAAGACTACAAAAAATTATGGATGAATATTGTGGTGGATTAACAAATAATTACATGACAAATGATAATCTACTTAAAAAAGGCTTAGAACAGCTACAATTACTTCAAGAAGACTTAGATCATGTAGGAGCTGAAGATTATCACCAATTGATGAGAGCATGGGAACTTAAGCATAGAGCTGTAACATCAGAATGTGTTGCTCATCACACTTTATTTAGAGAAGAAACGCGTTGGCCAGGCTATTATTATAGAGGTGATCACATGAAACTTGATGATGAAAACTGGCATTGTTTAACTGTTTCTAGAAGAGATCCTGAAACTGGAAAATTTGAAATGGAGAAAAAGCCTGTTTATCATATCGTTGATGATAAAGAGAAGAAGCAAGCTTCCTAACCATTTTAGATGAGTATTGTCGACAAATCAGACGAAGAAATCATTAAAATTGCTGATCCTATCTGGGATAACATGGTTAGATGTTCCAACATGAAAGATTATGGTGGTTTTACCAGGGATTTATCATCACAAATGCTTTACGGGGCCAACGAAGTAGAGCTAGGCAAGCAATGGGCAAGCAATAAGCTAATCTCAAGCCTTAAAGAGGGGTGTAAGGCTATAGGCTGTCTAAGAAGAGGCTTGTACGTAACTGTTATCTATAAACAAAACAGTACAGAGATACCAGGAGACTTTTTAGGTCGACTTGTCCTTGGAGAAGAGGGAGATGAGGTCAAAGTCTTCGGGGCAACTATTTTTTAAATTTAATTAAATATTATTTGCATTTAATAAAACTTGTGGTATTTCGCGGGTATGCTTCAAGCTTTTAATCAAAATATTAAGAAAATCCCTTTATTAGTTTCAAATCAGCTTTCAAAAATAATTAAATCTTTTCTTTATCTTTTTATATTTTTTACTTGGGCAATTATAATCCTAGGAACATTTCAAAATTTTATTTAATTTATTCTTATAATCATTGACTTTGGATTATGAGAGGAATAGTTAGATTGTATGGAATATTTTCTTCCAATAGCTCAAGTCGAGATTAACATACTCTTCATATTTGGTTTAAGTTTAGCAGTTGGTATTCTTTCAGGATTGTTTGGTGTAGGTGGAGGATTTTTAATGACACCATTTTTAATATTTTTAGGTATTCCACCTGCTTATGCAGTTCCAAATGAAGCAAGCAATATTTTAGGAACATCAGTATCAGGTTCAACCACCCATTATTTAAAAGGAACATTAGATTATAAAATGGGATTGATGATTGTAGTAGGAGGAACTATTGGAACCTTACTAGGGATCCTAACTTTTTCTTATTTTCAGGATATTGGAAAAATAAACATCGTTATCTCATTGGCCTACATGTATATCTTAGCTATACTTGGAACTTTGATGCTTATTCAAGGAGTATCAGAAATTGATAAGGCAAGAAAAAAAATTGTTGTAAAAAAAAAATTACATACGCATTATTGGATACATGGACTTCCTTTTAGAATGCGTTTTAAAAAGTCAAAGGTTTATGAAAGCGCATTTACTCCAATTATTATTGGTTTAATTGTAGGATATATCGCTGCAATTATGGGAGTGGGCGGTGCATTTATATTAGTTCCTGCAATGATTTATATTATTGGAATGCCAACCAAACTAATTCCTGGCACATCTTTGTTTGTTACAATATTTGTAAGTGCAATCGTAACCGTTCTTCATGCCTTTAATTACGGAACAATTGATCTTGTTTTAGTTTTTGTACTTATATTTGGCTCTATTATAGGTGTTCAGTTTGGTCAAAAAATTGGTGAAAAAGTTGATAGCTCGGAATTTAAAACAATCTTAGCAGTACTTTTATTATTAGTTGGAATTGCAATTGCTTATGACACTTTTATTAAAGAAGACGTAATCGTTGAAACAGTAGCAAATGGAACTAAAAACCTTGGTAACATTGCGCAGTTTATTTTAGATTATTCGAAAGACCTTCCAGTTTTTTATGGACTTACATCAGTTGTATTGGCAGTAGTTCTTGGAATTGGAGCTGCAATTTTAAGAAATTATATTTCTAAGTGGAACAAAGCAAGAGAAGCTAAGCTTAAAGCTTAGGCACTTCTGTATAATTTAGTCATAACAAATTCTCTATGACCTAATGCTTCAGCACAAGTTAATCTTCCGTTTGCAACTCTTATTGTAGCTTTAATTAATTCATCACCAGCTTCATCTAAATTCATTTCTCTTGATAAAATTTTAGAAACATCAACATCAATATGCTCACTCATAGTTCTAGCAGTTAAAGGATTAGCAGTTAGTTTTACGACTGGTTCAATTGGGTTTCCAATTATATTTCCTTGTCCAGTTGGAAATAGGTGTAGATTGAATCCTCCTGCCGCTTGTAAGGTAACACATTCAGCAGCAGCTGATGAAGTATCCATAAAGTATAGTCCTGGACCTTTAGTTGGTTCTTCTGCTGGCTCTAGTACATCAATAAATTTACATCCCCCAATTTTTTGAAAATTGCCAAATGCTTTTTCTTCAATTGTAGTAAGTCCACCAGCTATGTTACCAGCTGTTGGTTGACTTTCAGAAAGATCGTCTGTTGCTTCTTTTAAGATGAAATCATTATACGAACTCCACGTTTTTCTAAATTTTTCTTGAGCTTCAGGAGTTTTTCCTCTTTTTTCACAAACAGTTTCAGCTCCCGTTAGCTCAGATGTTTCACCAAAACACAAATGAACACCAAGGGGCTCTAATTTATCCATTAAATTTCCAACTGTAGGATTTGATGCTAATCCAGATGTTGTATCAGATTCTCCACATTTAACTGAAATCCATAAATCACTTATAGGACGTTCTTCTCTTTGTTTCTCAGATGCCCAAATTGAAAATTCTTGAGCTTTCTTTGAAACTCTTGCGATAGTGTCTATATCTCCTACACCTTCTATACTAAAACCTTCAACTGGTTTTCCAGTGGTTGCAATTGCATCAACAATTCTTTTTGTCCATTTAGGCTCAATACCAATTACTATAACTGCTGCTACATTTGGATTTTTTCCTGTTCCAATCATTGTTCTAAAATGAAGCTCTAGGTCTGCTCCAAATTGTAATCTTCCATAAGAATGTGGAAGTGCAATCGTACCTTTAATATTATTAGCTACAGCTTCAGCACAAGCATTTGAAATATCATCAACAGGTAGAATTATTACATGATTTCTTGTGCCTGTTCTTCCATCTTCTCTTTTATATCCTAAAAACGTTTTTGGAATTTCCATTTTACCACTTTTTAGTTTTTACGTTGTGAACATGTACATGCTCACCTTTTCTAATTGATTTAACTACTTTGCCAATATCATGTCCGTATTTTAATATTGTATCTCCCTCGTTAAGATCAGTCATAGCAATTTTATGACCCAAAGGTATTTCATCCATCGATTGAATTTTTACTGATTTATCATTTTCCATAATCCAGCAATCACAGTCTTGTTTAGGAGTAATTTTTTCAATAACTACAACACCTACATTGTCTTTTTCATCGTGGATTATAATATCTGTGCCAGCCATTGTGACGATTTCTTTGTTTGAAATTCGATCCAATTTATATATGAATTGGGCACTTTGACAATTAAAAAATAGAATTAAGAAGGATTTGATATGGCTAAAATGACGACTGAAGAAGCTTTTGTAAAAGTTTTACAAATGCATGGTATCGAACATTCGTTTGGTATTATCGGTTCTGCATTCATGCCAATTTCTGATCTTTTCCCAGAAGCTGGAATAACTTTTTGGGACGTTGCACATGAAACAAATGGTGGATTGATTGCTGATGGCTACACTAGAGCGACTGGAAAAATGTCAATGGTGATTGCTCAAAATGGACCAGGCATTACAGGACTTGTTACACCAATAAAAACCGCTTATTGGAATCATACTCCGCTACTATTAGTTACACCACAAGCTGCAAACAAAACTATGGGCCAAGGTGGTTTTCAAGAAGTAGAGCAAATGAATTTATTTAAAGATATGGTGTGTTATCAAGAAGAAGTTAGAGACCCATCTAGAATGGCAGAAGTTTTAAACAGAGTAATAGAAAAAGCATTTAGAGGTTCAGCGCCTGCGCAAATAAATGTCCCAAGAGATTTTTGGACACAAGTTATAGATATAGAATTACCTCCAATTGTTAGATTTGAAAGACAAGGTGGCGGAAAAGATGCTGTTGATAGAGCGGCGAAATTATTATCAGAAGCAAAATTCCCAGTAATTTTATCTGGCGCAGGAGTTGTTATAGGTGATGCGATTGATGATTGTAAAAAATTAGCAGAAAAGCTTGATGCACCTGTATGTAATGGATATCAACATAATGATAGTTTTCCAGGAAGCCATCCATTAGCTGTTGGTCCATTAGGTTACAACGGATCTAAAGCTGCAATGGAGTTAATTTCAAAAGCTGATGTAGTTTTAGCATTAGGAACAAGATTAAATCCATTTTCAACATTACCAGGATACGGAATTGATTACTGGCCAAAAGATGCAACAATTATTCAAGTAGATATGAACCCCGATCGTATTGGCTTAACTAAGAAAGTTACAGTTGGTATTTGTGGTGATGCTAAAATGGTAGCTCAACAGATATTAGAAAAACTTTCATCAAATGCAGGAGATAATGGTAGAGAAGATAGAAAAAATCTTATTCATCAAACAAAATCTGCATGGTTGCAAACTCTTACAAGCTTAGATCATGAGGATGATGATCCAGGCACCGTATGGAACAAAGAAGCAAGAGAAAGAGATAAAGATAGAATGTCTCCAAGACAAGCATGGAGAGCTATTCAAGCTGGAATGCCAGAAGATGTTATAATTTCAAGCGATATTGGAAATAATTGTGCAATTGGTAATGCATACCCAACATTTGAAAAACCAAGAAAATATTTGGCACCAGGTTTATTTGGACCTTGTGGTTATGGATTTCCATCTATTCTTGGAGCAAAAATCGGGTGTCCAGATACTCCAGTTATAGGTTTTGCTGGTGATGGAGCATTTGGAATAAGTATGAATGAAATGAGTTCTTGTGCAAGAGAAGAGTGGCCGGCAATAACAATGGTAATTTTTAGAAATTATCAATGGGGTGCTGAAAAAAGAAATTCAATTTTATGGTTCGATGATAATTTTGTTGGAACAGAGTTAGATCCAGAATTAAGTTATGCAAAAGTTGCGAATGCATGCGGTTTAAAAGGTGTAATCGCAAATACAATGGAAGAAACCACTAAAGCTATTAAACAATCATGTGAAGATCAAAAAAAAGGTATTACTACATTTATCGAAATAATTCTAAATCAAGAATTAGGTGAGCCATTCAGAAGAGATGCTATGAAAAAACCAGTTAAAGTAGCTGGTATAAGCAAGAGTGATATGAAGCCTCAAAAGTCTCTTGTTAGTTGAGATTAGTAAAATTTCATTATAAAAATAATTATTGGATTTAATAAACAACAATTTCTGTGGATGGACAAGACAACTTCCTGAGAGAAGTAATTTTAAATTACTAGATCAAGACATTTACTGTGATTATTTAATTGTAGGAGCTGGGTATACAGGATTATCAGCTGCTAGAAAACTTTCAGATATAATGAAAGATAAAAAAATTATTCTCATTGATGCACAGTTAGCGGGCGAGGGTGGAAGTTCAAGAAATTCAGGCTATCTAGTTGATACTACATTGAATGATGGTTTTACATCTAACAGCGATAAAGAGAATTATGTAAAAAAAACAAAAATATATCACTTGGGTATAGAAGCTGTTAGAAAATTTATAAAAGAATATCAGGTTGATTGTGATTGGAATGAATGTGGAAAATATTTTGCTTCCTCTAAAGAGCAAGATGAGACAAAAGCTCAATCGTTCAGCAAATTATTAAATAGTCTTGGTTTTAAAAATAAAATTTTATTTAATAAAGAGTTAACTGAAAAATTGGGAACGCCTTTTTATAAAATTGGAGTTTTTACCTCAGGAGGAATTCTTTTAAACCCTGGTAAATTAGCTAGAGCAATGGTTGATACATTGCCAGATAATGTAAAATTATATGAAAATTCTCAAATTTATAATTGGAAAAAGATTAATAACAAAATTGAATGTTTTACAAAAAAGCACAAAATAACTACTAAAAAAATTATTTTTTGCACAAACGGTTTTTTGAAATATTTGAATGTAAAAAAAAATTATAGTTTCCCAATCACATTAACTGCTAGTCTCACGAGAAAACTTACAGATAAAGAATTTAAAGATATAGGTTCTCCAAAAGAGTGGGGTGTTCTTCCTATAAGACCAATGGGTGCTACGATAAGAATGACTAAAGATAGGAGAATACTTATAAGAAATACTGCAGAGTTAAGAAACCCTTTTTCAATGAATAGAAATGAATTAAATAAAAGAGCTGCAATTCATAAAGAAGGCATCAAGAAAAGATTTAAACAATTACCTGATAATATAATAGAGAGCAGTTGGTCAGGGATTGTATGTAGAAGTGGTAATAGCTCTCAAATATTTGAAAAAATTGATGATAATATTTTTAGTGCAGGCTGTTACAATGGATCTGGAATTGGAGTAGGAACACTATTCGGTGAACAAATAGCTCTAATGGCCTCTAATCAACAATCTAATGAAATTGAAGTAATACAACAAAGAAAAAAACCAAACTGGTTACCACCACAACCCTTTTTAAATTTAGGAATATACACTAGATTAGCTTACGAAAGGATAAAAGCTCAAACTGAAATTTAATGAAAAAAAATTTAAAGCTTATAGTTTTTTTTGTATTAGGAATTATAGCTCTTTACATCTCAACTAATTATTATAACGATTTTAATAGAAGCAAAACTATTAAAGCATGTATAATTGGAAAAGCTGAATTAGATTCTAAAAAAACTAAAGAGGACAGATTATCAAACGAACAAATTAAAAAATTTTGTGAAGATCAAATAAAATGATGAAAAAATCAAAAAGATCAGATGTTGATCCATTTATAGTAATGGATGTAATGGAATCTGCTAGAATTGCAGAGGAAAAAGGTAAAGATATAATTCATATGGAGGTAGGGCAGCCAGGAACACCGGCACCTAAGATTGCTAAAGATTATATTACTAATGAGATAAACAAAAACAATCTAGGTTACACAGTATCGCTAGGTCTACCTGCTTTAAGAACAAAAATTTCAAAGTTATATGGAGATTGGTACAATTTAGATTTAAATCCAAATAGAATAGTAGTTACAACAGGGTCTTCCGGAGCCTTTATATTATCGTTTTCTGCATTGTTTGATAGTGGAGACAGAGTTGGAATTGGATCTCCAAGTTATCCTAGTTATAGACAAATACTAAAATCACTAAGTTTGGAAACTGTAGATATTCAAACTAAACTTCAAAATAGATTTCAACCTGTTCCAGAAGATATTACAGATAATAATTTAAATGGAATTCTTGTTGCATCACCTGCAAATCCAACCGGATCTATGCTGGATAAACAATCTTTAGAGAATTTAATTAATACTGCAAATGAGAATAATGTAAGTTTTATTAGTGATGAAATTTATCATGGAATTCAATATGAAAATAATCCAACATCAGCTTTAGAGATTACAGATAATTGCTATGTAATTAATTCTTTTTCAAAATACTTTTCCATGACTGGTTGGAGAATAGGGTGGATGGTTGTACCAGAAGATCATGTCAGACAAGTAGAAAGACTTTCGCAAAATTTATTTGTTTGTCCTCCACACGCAAGTCAAGTTACAGCTCTTGCTTCATTGGATGCAAATGAAGAGTTACAATCAAATGTAGAAGTATATAAAAAAAATAGAGAGATACTATTAGAGGAATTACCGAAGGCAGGATTAAAAAAGTTTTCACCACCAGATGGTGCTTTTTACATCTATGTTGATATATCTGAATATTCAAATGATAGCTTAGCTTTTTGTAAAAAAGTTTTAGATGAAGCAAATGTTGCTATAACACCAGGAATTGATTTTGATCAAAAAAGAGGAAATTCTACTATCCGATTCTCATATGCAAGAAGCACTAAAGATATAATTGAAGGTGCTAAGAGAATTAAAGATTTTATGTCTAAAAATTATTAAAAGGGGTCAGCTCAATTGGTTATTACCAAAAGAGCTCCCCTTTTTTATGCCATTTTGGCCAAATCCATCAAATGGATTTAGTTTGTGTTATTTTTAATATGTGATATCTCACCAGCTAAGTGTCAGGTGGCGTTATTCTAAGCATTTGCACCTCCTTCACTTATAAAAATAAGTTTTAGGTAGGTTGTATTCAACAAATTTATTTCTATTTTTTATAAATATATTATTTGAATACAACCTGTCTCTTTAGTAGATTCTCGATATCAAAATAACCAAAATATTCCCAAACTCTTAAATGAAACTTATGTCACAGAGACAGACAATAAATATATTTGTAATTAAAATCTCATGAAAACAATATTTGTTATTGGATCAAAAAAACATACTTTGAAGTACACAAGAAAAATGCCTGAGGGCGAAGTTAAGAAAATGAAATCTTTTGTTACAAACAAAGGGCAAAAACTTGAAAAAACTTCAAAATTTAAAATTTTAAAAGTATCAGACGACAAAACTTCAAGAACTTTCAAAATCAGTCTTTAATAATTAAAATGAACAAAATCGTATGGTTCAGGAACGATCTACGTGTATCTAATAATGATGCATTTAACGAAGCTGCAAAATCAGGAAAGATTTTACCAATTTACATATTTGATAAAGAGTATCACAAATTACCAACATCAAGCTCATTCCATTTAGATTTTTTAAAATCATCATTAGATGATTTATCAAAAACACTAAGTGAAAAATATAATGCTAAACTCAATATATATTATGGAGATACATTAGAAATTTTAAGTCACTTAACTGATGAATTTAAAATAAATGAGGTTTATTCAAATATAATATTCAAGAACATGTATATAACTAACTTAGATAAAGAAGTTAGTTTTTTATTTAAAGAAAAAAATATTAACTGGAAAATATCAAATCAATTTGGCGTTCAACTAAATCATAGAATAAGAAATAAATGGTCATATAATTGGAATAAATTCATAGATAGTGAAAGCATTAATTCAAATTTAAATTGTGAATTCATTTCTGATAATTATGAAGAGGATTTATCAAAAATAGAAACAAATAATTTAGAAAATGGCAAAATTCAAATTGGTGGAAGACAAAAAGCAATTCAACTTTTAGATTCTTTCCTTAATGATAGATCAGAAAACTATCAAAAAGAAATGTCTTCACCAATAACAGGAGAAACTTCATGTTCTAGATTAAGTCCACATATTGCATTTGGAAATATTTCTATTAAAGAAATTTTTAAAAAAACTAATGATAAGTTAAAATCCAATTTATCTTTTTCAAAAAAGAAATCCTTAATTGCTTTTAAAAGTCGCTTAGCCTGGCACTGTCATTTTATTCAAAAGTTATATGATGAACCAGAAATTGAATTTAGAAATATGAACAGCGCTTACAATGGAATAAGAGAAAATGATTTTAATGAAGATTATCATTTAGCATGGAAAAAAGGAACTACTGGTTATCCTTTTGTTGATGCTTGCATGAGGTACCTCAGAACTAATGGATGGATTAATTTTAGAATGAGAGCAATGTTAGTTTCATTTGCGTCTTATCAATTATGGCTTGATTGGAAAAAAACATCAAAACATTTAGCAAAATTATTTACAGATTATGAGCCAGGTATTCATTATTCACAGTTTCAAATGCAATCAGGAACAACAGGAATAAATTCAATAAGAATTTACAATCCAATTAAACAATCAATTGATCAAGATCCTACAGGAGAATTTATTAAAAAATGGGTTCCAGAATTAAAAAACGTTCCAGGAAAATTAGTTCATGAACCATGGAAATTAACATTCATTGAACAAAAGGGTATAAATTTAGAAATTGGTAAAGATTATCCTTCACCAGTAGTTGATAATAAAATATCTACAAAAATTGCGAAAGAAAAAATCTGGAATGTTAAGAAAACAACAGAAGCAAAAATTATTTCAGCTGAAGTATTAAATAAACACGCGAGCTTATCTCAAAGAAGGTAAAATTTAATTACCGTAAGGTATTCCAACTAACTTTCCATTTTCATTATAAAAATAAAAAAAGTTCGGGTTTATTACTTTTGGCTTTTTTGAAAGCGTTTTAGATTTGTTTGTTGATTTATTTTTTTTTAATTTACGTTTCACAACAAATAAATACTAAAAAAAATTAAGTAAACTATTGATAACTTTTCAACCCAGATATGCATTTATTCTTAATCAATAAATTCAAATTAAGTATATCTATTCATTTACCTTATGAAATTATCTGAATTATTTCAGCAAAATGGCTTTGATTTAGGAAGTCTAAAAGAATCTTTTGGACTAATAGATGGAATATCAGAGCACATAATAGCTGCAAGTGATGAAGTTTTAGCAAAGCAGCATCAAATTTCAGAAAACATTTATTTTTTAATTAAAGGCAAAGCTACATTTACCAAGTATTTTGAAACTAAATCTATAACCTTTGCAAAAATAACAAAGCCTGCAACACCATTAGGTATATCTGGACTTAATCAACCCAATAGATTTATGGGTGAAATATTTATTGAAGGTGGAACAGAATATATCTCGATAAAACTAGATGATTTAAGAGATTTACAACAAAAAAATAGTAAACTTATATCAACATTATACTCAGCAATTTCTTTTTTTTCTTTCCAACTGCTTGTCTCTTCAAGAAATTTAAACACTTTGTATAAAGATCATGAAATACAAATTTCTCCAGGCATCCCATCAGAAAAAAGTATTACAAATATACATAGAATTAAATCTGCTACTTTTTTTTCAACACTTACTGATAATGACTTAGAAAAGTTTATTAAATTAGGTAATATTAAGATGTATTCATCAAATCAATATATAGTTAAAGAGGGAGACGTTTCTAAAGGTTTAAAGATATTATTAAGTGGTAAAGTTGATGGCTTATTCCACAACTTTATTAATGGAAAAATAAGAAGAAATTTTAGAACTCTAACTAGAGCTGGTATTGCGCTAACTTTATCTTCAGGGAAAGGAGATTTTTTTAATCCATACACAATTAAATCTACTAGGGATACAAAAGTTTTACATATTTCTAACGAAGCACTTGAAAATCTGATTATTTCTGACCCAGAATTATCAATAAAGATTTTCAAAAGACAATTGTGGCAGTTAGGACGTTTTCAACAAAGTGCAACTGGTCTGACAAAATATTCAGCGGAAAACGAATTAGAATTTGTTAATTTATTATTGAAAGATAATACTGCAAGAATACCTGCTAGTTCTAAGTTATATAGTATTCCACATTTATTGAAGAGTACTCATACTTACGCAATGGCATTTGATGTGGTTTACGAACTACTTATTAAAGGAAATGAAATAGAAAAATCATTATCTAGTTTAATAAAAGATACTTTAAATAATTTAGAAAGAGAGTCTCGTTTCCACAGCCAATTAAATATTATTTATAATAGAGTTTCAAATTCTTCTAGTAATTCAGATAAAACAAAATTAAGAGAGTTAACCAATTCAAATTTCACCAAAGCTTTTGATAATGTTAAATATGTAATTAAGGGTTGGGAAAATTTGCCAGATGAACCAACAAATATTTTTTTCTACAATCACTTAGCAGCTATAGATGATAATCAGCTTGCAAATGGGCATTCGTTTTCAATCGACAGTCATTTCATCAGTTCAAAAATTTTATATCCAAAATATAACGATGGAGGCCAACGTATCGTTAGAACAAGTCGGAACACAGAATTTTGGAGATATAATTACTATGAAAATTTAGATTACATTTTTGTTCATACCCCAGAGTCTGATAAGTTGGACGAAAGCGAAGAGGAAAAGAAATTAAGAAAACAGAAGCTTTTTGACGAAGCTCAAAAGGTATTTAATCAAAAACAACCGATTGTAATTGCCCCCGAAGGAACATCAGAAACAGAAGATAATAAAACAATAACATCTCCAGGACCATTTAAAGCTGGAGCATTTAATCTTGCATTTAAACTGAATCCTAAACCAAAACTAATTCCAATTGCCCTTGCTAATTTTGATTATCCAGTTTCTAAAACAATATATTCAGCAGTTATTAAGGAGCCAATAACTATAAGTGATCATGTCAAAGATCCAGAAAATCAAGAGGAAATGAAAAGCTTCTTAGATAATTATAGAACCAAATTTAGATCTTATGTAGAAGAAGCAATTGATTTGGCTAAAAATGTTCAAGACAACATAGACAAAATAGAGAATTTGAAAACTAATGTAAATTTAGTTAGTCCAGTTGAGGAAGAGTTTGAGCTCGACGTTAGAGAATTAGAACATAATTCTTTTCAACAGACGAAAACAAATAACAGTGTTGCCCTGTATGGAAGTTCGACTTTTAAAATGTGGGATAATGCTAAAAACGATTTATCAATAAATAATCTTTATAATTTAGGCTTTGGGGGTTCAACTTTAGTATCTTGTAGAAGATATTTTGATAGACTGGTTGCTCCTTTAAACCCATCTAATCTTTTCTTTTATGCTGGAGATAATGATATTGGTTATGGAATGGATAGTGATGAATTGTTAAAAGAATTTTTATTATTTTCTAATCAAGTTGAAGAAAAACTACCAAGAGCGAAATGTTTTTTTATTTCAATTAAGCCTAGTCCTTTTAGAAGGGATCTTATGACAACAATTTTAGATGCTAATTCAAAGATAAAAAAACACTTAACCAATTTAAAAATGTGGGATTACGTTGATATTACAACACCCATGATAAATGCAGGTTATGATAAGTTTTACGATGAAGATCCATTACATATGAACGAACTTGGATACAGTTTATTAAGTAAGCTTGTAAGAGACAAAATTTATAATTAATATTTTTTAATGAATTTTAAAAAATATCTATGGAAATGTAGATTGTTACTCCTTAACACGCCTAATTACAGTCATCCAGAATATAAAAGATCAAAAGAATTGTATCAAAAAGAAATTAAAGGCTTTCACAAAAGATATATAAAATTAGTTACGAAATTAGATAAATCAAAAAAATTTAAAGTTACTTTAATTGGTTTTGATGGCAAAATAAAAATTGAGTTAGATAAAATATATACAAAAAAAATCTTTGAAATAGTCGATAAAATGCCAATGAATAAACTAATCAAAGATAAAAAATTTAAACCATTAAATCTTTCTTTATTTTCAGATTATAAACCAGAGACAACCTTAAATGGCTTAGGTTTTAAAGATAAGGAGAAAGCATTATTTACTGTTTCAGCTATAAAAAAAAGACCAATAAAATATCAAGTAAATGTTATTGCAACTATGTTAGGTAGAGCTAAAAATCATCCAAATAAAACAAAAGACATGAATGATGCAATAATTGTATTTAACAAATGGATGGAAAATTATAAGAAAAATAAAAAAAATGATTGAATTCTTATTTAAAGTATCCTTGTTAATTCTTGGTTTAATAGTTATTAGATTTGGCATAATCCAGATTAGAAAGTACAAAAAGGGAGAAATTAGATCAAAGAATAATATTTTTAGTCAAATTTCTTTTTTAATTTTCTTTGCTGCAATTATAGGGTTAGTTATTTATTCAATTCTAGGTTTACTTGAGTAAGCTAATTTATCTCATATTATAATTTTTAAATTCTAATAAAGAGCTTGATTATGAAAAAAATTATCTTCATTTTTCTCAGTATTTTATCGGTATTTAATTATGCTAACGCTAAAGATTTTTTCTTAAATATAACCAATCAAATAGCGGAAAATGAGTTTCGATTAAGCTACGGAGTTTCAGTTACCGATGTTAACCAAGATAATAAGTATGATTTTGTGGTAACTGGTTTTGGTTTTAAAAATTTAGCTCTTTCTTATAAAGACGGAAAATTAATAAATATTGTAAATGAAAAAATATTTACAGATGAAGAAAGAAGAACAATTGGTGTTGCTGCATGTGATATCGATCAAGATGGTTACGAAGAAATATATTTTTTAAATACTGATACATATAGTGGATCAAAAATTTATTCTGATCGATTAATAGATTTAAATAATAATAAATTTGAGGATTTATTTGAAAAAGAAATTAATCAAAATGAATTAAACTTAACAGCTGGAAGGTCAGTTGTTTGTGTAGATAGAAATGGAGACGGGGCATATGGTATTTATGTTGCAAATTATGGAGGCCCTACTCGATTTTATGAATTAATTAGAAATCGAATAAAAGACCAAGCTAAATCATTATCAATTGATAAAATTACTGGAGGTAGAGCCATAGTGTCTGGACATATTCTTTCAGATAGATCTGATATTTTTGCAGCAAATGAAAGAGGAGATAACTTTTTATATTATAATTCTAAAGGTTCATTCCAAGATGTAGCTAAAGAGTATGCAGTTCAAGATAGATTTGAGAATGGTAGAGGCACAGCTTTAAGTGATCTTTTATATAGAGGACGATTAGATATTTTATCTTCTAACTGGGATGGAATGCATAGAGCATATGTTTTAGATGGAGATAAATTTAAAGATATATCAACATCTCCATACAACGATCCTACTAAAATAAGAACAGTTATTTCAGCTGACTTTGATAATGACGGATATGATGAAATTTTCATGAATAATATTGGAGAACCAAATAAACTTTTCAAAGTTTTAGAGGGCGGAGTATTTAAAGAAATTAAAATGGAAAATGGTTTAGAGACAGTTGGTCTTGGAACTGGAGCAGCTGTCGCAGACGTTGATGGCGATGGAATTTTAGAGCTATTAATTTCACATGGAGAGTCAGGTTTTCAACCTTTAACTTTATATAAAGCAGATATTACAAATTTTAATTATTTAAGAATCAAGCCTCTTAACCAGTATGGAGCTCCAGCAAGGGGAGCAACAATAACAATGAAATCTAATAAAAGAATTCATTCAAAAACAATAGATGCAGGTTCAGGATATCTCTGTCAGATGGAACCAGTAGCTCATTATGGAATAAGAAAAGGTGAAAAAGATTTTAAAGTTGAAATTAAATGGACTGATGGATCAATAGAATCATTTGATATTGATGAATTAAATAAAACTTACGAATTTAGACAAAAACTATAGGACAATAATACTCATTATATAGTGTTGAAAAATTATAAAGCTTTTATATATCAAGTTTATGACTATTTGTTCTTTATCACTGTTAGCATTATTTGTTTCAGGAATTGTAATGTATCTTTTTAGGGAACCATCTGAGGAAGAATTAAAAAAATTCAATAGCAAAACTCAAGACCGTAGCAATTGGTCAAATATGGGTTTTTAAATCATTTATTAATGTACAGTATTAAAAATACACTTAGTCTTATTATATTTGTTATTTTGTTTTCAATTCCAATAAATTCAGTAAATTCTCAAGAAAAAAATTACTACCAAGATATTGTTAATGATTGGAATAAAATTTTTCCAGACAGAAATAGAAATGCAGCAGGTCCTAAATTTTTTAAATATATAATTGATAAAGATATCTCGTATGAAGATTTTGTAGAATATAATAAATTATATTGTGCAGTATCAGGTTCTTTAATAAGTCCAAATGCTGTTCCAGAATATGTTTATTTGAGTGAAAACAATACGGGTAAGAAAATATGTGGTGAATATTATAGATGCTGCATTCCATGCTCATGTGATTTAATGAAATATTCAAAAACAACTAAAATGAAACATAAATTTAAAGGCATAGAAAAAGAATTTTATGTTTTCACAATTGAAAATCCTTGTGGGAAAACAGATTTTCCTGAAAGGGTAAACAAAAAATATTTTTGTAATGGCAATGATTTAGATACGAAACAAGTTTCAGTAGTAGATGGAAAACTAGTCATTGGTTTATTGCACAAAGCTCAAACCTGTACTCAATATAATGTTAATGCAATAGACAGGCACCAGGTGACCGGCAGATATTGCACGCTTAGAAACAATACTCCATTAGATCAGCTTCAGTCAGGTATGGGAGATATATTCATTAAACTTGCAAGATAAAACTAAGATTATATATTCATCAAAATGGTATTGTATAACGAAAAAATTAAACACCTTAGTTGCTCTGATCTCAGGGTATTTTTGAAAAGATTGGTCAAAGATAAGATAGAAAAAGAATGGACTGAGGACTTCATTGATAATATGAACCTCGTAATAATCCCAAGAATGACAATAAAAAGACGCTATGAAAATAAGGGTATAGATATGTCAAGACTTATTGATAATCCTACCTACTATCAGCATGTTAAAAAGAGTGTCGATTCCAGAGGCAATCTTGAATTTAAAGATCGATAATTTTTTACGATACACCAAGTTAATCAATCAAGTTAGAAATCATGGTTGATTTTTGCATCATAGGATCGGGAATTTCAGGATCAACTATTGCAAACTTATTAAATAAAAAATATTCCGTTGTAGTTTATGACAAAGCAAGGGGTTTTGGTGGAAGAAGCTCTTTTAAAAAATATAGAGATAAAATTGGATTTGATCATGGGCTTCAATATATCTCTCCTAAATCTATAAAATTCAAAGCTTTTACTAATCAACTAATTAAAAAAAAAGTTTTAAAAAAATGGGATGGTAACCACTTATTTCTGCACAAAACAGTTAAAGAAATTAAAAATCATTTAAAATTAATTGGAACAAAAGGAAACAACTCCATTAGCAAACATTTATTAAAGAAAATTAAATGTAATTTTGAATATGAGCTTATAAATATAAAGAGATTAAATAATTATTGGGAATTAACATTTAAAAATAATCTAAAACAAAAATGTAAAAATCTTATTTTGACCTGCCCATTTCCTCAAAGTAAGAAATTAGGACAAAAATATTTAAATAAATCCTATTTAAATCAAAAAGTTAAAATGGATGCTAATTTAACAGTCATGATTATTACAAATAAGCTTAAGCAATCTAACAGTAGTTATTTTTTTAATGATGAAATGCTTGGCTGGGCTGCATACGAGAATAGTAAAAAAAGATTTAATTATAAGTATGATTTATGGACACTTCAAAGCACTTACAAATATGGCAATAAATTCACGAAAGATTATAGGAATAAAAAAAAATATTACACCAACCAGCTTGTTAAAAAATTTGAAAAATTAACAAATTTAAAAATCAAAAAAATTCATCACTCAAGAATTCATGGGTGGATGTATTCATCTAATTCAAAACCACTTAAACAATTATCTTTATGGAATAAGTCTTTAAAATTAGGTTTATGTGGCGATTATTTTGGAGGACCAAGACTAGAAAATGGGTGGCAAAGTGCACACGATTTACATAGTAAAATACGATATGGTAAATAAATGAAAATTATATTTTGGATATTAATTTTACTTTTTTCATCATCAATTAGTTATTCCAAAAATACTGATATCATCCATGATTTTAAAATTACCTTTGATTGTAAATTAGAAAAAATAATGATCAAAAATAAAGATTTTAATTATCAAACATTTACAGCAGATAATATTGAAGTTGATAAAAACAAAGTTTTAAAAGTTGTAGCAGCACAACCAAGTAAACTTACTATTAATGGTTTATCAGAATTTATCGATACTTACTCAGATATTAGTAAAGATGATGTCAGAATTGCTAAAAACGACACCATTTTATTCAAAAATATAGATAAAGAAAAAAAATACTCAGAGTCAGTATTTTTAAATAGATCAACCGGTGAATTAATTCATGAAGTTACAAAAAATATGAATACTAAAGATAATGAAAAATATATTTCTTTCTTTGGTTGCACTAAAGAATTGTAAGATCTAATTTTTGTTGACCTAATCTTTCATTACCTTTTTCAGTAACAAGATAAGTTTCTCCTAAATTCATGGCTAATTGATTTTCAGAATCCATTAATATCATATGCATAAAGAAAATATTTCCTGCTTGGATCTCATATGGATTTCCTGTGTAAAGCATTGGCCAATCCATCCAATTTGGAGAAAAAGTTGCACCCAAGGAGTACCCACACGCATTCATTCTTGAATTTTTAAATCCATGATCATCAAAAGTTTTTGCATGAACATCAAAAACTTCTCCAATTTTATTTCCAGGTTTTAGTTTTTTTTCACAATTTTTAAGAGCTTCAACACAAGCTTCATGCATTTTATGATGTCTTGGATCTGCTTTTCCTATGGGTATTGTTCTAAACATTGCTGAATGATAGTGCCTATAAGTACCAGCCCATTCAATGGTCAACTGATCTTGATTATTAAGTATTTGTTTTTCTGCTTGATATCGACAGAGTAGGGCATTTTTTCCAGATCCAATAATAAATTCATTAGCAGGATAATCTCCACCTCCTTCAAATATAACTCTGTTCATTTCAGCTAAAATTTTAGATTCACTCACTCCTGCTTTTGCATGCTTCCAAACTTCATCTAAAGCTTTGTCAGCTAAATTTGCTGCTTTTTTTACATAAATAATTTCTTCTTTTGATTTTATTACTCTTAGTTTTGTAATTAATTCTGATTTATCTTCAATTGAGCAATAGTTTTGTAGAACTGTATTAAGTCTTAATGCATTTCTTCCTGTAAGACCGTATGCTTCATATTCAACACCAATTTTTTTTCCTTTTAAATTTAGCTCATCTAAAATTATTTTAAGTTCATCAGCAGGATTTGCTCCATCTTTATCAACCCAAATTCTGATATCACTAATATTGGATGTGTTTTGAGCTTGTCTTAGATCGGGGGCTCTAGTTAATAATATTACATTACCTCGTTGATCTAGAACTAATGCTTGAAAAAAAACATATCCGAAAGTGTCGTAACCAGTGAGCCAATACATAGACTCCTGTCTAAACATGATAAGAGCATCTACACCCTCATTTTTCATAGATTTTAGTGTCTTTTCTTTTCTATTTGAGAATTCTTCTTTACTAAAATGAAGACCCATTAACGAATGTTAACACTAACAGAACCAATTTTATCAACTGTTCCTTTGTATATTCCTTTTCCTTTAAATGGAACTACTCCCACAGTTGAACCTGTGAAAACATAAAAATCTTTATTTAAATTAATCTTTTCTTTCTTAACTTTATTTAAAACAAATCTTAAAGAATTTAATGGGTTAATATAAACAATATTTGTATTACCATTTACTTTTACCCTATTTTTCTTGCTGACCAGTGAAGTTTTTAAATTATTGAGGTTTAATTTTTTAAATTTTGTTTTTCTTCCAACAACAAACTTTATATTAAACCCAAAATCTCCACAAATATCTCCTAAATATGTAAATTTCTTGTTTCTTTGTCTAAATCCAACAATTTCAAAACAAGGACCCATAAATTTAATAAATTTAGTGACATTTGATTTTGTGACTTTTCCTTTAAAATCAAAGAAAGATTTCTTAATAAAATAATAAACTTCAACCTCTATACCTTTAGTGTGTTGGTTTATTTTTACTTTTTGACCAGATTTAACTAATCTTTTTTTAAATACTTTTGCTGTAAAAGGTTCTTTTTCTTTTAATTTTTTTAAAGCTTGAATTCCAGTTCCGCCAGCTTTTATTCCAATTGTTTCATCTTTAATTTGATCTTCACACAATTTTCTAAGTTTGTTGGCTAAATTAATATTTTTACAATATTTTACTGGGATAGGATTAATAACTGTATTTGTGTTGTAAGCTTTGACTAATCTGCCAGCAATACGATTAATTTCATTTTTCATAGCCAGAACTTATTGAAGAATGCTCATAGGATCAAGTCTAGTTTGAAACCAATTTATCCTAAAATCTAAATGTGGACCCGTTGATCTACCAGTAGATCCAACAGTACCTATAATTTCTCCTTGTTTAATTTCATCACCAACTTTAACCATTACATTTTCCAGATGCGAATATATTGTTGAAATACCATGGCCGTGGTCCATTATTATAGTACCACCAGTATAATAAAGATCATCTTCTGCCATAGTCACTATTCCAGTTCCAGATGATTTAATTTTAGTTCCTTGTTTAGCTGCAATATCAATTCCATAGTGAGGCCATTTTGGTTTACCATTAAGAATTCTTTGGCTACCATAAACTCCACTTATTATTCCTTTAACAGGCATAATAAATTGTTCAGTAAAGAAAGTTAAGTCTGAATTTATTGCTCTTGCTTTTCCAATTCTCCCATTTTCTTCTTTTATTCTTTTATAAACAGATTCTGGTGGTGTAACTTTACTTTCAGGCAGACCATCTATTCTTTGAATATTATATTTTCTTTTAAAAACTTTTTTTATAATTTTATTTTTTTTACCATTATTTATTTCAGTAATGGCTACATCGAATTTTCGATCTCTATCTATACCAAACACGAAATATCCATCTTCAGATACTTTAACTTGTGTTTTATCTACAAATACCTTTGATCCAGCTTCTGCTTTACCTAAAATAAAATGTCCTTGTAAAAATTTACCTTGAAACTCTAAAGCATGAGAGTGTGTAGAAAATATAATTGCTAAAATAAGCAACAATTTTTTCATTATTTTGCTGTCCAACCCCCATCAATTACAATTGATGTCCCTGTTATCATGCTTGCTGCATCTGAAGCTAAAAAACATACTGCTGTAGCCACATCAGACTCTGTTGCAACTTTTCCCATGGGTATATTACTTAAAGCTAGCTGTTTAAATTTTTTATTTTTAAAGAATTTTTTAACCATTGGAGTTTCAACAAATGTAGGTGCAACAGTGTTTACTCTAATATTTTTTGTTGCAAGTTCAACTCCCATTCCTTTTGTTAACCCTTCAATTCCAAATTTTGTCATATTGTAAACATTTCTACCTGACATACCGACATGCCCTAATTGTGAGGACATATTAATTATAGATCCACCTTTTTTTTTATTTTTTAACATTTTTAGTACTACTAGTTGTGCAACGTTGAATGCCGCCTTCATATTTAAATCTACAAGATAATTCATACTTGTTTGTTTAATTTTTTCAAAAGGCTCAGGAATATTTGTACCTGCATTATTTACAAGTATATCGATCTTCTTAATTTTTTTTAATTTTGAAGAAAGATCTTTATAATTCATTATATCGCAAGTTATTTTAACTAATTTTCCTTTAACTTTTTTTATATCTTT
This sequence comes from Pelagibacteraceae bacterium AG-426-M19, assembly GCA_003210025.1. Classification (GTDB taxonomy): domain Bacteria; phylum Pseudomonadota; class Alphaproteobacteria; order Pelagibacterales; family Pelagibacteraceae; genus Pelagibacter. The sequence continues at coordinate 59,805 of QCNW01000004.1, forward strand.
TTGAAGTTTATCAAGATCAGAAGTAGTTCTACTTACTCCAATTATAGTTGCACCAGCTTCTGCAAGTGCAATAGAACATGCTCTACCAATACCTTTTCCCGCACCTGTTACTAAAGCAACTTTATTTTTTAAATTAATTTTTTTTAAATACATTTATAAAAATAGTTTTACGTCTGTATATATTAGCTCTATTGCAACAAATAATATTGCTAATAATCCAACCCATCCTATCCATTTATACTTTTTAATCCACCCAGATATCAAAGTTGCTGCAGTAGCCATTAAAACTATTGATAAAACTAAACCAAATATCAATAACATGTAATGATCTCTAGCCGCTCCCGCTACTCCTAATACATTATCTAAACTCATTGTTACATCTGCTAGAATTACAGTTGTTATTGCCTTCATGAATGAACTGTTGTCTACTTTTTTTACATTTTCTTCAGCATTACCATTCATTTTAATTACATCCACGTAAAGTCTGTAACATATATAAAGAAGTAATATTCCACCTATAAGTCTAAGTCCTGTGATTTGTAATAAATAAGCAGTTATTAGTGTAAATATAATTCTTAAAACTACTGCTGCTCCAATTCCCCAAAAAATAATTTTTTTTCTTTGCTCGGTCGGAAATTGAGAAGCAACCATCCCAATTATAATTGCGTTATCTCCTGCTAAAACTAAATCGATAAAAACTATTTGAAAAAAAATTACTATTTGTTCGGTCATCTTCTACTATCCTCAATTATCATATCAGCTGCTTTTTCCGCAATCATTATTGTCGGTGCATTTGTATTTCCTGATGTGATATGAGGCATAACAGAGGCATCTACAACCCTTAAATTTTCTAGTCCGTGAGCGACTAATCTATCATTAACAACAGCATTTTCATCTTTACCCATTCTACATGTGCTCACTGGATGGAATATAGTATTCGCAAATTTTCCAGCTTCAGTTGCTAATTCTTCATTATCTGTAATATTGATTCCCGGTCTAAGCTCTTCAGGTTGATAATCTTTATAAGCTTCAGACTTCATAACAATTTTTCTTACAATCTTTAATGCTTTTCCAGCAATCTCACGATCTTCATCGGTTGATAAATAATTCATTTTTATTTTTGGTGAAACTCTGGTGTCTGGAGATTTTAATTCTATAGATCCTCTACTTGTTGGTCTTACATTTGTAATTGTTGGAGTAAACGCTGGAAATTTATGTAAAGCTGACTTTCCTAAAAGATCAGTGCTTGCTGGTGAAATATGAAATTGAAGATTTGGCGTTTCTAAATGTTCATCACTCTTAACAAATCCACAAACATAACTAGCACCAACTGTTAAAGGTCCTTTTCTTAAAAGAAGAAATTTTAAACCAGATAACATTTTTTTAGTAAAACTGTAGTAAATATCATTTAAAGTTTCTAAATTTTTAATTTTATAAACAGGTCTTAGCATTAAATGATCAGTTAGATTTCTTCCAACACCTTGATGATCTTTTAGTACATTAATATTATTTTCTTTTAAAAGTTCTCCTGGACCAATCCCTGATGCTTGTAATATATGAGGCGAGCCTATTGTACCTGCGCTTAATATAATTTCCTTATTAGTTTCAACTGAAAACTCTTTTCCATCTATCCAATAATTTACTTTTTTTGCTTTATTATTTTCAAATTCTATATTTTTAATATGAGCCTTAGTAATAATTTTTAAATTTTTTCTACTCTTAACTGGATTTAAATAACCTACAGCTGTACTACATCTAAATCCATTTTTAATTGTAAATGGAAAATATCCCATTCCTTCATTATCACCGTTGTTAAAATCATCAGTTCTTTTGTAACCATGCTCTTCAGCAGCCTCTAAAAATAGATCGAGAACTTTAAATGTTGCTCTAATTTTCTCTACTGCAATAGGCCCTCCAGAACCATGAAATTCATTTTCTCCAAATTGAAAATCTTCAGATTTTTTAAAATAGGGCAGAACATCATCCCACGACCAACCAACATTACCTAATTGTCTCCAATAATTATAATCATTCGATTGACCTCTAATATAAAGCATTCCATTAATTGAAGAGCTTCCACCTAATGTTTTTCCTCTTGGATAAACCATTTGCCTGTTATCACAGTTTGGTTCTTTCTCAGTATTAAAACACCAATCGGTATCTGGATTGTGCATAGTTTTAAAATAACCACCTGGAATATGGATCCATGGATTAGTGTCTTTACCACCAGCCTCAAGTAAAAGAACTTTAGTATCAGGGTTTGCTGTTAATCTATTAGCCAAGACACAGCCTGCGGATCCTGCACCAATAATTATGTAATCAAATTTATCCATATTTTTTATAAATAATCTTTAATGAATATTTAATGATTTTAAACATTTTTCTCATAAAAACGTCGAAATGACACTTGTATGTGCCTTTGATTTTTGAGAGGATCTTCACATTATAAATAAAAAGAGAGGGATATAATGAAAAAAATCGTTTCAGCGTTGTTTGCTGCTTTCTTAGTATTTGGATTTATTTCAAATGCGAATGCTGCAAAAACGTTAAAGTGTCAGACGGTTATTAGCGCTAAAGGTGATGAAGCGGTAATGTTAAAAGACTTTACTGACAACGTAACAAAACTAACAGGTGGATCTCTAAAATTTGAAATTATGCCAGCAGGAACAGTAGTTGGAGTTAAAGAAACTCTTGATGCTGTTGATAAAGGTTTGATTGATTGCGGATTTGCTTGGACTCACTATTGGTCTGGAGAACATCCAGCTGCTATGTTATTTGGTTCGCCAGTAGCAGGTGGTGGTGTAGGAATTGATAACATCGCATTCTTATCATGGTTTTTATATGGTGGTGGAGAACAACTATATGACAGACTTTGGGGAGAAATGAAAAGAGACATTAAAGGTTTCATGCTTCAACCAGTTGGTCCAGAAGCTTTAGGATGGTTCCCGAGAAAAATCAAAGATATGGATGATTTCAGAACATTTAAGTTCAGAACTCCTCCAGGAATTCCAGGTCAAACTTATAAAGACATTGGAATAGCTTCAGTTGCAATGGGTGGTGGAGATATTCTTCCAGCATTGGAAGCAGGAACTATTGATGCTGCTGAGTGGTGTTGTCCTCAACCAGATAAAGTGTTTGGTATACATAAAGTATTAAAACACTACTATCTACAAGGTTTACACCAAGTAGTCGTAAATGCTGACTTTTACTTAAACAAAAGCACTTACGATAAGTTCACTGACCATGAGAAATTTTCAATGAAGATGGCTGCTGATGCATCGTTGATGAGAGCTTTAGCTTACAGAATCAACACTAATGGATTAGCACTTAAAGACTTAACTGAAAATCATGGTGTGATACTTGAAGATACACCAGCAGATTATTTCCCAGCTTATATGGCCGCAGCGAAAGCAACTTTAGAGAAAAATGCAAAAGAAAACGCATTCTTTAAAGAAGTTTATGACTCAATGATAAGCTTTGCTAATACTGCTGTACCATTCTGGTCTGGTGCACAAACATCGAATGCTAAGCTAGGAATGGCTTATGCTAATTCGTTGAAGAAATAAATAAAGTTATTAAGCGGGCTTTTATAAGCCCGCTTTTTTTTTCAAAAAATTATATGTCGGATAATCCAAAGTTAGATATTTCAGATGAAATGATAGCCGAAAGGCGATCAGGATCTGGAAAGATGCCTGATGATATGCCAACTTGGATGGCTAAAACTATAGTTAACATAGATAGATTTAGTAAATTAATAGGAAACATAGTTTGTTGGATTACAATCCCACTAATGCTTGGGATGGTTTATGAGGTTTTAGCAAGAAAATTATTTTTAGCTCCTACAATCTGGGCTTATGATATGAGCAGATTTTTTTATGGAGCATTGTTTATGTTAGGAGCAGGATATGCTCTTTCAAAAGGTGTTCATATTAGAGCAGATTTTTTATATAGAAATTTTAAAGTTAAAACTCAAGGCAGAATAGATTTTTGGCTTTACTTATTATTTTATTTTCCAGGATTAATAGTCTTTTTGTATATGACAACAGGCTTTGTTCAAGAAAGCATAATGAGAAACGAAAGAGGGATGGATACAACATGGATGCCATATATGTGGCCGATAAAATCTTGTCTATGGATTGGAATTGTTTTCCTTCTAATTCAAGGTGTTTCAGAACTTTTTAAAAGTTATTACGCAGCCGTCAAAGGTAAATGGCCAGGTAGTTAATGCTTTCACATTTAATAGACCCAGCAATTTTAGGTTTCATACTTATTGGTGTGATGTTGTTTGCAATATTTATAGGATTTCCAATTTCATTTACTCTTATTTTTTTAGGATTTGTTTTTGGATACTTAGGTTTTGGAAAATTAGTTTTCTATTTAATGACACTCCAATTTTCAATGGTGATGACCGAACAAACTCTCGCCGCCGTCCCCTTATTTGTATTTATGGGAATAATGATGGAACAAGCAGGTTTAATGGAGAGATTATTCTCAGCTTTCCAAATGATGTTGGCAAGAGTTAGAGGCTCTTTATATTATGCAGTTTTATTTGTTTCAGTAATATTCGCAGCTGCAACTGGAATTGTGGGTGCATCAGTTACAATTCTTGGAATTATGGCTGCAAAATCAATGAACAGGTCTAATTATGATGTAAAATTAGCTGCTGGTACAATTACTGCTGGAGGAACTCTAGGTATTTTAATTCCTCCAAGTATTATGCTTGTAGTTATGGGTCCAATTATGGAAATTCCTGTAACTGATTTATTTGCTGCAGCAATTGTTCCAGGAATTTTGTTAGCATGCCTATATGCAGCATACACTACATTCAGATGTATGATGAACCCGAAATTAGGCCCACCTATACCAGAGGAATTAAGAACAACAGATTTAAAAAAATTATGGCTAGAATTTTTCTTAGGATTAGTTCCACCTGCTGCTTTAGTATTTGCTGCATTAGGTAGTATTTTATTTGGTTTTGCTACCCCAACAGAAGCTGCAGGATGTGGTGCAGGTGGTGCATTATTGCTTTCATTAGCTTACAAAAAATTAACATTAAAAAAATTACAAGATGCTTTAGTTAAAACTTTAGAAATTTCTGCATTAATTATGGTTTTAGTAGCTGCTTCTAATTTCTTTGGAGCAGTATTTGCAAGATTAGGAACTCCAATGGTTTTAACAGATTTTCTTTTATCTCTCGAGATGAACAAATATTTAATTTTAGGAATAATCATGATTATGATTTTTCTTTTAGGATGGCCTTTAGAGTGGGTACCTATTGTTATGATAGTTGTTCCTATTATTTTACCATTAGTTGAAGCATTAGGATTTAATTTAACTTGGTTTGCAATTCTTGTTGCTGTTAATTTGCAAACCGCCTGGCTCTCACCCCCCGTAGCGTTATCAGCTTATTTTTTAAAAGGTGTAGTTCCAAGTTGGGATTTAAAAGATATTTATCTTGGAATGATGCAGTTCATGGTATTACAGATAATTGGATTAATTATAATCATAGCGTATCCAAAAATAGTACTATGGTTGCCAACTCTCTTATATGGACAGCAGTAAATAATTGATTAATATCATTTAAGTGAATCAAAGCAAAAAATTTCAATTAAGGAATTGGGAACTAGTTTCAATAAATCCAAATAATCGAGACTGGAGTTGGAAAAATTACTTTAACTTTTGGGCTATAAATATTCAAACAATTGTTGGGTTCTCTTTAATATCAGCTTTATATTTATTCTATGATCTAAATTTTTTTGTTGTCTTAACAGGATCATTGCTAGCTGGATTATTAGTATTCTTTTTTGCTAATATAATTGGAAAAATTTCTCAAAGTAGCGGATTAAGTTTTCCAACAATTCTCAGACTTTCAATGGGTTTTACTGGTGCCAGATATGTAGGAATGATCAGGGGGTTAGTTGGTTTATTCATGTTTGGTGTACAAACATTCTTTATATCTAAGTCACTAGGTTACATTGCTAGGATCATAATATTTAAAATAGACAATCAACTCTTACAGAATGAAATATTTTTATTATTCTTTTTTGGCTTGAATTTAATTGATTGGGTTTGTTTATTTTTAACTTTAATATTTCAATACATCCTTTTTACAAAAGGACAGAATTTTCTAAAATCATTTATTAATTTTTCAGGTCTTTCAATATATTTAGGACTATCTGTACTACTAATTGTTATTTTATCTGAGTATTACAATGAACTCCTAAATGGAATAAAACTAAGCTTAGTCTTTAGCAATTTTGCAATTCAGTCAAATATTGCTCCAATAATTTCAATCACAGGAACTTTATTTGCTTATTTTGCTATAGTTCTCCTCACATTTGGTGATTTTTCTAGATACTCAATGAATTATAAAGAGATGACCAAAGGAAACTTAAGTATAATATTAAATTTAATATTCTTTTCTTTTTTCTCTGTTTTGATCACTTTAGGTTCAGATATTATTCTCACCAGTAAAGGATTAAACGCTTCAAGTCTACTTACAAATCCAAATGACATTGTCGGTAAATTTAATAATAATTTTTTAACTTTCTTTTGTTTGATATTTATTATTATCTCTTCGTTATCAACTAATTTGATAGCAAATTATATTCCTTCGCAAAATACATTGATAAATTTTTTCCCGAACTCTTTAACGTTAAAAAAAACAGGAATTGTAATATCAATTATTGGATTAATTATATCAACATTTTGGCTTTCAATTTTTAGTAAAGCTAATGTATTGATATTTGTTGAAGCTGTAGCTACGACTTTTGGCCCAATTTTTGGAGTATTGGTTGCAGATTATTATTTGTTTAAAAAACAACAAATTAATCACAAAGAGCTTTTTTATCCTAAAGAACATACAGAATATATTTACAGTAACGGTTGGAACCTCAAAGCATTGTATGCTCTTTTAATTGGATCAATATTTTCTTTATCATCTCTGCTAAATGAAAATTTAATACAATATCAATCTTTTGGATGGATTATTGGAGCATTCGCATCTTATTTAGTATATTATTTATTGAATAATAAATAATAATGAAAGCGCTTGTCTACACTGGTGTTGAGGAGATGGAATTTAGAGAGGAAAAAGAACCTTCTGAAAAACCTGGAGAAAGTATTCTTAAAGTTCATGCATCAGGTATCTGTGGCTCAGATATGCATGCCTACCACGGAAAAGACGAGAGAAGAATCCCCCCGTTAATTTTAGGACATGAAGTTAGTGGTCAAATAATTAACGGTAAGCTTAAAGATCAAATTTCAGTTCTTAATCCATTAATAACTTGTAGAAATTGTGAATACTGCAAGAGTGGAAGAGAACATTTATGTCCAGATAGAGTTCTTTTAGGAATGAATAGACCTTATGAAAGACAAGGTGCGTTTGCTGAACTTATTACAGTTCCAGATCACAATATTTTCAAAGTTCCTGAAAAGCTTGATGTAAAAGAGGCTGCAGTTGCAGAACCAACAGCAGTTTCTTATCATGCAGTATTATTAGCAGTAGATGCATCAAAAAAACCATTAAATGAATGTAGAACGCTTGTTCAGGGTGGTGGAGCAATTGGGCTATTATGTGCATTAATTTTATCCAAGATCCAAGGAAATACAAATTTAACTATTTCTGATCCAAATCAAAAAAGACTTAATGCATGTTCAAAATATGTAGATGCAAAAACAGTGTCACCAGATCATAAAGATATTAAAGAGAGCAGCTTTGATTTAGTTTTTGATACTGTTGGACTCGAAGTTTCACGACAACAGGCAATCAGTGTAGTAAAACCAGGAGGAATAATAGTTCATATCGGATTAACCCAGCCTGCTGGATCTTTTAATTTTAGGAAAGCAACCCTTCAAGAAGTTACTTTTATTGGAACTTACTGTTACACAAACAAAGAATTTGGTGAAACTATTGATATTTTAACTAATAACAAGCTAGGCAAGATAGAATGGATTGAGTACAGAAATCTTAAAGATGGTTGGGGAGCTTTTAAAGAAATTCATGATGGAACCTGTTCGGCACCTAAGATAGTGCTTCTGCCTTAAATTCTTGGTTTTTTAAGAGGTATTAATACCTTTTTTTCTCCGATTTTTTCTGAATTTTTTGAAATTACAGGTGCAGTTATAATTATAGACCAATAAATCATCAAACCAAAAAGAACTGTTAATTTCATATCATCTAAATAGAGAACAATAATGAATTATGCATGTTTAAATAATGTCAAAATTTTGAATTTGAAAATTATTTTATCTTTTATATAGAGAGGACATGTTTAGATTTTTATTTAAATTAATTTTAGTTACTGCATTGTTACAAACAATATTGTATGCCGAGGAAGTAAAAGTATTTGAGTTTACAGACAAAGAACTATCAGAATTGACAGTTAGAAAAGTAAGAGGGGCAGATAATAAGACTACATATTCAGTTGGATCTAATGAGAATGGTAATTACTTAAAAGCTATTGCTGATAATGCTGCTTCTGGCCTCGGCAAGGAGATTAAAATTGATTTAAATAAAACCCCTTTCATAAATATTACCTGGAAAATTGAGAAAGATATACCAGGGATAGATGAGACAGCTAAAAAGGGTCATGACTTTGCAGGAAGAGTGTTCGTCATTAAAAAAACTGGGGCAACACCTTTATCCAATAGAGCAATAAATTATGTTTTTTCAAGCAATCAAGAAGTTGGAAGCAACTTTCCAAGCCCATATACTAAAAAGTCCATAGATAATGTACTTGCTACTACCAAAACAAATTTAAATGAATGGGTAACTGTTAAAGCAAACGTTAAAGAAGATTTCAAGAAATTCCATAATTTAGATGTTAATGAGCTAGATGGTATAGCGATCATGTCAGATACAGATAATTCAAAGAAAAAATCAATTACTTACTATCAAAATATCTATTTTTCTTCTCAATAAATTTTATTAATATCAATTGATGAAAGTATTTAAGTATAATTTAAAAGTATACTATGAGGATACTGATTTTGGTGGAATAGTTTACCACGCAAATTATTTAAAGTACTTTGAAAGAGCAAGATCTGAGCTTATTTATTCCTTGGGATATTCAAATAAAAAGTTATTAGATAAATATAATGTTTTAATAGCTGTTAAAACTTGCAACGTAGATTTTAAAAAACCAGCAAAATTTGAGGATAAAATTACCGTTTTCACAAAAGTTAAATCTAATACTTTAACTACTATTACAATGTCACAAGTAATTAAAAGAAAATCAGATATTTTATGTGATGCAGAGATTAAATTAGTATCTCTAAATAATTTGGGAAAACCAGTAAAACTTCCAAAAGTATTTATTAACAAATTAAACTAGTTCTTTTACTTTTTTAAATAGTTTAGTCATTTGTTTTTCATTAATTCGTCCGGTATTTACATTTCTTGGACTTGGATGATAACACCCCATTAACAACACATTGTTAGGTAATTTAAAATATGTTCCATGACTAAATTTTACTCTCTCAGTGTAATCAAAATTTTCTCTATAAAATTTTACACAAGTATCAAACGCAATTTTCCCTAAAGCCACAATAATTTTTAGATTTTTAAGTATTTCAAATTCAGATTTAAAATAACCAAAGCAATTTTTTAACTCTTCATTTAATGGTTTATCTCCTGGAGGAACGCACTTTAGAGCTGGTGTTATAAAGGTATTTTTTATTTTTAATCCATCATTTATATGATCTGAATTACTTTGATTGGCAATTTTTACATTGTGTAAACATTTATATAAAAAATCTGAGGATTTATCGCCTGTAAATACTCTGCCTGTTCTTGTTCCACCATGAGCAGCTGGTGCTAGACCAACAATCATTATTTTTCCATTTATATCTCCAAAACCTGTAACTGGTTTTCCCCAATAAGTTTGGTCCATATATTGTTTTCTTTTTTCCGTAGATATTTTTTTTCTAAACCTCACAAGTCTAGGGCATTTATTACATTTAATTATTGTTTTTTTTAATTTTTCAAATTTAACGGTCATTAAGTTTAGAGAAGCTTCTTTTTGTGTGTCCATGGACCTTTTTTTGTTTTAGGTAAAAACTTTCTAAGGTCAAAAAGGACTTTTTCAGACAATTTTCTGTAGGTGGTTAGTTTTCCTCCATATATATTCAATAAAGGTAATTTTTTTATAATTTTTAAATCAAAAACATAATCTCTTGTGACTTTTGAAGCTGTATTAAAATCTTCAATTAGAGGTCTTATCCCTGAATAAGTATCTACAATGTCCTTTGTTCTGATTTGTTTTTTTAAGTAATTATTTACTGAACGAATTAAATATGCAATTTCTTTTTTTGATATTCCTTTATTTTCTGGTGATTTAACCTCAACTTCTGTAGTTCCAATTAAAGAAAACTTCCCTTTATAAGGTATCACAAATATTATTCTTTTATCAGTATTTTGAAATGTGAATGCAACATTTTCTTTGTACAATTTTTTTGTAATAATATGACTTCCTTTAACTAATCTTATTTTTTTTTTAGATTTAATTTTTATATTTTTATTTAAGGTTTCGTTTATCCATGGTCCAGATGCATTAATTAAAATTTTTGATTTTACTTTTTCACCTTTTTCAAGACTAATAATCCATTCATTGCCAATAATTTCAGCTTTTTTAACTTTGTTATATTCTAGTATTTTAGCTTTATTTCTTTTTGCATCTTTAGCATTTAGTTTCGTTAATTTTTTATCGTCAATTTGTATGTCAAAATATTGAAAACCAGTTTTGTATTTTTGCTTAAGAATATTTGAAAATTTTTTTGTAAGATCAAACGTTTTTGATTTTGGTATATTGCTTTTGCCACCTAAATTATCATACAAAAATAAACCAATTTTAATTAACCAGGCTGGTCGAATTTTATCTGCATAAGGAATTATAAAAGGAATCGGTTTGGAAATATGTCTGGCAATTTTATAAACTATTTCTCTTTCTTTCAGAGATTCTCTAACTAGTTTGAATTCATAATTTTCTAAATAACGAAGACCACCATGTACTAATTTCGTCGACCAAGATGAGGTTGCTCCTCCAATCTCACCTTTGTCAGCTAAACAAACTGATAAACCTCTACCTGCAGCATCTCTTGCAATACCTGCACCGTTTATACCGCCACCTATTATGAATAAATCAAATATTTTAGACATTTAAATTATGATTTGTTTTAAAATATACAACCTCTTTTAGAAATTTAAAATTTTTAAATGCAATTATTTACAATTTCATAATATCTTAACATTAATAAATTATTAATAAAAAATAAAATAAACTTAACAGAAGGATAGATATGAAAAAAATACTTAGTGTTTTAACAATTCTATTTACTTTCTCTTTTACATCACACAGTTATTCAAAAACAGAAATTCATTGGTGGTACGGAAACAGTGGTTTTCTTGGTGATGTAATTATTGAAATTGCAAATAGATTTAACGCTTCACAAGATCAATATACGGTCATTCCTACAGGAAAAGGAAGTTATGAAGATAACATGGCGGCAACTATTGCTGCATTTAGAGCAGGCGACCAACCACACTATTCACAGGTTTATGATGCTGGTGCTGCAATCATGGTAGCTCAAGTAAAAAATGGTGTTGTTATCGGTTTTGAAGAAATGGCTAAGAAATATGGCATTGATGTAGATGCTGACAACTATATTCCAGGCATTAAAAATTTCTATGCCGACTCTGATGGAAAAATGATTGGTGTACCTTTCAATAGTTCAACTTGTTTGATGTATGCAAACATGGACATTTTGAAAGAGGTTGGAATTGAATCTGTGCCAAAAACTTATGAAGAATTTGAGGCCATGGCTCCAAAAATCAAAGCTGCTGGATACATTCCTTTAGTTCAAAGTCATAGTCCATGGATTTGGACTGAAAATTTCTTTTCTAGACATAATTTATTAATGTTAGATGGAAATAATGGTTACGATGCTGTTCCTACAAAAACTTTATTCGCTGAAACTGATGCATTTGTCTATCATTGGAAGAAAGTTAAAGAATGGTATGATAAAGGTTTATATGGCTATAAAGGAAGAGCGTGGGGAGACAATCAAGCACCATTTATAGCAGGTGAAGCTGCATTTTGGTTTGGTTCTGCTGCATCATTTGGTGGAATGAAAGGTGTTGTTCCAAACTTTACAGTTAATCATATTCCTTACTGGGATTCAGTAACCAAAGGAAAAGAGTATCCAACTTTTATAGGTGGTGCTGCTAACTGGATCTTAAATGGTCATACTGAGGAAGAGTACAAAGGACTTGCTAAATTTATAGAATTTATGGGTTCTCCAGAAATGGATCTGTATTATCACAATATGACTGGTTACTCTGCAGTGACTAAAGGTGGTATAGAGTTAGCTGAAACTATAAATTTCTATAGAGCTTCTCCATATCATAAAGCAGTTGGTGAACAATTAAGCTTAGAAGGTTCAACTATTCCTGGCGGATATAGAGCTGGTAACTGGCCCCAAATTCGTGAAGTAATTTACGAAAATATTGAGCCAATGTTAAACGGCAAAATATCAATCGAAAAAGGATTGCAGAATATGGACAAAGGTGCAGCTAAATTGTTAAAGCAATTTGCTAAAACTTTGTAAGAATAATTAAAACAATAAGGAGGGTATTAATTTACCCTCCTTATTATTTTTACAAAAGTATGAAAAAAGTCCAATTCAAATCTAGCTATTCACAATATCTTTTCTTAGCTCCGCAGCTAGGTATATTGTTAATTTTTTTATATTGGCCAATCATACAAACCTTTAGAGATGCATTTACAATGCAAGATGCTTTTGGATTTGGATCGAAGTTTGTATGGTTTGACAATTTTTTATTTATTTTTGATGATCCAGCTTATTTCATAGCTTTCAAATTTACTATTATTTATAGTTTTGTTATTACGTTAATTACAGGCTCAATTGGATTATTACTTGCCGTTCAGGCTAATAATGTAATGCATGGTAAAAGCACTTACAAAACACTTTTAATTTGGCCTTATGCAATTGCGCCTGCGGTAGTCGGTGTAATGGCAAATTATTTTTTTAGTGAAAGATTTGGTCTTCTTTATCATTTATTTCACGAACTGTGGGGATTTAATTGGTACGAAAGTGTGTTCGACTCTTATATTTACGTAATCATAGCTGGTTCTTGGAAGCAAATCAGTGCTAATTTTATTTTCTTCTTGGCTGGACTTCAAGCTATACAAAAATCTGTAATTGAAGCATCAATGATTGACTGTAAAAATAGTTTTAGAAGATTTTGGACAATTACATTCCCATTATTAATGCCAACTACATTCTTTTTAATAATTATTAATATAACGTATGCTTTCTTTGATACATTTGGAATTATTGATACCACAACAATAGGTGCTCCTTCCGGTGAAACAAGAACTCTAGTTTATAAAGCTTACATGGATGGATTTAGAGGACTGGATTTAGGAAGTGCAGGAGCTCAATCAATAATGATGATGTTGATTGTATTAGTAATTACGATTTTTCAATTTAGATATATCGAAGGGAAAATACATTATAATTAATGACTAGATTTATCACATCAAGTTTTTCACATTTAATTTTACTCATTGGAATACTAATCATGGTAGTTCCTGTATGGATGATTTTTGCTAGCTCGACGCACACGAGTTCAATGATTAATATGAATGGTCTCCAAATGTTTTTAGGAGATAGCTTTTATGAAAATTACTTACGAGTTTTATTATATCAGGGTGGTTTTTTTAAAGAGATAACAGCATTAAAAATGTTTTTTAATAGTTTTATCATGGCTACAGGAGTTGCAATATTATCCGTTGTTACATCTTTAATGGCTGCTTACGCGTTGGTTTATTACAGAATAAAATATGCAACATTATTGTTTTGGATTATATTTATTACAATTTTAGTACCATTAGAGTTAAGAATTTTCCCTACTTATTCAGTAATGGCTGAGCTTAATCTAGTGAATTCTTACTTTGGATTAATAGTTCCTATTTCAGCATCAGCTATAGCAACATTATTCTTTCGACAATTTTATAAAACCGTTCCAGATGAATTACTTGAATCCGCAAAACTTGATGGAGCAAATACCTGGAGATTTTTTGTTGATTTTTTAATTCCTTTGTCAAAAACAATGATTGTAGCGATGTTAATATTTATGTTTGTTTTTGGCTACAATCAGTATCTATGGCCATTATTGGTAACAACTTCAGAACAATATTGGACAGTGGTTATGGGATTAAAAATGATGTCGGGTTCAATTGTTCATCGTTTTGCTTTCGTGATGATGTCTATGGTGCCACCAATTTTAATTATAATTGTGTTGCAGAAATATTTTATTAAGGGGGTTTTTCAAGATAAATGAAAATTAAACCACTTCAAATAATTGCTCATATTATTTTAATACTAGGAGTCTTGTTAATGGTAGTTCCTATTTGGATATCTTTTGCAAGTTCTTCGCATGACTCTGTAACTATATTAACCGAAGGTATGAAGTTTCATATAGGTGATCAGCTAGCAAGAAACTATAACGAAGTTTTAAATGAAAAAGGTGGTTGGTCAGAAGAAGTGACTGCTGCAAAAATGTTTATTAATAGTTTTATAATGGCATTAGGAATTGCAACACTTAAGGTAGTTATTTCAGCAATGTCAGCATATGCTTTGGTTTATTATAGATTTAAATTAGCTGTACCAATTTTTTGGTTAATTTTTATTACTCTACTTGTTCCTTTGGAGGTAAGGATTTTTCCAAGCTATAAAATTGTATCTGATTTAGGTTTAACAAATTCATATACAGGCCTTATCCTTCCATTAGTTGCTTCAGCTACAGCAACATTTTTCTTCAGACAATTTTATAAAACAATTCCAGATGAACTCTTGGAGTCAGCAAAATTAGACGGAGCAAATGCTTGGAGTTTTTTCATAGATTTCTTGGTTCCATTATCTAAAACCATGATAGCAGCAATGTTTATCTTTATGTTTGTATATGGATACAGCCAATATTTATGGCCACTAATAATGACAACTGCAGAAGAATACTGGACTGTTGTCATGGGAATGAAGATTATTTACACAGAAAGCTATGAAGGAGTTGCTCTGCCAAGAACTGCAGAAAGATTTGCGTATATCATTTTGTCAATGATCCCACCAGTTTTAGTGGTAGTATTTTTACAAAAATGGTTCATAAAAGGATTAATTCAAACGGAGAAATAAATGAGCTTTTTAGATTTAAAAAATGTGACTAAGATTTACCCAAATGGAACTAAGGCTGTTCATGAAACTTCATTAAGTGTTGATGAAGGTGAGTTTATGGTTTTTGTAGGACCTAGTGGATGTGGAAAATCAACTTTATTAAGAATGGTTGCAGGCTTAGAGGATATTACAGAGGGTGATATTAATCTTGATGGAAAATTAATTAATGAGGTAGATCCGTCTGAAAGAGATGTAGCAATGGTGTTTCAGAACTATGCATTATACCCACATATGAATGTTTATAATAACTTGGCTTATGGTCTAAAAAACAGAGGAATTGACAAAGAAACAATTGAGCAAAAAGTAAATGATGCAGCTAAGCTGCTACAAATTTCAGATTATTTACAGAGAAAACCTTCAATGTTATCCGGAGGTCAAAGACAAAGAGTTGCAATGGGTAGAGCAATTGTTAGAAATCCTAAAATATTCTTATTTGATGAACCTCTTTCAAACTTAGATGCAAAATTAAGAATTCAGATGAGACTTGAAATCAAAAAACTTCAGCAGAAAGTTGGAGTAACAAGCATATTTGTTACGCATGATCAAGTAGAGGCCATGACACTTGCTGATAGATTAGCAGTTATTAACAATGGAATTATTGAACAGCTTGGAACTCCTATTGAGATATATGATAATCCAAAATCATTATTTGTTGCTGGTTTTATTGGCTCACCTCAAATGAATTTTTTAGATGGTAATATAAAAAATAAAACATTATCTGCAGAAGGTTTTGAAATTAAAGATATTGATAGTGACTTTGAGGGAGAAGTAAAATTAGGAATAAGACCTGAACATTTAAGTCAACGTGAAAATAGTTTAATTAATTTAAAAGTAGACTTAGTGGAACAACTTGGTTCGGATAATCTTGTTTATGGTCAATTAAAAGACAAAAAAGACTTTTGTTATAGGTGTCCGGGAAATCTAACTATTGAAAAAGGTGCTGATCTAAGTCTTAATATTGAGAACAATAAATATTATATTTTTGATAAAAGCACTGGCAAAAGAGTTAATTAATTTTGATTTTAAGCAAACCAAATCATATAAAAATTTATGGTCACCGAGGAGCAAGAGGAGATCTTCCCGAAAACACTCTAGAAAGTTTTAAATACTTATTTGAAAACAATATTAATGCATACGAAACTGATATTTTGATTTCAAAAGATTTTATTCCTGTGATTACTCACGACTTTAGATTAGATCCAAGTCTTACAAAAGATAACGAGGGAAATTGGATAGAGGATGAAAATATAAAAATATATGATTTAACTTATGAAGAACTTTTAAAATTTGATGTTGGATCTTTAAATAAGTTATCTAGATATGGAAGAAGATTTGTTAATCAAAAAACTTTAGAAAATCAAAAGATACCGAAACTTTCTGAATTATTAAATTTATCCTCAAAAAACATATCTGAAAATCTATTAATAAATTTAGAAATTAAATCTACACCTGATGAGGAAAATCTAACGCCGACTCCAGAAGAAATGGTTAAACTAATTATGCAAGAGGTAAATAAGTCAACCTTACAAAATAAAATAATTGTTTCATCATTTGATTGGCGAACACTAACAGAAATGAAAAAACTTTACCCTGAAATTTCAAGAGCTTATTTAACTTTTCAACAACAGGCTGGAATTAAAATTAAAAATACAATTTATAATAGATCTCCATGGATGAGTTACATGCCCTTTTTTGAAAATCATGAATTACCGAAAATTATAAAATCACAAGGCGGAGAAGCTTGGCATCCATACCATAAAGATATTACAAAAAAACTAGTAGATATTTCTCATCAAGAAAATTTGCCAGTGAACGTTTGGACAGTAAACAAAGATTACGACATGTTAAAAATGGTTGAGTATGGTGTAGATGGTATCATGACAGATTATCCATTGAAGCTTAAAGAACTTTGTGAGAAAGAAAATATAAACTGGTTTTAGTTTATTTTAATGGATTTAAATATAGTTAGTAATGAGGAAAAGTTTTTAGCTGGAAAACTTGAAGGATATACTTTAAAAGATGCTGAAAATAAATTTGATGACAAAGGAAATCCTTTACCCTTTCCAGGTTGTACAATAATTTGTAATATTCCTCTTAATACCAATTTATCCGATGAAATTAGTAGTTTTCAAAAAAAAATAAAAAATTTTAATCCAGAAAAAACTTATTTCTATTTACCTCAATCTAGTTTTCATATGACGTTATTTGATTGTTGTAATTTAAATACAAAAAATACAAATAATTGGCCATCAGATATAGATCTTGATATGGATCACAAAGATATAGCTTTTGAATTAAATAAAAGAATTAAAAACTATAATTTTCCAAAAGAATTTAATCTTAAACTAAAAACATTTTTTGGTGGTTATAGTATTATTTTAGAACCTTTTTCTAAAAAGGATGAAAAAATTCTTAGAAATTGTAGAGATGAACTAAGTAGCTTATTAAAAATTAAATTTGAAAACCATCAAAGATATACTTTTCATATTACTTTGGCATATATCTTAAGAGAGCTTAGTGAGATTGAAATAAGTAATTTAATTGAATTTAATAAAAAACTATTTTTAGACTTTAGTAAAAAATTTCCAAAAATTACTTTTTCAAAACCTGAAATGTGTACTTTTGAGAACATGTTAGAATTTAAAAGTGTTAATCCTTCCAGTCTGTAACAGTTTTTACTTTTAGAAAAAAAAATTTAGGTATAGACTTAAATTGTGAAAAAATTTCTTGTTGCTATTGACCAAGGCACAACATCAACTAGAGCAATTCTCTTTGATTTAGATGGTAATATAAAATTTACATCCCAGTTTGAATTTAATCAATATTTTCCAAAAAATGGATGGGTGGAGCATAATCCAAACGAAATTTGGCTTACAACTCTAAAAGCGTTGAAAAAAGTAATAAAAAAAGCATCACTATTAAGAGGAAAAATATTAAGTATAGGAATAACTAACCAGAGAGAGACAACTATTCTTTGGAATAAAAAAACAGGAAAACCAGTCTACAACGCAATTGTTTGGCAAGATAGAAGAACCCAAGACTATTGTGAAGAGTTAAAGAAAAAAAATTATGAAAAAATTTTTAGAAAAAAAACTGGATTATTTATTGACCCATATTTTTCTGCAACTAAAATTAAATGGATACTAGAAAACGTAAAAAATGTTAAGAAACTTTTAAAATCAAATAATTTATTATTTGGTACTGTTGATACTTTCCTTATTTGGAAACTTACTAATGGGCAACATCATTTAACAGAAGCAACTAATGCTTGTAGGACCATGTTATTTAACATTAATAATAATAAATGGGATAAAGAAATCTTAAAAAAACTTAAAATTTCTGAAAATATTTTGCCAAAAGTTAAAAATTCAGCTGATAATTTTGGTTTAACAAGTAAGAGAATTGTCGGCAGTGAAATACCAATATCAGCAGTTCTAGGAGACCAACAAGCAGCTGCAGTAGGACAGTCATGCTTTGAAAGAGGTTCAGTAAAAAGCACATATGGAACTGGTGCCTTTGTCATAATGAATACTGGTTCAAAAAAAATTTATTCTAAAAATAAATTATTAACAACAATATGTTACAGATTGAATGGAAAAAATACTTATGCTCTTGAAGGATCTATTTTTATTGCAGGTGCAGGTGTACAATGGTTAAGAGATAAATTAAAATTTATTAACAATGCTTTTGATACGGAAACAATTGCTCAATCAAAAAAAAATAATGAGGGTGTATACGTTGTGCCTGCCTTCAGTGGAATGGGAGCACCTTATTGGAGGCCTGATGCAAGAGGGGTAATAACAGGTTTAACAAGAAATAGTGATTGGAAAACCTTAGTTAGAGCAGTATTAGAGTCAGTTGCCTATCAAAGTAATGATTTATTTAATGCAATGAAAAAAGATGGTTTAAAACCAACTAAACTTAAGATTGATGGAGGCATGGTAAAAAACAACTGGTTTTCGCAATTTTTATCTGACATCATAAATATAAATACAGAAAGACCAAAGGTATTAGAAACAACTGGTTTAGGAGTAGCTTTACTAGCTGGATATCAAATTGGATTATTTAAATCATTATATCAAATCAAGAGGAAATGGAAAAAAGATAAAATTTTTAAGCCTAAAATAAACCGAAAAGTTAGGAACGATTTAATAAATGGTTGGAAATTATCAGTTCAGAAAGCTCTATTATAAAAAATACAGATAAAAATTTAATTGTCGTTTATGAAATATATAAATTTTATTCTTTTATTTTTGCTAAGTATTTTTAATTCAAATTATTCACAGGCTAATGATTTAGTAATAAGCGAACTGCAGAAGGGTGGGAAAATTGTATTTATAAGACATTCACTTGCACCTGGAAATGGAGATCCTAACAATATTGATTTAATAAAATGTGATACTCAAAGAAATTTAAATCAAGAGGGCATAGAGCAATCAAAAAAAATTGGAAAACTATTTAAAGAAAATAACATTAAAATTGATAAAGTCTTATCTAGTGAATGGTGCAGATGCAAAGATACTGCAAGATTTGCCTTTAATAATTATGAAACCTTCAAAGGCTTAAACTCTTTTTATCAAGAGAAATTTTATAAATATAAAGATGAACAAATTAAGAGTTTAAAAAAATATATATCTAATTGGAATAGTGAGAAAAATCTTATTTTAGTAACTCATTTTGTAGTAATTTCTGAAATGTTAAATTTTGGCACTTCATCTGGTGAAATTGTTGTTATAGATAAAGACTATAAATTTATAGGAAGTATTGAAACAATGTAATAAATTACATTATATAAAAAGATATTAAAAATTATTTATGATTAAGATATTCAAATTCGTAGTTGTATTATTATTTTTTTCTTTAATTTTTGGTAACGCAAATTCAAATAACTTTAAAATTAAAGATTTAGAAATAGAACTTTTTGATAAAAATAAACTAATATCAAGTTCAAGAATTATGACGGAGGACTTTGGTTACCTAAAAGTTAAAGTCTTCGCAGAAAAAATTGATAAAGAAAATTTTGGTTCTATAATAATGGTTGTATATTCAAAAATTGATAAATATGGACAATTTATTAGGACCTTTCTATTAGACTACTTGTTTAATAAAGACAATTCAATTTTTAATAAGGACGACTCATATCATTATGTTGTAAATAAAAATAGGACTAATGCTTTTCAAGTTAAAGAATTTGATTTACAAAAATTTATAAAAAGATCTGACGATTTTAATGAAGTAAGAAGTGCTTTAAAGGGAGCCTATAAGAAAAGTTCATTAAAAAATAATGATAGAGTAATTAAAAGCGATCATGTTTATTTGACTTCAAATGGTAATTTGGTCTGGGTTAGCCACATGTTTAATTATGAAACAAAAATAAAAGAAAATCATTTTCAAGGTGGAAAGTCAAAATTTCATCCAAAAAATATAAATGAATTTCCTAAATATAAAAGTTATATGGATCATTGGTCAAATTTAGCATTCAAAAGACATGATGAATTTCAAAAAGCTTTAAAAATAAAATCTCAAATAGATTTGATTTCAGATGGTTTTGATAAAAATGAAAATTTGGATTACTATGAAAAAAACTTTTATTCTTCAAATATAAGCGATGAAAAAAATAATATCAATGAAGATGAAAGAAAAGCTAAAGAACAAAAAGCTAAGGAAGAAAAAGAGAGAAAAGCTAAGGAACAAAAAGCTAAGGAAGAAAAAAAGAGAAAAGTAGAAGATGAAACTTTAAAATCTAAAGAAGAATTAAGTGTAGATGATTTAATGTCTAAAATAAAAGAACTAAATGAAATGTTTAAATCAGGCTTAATTTCAAAAGAAGAATTTGAGATATTAAAAGGTAAACTTTTAAAAAATTAATTTATCAAATTACTATTCGCATAATTGTTAAAATAACTCATAAATTTCTTTAAATTTTAGATCAAACTCCTTATTTTTAAATTCTTCTTTTATTTTAAGAGTATCAATTCTTTTGATAATCAAATTTTTGATTTCATCACTAATTTTTGGTTTATTTTTATAAATTGGATTATTTAAAATTTTAAAATCTGCAAAATTAATATTAAATGAAGTTAAATCGTTCAATTTTTTTGAAATCTCATTCTGATACTCTTTGTTTACTAAATTATTGTAGTAAATAAAATAAAAATCATGTTTTAGGTTTTCCTCCAACCCCTTTAACCAAAAAAAAACAAATACCGAATAATGAAAATTTAATTGTTCTTCATTTCTGAAATTATATTTATTATTGATGATTTCTATTTTTTGAATTCTGTTTTTCAAAACAAAATCATATATCTCTTTAAAAGGTTCAATTTTTTTATTCCAATGATATGCAAGAGAATTATAAAAAGGATTTAATCTGTTAAGTTTAATATTTGACCAAAAAGTTGAAACTGGATCCCTATATAAAAATATTTTTGATGAAGAAATTGAATTTATTATATCTGGATTTAAATATAGACGATTGATTTTAAATAATGGTATTTTATTTTTTTTTTTAGCAATATTTATTAAATATTTTAAATATTCTTTGCAGTCTTCAGAATCGTTTCTTTTCATTAAAAAAATAAATCTCTGAAATTTTTCCGAATTAAATTTTAAAATAAATTCATCATCTATGAAATTTTCAAAGTAAAATTCTTTATTAGTATGACTTAATTTCTCTTTTAATTTATTGAAATTATCTCTCTCTATTTTTATTCTTTTTTTAGAGCTAAGACTTTCATGAAATGGTTCATAAAATCCCAATGTTTCAGATTTATTGTTAAAAAGATCATAAAGATATGATCCTCCAGATCTAAAAAAATTTTGAATAATTATTGGTTTTAATGACATTTATTTATAATAATTAATATAATATAATTAATAAATATATTTTTATAATCATGAGAGTTGGATTTATTGGTGTTGGATGGATGGGATTCGGTATTGCAAATAACATTCTAAAAAAAAATCATGAATTATTTGTTATTGCTAACAAAAATAGAAAGCCAATTGATAGAATAGTTAAAGAGGGTGCAAAAGAAGTCAAATCTTATGATGAACTTTGTAAAAGTGCATTAGATGTTTTGTTTTTGTGTGTAACAAATTCTCCTATTGCTCATGAAATTGGAAAAAAAATAGTGTCATTACTAAATAATAAAACAATTGTAATTGATATAACTACTCATAATCAAAATGGATCAATTGAAATGGAGCAAATATTAAATGCAAATAATATTCCTTATTTAGAGTGCCCTGTAATGGGGGGTCCTGTTCAAGCAGAAGAGGGAATATTGGGTGGAATTGTTGGTGGATCTCAGGAAAATTTAAAAAGATCAGAAGAAATTTTAAAATGTTTTTGTAAAAATTATTATCATTTTGGAGGAATTGGAAATGGTGCAAAAACAAAATTATTAAATAATTTTTTATCTTTAGGAACTGCTACTTATGTAATTGAATTAATTAAAGCTGCAAAAAAATTAGATATAGATTTAGAAAAACTTTATAAGGTAGCACAATTAGGATCAGGCAATTCTAATGCTTTAAAGAGAATTTTTGATAAGGTTTTAGAGGATGACTACACAGGTTTTAAGTTTACAGCGACTAATACATTAAAAGATTTAACATATATAACGGACTTATTAAAAGGAATGGATAATGCAGAAAAATTATCAGATTTATCAAAATCATTTTATAAAAAAGCAGTTGATGATGGTGATGGTGAACTTTTTATAAGTGAATTAATAAAGAAGAATTAATCTTTTTTTTCTTCTTTTTCTTTTTCAGCGAAAAATAACGCAATTGCAAATAATGTTGTCCATGCAATTCCTAATAAAGCTTTTGGACTAGTTTCAGCACTCCATATGTCTAAAAAGACTGCACCTAATGCAAGACCGACAAGATAAATAACAATTGCAATATTTGTTTTGCTCATATCAATTAAGCTAATGTTTTACACTATTATTCTAATTGGACAATTATAAACAATCATATATAAAGCACCAATAATTTGGGCGAGTGGCGGAATTGGTAGACGCGTTGGTCTTAGGAACCAATAGTGCAAACTGTGAAGGTTCGAGTCCTTTCTCGCCTACCATATTTTATGAAAGTAACAGTAGAAAATAAAAAAGGTTTAGAAAAAAATATAAAAGTTTTTATCGATAAAAAAACTATATCTGGATATCTCGAAGAAAAATACGAAGAGATTAAAAAAGATGTCGTTTTAAAAGGATTTAGACCAGGTAAAGTTCCAACAGAAATTTTAAAAAGACAGTTTGGAAAAGCTGTATACGGTGAAGTAATTGATAAAGTATTAAAAGATACTACCACTAAAGCTCTTGAGGACAATAAAATCAAACCAGCAGGTCAGCCCAAAATTGATTTAAAATCATTTGGTGAAGGAAAAGATCTTGAATACACAATTTCAGTAACAGAATTACCAAATGTGGAAGTTGGATCATTAAAAGATCTTAAAGTTGATGAATATGTAGTTAAAATTGATCCAAAAGAAACAGATAAAAGAATTAGTCAAATAGCTAAAACTCAGAAAAATTTTAAAGATGCTGAAGAAAGTTATGCAGCTAAAGTGGGTGATTTAGTTGTTTTTGATTATAAAGCAACAGTTGATGGTAAAGATTTTAAAGGAAATGAAGGAAAAAATACTCAATTAGAACTTGGAAAAGATTTATTTATTAAAGGATTTGATAAGCAATTAGAAGGTGTCAAAAATAAACAATATAAAAAAGTAGAAGTTAAACTACCAGAAAACTTTCCAGAAAAAGAAGTGGCTAATAAATCCGCAGTGTTTGATTGTAAAATAACAGTTGTAAAAAAACCAGATGAAACAAAAATTGATGACAACTTTGCAAAAAATTTAGGAGCAAAAGACTTAAATAATTTAAAAGAATTAATATCCAAACAAATCAATGATGAATTTAAAAATTCATTAGAAATGATTTCAAAAAAGCAAATTCTTGAACAGATAGAAAAACAGAAACTAGATCAGTTGCCAGCAAATCTCATTGAACAAGAAGTAAATTTATTAGCCCAAGGTATGAAGGAAGAAGAAAAGAAAAAAAATATGAAATACTTTGAGGAACAAGCTAAAAAAAGAATTAAAACTGGTTTAATTTTAAATGCATTTGGTGAAAAAAATAAAATTAAAGTTTCTCAAGAAGAGTTAAATGCAGAAATACAAAAACAATTTAGAATGATGCCTGGACAAGAAAAAATGGTTAAAGAGTATTATGAGAAAAACCCAGGAGCTATTGAAAGTTTAAGAGGTTCTATTTATGAAGAAAAGATAATTTCTGAGCTTAAAAAAATTGCAAAAGTAAATAAAAAAGAAATTAGCAAAGAAGAAGCTGAAAAAATCTTAAAAGAAGAGAATGAAAAAAATCTAAAAGAACAAGAGAAATTAGCAAAACTATCTGATGAAGCTGATGATAAAATAAAAGAGAAAAAAGAAGTTAAGTCAGAAGATAAAAAAGAAAAGAAAACAGCTAAACCATCTAAAGCTCCAAAAAAAGTAGCTAAAAAAACTAAATCAACAAAAAAAGTTAGCAAAAAGTAATCACAAGTTGTATAAGTAAATCGAATCACTTATGACAACAAAAATTCCAGAACATCTAAGTACTTTAATCCCAATGGTTGTTGAGCAATCAAGTCGTGGTGAAAGAGCTTACGATATTTATTCAAGATTATTAAAAGAGAGAATTGTTTTTGTGGTTGGACCAATTAATGATGCAGTTGCATCTTTGGTTACTGCTCAATTATTATTTTTAGAGTCTGAAGATCCTAAAAAAGAAATTTCTTTATACATAAATAGTCCTGGCGGTTTGGTTACAGCTGGATTGGGAATTTATGACACGATGCAATATATCAAACCTGAAGTCAGCACATTGTGCATTGGTCAAGCCGCAAGCATGGGATCATTTTTATTAGCTGCAGGATCTAAAGGAAAAAGATTATCATTACCAAATTCAAGAATAATGGTTCATCAACCATCTGCAGGTTTTCAAGGTCAAGCTACAGATATAGAAATTCATGCTAATGAGGTTATGTCTTTGAAAAAAAGATTGAATGAAATTTATTCTAAACACACAGGTAAATCAGTCGATCAAATTAAAGAAGCTTTGGAGAGAGACAATTTTATGACTCCAGATAACGCAAAAGATTTTGGTTTGATAGATAAAGTAGTAGAAAAAAGAGATTAAACAACAATATATAGTTTATTCACAACCTATACTTGATTAAGAAGTAATCTTTGTAATAAAGTATTCAAATTGATTCGTTATAAAAAACTATGAGCAACAATAATAAAAATATTCTTTACTGTTCTTTCTGTGGAAAGAGTCAACACGAAGTCAGAAAATTAATTGCTGGCCCAACTGTTTTTATTTGCGATGAGTGTGTTGAATTATGTATGGATATTATCAAAGAAGAGAGCAAAGATACTTTTGTAAAACATCAAGATGGATTACCATCACCAAAAGAGATCTGTGCAGTTCTAGATGATTATGTAATCGGTCAAGACCATGCAAAAAAAGTATTATCTGTTGCAGTTCACAATCATTACAAAAGATTAAATTACGAAAATAAAACTAGTAAAAATGTTGAACTTTCAAAATCAAATATTTTATTAGTTGGACCAACAGGATGTGGAAAAACCTTATTAGCACAAACTTTAGCAAGAATTTTAGATGTGCCATTTACAATGGCAGATGCAACAACATTAACCGAAGCTGGTTATGTTGGTGAAGATGTTGAAAATATAATATTAAAATTATTACAGGCGGCAGATTATAATGTTGAAAAAGCACAAAGAGGAATTGTTTACATTGATGAGGTTGATAAAATTAGTAGAAAATCAGAAAACCCCTCTATTACAAGAGATGTTTCTGGGGAAGGAGTTCAACAAGCTTTATTAAAAATAATGGAGGGAACGGTTGCTAGTGTACCTCCTCAAGGTGGAAGAAAACATCCACAACAAGAATTCTTACAAGTAGATACGACTAATATTTTATTTATATGTGGGGGTGCGTTTGCTGGATTAGATAAAATAATTTCACAAAGAGACAAAGGTTCATCTATTGGTTTTGGTGCTGAGGTTAAAAGTTTAGAAGATAAAAAAGTAGGAGAGTGGATGAAGAATCTTGAGCCAGAAGACTTATTAAAATATGGACTGATACCAGAATTTATAGGAAGATTACCTATAACAGCAACTCTTGATGATCTTGATGAGAAATCTTTAGTAAAAATTTTATTAGAGCCAAAAAATTCTTTAATCAAGCAATATCAAGAGCTATTTAAATTAGAGGGTGTCAAACTTACTTTTAAAGATCAATCAGTAAAAGATATTGCCAACAAAGCTATATCTAAAAAAACTGGCGCAAGAGGACTTAGATCGATCCTAGAAAATATATTATTAAAAACAATGTTTGATCTACCAAGTCAAGATAACATTGAAGAAGTTATAATTGATTCTGGTGCGGCGAAAGGTGTATCAGCACCTGTTATTGTTCATTCGAAGAACAAAACTAAAACTGACAAGACTTCAGCAGCATAATTGCACGTTAATAAACCATAATTACCTATTGCATTATAAAATATAATATCCATATTTCTAAAATGGATATAAAAGTAACATTACCATTATTACCATTAAGAGACATTGTAGTTTTTCCAAGTATGGTAATCCCTTTATTTGTTGGAAGAGACAAATCAATAACTGCGTTAAACGAAGTAATGAAAGGTGATAAAAAAATTGTTCTTGTTACACAAAAAAATTCTGAAGTTGATGATCCAAAAAAAAATGATGTATTCACATATGGATGTGAAAGTAATATTTTGCAATTACTAAAACTTCCTGATGGAACTGTTAAAGTACTAGTTGAAGGCACTAAGAGGGTAAAAATAGTTGATTTTAAAGATGATGAAAAGTTTATTAAATGTTCATTCGAATATCAAAAAGATATTATTTCAAAAGAAGATGATCTGCTCCCATTAAGTTTAACTGCTATAAAAAGATTAGAGAAGCTAACTACAGTTAATAAAAAAATATCTTCCGAGACAATTAACAATATTAAACAATTAAATGATCCATCAAAAATTGCCGATAATATTATTTCACATATCAATGCTAGCATTTCAGAGAAACAACAAATTTTTGAGACTTTAGATGTAAAGAAGAGATTAAATAGTGTCATTAAAATCATGGAAAATGAGGCAAGCATTATAGGTGTTGAGAAAAGAATAAGAGGAAGAGTTAAAACTCAAATGGAGAAAACCCAAAGAGAATATTATTTAAATGAGCAATTAAAAGCTATTCAAAAAGAATTAGGCGAAATTGAAGACGGTAAGGATGAGACTACAAGTTTAAAAAAATCAATTTTAAAAGCAAAGATGCCTAAAGAAGTTGAAAAGAAATGTATGTCTGAATTAAAAAAACTAAAAAATATGAGCCCAATGTCTGCTGAGGCAACTGTTGTAAGAAACTACTTAGATTGGATGATAGATTTACCTTGGTTTAAAAAAGATAAAGTCGACATAGATTTGAACAAAGCTCTAAAAATTTTAGAAGAAGATCATTTTGGATTAGAAAAAGTTAAAGAGAGAATTATAGAATTTTTAGCTGTGCAAAAAAGAATGGATAAAATAAAAGGCCCTATACTATGTTTAGTGGGTCCACCAGGTGTTGGGAAAACTTCTTTAGGTAAATCAATAGCAAAAGCAACTAATAGACAATTTGTAAGAATGTCTTTGGGTGGTGTAAGAGATGAAGCAGAAGTAAGAGGTCATAGAAGAACCTATATTGGTTCTCTTCCTGGAAAAATTATTCAAATGATGAAAAAGGCTGGTACTAAAAATCCTTTATTTTTATTAGACGAGATTGATAAAGTTGGAAACGATTATAGAGGCGATCCATCATCAGCTTTATTAGAGGCTTTGGATCCTGAGCAGAATACAACATTTAATGACCATTACCTTGAAGTCGATTATGATTTATCAGATGTGATGTTTGTAACAACAGCAAACACACTAAATATTCTTCCACCTCTTTTAGATAGAATGGAAGTCATAAGAATTCCTGGATATACAGAGGATGAGAAGATTAATATTGCTAACAAATATTTACTTCCTAAACAAATTAAAGACAATGGTGTCAAAGAAGGCGAAATGAAGTTAGCTGACGACACAATTAAAGAAATTATAAGAAGTTATACAAGAGAAAGTGGTGTTAGAAATTTAGAAAGAGAAATATCTAAAGTAACAAGAAAAGTTGTAAAAAAAGTAGTTAATAACGAAGAAAAAAGTGTTGAGGTTAATGAAAAAAATATACCTGATTTTCTTGGAATTAAGAAATTTAAATTTGGTGAACTAGAAGCAAAAGATAAAGTTGGAATAGTCATAGGTTTAGCTTGGACAGAGTTTGGTGGAGAAATATTAAAGGTTGAAACAGTTAACATGCCGGGTAAAGGCAGAATGCAAATAACTGGTAAGCTAGGTGATGTGATGCAAGAATCTGTAAAAGCTGCAAAATCTTATGTAAGATCAAAATGCTTAGAATTTGGTGTAACACCACCACTATTTGAAAAAAAAGATTTTCATATACACGTTCCAGAAGGTGCAACACCAAAAGATGGTCCTTCTGCAGGTATAGCAATGGTTACATCAATAGTATCTTCAATTACTAAAGTTCCAGTTAAGAAAGAAATTGCTATGACTGGAGAGGTAACAATCACCGGTCAAGTATTACCCATTGGAGGTTTGAAAGAAAAATTATTAGCTGCTCACAGAGCTGGTGTAAAGAAAGTCTTAATACCTAAAGAGAATGAAAAAGATTTAGTTGATGTTCCAAAAAAAGTAAAAGATGATATTGAAATTGTCCCAGTAGAAACAGCAGATGAAGTAATTAAAATTGCTCTTACTAAAGAGTTAAAGCCAACAGAATGGACAGAAGTAGATAAGTTAACAGAGACTAAAAAAGACGATAAATCTCAAGCCAGTATTCAGTAATAAACAATTTACATTATTAAAACGTTGTTGTAATAGTACCATGTTTTGGGCGGTTAGCTCAGTTGGTAGAGCATCTCGTTTACACCGAGGGGGTCAAAGGTTCGAGTCCTTTACTGCCCACCAGAACACGGGGGTGTAGCTCAGTTGGTTAGAGCGATCGCCTGTCACGCGATAGGTCGAGGGTTCGAGTCCCTTCACTCCCGCCATCAAATAAATGAAGAAAATAGAGCCTTAAAATGTGACCTATCTGCTCTTTTAGTTGATCTAAAAGGTGCTATATAGACTCATCATGCTTGCGGATTTTTTAAAAGATTATTTGTCAATTATTGTGTTTTTACTAGTTGCACTTGTATTAAGTGTAGCATTTGTGGCGGTCAATTATTTAGCATCTCCAAAAAATCCTGATCCAGAAAAATTATCAGCATACGAGTGTGGATTTGAGCCTTTTAATGACTCTAGAATGGAATTTGATGTTAGATTTTATCTAGTTGCAATATTATTTATTATTTTTGATTTAGAAATCGCTTTTCTATTCCCTTGGGCAATATCTCTAGGCAAAATCGGAATATTAGGATTTACATCAATGATGATCTTCTTATTTATTCTTACCATTGGGTTTATTTATGAATGGAAAAAAGGAGCATTAGACTGGGAATAAAATGAATTTAGAAGAAAGAAAAAAAAATATTCCAGAAGAATTTAAACAATTAGCACAAGATTTCAGTGATAATGGTTTTATAACAACATCACTAGATAATCTAGTTAACTGGGCTAGAACTGGATCATTACATTGGATGACTTTTGGTCTAGCATGTTGTGCAGTCGAAATGATGCAAACTTCAATGCCAAGATATGATTTAGAAAGATTTGGCGCTGCACCTAGAGCTTCACCTAGACAATCAGATGTTATGATTGTTGCTGGAACACTAACAAACAAAATGGCTCCAGCACTAAGAAAAGTTTATGACCAGATGCCAGAACCAAGATATGTAATTTCCATGGGAAGTTGCGCAAATGGTGGGGGATATTATCATTATTCTTATTCTGTAGTAAGAGGATGCGATCGTATTGTACCAGTTGATGTATATGTTCCCGGGTGTCCTCCTTCTGCTGAAGCACTTTTATATGGGATAATGCAACTTCAAAAAAAAATCAGGAACAAAGGTTCTCTGGAAAGATAAAAAATGCTAAACATCCAGGATTTAGAAAAAACTTTGAATTCAGAACTAAATACTAAAATAAAAAGTTCTTTAATCAAACATAATCAAATTTACCTAAAAATTGATGAAGCAGACTTAACAGAAGTTATTTTATTCTTAAAAACAAATTCAAAAACTAAATTTAGACAATTGATAGACATTACAGCTGTAGATTTTCCTGAAAATGAAATTAGATTTAAATTAGTTTATCTATTATTAAGTCATGAATTTAATCAAAGAATTATTATAGAGATAGATGTAAAGGAAAAAGAAATTGTTGGTTCAATAACATCTATATTTCCTGCAGCAAATTGGATGGAAAGGGAAGTTTTTGACATGTATGGAATTGATTTTAAAGATCACCCAGACTTGAGAAGAATACTCACAGATTATGGTTTTGAAGGACATCCATTAAGAAAAGATTTTCCGTTAACAGGTCATAATGAAGTTAGATACAGTCATGAAACTAAAAAAGTTATTTATGAACCAGTAAAATTAGAGCAAAATTATAGAAACTTTGATTATGAAAGTCCTTGGGAAGGAACCAAATATATAAAAGAACAAACTAAAGAATAATGGCAAAAGAAACTAAAACTTTGAATCTAAATTTTGGACCTCAACATCCAGCAGCTCATGGAGTTTTGCGATTAATATTACAGTTAGACGGTGAAATCGTTGAAAAAGCAGATCCACATATTGGTTTATTGCATAGGGGGACAGAAAAATTAATTGAAAATAAAACTTATACTCAAGCTGTTCCGTATTTTGATCGTCTAGATTATGTTGCACCAATGAATCAAGAACACGCTTTTGCTTTAGCAATTGAAAAAATTTTAAAAATAGAAGTTCCGATAAGAGCTCAATACATAAGAGTAATGTTTTGTGAGATTGGAAGAATACTTAGTCATATTTTAAATGTCACAACACAAGCAATGGACGTTGGCGCATTAACTCCAACTTTATGGGGATTTGAAGAGAGAGAAATATTAATGGGTTTTTATGAAAAAGTTTCTGGTTCTAGATTACATGCTAATTATTTTAGAGCTGGAGGAGTGCATCAAGATCTACCAAAAGGATTAGATAAAGAAATCGGAGAATTTTGTGAAAGATTTCCAAAAATAATTAATGATTTAGAATTACTTTTAACTGACAACCGTATATTTAAGCAAAGGAACGTTGATATAGGAGTAGTATCAAAACAAGATGCTCTCGATTATTCTTTTTCTGGTGTTATGTTGAGAGGATCTGGCGTTCCATGGGATTTAAGAAAATCCCAGCCTTACGATTGTTATGAACAATTCGATTTCAAAATTCCAGTAGGAAAAAATGGTGATTGTTATGACAGATACCTATGCAGAATTGAAGAAATGAAAGAAAGTGTAAATATAATAAATCAATGCTTGGCAAATTTACCTGTAGGACCAATTAAAACTGATGATGGAAAAATCAGTCCACCTTCAAAAAAAGAAATAAAACAATCTATGGAAGCATTAATCCATCATTTCAAGTTATATACCGAAGGTTACAGGGTTGATAAAGATGAAATATATACAGCTGTAGAAGCTCCTAAAGGAGAATTTGGTGTTTACTTAATTTCTGATGGTTCAAGCAAACCTTACAAATGTAAAATTAGAGCTCCAGGATTTTCTCATTTGCAAGCGATGGATTACTTAATTAAAGGTCATATGTTAGCTGATGTTCCTGCAGTTTTAGGTTCAATGGATATTGTTTTTGGAGAGGTAGATAGATAATGGCTGTTAAAAAAATATCAAAAGTACAACCTGAAAAATTTGAGTTTAATAAAAAAAACAAAGAAACTGCTGATAGTATTATTAAAAATTATCCTTCTGGAAAACAACAAAGTGCGGTTATGGCTTTATTGTACTTAGCACAAAAACAAAATGATAATTGGATACCCTTAATTGCTATGAAATACATAGCAAAGTATTTAGATATGCCATACATAAAAGTATATGAAGTAGCTACATTTTATAGCATGTATAATTTAACGCCAGTTGGTAAATATTTCTTTCAAGTTTGTACTACAACACCATGTATGTTAAGGGGCGCATATAATTTAGTAGATGTTTGTAAACGAAAAATTTCTGAGGAAGAAAATCGTTTGTCAGAGGATGGAAAATTTTCTTGGTTAGAAGTAGAATGTTTAGGTGCTTGTGTGAATGCGCCAATGCTTCAATTAAATGAGGATTATTATGAGGATTTAGATCCAACAAAACTTGAGCAAATAATTGATAAAATAAGTAATGATGAGGTTCCTCAACCAGGATCTTATAGAGGCAGATTAAGTTCTGAACCAGAAAATACTAGAAAAACATTAATAGGTAATAAAAATGCTTGAAGATAAAGATAGAATTTTTCAAAATTTATACAATGATTTTGGTGCTGATTTAAAATCTGCAAAACAGAGGGGAGATTGGAAGGATACAAAAGAAATTTGTGGCAAAGGAAGAGAATGGATAATTAATGAAATTAAAGCATCAGAACTTAGAGGAAGAGGTGGTGCTGGATTCCCTACAGGATTGAAATGGTCTTTTGCTCCAAAAGAAGTTGGGTCAAGACCACATTATTTAGTAATTAATGCAGATGAATCTGAACCTGGTACATGCAAAGATAGAGATATTCTAAGATTTGAACCTCATAAATTAATAGAAGGCTGCTTAATTGCATCTTACGCAGTTAATGCACACAAGTGCTATATTTATATAAGAGGAGAATATTTTAATGAAGGACAAAAGCTTCAAACAGCAATCGATGAAGCTTACAAGGACGGTCTCTTAGGAAAAAATTCTGCAGGGACCGATTGGGAATTAGATATATATATTCATTATGGTGCTGGAGCTTATATCTGTGGTGAGGAAACTGCTTTGCTCGAGAGCATTGAAGGAAAAAAAGGTCAACCAAGATTGAAACCTCCATTTCCAGCTTTAATAGGTCTTTATGGTTGCCCGACAATTATAAACAATGTTGAAACAATTTCAGTGGTACCAACTATACTTAGAAGAGGTGGAAAATGGTTTTCATCACTCGGTAGACCAAAAAATACTGGTTCCAAAATATATTGTATTTCAGGAAATGTAAATAATCCTTGCAACGTAGAAGAAGAAATGGGAATTCCATTAAAAGAATTAATTGAAAAACATGCAGGTGGAGTAATAGGTGGATGGGATAATCTAAAAGCAGTTATACCTGGTGGTTCATCAATGCCATTACTTCCAAAAGAAACATGTGAAACAATTAAAATGGACTTTGATGCATGTGTCGAGAATAAAACTGGTTTAGGAACAGCTGGTATTGTGGTTATAAATAAAGATCAAGATATTATTAAGTGTATGGCTAGAATAGCAAGATTTTATAAACACGAGAGTTGTGGTCAATGTACACCATGCAGAGAAGGTTCTGGTTGGATGTGGAGAATGTTAGAGAGAATGGCCAAA
Source organism: Pelagibacteraceae bacterium AG-426-M19 (assembly GCA_003210025.1). GTDB lineage: Bacteria > Pseudomonadota > Alphaproteobacteria > Pelagibacterales > Pelagibacteraceae > Pelagibacter. Next base: position 93,721 of record QCNW01000004.1, read on the forward strand.
GGCGAAGCAACAAGAGATGAAGTAGATATGTTATTAGATGTGACAAAACAAATTGAAGGTCATACAATTTGTGCTTTTGGAGAAGGATCTTCATGGCCTGTTCAAGGATTGATCAGAAATTTTAAAGATGAGATAATTGAAAGAAATAAGTTTGATCCAATTGTGAAAAAGCAAAAAGATATTCCATATTTAATTGACCAACATTTATTAGAAAAAGAAAATGCTTAAACTTAAAGTAAATGATATTGATGTAGAGGTAGAAGAAGGCACAACTGTTTTACAAGCATGCGAACAAGCTGGAGCAGAGATACCAAGGTTCTGTTATCACGAAAAATTATCAATAGCTGGAAATTGTAGAATGTGTTTAGTTGAAATGGAAAAATCTCCTAAGCCAATAGCATCTTGTGCTATGCCTGCTGCAGAGGGGATGGTACTTAAAACTAATACTGAAAAAGTGAAAAAAGCAAGAAAAGGTGTAATGGAGTTTTTACTAGCAAACCATCCACTAGATTGTCCAGTATGTGATCAAGGTGGAGAATGTGATTTACAAGATCAATCTATGTATTACGGAATTGATAAATCAAGATTTAAAGAAAATAAAAGATATGTACCAGAAAAATATATGGGTCCACTAATTAAAACTCAAATGACAAGATGCATTCATTGTACAAGATGTATTAGATTTGCAACCGAAGTTGCTGGAGTTCCTGAGCTTGGAGCAATTGGTAGAGGTGAGAATATGCAAATTACAACTTATTTAGAAAAGGCAATGGAGTCTGAACTCTCAGCTAATGTTATTGACTTATGTCCTGTCGGTGCGCTTACATCAAAGCCTTATGTCTTCGAAGCTAGACCATGGGAACTTAAAAAAACGGAAACAATTGATGTGATGGATGCTGTTGGATCAAATATAAGAGTTGATACATACGGATGGGAAGTCAAGAGAGTTCTGCCAAGAATTAATGAAGAAATAAATGAAGAGTGGATATCAGATAAAACTAGATATGCATGTGATGGATTAAAAAATCAAAGATTAGATACTCCTTATATAAAGATTAATAATAAATTAAAGCCATCAAGTTGGGACGAAGCTTTTAAAGCTGTATCTACGAGAATTTCAAAAACAAAATCTGACAAAATTGCTGGATTTATAGGTGATATGACAAATATGGAAACTACTTATGCAGCAAAAGATTTTTTTGAAAAAACGATTAAGTCTGAAAATTTGGAATCTAGATATGAAAAATTATATATTAATACAAATGTGAGAAGTAATTATCTATTTAACACTTCTATTGAAGGGATAGAAAAAAGCGATTTAATAATTCTAATAGGTACAAATCCAAGGTTTGAAGCAACAATATTAAACTCACGAGTTAGAAAAAATTATTTAAAAAATAAGACAGAAATCATATCTTTAGGTGATGTTGGTGATTTAACTTATCCTTACCAAGTTATATCGAATAATACCGACACTATAAAAGATATTATTGATAATAAGCATGAAATTTCAGAAAAAATTAAAAAATCGAAATATCCAAGTATAATTTTTGGAGAATCAGTTCTTAAACTTAAGTCTGCACCTTATATTTTTGAGGAATTCAAAAATTATCTATTAGAAAATGATAAAATTTCTGATGATTGGAATGCATTAAATATATTATCAAAAAACTCATCCACAGTAGGCTCATATGACTTAAATGTATTGTCAAAAAATTCTAGCTACGAAATATTGGATAAATTAGAAAACAATAACTTTGAAATTTTAATTTTATTTGGCCAAGATAATTTAAATTTTGAGAAAAAAAATGAATTTATAATATATATAGGTAGTCACGGTGATAAAGGTGCAAGTATTGCTGATGTAATTTTGCCTGGAGCTACTTATACAGAACAAGATGGTTATTTTACAAACTTAGAAGGAAAATTACAAAAAGCCTACAAGGCATCATATCCTCCAGGTGCAGCGAAAGAGGATTGGCAAATAATAAATGAATTGTCCTCATTCATTAAGAGAAAAAATTTATATAAAGATAAAAATCAACTTATTGATTCATTAATAAATTATTTAAATCTTAATAATAAAAATGGAGCTGATTTTGAAATACCTGAATATAATTTTAAATCAGAAAAAATTATTACTGAAGAGATTGATTATTATCACTCCAATGTAATAGCAAGAGCATCAAAAACAATGTCAGAGTGTAAAAATATTAGAATGAGCTTACCAAAAACTGGAACCGATAATTAATGGCTGAACTATTTATATTTTTTGAACAAATTTATAGAATTCTGTTTTTATTGATCCCAGTTTTAGTATCTGTTGCAATGATTGTTTGGTTAGATAGAAGAGTATGGGCATTTGTTCAAAAAAGAAGAGGTCCTAACGTTGTTGGTCCATTTGGATTATTTCAAACATTAGCTGACGCATTAAAATACATTTTTAAAGAAATAATCATTCCAGCAAGCTCAAATAAAGTTATATTTATATTGGCCCCAATAGTTACAATGACTTTGGCTTTAATTGCTTGGGCAGTAATTCCTTTTAGTGAAACATTTGTACTAGCAGATATCAATGTCGGTATTTTATATCTTTTTGCAGTTTCATCTTTAGGTGTTTATGGAATAATTATGGGTGGATGGGCATCTAATTCAAAATATCCTTTTTTAGGAGCAATTAGATCAGCTGCTCAAATGGTTTCTTATGAAGTTTCCATAGGTGTAATAATTATAAATGTATTACTTTGTGTAGGTTCATTAAATCTAAGTGACATCGTTTTAGCTCAAAAAAATTTATGGTTTGTAATACCTCTATTCCCAATGTTTATAATATTTTTTATTTCAGCCTTAGCAGAAACTAACAGACCACCTTTTGATTTACCCGAAGCTGAAGCAGAGTTAGTTGCAGGTTACCAGACAGAATACTCTGGAATGATGTATGCAATGTTTTGGTTAGGAGAGTATGCTAACATTTTACTTATGTGTGCAATGGGATCTATTTTATTTCTTGGTGGCTGGTTATCTCCCATAGATTTATTTCCATTTAACGTTATTCCGGCTCCAATATGGTTAATCTTAAAAATACTCTTTTTATTTATCTTATTTGCTCTGATAAAAGCAATAGTACCAAGATACAGGTACGATCAATTAATGAAACTTGGATGGAAAATTTTTCTACCATTTTCATTAATTTATGTAGTATTAACTGCAAGTTTTTTAATGTATTTTGATTTATTACCGGGGAATTAGAATGAGCTTAATAAGATTTTTCAAAACAATTTTTATGATTGATTTTTTAACAGGATTAATCATGGCAATAAAAGAGATATTTAAACCAAAAAAAACAATTAACTATCCATTTGAAAAAGGTTCAATTAGTCCTAGAGCAAGAGGAGAACATGCGCTAAGAAGATATCCAAATGGTGAGGAGAGATGTATTGCTTGTAAACTATGTGAAGCTGTTTGTCCTGCTCAGGCTATAACAATAGAGTCTAGCGAGAGAGAAGATGGAAGTAGAAAAACTACTCGTTATGATATTGATATGTTAAAATGTATTTATTGTGGTTTGTGCGAACAATCTTGTCCAGTTGATGCGATTGTGCAAGGTCCAAATTTTGAATTTGCTACAGAAACAAGAGAAGAACTTTACTATAACAAAGAAAAGTTGTTAGAGAATGGAGATAGATGGGAGAATATTTTAGCAGCAAATATTAATGCTGATAGCTCCCACAGATAATCAATGATTGCTCACGCAATAGTCTTTTATATATTTTCACTGATTGCAATTGTCTCTGCAATTATGGTAACTGTTTCAAAAAACACAGTTAATTCAGTTTTTTTTTTAATATTGGACTTTATTAGTATTTCTTGCTTATTCATCATGATTGGTGCCGAATTTTTAGGAATGATAATGCTTATTGTGTACGTTGGAGCAGTGGCAGTACTATTTTTATTTGTTGTTATGATGTTAAATGTGGCTCAACAAAAAAATGAATGGTTTAATTCTAGTGGAAGAAGTTCCCATATTCCAGTTGGTCTATTAGTAAGTATAATCATATTTTTTGAATTAATTATTGTTATAGGTGGATGGAAATATAAACCAGATTTGTTAGATTCAATTGCGATTGAAATAAATACTGACTTAACAAATACTCAATCTTTAGGAAGCGTTATATATACTGATTATATTCATTTGTTTCAATTATCTGGAATGGTTTTATTGGTAGCCATGATTGGAGCAATTGTATTGACATTCAGACAAAGATCTGGAGTAAAAAGACAAAGTTATTTCAAACAAATATCAAGAGATAGAAAAGATGGTATTGAATTAGTTGATGTTGAAAATAATAAAGGAGTGAAAATAGATGCTTAGCATTGGACTTGGTCATTATTTAACTCTTGCCGCTATTATATTCACAATTGGTATTGTAGGTATTTTTCTAAATAGAAAAAATATTATCGTTATATTGATGAGTATTGAATTAATACTTTTAGCTGTAAATATAAATTTAGTATCTTTTTCTATTTTTATTAACGATCTGAGTGGCCAGGTTTTCACATTATTCATATTAACAGTGGCTGCAGCTGAGGCCGCAATAGGACTTGCAATTATTGTGGTTTATTACAGAAACTCAGGGACAATAAGAGTTGAAGAAATCGACAGATTGAAAGGGTAAATGGAATACTTAATATTATTTTTACCTTTGATAGGTTCAATCATATCGGGTTTCTTTGGCAAAACCATTGGTGATAGATTATCGCAATTAATCACTTGTATTTTGGTTTCTATTTCAGCATTGTTATCTTTGTTCATATTCTTTAAAGTTGTTTCATCAGGATATGAGCATAATGCAATTATCGCAACTTGGATAAATTCAGGATCTTTAAATGTAAATTGGTCAATTAAAGTTGATGCACTTTCTGCAGTAATGTTAGTTGTAGTTACTCTAGTTTCATCCTTAGTTCATATTTATTCTGTTGGTTACATGTCTCATGACCCACATAAACCAAGATTCATGTCCTATTTATCATTATTTACATTCGCTATGTTAACCTTAGTAACATCAGATAATTTTTTGCAATTATTTTTCGGATGGGAAGGAGTTGGTCTTTGCTCTTACTTTTTAATTGGTTTTTGGTTTAAAAAAGAAACTGCTAATGCTGCTGCTATTAAGGCTTTTATAGTAAATAGAGTTGGGGACTTTGGTTTTGCATTAGGTATTTTTTTAATATTTTATATTTTTGGCACAGTAAATTACGACGAAGTTTTTCTTAAAATACCTGAAATTATAGATCAAAAAATAAATTTTCTATCTTTTGAATTTTATACAATAGATTTAATTTGTTTATTACTTTTTATTGGGGCAATGGGAAAGTCAGCTCAATTTTTGCTTCATACATGGTTACCAGATGCTATGGAAGGTCCAACACCGGTATCCGCATTAATTCATGCAGCCACAATGGTAACTGCGGGAGTTTTTTTAGTAGTTAGATGTTCTCCAATTTATGAGTATTCAGAATTAGCTTTGTCTGTAATCACATTAGTTGGAATGACTACAGCTTTTTTCGCAGCTACAGTCGCCTTAGTACAAACAGATATAAAAAAAATTATTGCTTATTCAACATGTAGTCAATTGGGATACATGTTTTTTGCAGCAGGTGTAGGTGCATATAATGTTGCAATGTTTCATTTATTTACACATGCTTTTTTTAAAGCTTTACTTTTCTTAGGCTCTGGATCAGTAATTCATTCATTTAAAGATGAACAAGATGTTAATAAGATGGGAGGAGTATTTAAAAAATTACCCTACACTTATGCATTAATGGTTGTTGGCACTTTAGCTTTAACAGGATTTCCTTTCTTATCAGGTTTTTATTCTAAAGATGCAATAATTGAATTTGCTTATATAAGTGAAACAAAATTTGGAATTTACGCTGCTGGTATTGGTGTATTAACTGCTGTAATGACTTCTATATACTCATGGAGATTAATATTTAAAACTTTTCATGGAGATTATAAAAATAAAGATCTTAGTATTGATACAATGCATGAGTCTCCATTAAGCATGATGTTACCTTTAGTATTATTATCCGTTGGAGCAATTTTTTCAGGATTTTTATTTAAAGAATTATTTATCGGTCATGATACAATGTATAATTTTTGGGGAGAGTCTATAAAATTTCTAGAACCGTTAGGAAAAGAACATCCTCCAACCTGGTTTTTATTTTTAACTCCTACATTAGTAGTTCTAACAATTCCATTGTCATATTATCTATTTGTTAAAAATACTAAAATTGTAAATGAAATAGTTTCTATAAACATGCCAGTTTACATTTTTCTCCAAAAAAAATGGTATTTTGATGAATTATATGATCAAATCTTTATTAAACCTTCAAAAAGTTTTGGAATATTTCTTTGGAAAAAAATTGATGGATTAATAATCGATAAATTTGGACCTGATGGAATTTCAAATTTGGTAAAACTTTTTTCGTTTAAAGCAGTAAAGTTTCAATCAGGTTATATTTATCAGTATGCCTTTATAATGCTTCTAGGTTTTTCAATTCTATTAACTTTATTAATAGTAAAATAATATGAATTTTCCAATTCTATCATCATTAATTTTACTTCCAACAATAGGAGCTTTATTTATTTTTTTTGTTAGATCGTCTAATTCTCAATATCAAAGTAGCAAATATGTTGCCCTTTTTATAACTTTAGCTAATTTTTTCTTGTCTTTATATCTCTGGATTATTTTTGATAAATCTATAGTTGACTTTCAGTTTGTTGAAGAAAGAGAATGGATTTCAGGATTTGTTAATTACAAAGTAGGAGTAGATGGGATATCAATTTTATTTATTTTACTTACAACATTCATTACTCCAATTTGTGTCATAACTGTAAATGCAACTATTAAAAATAGATTAAAAGATTTTTTAATAGCAATCTTGATACTTGAAACATTTATGATTGGTGTCTTTTGCTCGTTGGACTTAGTTGTATTTTATTTATTTTTTGAGGCTGGTCTTATTCCAATGTTTTTAATTATTGGTATATGGGGTGGAGAAAGAAGAGTTTATTCAGCATTTAAATTCTTTTTATATACTTTGCTAGGTTCAGTTTTAATGCTGGTTGCTATTATATCAATATATTGGATAACTGGTACAACAGATGTCATTAAGTTATACGAATTGGGTATAGACGCTAAGTACCAAAATTTATTATGGCTAGCATTTTTTAGTTCCTTTGCTGTTAAAACACCAATGTGGCCAGTGCATACATGGTTACCAGATGCTCATGTAGAGGCACCAACTGCTGGTTCAGTTTTGCTAGCTGCAATACTTTTAAAAATGGCTGGATACGGATTTATAAGGTTTTCTCTAGGTTTGTTTCCAGATGCTTCATTATATTTTGTACCTTTAGTTTATGCACTTAGTTTGATAGCGATTATTTATACATCACTAGTAGCCTTAATGCAGGAAGATATGAAAAAACTAATAGCTTATTCGTCCGTAGCTCATATGGGATTTGTAACACTAGGTATTTTCACAATGACACAGCAAGGAATAGAAGGAAGTATTTTCCAAATGATAAGTCATGGTTTGGTATCTGCAGCACTATTTTTATGTGTTGGAGTTGTTTACGATAGACTTCATACAAGACTAATAAATAGATATGGAGGCTTAGTTTCTATAATGCCAAAGTACGCAATAGTTTTTATGGTTTTTACTTTAGGAGCCCTTGGATTACCCGGAACAAGTGGCTTTATTGGTGAATTTTTAGTTTTAATGGGTGCATTTAAAAAGAATATACTTGTAGCAACGATTGCAAGTCTAGGAGTGATCTTGGGGGCGGCATATATGCTTTGGTTATATAAGAGAATTATCTTTGGAAAATTAATTAATGACGATGTAAAAAAAATGGTTGATTTAAAAAGATTTGAAATTGTTACATTATGGCTTTTAGTATTACCAATTATATTTTTTGGTTTTTATCCAGAACCTTTGATTAACTCTATAGAAGTATCAGTTGCAAATATGATAGATATGAATGATTTAGACAAGATTAATAAATTAGCATTAGGCGAATAATGGAAAATCTACAACTTATAATTCCAGAGTTATTTATATCTATAATGATTATGTTTTTATTAATATTTGGGGTATTTAAGAAAAATAGCTCTCAACTAGTTTATAATTTAACAACAGTAACTTTAGTTGCTACTTTAGCATTAATAATTAATTTAGACACGCAAATTCAATCATCATTATTCAATAATAGTTACAATATAGATAGTTTAGCTAGATTTATGAAAATTCTTTTAGTTTTGTCTGGGATTTTTGTAATGCTGTCATCATCAAAATACATTCAGATTAGTAAAATTAGCAAAATTGAATATCCAATTCTTATTTTATGCTCAATCTTAGGTATGATGGTGATGATTAGTTCAAACGATCTTATTGTTTTTTACATGGGATTAGAATTGCAATCACTAGCATTATATGTGTTAGCATCATTTAATAGAGATAATTTACTATCAACAGAATCTGGATTAAAATATTTTGTTTTAAGTGCTCTTTCATCTGGACTTTTATTATATGGGTGTTCACTTATTTATGGCTTTTCAGAAACGACTAATTTTAATCAAATTATGGTTAATACAAGAGAAATAGAATACGGATTAACTTTTGGAATAGTATTTATTTTAGTCGGATTAGCTTTTAAAATTTCTGCTGTTCCTTTCCATATGTGGGCACCTGATGTTTATCAAGGTTCACCAACATCTGTAACAATCTTTTTCGCATTACTTCCAAAAATTGCTGCATTAACTGTATTTATTAGATTTCTATATATTCCTTTTTATGAATTAGGTGATCAGTGGCAAATGATAATTATATTTTTGTCTATTGCATCAATGGTATTCGGAGCAGTAGCAGCAATTGGTCAAAAAAATCTAAAAAGACTAATAGCCTACAGTTCAATTAGTCATATGGGATACGCACTTGCAGGTTTATCTACAGGTACAACACAAGGTGTGCAGAGCTCTATTACATATATAACAATTTACCTTGTCATGAATTTAGCATTTTTTTGTTGTTTGTTTATGCTTAAGCGAAACGATGAATATTATGAGAACATAGATGATTTATCGGGTCTTTCAAAGAATCATCCGTTATTGTCATTATCATTGCTTGTTGTGCTATTCTCTTTAGCGGGAATACCACCACTGGCTGGTTTTTTTGCAAAATTCTATATTTTTGTGGCTGTTATTAATGAAAAAATGTATTTTTTAGCAATAGTTGGACTGCTAGCAACAGTAATCGCTGCTTTTTATTATCTAAGAATAATCAAAATTATATATTTCGATCCAGAAAAAGAAAAATTTGAATCGAAACATAATTTAGGTTTAAAATTTACACTAGTAGCATCAACTTTTTTCATTCTTGCTTATTTTATATATCCAAGTGGAATAGTAGATATAATTTCACAAATAAATATTAATTAATGAAACTCAAAATATATTCTTATAAGGTTGTCAAAAGCACTAATGATACAGCAATAAGATTAATCAAACAAAACATAAAACAAGGTATAGTTACTAGCGATATCCAGACTAATGGAAAAGGACAAAGGGGAAAAAAATGGGTTTCTAGAAGAGGAAATCTTTTTATTTCAATTTTTTTTCCTATTAGCGAAAGTTTAAATTTAAAAAAAATTACATTTTCAAGTCTTAAAATAATAAAAAATATTTTAAAAAATATTGTTCCATATAAAATCAATATTAAACTACCAAATGATTTAAAAATAATGAATAAAAAGGTATGCGGAATTCTTCAAGAAATAATTTATTATAATGAAATTAAATTTCTAATTATTGGAGTAGGAATTAATATAAAAAGTAGTCCAACAATAAAAGAATATGAAACTACTTATATAAATAAATATAATAATAAAATTAATAAATCTAAAATTTTAAATTTTATAAAAAATAATTTCGAAAAAAAATATTCTTATTATGCCTAATTTTTATATTATTGGAGATATTGGAAATACAGATATAAAAATCTGCGTTTACAAAAATAAAAATATTGTCAAAAAAATCAGACTTTCTACAAATAAAGTGAATTTAAATTATTTAAAAAAAAATTTAAATGTTTTGAGAAAATATGATAAAAAATTAAAACGTATTTTATTTTGTTCTGTTGTTCCTAGCTGTTATAAGAAAATTAAAAATTATTTTAAATTATATTTTAATACTAATTGTAATGAGTTAAAAAATCTTAATTTAAGTAAATTATTAACTATAAAAGTTAATAGAAAACAAATTGGTTCTGATCGTTTAGCTAATGCAATATCAGTAATTGACAATAAAAATAATTATATTGTAGTAGATTTTGGAACAGCAACTAATTTTGATGTAATCTCAGCAAATAGTTATAACGGAGGGGTAATTGCTCCAGGAATAAATCTATCATTAGAAAATTTATCAAAAAAAGCATTTTTAATACCTAATGTAAAATTTAAAAAATCAAATAATGTTGTAGGTAAAAATACTTTAAGTGCAATTAATTCAGGATTTTTCTTTGGTTATTCTGGTTTGATTGACAATATAATTCATTCCATTATTAAACAAACCAAAAAAAAATATAAAATAATATTTACTGGTGGACTAGCAAAAATGTTTAAAAATTCTTTAAAACTTAGCGTAAATATAAAGTCTAATTTAACTACTGATGGAGTTTTAAAGGCTGCTATGTATTTAAATAAATGAAAGAGGAATTAATTTTTTGCCCTTTAGGGGGATCTGGAGAAATTGGGATGAACATGAATTTATTCGCCTATGGAAATCCAGATAATAGAAAATGGATAATTGTAGATATAGGTGTTACTTTTGCAGATGATGCAATTCCTGGAGTTGATTTAATATATCCTGACCCTGGATTTATTGTTGATAAAAAAGATGACTTATTAGGTATTGTTCTAACACATGCACATGAAGATCATATTGGTGCAATCGCTCATATATGGCCAAAACTAAAATGCAAAATATTTGCTACTCCATTTACATCAGTGTTAATTTCAGAAAAATTTAAGGAAAAAAAAATTGATGTAACAGGATATCTAGAAGTTGTTCAATTAAACAGCATTGTAGATTTAAGTCCTTTTAAAATAGAATTTGTTACATTAACACATTCTATACTAGAACCTAATGGACTAAAAATTGAAACACCTGTAGGAAATATATTACACACTGGTGATTGGAAGTGTGATCCAGATCCATTAACTGGAGACAATATGAATTCAAAAAGATTAAAGGAAATTGGTGAAGAAGGTGTTTTGACAATGATATGTGACTCAACAAACGTATTTAGTGCAGGAAGAGCAGGATCAGAGCTCGATGTAAGAAAAAATATGCTAAAGATAATGGAAAGATTAAAGAAAAGAATAATTATTACATCTTTCGCTTCAAATGTAGCTAGAATGGAGTCAGTCTTTTATTGTGCAGAAAAAACAGGTAGGCAAATTGCTTTGGTGGGCCGTTCGATGCATAGAATTTATAAAGCTGCTCGGCAATGTGGTTACTTGCAAAATGTTATTGAACCACTTGATGCTAGAGATGCAAAAAATATTTCAAGAGAAAAAATTGTTTACTTATGTACTGGTAGCCAAGGAGAACCAATGGGTGCAATGAACCGTATTTCAAATTATACACATCCAGATGTTTTTGTTGAGAGAGGGGACGCAGTTATATTTTCTTCAAAAATTATTCCAGGTAATGAAAAAAAATTATACAAACTTCACAATCAATTAGTAAGAGAAGGTATAGAAGTAATTTCTGAAGATAGTGAATTTATTCATGTATCAGGACACCCAAATAGAGAAGATTTAAAGGATATGTATGACTGGATAAAACCAAGATCTGTTATACCCGTTCATGGTGAACATAGACATATGATTGAACACATAAATTTTGCTAAAGAAATGCAAGTACCATATCCTGTTAGAGTAGAAAATGGTGATATAGTTAGAATTTATCCAGGTGATAAACCTGAAGTATATGATAAAGCTCCAAGTGGAAGACTTTACGTAGATGGCTCTATAAGTGTTGAAGAAGATGCTCAATCTATCAAAGAAAGAAAAAATTTATCAACCAACGGATTAATAGAAGCAACATTGGTAATTACACCTAATGGCAATATTCACAACAAACCTTTATTAACTTTTAGAGGTTTACCTATATATGAAAAAGATGAATTTACATTTAATCTTGAAGAGGAAATTGAAAAAACAGCAAAAACTTTTTCTTTAAATAACAAAAGACAAGAATCAAATTTAATTGATGCTCTTAAAATAACTTGTAGAAAGTATACAAAAGAAAAATTAGGAAAGAGACCTTATACAAATATAAACTTAGTGAGGATTTGATTGAGTATAACAGGCTCAATAGTTGTATATGTGTGCTTGTGGTGGATAGTTTTTTTTGCCATTCTACCTATAGATGTTAATCGTGAAAAAAAGGGAAATATAGAGGGTGTTGACCCTGGGGCCCCAGAAAATCCAAAAATAACTAAAAAAATAATTTATTGTACTTTAATTACGTCTGGTATTTTTATAGTTATATATTTATTAGTAATTAATGAAATTTTAAATTTACGTAACTTTTTAAATTAATGTTTTTTTCAAAATCATTTATTCCGATACTAAAAAACAATCCATCTGAAGCTAAAATTAAATCACACCAGTTAATGTTAAGAGTAGGCATGATTAAACAGTCCTCTGCTGGAATTTATTCTTGGTTACCACTTGGATTTAAAGTCATGAAAAAAATAGAACAAATAGTTCGAGAAGAACAAGACCGTGTTGGCGTTCAAGAAATATTAATGCCCACAATTCAATCATCAGAAATTTGGAAGGAAAGTGGACGATATGAAGATTATGGTGAAGAAATGTTAAGAATTAAGGATCGTCAAAATAGAGAAATGTTATATGGTCCAACTAACGAAGAACTTGTGACAGAAATTTTTAGATCTTCTTTTAAATCATATAAATCTTTACCTCAATTATTGTATCATATTCAATGGAAATTTAGAGATGAGTTAAGACCAAGATTTGGAATCATGAGATGTAGAGAATTTTATATGAAGGATGCTTACTCTTTTGATCTAACAGATGATGATGCAATATTTTCGTACAATAAATTTTTTCTTTCATATTTAAAAACTTTTAAGAGATTAAATTTATCCGCAATTCCCATGGCTGCTGATACTGGCCCTATCGGAGGAAACTTATCACATGAATTTATTATTCTTGCAGATACAGGCGAAAGTAAAATTTATACAGACAAAAGAATATTTGACGTGAATAGCTCGAAAACACTTTTAGATAAAGAGTCATTAGGTATATTAAGAAAACAATATGAAAAGTTTTATTCTGTAACAGATGAAAAATTTAATAAAGATGAATTTGAAAAATCTGTTCCAGAGGAATATAGAGTAAATACTAAAGGTATTGAAGTTGGTCACATATTTTATTTTGGAGATAAATACTCAAAACCAATGAATGCTGCTGTTGATTTTAATGGAAAAAAAGAATTTGTTAAAATGGGATCATACGGAATAGGAGTTTCTAGACTTGTTGGTGCCATAATTGAGGCAAAATATAACGATAAAGAAGGTTTAATGAAATGGCCAATGTCAGTAACACCTTATGATTGTGCGATTATTCCAAGGATAAACAAAAATGATAAATCTAATTTAGAAAAGTCTATTAAAATATATGAATTTCTAAAATCAAAAAATATAGAAACAATCATTGATGATACTGATGAAAATATCTCAGCTAAAATAAAAAAATTTAATTTAATCGGAATTCCATATCAATTGATAATTGGAAGCAAATCTGAAGGAAATTTATATGAGTTTAAAGAAGTTGATGGAGAAACTCAAAATTTAAAAGTTGAAGATATAGCTTCACAAATAATAAAAGCTAAGCAAAATTGATTTCACAATTAGAAAAAGAAATTATATTTAGATTTTTAAAAGCTAGAAAAAAAGATGGCTTTTTAAATGTAATCTCAATTTTTTCCTTTATTGGTATTGGCTTGGGTGTAGCCGTACTAATTATTGTTATGTCAGTAATGAACGGCTTTAGAACAGAATTAATAAATAAAATTGTAGGTTTTAATGCCCATGCTGTTGTAAAACCTTACGACAAACCTTTAGTTTTAATAACTGATAAAGATTTTGCACAAAGTATTGTTTCAAATGATGGAGAAGCAGTAATTCTTTCAAAACTAAACACAAAAGGTATACTTTTAAAAGGATATTTAAATAATGATTTTAAGAAACTGGAAATATTAAATAACCAAAAATATTTCGGATCAACAGATTTGAAAAATAATTCAATATCAATTGGAAAAGATTTAAGCTTTTTACTTGATATAGATATTGGTGATCAAATAACAATAATGTCACCGTCTGGTATTCAAACAATTGTTGGATCTTTCCCACGACAAGATAAATTTGAAGTAATTTCAATATTTGATAGTGGGATAGGCGAGTTTAATGAGAATGTAGCTTACATTAATCTTAACACATTAGAAAATTTTTTTGATAAAAATAAAGACAAAAGATTTAATGAGTTCTATTTCAAAGATCCAAAAAATATTGAATATCACAAAAAAATTTTATCAGATTTATTTCCTGGCGCATATGTTTACACATGGGCAGATTTAAATGAGTCATTATTTTCAGCTTTAAAAGTTGAAAGAAATGTTATGTTTATAATCTTATCTTTAATAATAATTGTGGCTGCATTTAATATAATTTCTGGTTTGACTATATTAGTTAAAAATAAAACAAGAGATATAGGAATTTTAAAATCTATTGGAGTAACAAACACATCAATTAAAAAGATTTTCTTTTTTGTTGGATTTATTATTGGAACTTCAGCAACTTTATTCGGTATTATATTAGGGAGTTTATTTTCATACTATATTGAAGATATTAGGAAATTTATTTCTAATACATTTGATATAAAGTTATTTCCAGAAGAAATTTACTTTTTAAGTACTCTTCCATCAGAAATAAACGTAAATTCAATTATCTTAATTACATTATGTTCAATAATAACAACTTCTATTGTATCAATTTATCCAGCTTCTAGAGCAGCAAAATTAAATACAATACAAACTTTAAAATATGAATAATTTTTTAAAACTAAATAATTTATCAAAGAAGTATGAAAAAAATAAAACTTTTAGAGTTTTAAACAATATTAATTTTAAATTTGAAGCAGGAAAAATATATTCTATTATGGGACCATCAGGATCTGGTAAATCAACATTATTAAATTTATTGTCATTAATTGATATGCCTTCATCAGGATTTATTGAATTTAATAAAAAAAAAATTGATACAAATAGTTCAATTGAGAATGATTATTTAAGATCAAAAAATATAGGCATAATTTATCAAGATAAAAATTTATTGCCTGATTTTACAGCTCTTGAAAATGTTATACTTCCAAATTTGTTAATTTCTAATAGTAAATCAAAATCAACAGAATTAGCAAAAAAATTGATTAAAAAATTTGATTTAACCTCCAGATTAAATCATTATCCATCTGAACTCTCTGGAGGTGAAAATCAAAGAATAGCAATCGCAAGAGCATTAATTAATGAACCGAATATTATCTTAGCTGATGAACCTACTGGCAGTTTGGATTATGAAAATGCTAAACAAATATTTAAAATCTTATTTAACTTAAAAGAAAAAAATAGAATTATAATTTTTGCAACCCACAATAGATATTTTGCAAATATGGCAGATTGTAAAATTAAAATGATTGGTGGTAAGATGAAAATCACCAATGAAAGAATCAATTAACAAAACATTTAATCATTTTAAAATACACACTCAATATTCAATTTGTGAAGGAGCTGTAAAAATTGATCAATTAAAAGATTTCTGTAAAAAAAATAAAATAAAATCATTAGGTTTATCAGATAATTACAATTTATCAGGCGCATTAGAATTCTCAGAAAATTTATCATCTGTAGGTACACAACCTATTATTGGAACTCAGATTTTATTTAAATTTAAAGAATTTGAAGGTTTGATACCTCTTATAGCTAAAAATCATAATGGATATAAGAATATTATTAAACTTTCATCAAAATCTTATTTAGAAAATTCCGAGCTAACTACCCCAAATTGTAAATTAGATGATTTATTAAATCATTCTGAAGGTATAATAATTTTAACTGGTTCTATTAAATGTTTCTTTGGCAAACTTTTTAATAAAGGTTTATTTAACGAAATCGAAGAAATACTAATTAAGTTAAAAGAAAAATTTCAAGAAAATATTTATATAGAAATTCAAAGACATAATGACCTAAATGAAAAAGAGTTTGAATACTATAATTTAAAAATTTCAGAAAAATTAGAATTGCCAATTATTGCCTCTCATGAGGTTTATTATTTAGATAAAGACATGTTTGAAGCTCATGATGCATTGATGTGTATAGGTGAAAAAACTTATGTAAATGACTCAAATAGATACAGGCTTACAAATCATCATTATTTTAAATCTTCAGATGAGATGATAGAGGTTTTTAAAGACTTACCTGAGGCACTAGAAAATAATTTTAATTTACCACTTAGATGTTCTTTTAAACCAAATTTTTCTAAACCTATCTTACCAAGTATTTCTTCCTCTGAAAAAGATCCGAATGAAATGTTAAAACAATTATCTCTTGAAGGGCTAAAAGATAAATTTAAAATAGTTTTTGATATAGATCACACAAAAATTGAGAGTGATAAAAATTATCTAGAATATAAAAAAAGACTAGATCATGAATTAGAAATAATAGTTGAAATGAATTACTCTGGATATTTCTTAATTGTTTCAGATTATATTAAGTGGGCTAAACTTAATAAAATACCAGTTGGACCCGGTAGAGGATCTGGTGCAGGTTCTTTGGTTGCTTGGTGTTTATCTATAACTGATATTGACCCAATAAAATTTAATCTTATTTTTGAAAGATTTTTAAATCCTGATAGAATTTCAATGCCTGATTTTGATATAGATTTTTGTGAGGAAAAAAGAGATTTAGTTTTTGAATATTTAACAACAAAATATAAAGATAGTGTTGCTCATATTATTACTTTCGGCAAACTCAAGGCAAGAATGGTAATTAGAGATGTCGGTAGAGTTCTAGGGTTACCTTATGGTTTCATTGATAGTATTTGTAAAATGATACCATTTGATCCATCTAGACCTATGTCTTTACAAGAATGTATCAACGTTGAACCAAGATTACAAAATTTAATAAAAGAAGATAAAAGGGTAGATCGTTTGGTTAACTTATCCCTCAAATTAGAAGGTTTAAACCGTAATGTTGCTACTCATGCAGCTGGTGTTGTTATCGCAGATAAAAAATTAACTGAAACTGTTCCTTTATACAAAGATAGTTCAGCTGACTTACTATTGCCTTCAACTCAATTTGATATGTACTCGGCAGAAAACGCTGGACTAATAAAATTTGATTTTTTAGGTTTAAAGACACTAACAGTTATTGATAAAACACAAAAATTAATTAATAAAAAAAATCCTGAATTTAAAGTCGAAAAAATAAATTACGAAGATCAAAAAGTATATGAATTATTATCAAGTGGTAAAACAGTAGGACTATTCCAACTTGAAAGTTCTGGAATGAAGGAAGCTCTTATAAACATGAAACCAAACAGGTTGGAGGATATAATTGCATTAGTAGCCTTATATAGACCTGGGCCAATGAGCAATATCCCAATATATAATGAATGTAAGCATGGCAAAAGAGAACCAGACTATCTTCACCCAAAATTGGAAAAAATTTTAAAACCAACTTATGGAGTTATAATTTACCAAGAACAAGTTATGAAGATAGCTCAAGTTCTCTCAGGATTTACAGCAGGAGAAGCTGATATTTTGAGAAGGGCAATGGGAAAAAAAAAGAGGGCAGAATTAGAAAAGCAAAAGCAAAGATTTGTTGATGGTGCCTTTTCAAACGGAATTAGTAAAGATATCGCTGCAGGAATATTCTTAAAAATTGAGCCATTTGCTGAGTATGGCTTTAATAAAAGTCATGCTGCAGCATATGCAGTTTTAGCTTATCAAACAGCTTTTCTTAAAACATATTACCCACATGAATTTTTTGTAGCCTCAATGTCTATGGAATTATCAAATCAAAAAAAATTAAGCGAGTTTTATGAAGAATTAAAAAGATTAAATATTGCAATTATAAGACCAGATATAAATAAATCATTTGCCAACTTTTCATCCGACGGAAAGAATTTTTATTATGCCTTAGGAGCAATAAAAAATGTAGGCTTAGAAGCTATTTCTAATGTTGTGAATGAGAGAGTTAAAAAAGGTGAATTCAAAGATTTATCCGATTTTATAAATAGAATTGATCCTAAAGACATAAATAAATTACAATTAGAAGGCCTTGTACAAGCTGGTGCGTTTGATCAAATCAATGATAACAGACAATCATTATTTAATTCTATTCCTAATATAATTTTAAAATCCAAAAATATTTATGAAAATAAATCTTTAAATCAAATTGATTTATTTGGAGATCAGGAAAATGACTCAGTAAATTTTTTAGAAAAAATTGATGATTGGCATATAGATACAAAGCTTACTAAAGAATTTGAGACACTAGGTTTTTATATATCTGATCATCCTTTAAATCAATATAAGTCTATTTTTGGCCAGTATAATGTAATTAGTTATGATGATTTTGAAAATAATAATGATGTATTAAGTTCTAATATTGCATGTACTGTTTTAAAAGTACAAGAGAAAAAAACTCAAAAGGGTAGTTCATATGCTATAGTAAAGTTTTCAGACTTATCAAATGTTTTTGAATTATTTATATTTTCTGAAATTTTTGAGTCTAATAGAGAAAATTTAATTGAAGGAAAATCTCTTTTATTAACCTTGATAAAAAATTATTTTGATAGTGAAAAGTTACAAAAAAGAATTAATGT
This sequence comes from Pelagibacteraceae bacterium AG-426-M19, assembly GCA_003210025.1. Lineage (GTDB taxonomy): Bacteria > Pseudomonadota > Alphaproteobacteria > Pelagibacterales > Pelagibacteraceae > Pelagibacter. Next base: position 112,756 of record QCNW01000004.1, read on the forward strand.
AAAAAAAATAATTTCACTTAAGGAAGTTATAGATAGGCCTATTAAAAACATAACTTTTAAATTTAAAAATTTAAATGAGTTAAAAAAAATTGAAAAATTCGAAAAAATTGACGGCAAAACTGATGTTAAAATAGTTGTAGAGACAGATAATAAAACCCTTAATTTTCAATTGAAAAGTAAAAGAAAAATCAATAACAAGCTTTTAAATACACATAATTTAATAGAAAATTCAATTATTGAGTAAAAAAAGGTTGTCTTTTCCAAAATAATTTGTATCTATCTCGAAAATATTAACACGCACACAATTAGTGGTTTTATACCTCCGGTCCCTTTAGGGCAATAATTGTGGTGGCACAACCGGGAATAAATATGAAGATACCAAAAATAACTATCGAACAACTCTTAGAAGCTGGTGTTCACCTAGGTCATAAAACACTAAGGTGGAATCCAAAAATGAAAAAATATATTTTTGGAAAAAGAGACTCTATCCATATAATTGACTTAACCCAAACCTTAGAACTTACTAATTCCGCATTAGAAAAAGTTCATAACACTGTATCTTCAGGTGGTAAAATATTATTTATATCTACAAAAAAACAAGCATCCGAAGCCGTAGCCCAGTTAGCAAAAGATACAAATCAATATTTTGTAAATTATCGTTGGCTTGGCGGTATGCTGACTAATTGGGGAACTATCTCCAATTCAATTAAAAAGTTAAACAAAATTAATTTAGATCTTTCTACTGAAAATCGAGGATTTACTAAAAAAGAACTTTTAAAAATGAGTGGTCAAAGGGATAAACTACAAAGATCATTAGGTGGAATAATGGAAATGAAAAAAGTTCCTGATTTAGTTTTTATTATAGACACAAACTATGAATCTTTAGCTATAAAAGAGTCAATAAAACTTAAAATTCCAATTATTGCAATATTAGATACCAACTCTGATCCCGAAGGTATTGATTATCCAATTCCAGGAAATGATGATGCTAGGAGATCAATTGATCTTTATTGTAATTTGATGAAAGAAACCATTAATGACGCAAAAAAAAATTTAAATAATATTTCTGAGAATAAGATAGAAAATGAAAATAAGGAAATTGAAACTAATAAAGTTGCTGAAAAAAAATTAAATTAGTTTTATGAGCGACTTAAATAAAGTTAAACAACTCAGACAATCCACAGGAGCTGGCTTTAAAGATTGTAATTTAGCTTTAAAAGAATCTAATGGTAATTTAGAAAAAGCTGCAGAAATATTAAGAGTAAAAGGTATAGCAAAAGCATCAAAAAAAATGACTAGAGATGCTAGAGAGGGTGCTGTAGTAATTTGTAGCGATAAAGAAAAAACTTCAATAATCGAAGTAAATTGTGAAACGGATTTTGTAGCAAAAAATAATGATTTTATAAATTTTGTAAAAGAAATTGGTGAAATAAATAATTTATGCAAGTCAGATATTGAAAATTTAAAAAAATCAAAAATGAATAACGGTGATACTGTTGAAAATAATTTAGTATCATTTATAGCTAAAATTGGAGAAAAAATTACAATTGGTAGAGCTCAAACAATTGATAATCCAAATTCTTTAAATTTTACTTATCAACATTCAATTATAAAAGATAATGTATCAAAATTAGGAGTTATTGTGTCAATCGAAGTTAAAGATAAAAATGATGAAATAAATTCTTTTGGTAAGCAATTATCGATGCACATTGCTGCTTTAAATCCATTAGCTTTAAATGCAAATGATATTAATGAAGAGATTATTAACAAAGAAAAAGAATTAATCTCAGAAGAATTGAAAAATTCTGGTAAACCAGAGGAAATTGCAAAAAAAATTAGTATTGGTAAGATTAATAAATTTAAAGAAGATAACAGTTTAATGAGCCAAAATTGGGTAATGGATCCAAAAAAGAAAGTCAAAGATGTGATAACGGAAATAAAAAACCAAAATATTAAAATAATAGAGTTTTCACGTATAAAAATTGGCGAATGATGTTTGCAGACAAAACTTATCAACAGAAAATGACAAAGACAATTGAGATTTTTACCAAAGAATTAAATTCTTTGAGAACAGGTAGGGCTAATGCGAGCATGCTTGATTTGATTAAAGTTGATGTATACGGTCAAAAAATGCCTATAAATCAATTAGGCACCATAACCACTCCCGAACCACGAACTATTAATATTCAAATTTGGGATTTAAATAATGTACCTTTGGTCGACGCGGCCATTAAAAAATCTGAGTTAGGATTAAATCCCCAAATAGATGGACAATTGGTTAGATTACCAATTCCTGATTTAAGTGAAGAAAGAAGAACTGAGTTAAAAAAAATTGTTAAATCAACTGGTGAAAAGTGTAAAGTATCAATTAGAAATATCAGACGAGAAGCAAATGATGAATTAAAAAAACTTCTAAAATCAAAAACAATATCTGAGGATGACGAAAAAAAATTTGAAAAAATTATCCAAGAGCACACAGATAATAATATAAAGATAGTTGATGAGAAAGTATCATCAAAAGAAATAGAAATAATGAAAATATGAATTATCCCAAGCATGTAGCCATAATAATGGATGGCAACGGAAGATGGGGTATCAAAAAAAAAAATTCTCGAAATTATGGTCATAAAAAAGGCTTAGAAGTTGTTGAAAAAATAATTGAGGCCGCAATAGAGGAAAAAATAAAATATTTAACTTTATTTGTATTTTCAACGGAAAATTGGAAGAGACCTTTATATGAGGTAAATTACTTATTTAAATTATTGAATAGCTATATCGATAATAGGTTAGATAAATTATTAAAAAAAAACATCAAAATTTATATTATGGGTAATATAAAACCTTTTCCAAAAACACTTAAAAAAAAACTCCTAAAAGTACAAAGATTAACAAGTAATAACAGAGATATTCAAATTAATATGGCTTTAAATTATGGCTCCAGACAAGAAATAATTTCTTCAATTAAAAAATTAAATAAAAAAAATCTACCAATCAATGAAAAAAATATTATGAGTTATTTATACACAAAAAATATACCTGATCCAGAGATTCTAATCAGAACAGGTAACACCAATAGAATAAGTAATTTTTTGATATGGCAATCAATTTATTCTGAAATTTTCTTTTTAAAAAAAATGTGGCCAGAATTTAATAAATTTGATTTCAAAAAAATAATTAAAAAATTTAATAAAATTAATCGAAATTTTGGTGGACTAAATGTCTCAAATAAATAAAAGAATTTATACATCAATCATTTTGTTTAGTATTTTTACCTTATCTTTTTTTAATAAATATTTATTATTTTTTGTTTTAATATTTTGTTCTTATCAAATTTTTTATGAATTTTATTTATTATTGAGAAATATAATATTAAATAATAGAAAAATTTTATTATACCTAATTTTATTGATAATTTTATTTTTATTAAGTTATTTAATTTTATTTGTGTGGTCATGCTTAAATTCAGAAGATATAAATGACACAGTTTTTCTTTTATTATTAATAACTATATCTATAGCTACAGATATAGGTGGATTTGTTTTTGGCAAATTATTTAAAGGAAAGAAATTAACAAAAATTAGTCCTAATAAAACATATTCTGGAATGTATGGTTCTTTTTTATTTTCTATTTTTATTTGTATTCTTATTTTTAAAGATTACTATGATATTAATTTTTTATTTTTAATCGTTTTCTTTATTTCATCTTTTTCCCAATTAGGAGATTTATTCATTTCATTCTTGAAAAGATTAAATAAAGTTAAAGATACAGGTAACTTATTGCCTGGTCACGGTGGAATTCTTGATAGATTTGATGGAATTATTTTTTCATTAATATTAGGATCTTTCTTTAAAATTTTGTTATGATTCACAAAGTAATAATTTTAGGTTCGACAGGATCAATCGGATCTTCAAGTTTAAAATCAATATTTAAAAAAAAAAATTATAAAATTGTTCTTCTTAGTGCAAATAAAAATATTAATAAATTATTAAAACAATGCATAATATATAATGTTAAAAATGCAGTTATAGAAGATGAAAATAAATTTAAAGAATTTAAAACTATTTTTAAAAGAAAAAAAATAAAATTACACTCAGGATTAAAAAAAATAAATTTAAATAGATTATTAAAGTATAAAGTTTCTTATTGTATAAACTCAATATCAGGAATTGAAGGATTAGAGCCTACATTAAAATTTATTCCATTAACTAAAAAAATTTTAATTGCAAATAAAGAATCTTTAATATGTGCATGGAATATAATATCAAGGGTTTTAATAAAAAATAAAACACAATTTATACCAATAGATTCTGAACATTTCTCTATTTGGAAATTAATTAAAAATGAAAAATTGGAAAATTTAGAAAAAATTTATCTAACAGCATCAGGTGGTCCATTTTTAAAAAAAACTTTAAAACAAGTTATTAATACAAAACCAAAAGCTGCATTAAATCACCCTAATTGGAAAATGGGAAAAAAAATTTCAATCGATTCTTCAACAATGATGAACAAAATTTTTGAATTTATTGAAGCAAAAAAAATTTTTAATTTAACTAAAAATCAATTATCTATAATAATTCAGCCATCATCATTTATTCATGCAATAGTTTTTTTTAAAGGTAAAATAATTAAATTTTTAGCTCATGATACAGATATGACTATTCCTATATCTAATGCTCTTGAAATTAGAGATTATCAAAAAAAAATATCATATTCCAAATATATAAATAAAATAAATTCTTTAGAATTGCAAAAACCCACCATTAAACAATACCCACTCTTATCGATATTAGATTTAGTACCAGAAAATTACTCTTATTTTGAAACGATTTTAATAACTATAAATGATCACTTAGTTTATAAATTCTTATCTAATAAAATCAGCTATTACTCAATACATTTAAATCTTTTAAAATTTATCAAAAGTCCATTTTTAAGAAAATATTATAAATTAAAACCTAAAAATATATATGATATAAAAAGAATGATTGAGGTTACAAAAAATCATATAAATAATAAAATTATAAATTATGAAAAAAAAATTTAAATTTTTAAAAAAAATAATTTTTTTATTGTTTATTCAGTTGTTATTTTCAAAAAATGGTTTTACTGAAAATATTAAAGATTTTAATATTCAAGGCAATGATAGGGTTTCAGATGAAACTATAATAATGTTTTCATCTCTAAATATCGATGACAATATTAATGAAAATAATCTTAATGAAGCCCTAAAAAAATTATACTATACAGATTATTTTAAACAAGTTGAAATATATTTCGACAAGCAAATAGTAACAATCAATGTAATAGAAAATCCTATTATCCAAAATGTTAAAATTGAAGGTATAGACCGTGACAGTATTTATGAAAAAATTGAGGATATAACATCAAAAATTGAAAAATATCCCTTTGTTGAAAATAAAATTAACGAACAGGTAATCTTATTAAAAAATATATTAAAATCATATGGCTACTATTTTGTTAAATTAGAAACTTCAATTAATGAAAATTCAAATAATACTGTTGATTTACAATATAAATTTGATCTTGGTGAAATTGCAAAAATAAAAAAAATCAATTTTATTGGTGAAAAAATTTATAATGATACGGTTCTAAGAAATATTATAATTTCAGAAGAAACAAAATTTTGGAAATTTATAACAAAAAACAAGTTTTTAGACTTAAATAGAATAAGAGCAGATGTTAGTAGATTAGAAAAATTTTATAAAAATAGAGGTTTTTATAATGTAAAAATAAAGTCAACGACTGCAGTAATAACAGATGAAAATCAATTTGAATTAATATTTAATATTAAAGCAGGTAATAAGTTATTTTTTGATAATATCCAGTTTTCTGAGAGTAAAAATATTTTGGAAAACGAATTAGAATTTTTTAATAAAAAATTTCTAAAATTAAAAGGTAAAAACTACTCTGAAAAAAAAATAAATAGACTAATTGATGACATAAACAATTTTACATTAAATAATGAATTTGTTTTTTTAAATGCAAGCTACGATACAATTATAACTGATAATAATAAAATAGATATAATTATAAACTTAGATGATCTAGATAAGAAATTTGTTGATAGAATAAATATACTAGGAAACTTTATTACTGACGAAAAAGTTGTTAGAAATACGCTAATTGTTGATGAGGGAGATCCGTTTAATGAAATTTTATTCGAAAAGTCCTTAGCAAATATTAAATCTCTTGGTATTTTCAAAAGTGTCAACTACGATATGACTGAAAATAATAAAGCAAACAAAGTTATCGATATCAGAGTAGAAGAACAACCAACAGGTGAGATTTTTGCAGGTGCTGGTACTGGAACAACAGGATCGAGTATATCAGCTGGAATAAAAGAAAATAATTATTTAGGTTTAGGAATTAAATTAGATTCAAACTTAACATTAACAGATGATTCTATTAAAGGTAAATTTTCAGTCATAAATCCTAATTATAAAAATTCTGATAAATCAGTTAAAACGGTAATTGAGAGTTCTTCAGACGATTTTTTTACTCTCAGTGGTTATAAAACAAGCAGAACTGGAATATCGATTGGTACCGAGTTTGAACAAATGAATGATATGTTTATTAATCTTGAGATGTCAAATTATTATGAAGATCTTGAAACATCCTCAACGGCTAATAGTATTGTAAAAAAACAGGAAGGAAATTATTTTGAAAACCTTCTTACTTACACATTGAAATACAATAAATTAGATCAAAATTATCAACCTTCTGATGGATTTATAAATACATTTTCTCAAACATTGCCATTAATCTCAGATGATCGTTCATTTGAAAATAAATTTTTAAGTTCAGCTTATCATTCTTTAGGTGATAATGTTATTTTATCTGCTCAGTTTTATTTGAATACTATAAATTCCTTAGACGATGATGTTAGAATTTCAAAAAGAGTTTTTGTACCTAGTAGAAGATTAAGAGGTTTTGAGAGTGGTAAAGTTGGACCTAAAGATGGATCCCAATACATTGGTGGAAACTATGCTACTGCTTTAAATTTAAATTCAACAATTCCAAATATATTTTTTGAGAACGAAAATTTAGATTTTAATGTATTTTTAGATATAGCTAACATTTGGGAAGTTGATTATAATAGTTCTCTAGACTCAAATAAAATTAGGTCATCTACGGGTATAGCCGTGAATTGGTTTAGCGCTATTGGACCTCTATCATTTTCTTATGCTGTTCCATTAACAGAAGCAGAAACAGACATAACAGAAAATTTTAGATTTCAAATTGGAACTTCTTTCTAATGAAAAAAATTTTGATTTATTTATTTTTATTGCTATTTAGCACCAGCACGTATGGTAAAAATATTGTTTATCTTGATGTTCAATACATTATTGATAATTCTGAATTGGGAAAATTTTACAAATTAAAGATTAAAAATATACAAAAAGATATTTCTTCTCAACTAAAAAAAAAAGAAGACGAAATTAACTTTCTTGAAATTAATATAAAAAATCAAAATAATATTTTAAGTGAAAAAGAAAAAAAAAATAAGGTAAATCAACTTAATGATTTATTAAAGGAATATAAATTACAAAGTAACAAATTTAACAAACAAATTATAGAAAATAAAAAAAAATACACCTCAAAAATTTTAGAAACCCTAAATCCATTACTTACAAATTATGTTGAGAAAAATAAAATATTGTTAGTTGTTGAAAAAAAAAATATATTAATTGGAATAAAATCGTTAGATATTACAAAAGATTTGCTAAAAATTTTAAATGAGGAAACAAAAAAAAGCAATTTATTAGATGAAAATTAAAAATCCTTTCTTTAAAATAAAAAAAAATGTTTATTTGTCGGAAATTCTTAGTACTTTAGGAAAAGAAAAAGTAAGTAAAGATATTAAGATAAATAATATCGCAAACCTAGAGTCTGCCACAACTAATGACATTTCATTTATAAATAATTTAAAATATTTAGATTTGTTAAAAAAAACTAAAGCTAATTATATAATAACAAATAATAAATATTTAAGCAAAATTAAAAATTATTGTCATCCCATAATTGTTTCCGATGTTTTAAAATCAGTTTATAAAATTACAAGCATTTTTTATCCTGACTCGCTAAATGATATTGCTGATTTTAATGCTACAATATTAAATCAAAAAAAATATAAAAATGTAAAGTTTGGTAATAATGTTTTAATTGGAAAGAACGTTCTTATTGGTAAAAATTGTATAATTGGTCATAATACCATAATTGAGTCAAATGTTATTATAGGACCAAAATGTGAAATTGGTAATAATGTTCTTATCAAAAATTCAATAATAGGTGAGAATGTAAGAATTCTTGATGGTTCAGTTATTGGAAAAAAGGGGTTTGGTTTTTTTCCTAATAAAGGAAACAATATAAGATATCCTCAGATAGGTATGGTAATAATTAAAGACAACGTTGAAATTGGATGTAATAATACAATCGATAGAGGATCTTTATCTAATACCGTTATAGGAAAAAATACCTTTATTGATAATCAGGTTCATGTTGCTCATAATGTTAATATAGGTGAAAATTGCATTATTACAGGTCAAGTTGGTTTTGCAGGAAGTTCAAATATTGGAAATAATGTTTTAATTGGTGGTCAAGCAGGCATTTCTGGGCATTTAAAAATTGGAAATAACGTTCAAATTGGGGGTGGTAGCGGTGTAATAAAAAATATTCCAGACAATACTAAAGTCATGGGTTATCCTGCTAAAGAAATTAGAAATTTTATAAAAGAAAATAAATAAATGTCTGACAAATTAAATAAAGATCAAATAAAAAGTTTACTACCACACAGAGAACCGATGTTATTAATTGACGAATTAATTAATATAGAAAAATTAAAATCTGCAACAGCAATTGTTAATGTAACTAAAGAAAGTTTTTTTGTTCAAGGACATTTTCCTGGTGAACCTGTTATGCCTGGAGTATTAATTGTTGAAGCATTTGGTCAGGCAGCCGCAGCTCTGACCGCGGCTGGCATTGATAAAAAAACTTATGAAAATAAATTAGTTTTTTTAATGACAGTTGATAAAGCAAGATTTAGAAATCCAGTAATTCCTGATTGTAGATTAGAATTAAATATTGAAGCAGTTAGATCCCATGGAAAAGTGTGGAAATATAAAGGAGAGGCTTTTGTCGATGGAAAAAAAATGGCAGATGCTCAATGGGCAGCTACTATTGTTGATAGAAAGAAATAATTAGTAGTAATTCTTGATAAGTATTTAAAGTATAATTTGTTATCAATTTAAAAGTGATACACCATACAGCAATAGTTGATAAAAATTCTAAAATTTCTGAAAATGTTGAAATTGGACCGTATTGTGTAATCGGTTCAGAAGTTGAAATAGGCGCAAACTCAAAATTGCATTCTCATGTATATATTAATGGAAACACAAAAATCGGAAAAAATAACGAGATATTTCCTTTTGTTTCAATTGGAACAGATCCACAAGATTTAAAATATAAAGGTGAAAAGAATTCTATCATTATAGGTGATGATAATAAACTTAGAGAATATGTGAATATTAATCCTGGTACATCTCAAGGAGGCACAATTACCAAAATAGGAAGTAATAATTTATTTATGGTTTACTGTCATATAGCTCATGATTGCAATCTTGGGAACAATATAGTTTTGGCAAATAATGTTCAAGTTGGTGGTCATGTTAAAATAGAGGATAATGCTATTGTTGGAGGTAGTTGTGCCATACATCAATTTTCTAGAATAGGTCATTTGTCTATGGTTGGAGGAATGACTGGTGTTTTAAGTGATGTAGTTCCGTTTGGTCTATCATTAGGAAATAGAAATAATTTAGTTGGGCTTAATATTATCGGTTTAAGAAGAGCAAAAATTTCCAATGAAGATATTAAAATATTACAAAAATTTTATGAATTAGTTTTTATTAATCAAAATTTTAGATCTAATATAGAAAATTTAAATACAGATTTGAAAGAAAATAAATATGTTAAAACTATTATTGATTTTATAAATTCTGATAAAAAGCGACCAATATCTCTTCCAGAAAATATTAAATGATTGGATTATTTTTAGGAGAAAAAAAACTACCATTAGAAATTTTAAAAAGTTTAAAAAAAAAAAAAATTGAATATTTCATAATAGATTTATCAAAAAATAATAAATTTAAAAAAGATAAAAATAGTTATTTTATTAATATTGGAAAATTTGGTAAAATATTAGAAATAATTAAATCTAAAAAATGTAAAAAAGTCTTATTTGCTGGAAATATCATTAAACCAAAAATATCAAAATTAAAATTAGATCTTAAAGGTATATATTATATTCCTAGAATTATTAAGGCATCTAAAATAGGAGATGCAGCTATACTAAAAGAATTGATCAAAATATTATCAGAAAATAAAATAAAGGTTATTAAATTAAATACATATAATCCAGAATTAACTTTAAACAAAGGATGCCATACAAAATTGAAACCTAGTATGACTGATAAACTTACTATCAAAAAGGGTATTCAAATACTTAATAAATTAAATTCTTTAAATCATGTTCAGGCATTAGTTGTTAATAACCAGAAGATTATTTCTTTTGAAAAAAGAAAAGGCACAAAAGACATGTTAAAATCAATTAGAAACAACAAACTACAAAATAAACTTTTGCTAAAGATGCCTAAATCTAAGCAAGATTTACGAGTTGATTTACCGACTATAGGTCTAGATACATTAAAAGATTGTAAAAAGGCAAATATTAAAGGAATTGTTATTAAGGCAGGTCAAAATATATTTTTAGATAAGCGCGAAGGACTTAAATTTGCAAATGAAAATAATATTTTCGTTATAGCTAAATGAAGAAAATTTTTATTTTAACTGGTGAGCCATCAGGTGATAAATTAGCCTGTGAAGTAATTAAAGAACTAAAAAAGACAAAAAAAGACATTGAATATTTATCTGTTGGTGGTCAATATTTAAATTCTATAGGTATTAAGTCGATATATGATCAAAAAGATATTACATATATAGCTTTTACAGACATATTGTTAAATATTTTTAAGATAAAAAGAAAAATTAATGAAACTGTAAATAAAATTTTAGAATTTAATCCTGATATTTTATTTAGTGTTGATAGTCCCGATTTTACTCTCCGTGTTTCAAAAATAATTAAATTAAAAAAACCAAATGTTAAAACTATTCATTTTATTGCCCCTAAAGTTTGGGCTTGGCGAGAGGGTAGGGTAAAAAAAATGAAAAGCTTCTTAGATCATATTCTTTTATTATTCGATTTTGAAAAGAAATATTTTGATAAAGAAAAATTAAAAAATACATTTGTTGGACATCCAATATTAGACAATACAAAAAATGAAAAGATTGAAATTAATGAATTATTAAAGGGAAAAATCATATCGATATTTCCTGGTAGCAGATTATCAGAATTAAAATTACATGTGCCTATACTTATTGATTTCATAAAAAAAATGACTAAAGAAAAAATTGATTATAATTATATTTTTCATGTGAATGAAAATTTTAGAGATTACTTATCTCAAATAATTAAAAAAAATAATTTGAAAAATGTTGATCTAATTTCAAATGAAAAAATAAAAATTGCTACAATTAAAAAATCAATTTTTGCAATAGTTAAATCTGGAACAGTCTCACTTGAAGTTTGCAAATATAGCGTGCCATCGATAATAATTTATAAAATGAATTTTTTTAATTTTTTTATAGCTAAGTTATTTTTAAAAATAAAGTTTGCAAATATGATAAATATTATTAACAACAAAGAAGTTATACCCGAACTTTTACAAAAGGAATGTAACTCAGATGAAATATATAAAACAGTTAATTATTTATTAAAAAAACCTGAACTTATAAATGAACAATTAAAACAAGTTAATAAAACTATTAAAGAATTAAGATCGATCACCTCATCAAGCAATGAAGCTTCCAATGTTTTGTTATCTTATTTGAGATAATCTTTTAGAAACTTCTTCTTTACCAAGTGCACATAATATATCATATATACCTGGTCCAAACTTTGATCCTGTAAGACATATTCTTAATGGTTGTCCAACACCTTTAAAATTTGTATTATTATTTTTTATTAGGTGATTAATTATTGGTTCTAGCGTTTCTCTAGTAAAATCTGATAGTTTATTAATATCATCACTAAATAATTTAATAATTTTAATAGCCGTTTCGTCTAAAAGTTTTTTATCTTCTTTTTCTATTTGAACTTTGTCATTTATTAAAAACATTGAATTCTTGTAAATATCTTCTAAAGTTTTTGCTTTATTTTTTAAAAAATGTAACGAATTTCTTATTTTTTTCTGTGATGTATAAGGTAATTCTTCTTTAAAAGTCTCACAATAGTTTTTTAAAAAATTAAATAGATCATTTTCATCAATACTTTTTATATAATGTTCATTCATTGAATAAATCCTACTAATATCTAGTTTTGAAGGTGATTTCCCAATTCCTTCTAAATTGAAGTATTTGATACTTTCCTCTAAGTCAAAAATTTCCTTGTCTTTGTATGACCATCCTAGTCTAAGAAGATAGTTTCTTAGAGCATTAGGCATTATTCCAATTTTAGAATAATCATCTAACGTTGATACATTATCTCTTTTTGATAGTTTTTTTCCTTCCAATGTATGAATTAGTGGTATGTGAGCAAAAGAGGGCACATTCCAATTCATAGCTTCATATATCTGTATTTGCTTGAATGTATTTATTTTATGATCATCACCTCTAATTATATGTGTCATACCCATTAAATGATCATCTACTGATGCTGATAAATTGTATGTAGGTGATCCATCTGCTCTTAATATAACAAAGTCTTCTATAGTATTATTTTCAATTTCTATATTTCCCTGGACCAAATCTTTTAAGATAGATTTTCCTTCAACTTTACTTTTAAATCTAATTACAGGATTGATTTCTTTCGGAGCATCAGTTTCACTCTTATCTCTCCACTTTCTATTATAGATATATGGTATTTTTTTTTGTTTTGCCCTTTTTTTTTGTTCTTCAATTTCTTCACTTGAACAATAACATTTATAAGCTAGACCTTTTTTTAACAATTCATTAGCAACATTCGTATGATCATCTATTTTATCTGATTGAATATATTCGCTATCTTCGTAATCAATACCTATCCATTTTAACGAATTAATTATTTGATTTTTGAATTCGTCTTTAGACCTTTCTTTATCTGTATCCTCTATTCTTAGATAAAATTTACCACCTTTATTTTTTGAATAGAGCCAATTGAATAATGCTGTTCTCACTCCTCCAATGTGTAAAGGTCCTGTTGGTGACGGAGCAAATCTAGTTGCTACAGTTTTCATCAGATTTATTTAGACTATTTTAAGAAAAGTTTCTATATAAAGATACTAGAATTCCTTGAACTTTTACTCTATCAGGACCAAATATTTTAGTTTCGTAATTTCTATTAGCGCTTTCCAAAGCTACTGTCTTACCTTTTCTTCTTATTCTTTTTAGCATTGCTTCATGATCATCAATTAATGCGACTACTATTTTTCCATTTTCAGCTGTATCAGCTTTTTTCACAATTACTGTATCACCATCATTTATTCCAGCCTCTATCATCGAATCTCCTTGCACTTTTAGACCAAAAAATTCTCCATTTTTCTCAATATTGGAAGGCAAAGGTATTCTAGAAACTTCGTTTTGAATTGCTTCAACAGGTGTACCAGCAGCAATTTTACCTAACACAGGTATTTCATTTTCATCTGAATTATTTTGATTTGAACTTTCATCAAGTCCACCTTTAATTACACTTGGTGAAAAACTGTTGTAAATATCATTTGCTGAAGCTGTTTCAGGTAACTTAATGACCTCTAAAGCTCTTGCTTTATGAGCCAATCTTTTAATAAAGCCTCTTTCTTCTAAAGCACTAATTAATCTATGAATTCCAGATTTAGACTTTAGATTTAAAGATTCCTTCATTTCTTCATAGGAGGGAGATATACCACTAGATCTCAACTTCTTGTTGATAAATAAAAGCAGGTTTTTTTGTTTTTTAGTTAACATAGAACAAATTGTGTACATAAATGTTCTATAAAAGTTCTATCAATTTAACAAGAGTTAAAACCCTAATAAATTCAACACTTTTTTTACAAAATAGAAAAAATATTATTATTTTCTAAATTTTTTAAAATCGATTCACCTATGAGAAATGTTTTTATTTTAGTTTGTGTGGCTATTTTCAAAACGTCTTCTTTGTTTTTTATTCCGCTCTCTGAAATTAATGGTCCGTCATGATTAACTAAAATATTATGAATATCATAAGTTGTATTTATATCTGTTTTTAGTGTTTTTAAATTCCTATTGTTTATCCCTATTAATGCATCTTTGTACTTCAGAGATTTTTTGGCCTCTTCAACAGTGTGAACTTCAATAATTACAGACATTTTAAGTTTCTCGGCTTCTTCATACAACTCATCTGCAGTTTTTTCATCAACGCCAGCTAAAATTATTAAAATAGCATCTGCACCATAACTCTTAGAGAGATGGACTTGAAATTTATCAACGAAAAAATCTTTACATAAAATAGGTAAATTTATTTTTTGTTTAATTTTGCTTATATGAATTAAGTTTCCCAAAAAAAAATCCTCTTCAGTTAAAACTGACAGGCAAGTTACATTATTTTTTAAATATATATCAGCAATTTCAACAGGATTATAATTTTGAATAATTATACCAGCTGAAGGGCTGGCTTTTTTAATCTCTGCGATAATAGAGATTTTATCATGATTTAAATTATTGAGTATTTTTTCTTTAAAATTTATATAATTTTTTTGATTTATAATTTTTTCATTTAGAGAATTTATTGATATGTCTTTTTTTAAAATTTGAATTTTATTTTTTTTTTTATTAATTATTTTTTCTAATATATTCTCAGACATTTCTCAATTTTTCCAAATGTGAATATGTTTTTCCTGACAACAAATGATCTCTTACTTTTTCGTAGGCATATTTAAAATTATCTTCTCTTTCGGATATTATTAAACCAGCTGCAGCATTTAATGATACTGCTTTAGAAAAGTCATCATCATTACCTTTAAATATATCTATAATTTTTTGTGAATTAAATTTTGCGTCTTTTCCAACTATCTTATCGAAACCTTCAGCATTTACTTTCAATTCTTTAGGATCAATAATCATTTCGTTAATTTCCCCATTTCTTAATTGTTTGACGATAGTTTTATCATATGGAGATATCTCATCTAAACCATCATTGCTATTAACAATCCAAGCAAATTTTATATTTAAGTCTTTCAAGGCATCAGCAAATATATCTAGAAGTTTTTTATCAAAAACCCCTACAACTTGTTTTTCAACATTTGCTGGGTTACTCAAAGGACCAATCATATTAAAAATTGTTCGCTTCCCAATTTTTTTTCTGGTTGGGCCAACATATTTCATTGCGCTATGATAATTTGGAGCAAACATAAATCCAAAATGATTTTTTTTAATTTGATTTTCAATATCTTTAGGATCCAAGTTGATATTTATATTTAATTCTTCCAATACATCTGCAGATCCACATTTTGATGAAACTGCTTTATTACCATGTTTTGCTACCTTAATGCCCATACTTGAAAGTAATAATGCAGAAGCAGTAGAGATGTTTAGTGTATCCTTGCCATCACCACCTGTTCCACAGGTATCTATGCAGTTATCTACATTAACTTTTTTCGCTTTATTTCTAAGCACTGAGACACCACCTGCTATTTCTGACGAAACTTCACCTTTTTTAGTGAGCAGAGTTAAAAAATTATAAATTTCATTATCATTAGCTTTTCCATTCATCAAAATTTCAAAAGCATCAATACTTTCCTGTAACGTTAAATTTTCACTTAATTCAAGTTTTTTTAAATATTTTTCCATTTATTTAATAAAATTTTTTAAAATTTTTAAACCATCTTTGGTCTTTATACTTTCAGGATGAAATTGTACTCCATGAACATCATAAATTCTATGTTTAACACCCATAATTATTCCATCTAAAGTCATCGCTGTGATTTCTAAATCTTTAGAGAGTGTTTTCTTATCGATTATTAAACTATGGTATCTAGTTGCCTCAAATATTTTTGGTATTCCTTTTAAAATCCCTATATTTTTTGAAATGATTTTACTTGTTTTTCCATGAACTAATTCTTTAGCTTGAATAATTTTAGATCCAAATATTTGACCTATTATTTGATGACCTAAACAAACTCCAAGTATTGGAATTTTATTATACAATTCATTTACTATTGATAGACAGTTTCCAGCTTGATCAGGATTACCTGGACCAGGTGATATTACAATTTTATTATATTTTTTCTTTAATATTTCATTTGTATTAATTTTATCATTTCTTACTACGTCTACATTTTTACAAAACTTAGATATGTAATGATACAAATTAAATGTAAAACTATCATAGTTATCAATTAAAATTATTTTCATAATTACTCAATTGCTTTTAATAAGGCCTTTGCTTTATTAACTGTTTCAAGATATTCGTTTTGTGGTTTGCTATCTGCAACTATTCCAGCTCCAGATTGCACATAAAATTTCTTATTTTTAGCTACTGCAGTTCTTAGTGCAATACATGTATCAAATTCACCATTTGCTGAAAAATATCCAATTCCACCGGCATAAACTTTTCTTTTAGTTGTCTCTAGCTCATCTATTATCTCCATTGCTCTAATTTTTGGAGCCCCAGATACTGTTCCTGCTGGAAATCCAGACAACATAGTTTCAAATTTTGAGTATTTATTATTAAATACTCCTTCAACATTTGATACAATATGCATGACATGAGAGTATCTTTCTATTGAAAAACTTTCAGTCACTTTTACAGTATTTATCTTTGATACTTTTCCAGTGTCGTTTCTTCCTAAATCAAGAAGCATTAAATGTTCAGATAGCTCTTTTTTGTCATTCAGTAAATCTTTTTCAAAAAATAAATCTTGTTTTTTATTTCTCCCCCTTGGTCTTGTTCCAGCGATCGGTCTAATCGTGACTTTATTATTTCTTAACCTAACAAGTATTTCTGGACTTGCGCCAATAATCTGAAAATCTTTAAAATTAAAAAAATACATAAAAGGAGAAGGGTTTGTTTTTCTTAATTTTTTATAAATTTCTATTGGATTTTTACTTAATTTGGTTTCAAATCTTTGACTTAGAACTACCTGAAATATGTCTCCAATTTTAATATATTTTTTAGCCTTCTTTACATTTGATAAAAATTTTTGTTTAGAAATATTTGATTTTACTTTTGTTTTAACTTTATTATTAATTTTATCTAGATGCGTACTATTATAATTAGATAAAAAAATTAAATTTTCAATTTGATTAATTATTTTTTCATACTTTATTTGATAATTATTTATTTTTTCATCACAAAAAACATTAATTATAAAATATAATTTCTTTTTTATATTATCATGAATTATTAGTTCTCTCGGTCTAATAATTCTAGCATCAGGTAATTTTAAATCGTCTGTATTTTTATTAGGAATATTTTCTAGATATCTAATAATGTCATATGAAAAATATCCTGATATTATGGAGCTAATTGAGGGCAATTCTTTAGGAATTTTAAATTTAAAACTTTCGATAACATTTTCTATATTTTTCTTTGCACTACCTTTCAAAATTTTAACTTTGTTATCAATGTATATCTTGCTTACATTATTATTAAATTCCCAAATTTTATCGGGATTTTTTCCAAAAATTGTATATCTTCCTTTAATAAATCCTTTTTCTACTGACTCAAATACAAATGCATTTTTTTCAGTAAAAAAATTATTTATTAAATTTATTATTTCTTTAGAGCCGTCGCTATCCAAAGATAAATAGAGTATTTGGTTTAATTTTTTTTTATGATTAATCTTAAATTGTTTAAGGCTTATATTAAGCATTATTTAAAATAATCTTTTATTCGATCTATATTGTTATTAAAAATTTTAACTTCATACTTGGAGTTAAGTGATGTATCATAGGAACTATAAATATCATCAATCAAATTAATATTTGTTTTAGCTAAATATTCTTGAATATTTTCATTTGTGCTTTTTAGATTTTCATAAGTAATTTGATTAATCTTTGCTAAAAATATATTATTAGCTCTATTTGAAACCATAACAAAACTATTTTTTGGCAATTCATAAATAAGCTTTAAAGATGTCTCATCAAATAAACTAACATCATTAATTGAATTAATTATTCCTGAATTTATATTTTCTTTATTTTTTACTAGATTTTCAAAATCAGAGTCATTGAAATCTTTATTTTGAATTTTTTCAAATAAATTTTTATTAAGATCAAATTTTTTCTTTAATAAAATTCTATTTGTAACTTTATCTCTGAAGGATTTATCATTTTTATTAGGCAGTAAATTATTTATTTTTGTAACTTGATATAGCAAAAAGTAATTGTCTTTATCTTTTAAAACTATTTCTTTTTTATCTTTATTTTCGTAAATTTCTTTAAATATATCATCCTCATTTACAAACTTAAAATTGTTCCTTTTTTGTAATTTTATTTCATTTTTTCTGGCGATATCTTCTAAAGAAACATCATTTAATATATCATTTTCTATTTCATCAATTTTTTTGTAAAAATCTTCATTAAATTCGTTGATTTCAATTAAATTTGAGGGTTCAACTTTAGCATAACTAAAATCAATGTATGCTTCTTTTAGGTTTTCCTCATTTTCGATTATATAATTGTTAATTTGGACGTCTGAAATATTTTTATCGTAAGCATATTCAAGATCATAGTATTGAATACTTATTTTTTTGTTCTCATCTATGTAAACTTTATTTTGTAGATAATAAGGTGATTTAATACCACCACCAATATAATCAAATAGTCTTTTTCTTAACTGAGAATTTTTTAGTCTATTTTCAAATTCAGCTGCGATAATATTATTCTCTAAAAGAAATTTTTCATATTTTAATCTTGAAAAATTTTTGTCATCATCAAGAAAATTTATGTCGTTTTGTAAATTTAATTTTAATGATCTATCTGAAACTTTTACATTTAAATCGTTATACTCCATTGACATTAAATCTTTTGATATAAGGTCATTCAAAATTCTTTCTAAGATATTGTTATCTAAATTTTCTTTTATATAATCAGGATCAATTCTTGATCGTTTTATATGATCAATGAAGTCTTTCGTTGAAATTGAATTATTATTTATCTTAGCAATATTATTTGTATTCCCGCCACTAAAGACACTTCCCATTCCCCAAAAAACAAAAGGAACAATTATTATTGCCACAAGAACACCTGCAAATTTACTATTTGTAAAACCTCTTAATTTTCCCAACATGAGTAATTCTTTATATATTGATTATAAAAAACAAACCTATAAATTAAATTATCTAAGATGACAAATAATAATATGATCTTTATAGCTAATTGGAAGATGAATGGAGAAAAAAGTCATATCTCTGGCATTAATAAAACCATAAAATTTTTAAAACAATCAAAAAATAAAAAAAATCAAATAATTTACTGCCCACCATTTACCCTGATTTCATCGGTTAAAAATAAAGTAAAAAACACTAAAATTAAGGTAGGTGCTCAGAACCTTTCTAAATTAAATGATTATGGAGCATTTACAGGATCTGTAAACGCTAAATTAATTAAGTCAGCAGGAGGTGACTATGTTATTGTTGGTCATTCTGAAATTAGAAATCAGGAAAATGATATAATAATAAATAAAAAAATTCACTCAGCACTTAAAGAAAAATTAAAAGTAATTCTTTGCATTGGAGAAACATATAAAGAAAAAAAAAATAATAAAACTTTCTCAGTTCTTAAAAGACAAATAACAAACGGATTAAAGAATATAAAAAAAATTAATAATATAATTTTTGCATATGAACCTAGATGGGCAATCGGAACTGGAAAAATACCAAAATCATCTGAATTAAGAAAAAACTTTAAAGACATAAATAATATAATTAATAAATTAAAAAAAAATCAAAAATATAAAATTATCTATGGCGGATCTGTTAATTCTAAAAATGTATCTGAGTTAAAAAAAATTAATGATTTAAAAGGTTTTTTAATAGGAAGCGCTTCTTTGAAAGCAAAAAATTTTATTGATATAATTAAAAAATCAACTAATTAAACCTCGTGGAAAATATACTTTTAATAATTAATATTATTCTAGCAGCTATTCTAGTTGTTTTAGTTTTATTTCAAAAATCTGAGGGTGGCGCATTAGGTATTGGTGTATCCCAAGATAACTTTATGCTTTCTAGATCAGCAGGAAATTTTTTAACCAAAGCTACAGCAATAATTGCTACTTTGTTTATAATATGCAGTCTGTGTTTAACGATTCTTTCAAGGGGTGAATTAACTCCCACATCATCAGTTTTAGATAAAATAGAGGAAACCGATGATGCTCCAAAGGTTCCAGATAGTAATAATTAATACTTTGAATTTTTAAGTTTTAGGTCTATAAGATACTTCCATGGCGCGATATATTTTTGTCACTGGCGGCGTGGTATCATCTCTTGGAAAAGGATTATCATCAGCATCACTTGCATATTTATTAAAGTCACAAGGTTACAAAGTTAGGATACGTAAAATGGATCCATATTTAAATGTTGATCCAGGAACAATGAGTCCTTTTCAGCACGGAGAGGTATTTGTTACTGATGATGGTGCAGAAACAGACTTAGATTTAGGACATTACGAAAGATTTACAAATATTTCATCAAAACAATCGGATAATATTACTACAGGTAAAATTTATAGCGATGTAATAAAAAAAGAGAGACAAGGGGGCTATCTAGGTAAGACAGTTCAGGTTATACCGCACATTACAGATAGAATTAAAAAATTTATTAGCAAAGACATTAGTAACGAAGATTTTGTAATTTGTGAAATTGGTGGAACTGTTGGTGACATAGAAAGTTTACCATTTCTAGAAGCTATAAGACAGTTCTCAAACGATCATGGAAGGTCTAGAACATTGTTTGTCCACTTAACATTAGTTCCTTTCATGAAATCTTCTGATGAGATAAAAACTAAACCTACACAACATAGTGTTAAAGAATTAAGAAGTATAGGTATACAACCAGATATTGTTATATGCAGATCAGAGCAGCATATACCTTTAGAGCAAAGAAAAAAAATATCTTTATTTTGTAATGTTGATATTGAAAATGTTATTGAGACTGTTGATGTAAGAACAATTTATGAGGCTCCAATTAGTTTTTATAACCAAAAATTAGATAAACAAGTTTTAAAATATTTTAAAATAAAATCAAAAAAGAAACCTAATTTAAATCCATGGAAAAATATTACCTCTACTGTTCTAAAAAATAATAAAGTAATTAACATTGGAATAATCGGTAAATATGTAAATTTAAAAGATGCATATAAATCTTTAGATGAAGCATTAACACACGGTGGTATAGCAAATAATGTAAAAGTTAATTTGGTAAGAATTGAATCTGATAAATTAAAAAAAAATGAAATAACCAAAAAACTTAAGAGTGTTTCTGGAATATTAATACCAGGTGGATTTGGTAAAAGAGGAACAGAAGGGAAGATTGCAGCAATTAAATATGCAAGAGAAAAAAAAATACCCTTTTTTGGTATTTGTTTTGGAATGCAAATGGCAATTATTGAATTTGCCAGAAATATATTAAATATAAAAAATGCCGGTTCTACAGAGTTTGATAAAAAATGCTTTCCTGTAATTGGATTAATCCATGAATGGAACAGAAATGGAAAAGTTTTTAAGGGCACAGAAAAAAACCTTGGTGGAACAATGAGATTAGGTCTTTACACAGCTAAATTACAAAATAATTCTGCCATAAAGAAGATTTATAAATCTAATATAATAAAAGAAAGACATAGACACAGATATGAAGTTAATAATAATCAGAGATCAAAATTTGAGAAAAAAGGATTAATATTTTCAGGAATGTCACCAGATAATAAATTGCCTGAAATAATTGAGTTAAAAAATCATCCTTGGTTTATAGGTGTTCAATTTCATCCAGAGTTCAAATCAAGACCATTATCAGCACATCCGTTATTTAAATCATTTATAAAGGCTGCAAAGAACTATCATGGAAAATAGAATTATTAAGTGTCAGGATTTAAATATATCTAACTCAAATAAAATTTGTTTAATAGCAGGACCCTGCCAATTAGAAACTGAGCAACATGCGCTAGATATGGCAGGAGAAATAAAAAAAATTGCAGACAAATATAATATTGGATTAATTTATAAAACTTCCTTTGATAAAGCAAACAGAACAAGCCTTGATGGAAAAAGAGGGGCAGGATTAGAAAATTCGTTACCAGTTTTTGATAAAATAAAAAAACAAATAAAAATTCCTGTCCTTACAGATATTCATAATGTAGAACAGTGTGCAATTGTTGCCCCTCATGTAGATGTTTTACAAATACCTGCTTTTTTGTGTAGACAAACAGACTTATTAA
This sequence comes from Pelagibacteraceae bacterium AG-426-M19, assembly GCA_003210025.1. Taxonomy (GTDB): domain Bacteria; phylum Pseudomonadota; class Alphaproteobacteria; order Pelagibacterales; family Pelagibacteraceae; genus Pelagibacter. Next base: position 135,251 of record QCNW01000004.1, read on the forward strand.
TTGCTGCCGCAAAAACAAAAAAAATCATTAATGTAAAAAAGGGTCAGTTCTTGGCTCCATGGGATATGGTTAATGTAACAAAAAAAATATCAGACTCAGGAAATAATAATATTCTAGTAACAGAGAGAGGAGCTAGTTTTGGATATAACACTTTAGTGTCTGATATGAGATCGATTCCTATAATGGCAAAGAATGGTTATCCAATTGTTTTTGATGCCACTCACTCAGTTCAACAACCAGGAGGTCAAGGTAATAAAAGTGGTGGACAAAGAGAATTTGTCGAACATTTATCAAGAGCTGCTGTTGCAGTTGGTGTAGCTGCAATTTTTATAGAAACACATCAAGATCCTGATAATGCCCCGTCTGATGGTCCAAATATGGTTCCACTTAAAGAATTAGATAATCTTATAAGTCAGATAGTTCAAATAGATAATTTAGTAAAAAAAAGTAATGTCTAAAATTTCAAAAATTATTGCAAGACAAGTTTTTGATAGCAGAGGAAATCCAACAATAGAAACTGAAGTATTTGTAAAAGACATTAGTGCCTCAGCGATTTGTCCCTCGGGTGCATCTACAGGAACTTATGAAGCTTTTGAAAAAAGAGATATAAATAATAAAAAATACCTTGGAAAAAGCGTTTTAAAACCTGTTGAATTTATAAATAAGGTAATATCAAAAAAGTTAAAAAATTTTAATGTCCATCAACAAGAAAAAATAGATAATTTATTAATTAGGCTCGATGGTACAAAACAGAAAAAAAAAGTTGGAGCTAACGCAATTCTTTCAGTCTCAATAGCTGTCAAAAAACTTTCATCAAAAATAAAAAAGATACCAATTTATAAAAATTTACTTGTAAATAAAAACTTCAAATTACCATATCCAATGATGAATATAATTAATGGTGGAGCACATGCAAATAATAGTCTCAGAATACAAGAATTTATGATCAGACCAGACAAAGCAAAATCATTTTCAGAGGGTGTTAGGATATGTTTTATAGTTATCAATAAACTAAGAGATTTAATAAAAAAAATGGGTCATTCTACGTCTGTAGGTGATGAAGGTGGATTTGCACCTATGATAAATGATAATGAAAGTGCGCTAAAACTAATAGTAAAAGCAATAAACTTATCTGGTTTTAAAAATGGAAAAGATATAGTTATTTGTTTGGATGTTGCGGCAAATGAGTTAATAAAAAATAAATATTATTCAATTCACTCTAAAAAGTACGTAAATGTGGACAAAACAATTTCTGAATACCTAAAATTAATAAGAAAATATAAAATAAAATCGATAGAAGATCCATTTGGTGAAAACGATTGGTCTGCATGGACAAAATTATTAACACAAACAAAAGATAAAGTACAAATTGTTGGTGATGACCTATTTGTTACAAATTTGGAACGATTAAAAATTGGTTTCTTGAATGTTTCAGCAAATTCAATATTGATTAAATTAAATCAAATTGGAACAGTAACTGAAACTTTAGAGGTAATAAAATTTGCAAAATTGATAGGGTATAAGACTATAATTTCTCACAGATCTGGAGACAGTGAAGACACATTTATTGCAGATTTTGCAGTTGGAACTGATTCTAATCAGATAAAAACAGGATCATTGTCTAGATCAGAAAGAGTATCAAAATATAACCAATTGTTAAGAATTGAGCAGAATCTTGGAAAAAAATCTAAAATGCATAATATTAATTAATGTTAGATAAAATAAAAAAAAATTATTTTATTTTAATAGTAACATTTTTGTTTATTTATTTTTTTTTCAATTTATTAGGTGGTGATAGAGGTTTAATTTCCTACATAAAAAAAAAAGAGATTTATGAAGATTTTAAAATTAAACAGAATAATCTACGAATCAAAATTCAAGATTTAGAGCATAAAAATTCGTTATTAACTGAAAATATAGACCTTGATTTTATTGAAATTTTAATACGAGACAAATTTTTATTTGGAAAAGAGGGAGAGACTACCTATATAATAAAACAGAATGGAAAAAATTAAACCAAGACATCCGGAAAAAGTAAAAAACCCAATAAATCCTATTAAAAAGAAACCTGAATGGATTAGGTCTAAACTTTCTGATAGTAAAGAATTTTTTCTTACTAAAACTGTAGTTAATCAAAATAATCTTGTTACTGTTTGTCAGGAAGCAAACTGCCCAAACATAACAGAGTGTTGGAGCAAAAGACACGCAACATTTATGATTATGGGAGATACTTGTACAAGAGCATGCGCATTTTGTGATGTAAAAACCGGAAAACCAGAAAAATTAGATCCTTTTGAACATGTTAAAATAGCAAATGCTGTAAATAAATTGAACTTAAGACATGTAGTTATAACATCAGTAGATAGAGATGATTTACCAGATGGTGGGTCAAATCATTTTAAAGAAGTGGTATTGATGACTAGAAAAAAAAACCCAAACACTACAATCGAGGTTTTAACTCCAGATTTTTTAAGAAAAGGCGAGTCTTATAAAACAATATTAGAGTCTGATCCTGATGTTTTTAATCATAATATTGAAACAGTACCAAGACTGTATGTCAAAGTGAGACCAGGTGCTAGATACTTTGCATCCTTAGAACTTCTTAAGAATGCAAAATTAAATAATAAAAAAGTATTTACTAAATCTGGAATCATGGTTGGTTTAGGTGAAGAGAGAGACGAAATAATTCAAGTTATGGATGATCTAAGATCAGCAGATGTAGATTTTTTAACAATAGGTCAATATTTGCAACCGTCAGTAAAACATCATCCATTAGATAGATATTACCATCCAGACGAATTTAAAGAATTAGAAGTAATAGCAAAGTCAAAAGGATTTTTATTAGTTTCTTCATCTCCTTTAACCAGATCATCATATCACGCAGATGAAGATTTTGCTAAATTAAAACAAAACAGACTTAATTAATTTCATGCCAAAAGCATCTGTAACGCGACTTATAGAACGCGATAAAAAAACACTTATAAATTTTGTTTTAGATATTGAAAAATATCCAGAATTTATTCCTTTCTGTATAGATTCAAAGGTGTACGAAAAAAAAGAGGAAAAAGATTCTATTAATATAATAGCCGATTTAACTATTGGCAAAAGACCTTTTACAGATACTTATAAAAGCGATGTTAGATTTGATAAAATAAATGATCATATCCATGTCACGAATATTGATGGACCACTTAATTATCTTGAAAATAACTGGAAATTTATTGAAAAAGATAATTTTACAGAAGTTCATTTCGATGTTGATTTTGAAATTAAGAATAAATTTCTTAATATTATTATGGCTAAATCATTTCAATTTGGTCTTAATAAAATAGCAGATGCTTTTCAAAAAAGAGCAGAAAGTTTGTGATCTTTATGTATATTAAATAATATCTTGAATTAACTTAATACACTTTTCAATAGTTTTATTTTGTATTGATTTTCTATCTTTTTTCTTAAAATAATTCTTTGAAACTATAGTTTTATTTCTTTTTGTTAAACCTATATATACAAGACCAACGGGCTTATCTTTTGTTCCACCATTTGGACCAGCTATACCAGTAATAGATATATTAATTTTACTTTTTGATATCTTTGATAATCCTTGCACCATAGCTCTGCAACACTCAGGACTAACAGAGCCATACTTATCTATGACATTTTTGTTAACTTTTAATATTTTAATTTTAGCATTGTTTGAATAAGTAACTAAACCCATTTGGAAGTACTTTGAAGAACCACTTAGTCTAGTAAATTTGCTTGATAATAAGCCTCCTGTGCATGATTCAGCTGCAGATAAGGTTATTTTTTTTTTAATTAATTTCTTATGCAGCTTTTCGAAATTCATTAAAATTTAAGACTTATTAAGTAAATTAATATCATAGTATATAAACCTGCCATTATATCATCCATTATTATTCCAAAAAAGTTTTTATGTTCTTTATCGAAATAACTAACTGGAAAAGGTTTTACAATATCAAAAAATCTAAAAAAAATAAAAGACAGTAAATAATATATTTCAATAGGAATGCTTATTAAATTAAGTGAAGAAAGGTAAACAATCAGTATTAAAGGCATTGCTTGTCCCAAAACTTCATCAATTACAATTTGTCTAGGATCTTTGTTTTCAAACTCAGTTTCTGAGTCCATTACTGCATAAAAAGAATAAAAAAATATAATTGAGTATAATATTAATATATAATTTAAATTCTTAAAATTGAGTACCTCAAAGAGTATATAAAGTATTATTAATGTACTTAGGGATGTAAATGTTCCAGGTATTTTAGAAATATAACCATTTCCAAAAAAAGTTGAAATTAATATGTTAATTTTTTTCATCTCGATAATGAACAGATCACTTCGCATGCTATGGCTTGTTCTTTTCCAATTATACCTAATTTTTCTACTGTTTTCCCTTTTAAATTTATCAGACTTTTATTTATTGATAACAAGCTAGAAATTGATTTTATAACTTTGTTTCTAATTTTTGAGACTTTTGGGTTTTCGCAAATTAAGTTTATATCTATATTGTTTATGTCAAAATTATTATCCTTTATCAATTTGACAACAGGCATAAGCATATTTTTGGACCTGATATTCTTAAATTTAGTTGAATTACTTGGGAAAAGTGTTCCAATATCACTTTTTCTCATAGCTCCTAGCAAACTATCAATTATAGCGTGTAGGATTACATCTCCATCAGAATGTCCTTTAAGTCCTGAGTGATATGGAATTTTCACTCCACCAAGAAAAAGTTTTTTATTTTTAATTAACCTGTGTATGTCGAAACCAATCCCGTAATAGGTTTCTGATTTTAGGTATTTTAAGTCATCTATTGTTGTAATTTTAAAATTATTTTTATCTCCAAGAATAAATTTAATATTCTTATTATTTTTTAAGTAAAGACTAGCTTCATCTGTAATTTTTTCTCTATTATTCATATATAAATTAAAAAGTTCGTTAAAATTAAAACATTGAGGTGTTTGAGTTAATAAAACTTTATCACGATTTAAATTATATATTTTTCTATTATGTCTATATTTTACTGAATTTTCTGAATGCAAATAAGGAACTACAGCACTGTTTTTTTTTAAATTATTTTTTAATTTCCTTAATAAATTTAATGATAAATTTGGTCTTGCAGCGTCATGAATATATACATTTTTAATTTTTTTATTTTTTAAAAATCTTAGTGCATTTTGAGTCGAATTATACCTTTCTTTACCACCTTTTATCACATCAATATTTTTATGATTTTTTATTTTAATTTTTTTATTTGAAACTATTAGAATCTTTTTAAACAAATTAGAGTCTAATGCAGTTTTCAAGGAATGCTCAAATAAAGGCTTATTTTTATAGGTTATAAATTGCTTGTTTATTTTTGATCTAAACCTCTTACTTTTTCCTGCGCTTAATAATATAAAACAATCACTCATGTATTTATTTATAATTTTTTATATATATTCATAATTTATGCTATCTTTTATAAAAAGAAATTTATTCATAATAATTATATTTCTTCTTACTGTTTTGCTATCTTTTATTACATTTCTAACATTTATTGATAGAAGTTTTATTGAGTTAAATGATCAAAATCTTCAATTAGTATTAATTATAAATATTATATTTTTACTTATATTTTTTGTTTTGATTTTTATTGATATAAAAAATTCGATCAAAAACAATATTAATGTAAGAGGCTCAGTTGCAAATAGAAAATATATAATATCTTTTGGATTGTTTACCTTATTTCCCTCATTATTAATTGCAGTTTTTTCTCTTTTTATTTTTTCATTTGCTCTAGAAAAATATTTTGATAAAAAAATTACAACTGCAGTAAACAATTCATATGAAATTGCAAAAAATTATGTAGATGAAAAAAGGAATAAAATTCAATCTGAAATAGTTTTGATAGCTTTTGATTTGAATAAATATTTTAATGTTTACAAAAATGAACCAAACAGATTCCAGTCTTTCTTAAACACTCAAAATATAGTTCGAGATATTGATCAATTATTTTTGATAGATTCAAAAGGTGATTTAATTTTATCAGCAAATAATTCAAAGTATTCAAGAATTGAAGATCAAGCAATTAGTATGGTTCGAAATGATAATAGGCCTCTTAAAATTATCAATGCTTTAGAGAATAAATCAGCAGCTGTAATTAGGCTACAAAATTTTGAAGATACTTATTTATATGTAGTAAAAAATTTAGATAAAAAAATATCAAATTATTTGATTGAGTCAGAAGAAGCAATAAACTTTTATTATACTGTTGAAAATCAAAGTTTAGGTATAAGAATTTCCTTCGCTATTATCTATATATCTCTTGTTACCCTTTTATTATTTTTATCTATAACTATAGCAATAAGATTCTCTTCAAGATTTTTCATATCCATTAACAATTTAATAACAGCATCTGAAAAAATAGGTAAAGGATATTTAGATGTAAAAGTTCCTGAACTTAAAGCTGACAAAGAAATGGAACTATTGAATAAAAATTTTAATTCAATGATACAGAAATTGAAAAATCAACAAGATAAATTATTGTCAAATGAAAGACATGAGGCGTGGGAAACAGTTGCAAGAAAAATGGCACATGAAATTAAAAATCCATTAACACCAATTCAATTAACAATTGATAATCTTAATTCTAAATATTTACCTGATCTTAAAAACGAAAAAAAACAAAAGTATCAAGATAATTTACAAACTATTTTAAAACAGATTAAACAAATAGAAAACCTCGTAAATGAATTTTCTGATTTTGCAAGAATGCCAAAGCCTCATATCAAGAAAAATGATTTATTAAATGTATTGAATGAAAATGTAGAATTATTAAAAAAGACAGACACTTCTATAAAATTTAAAATTAATAACAAAATTGGAAAAAAAGTTTTAATTAATTTTGATAATGAGCAATTCAATAGATTATTTTTCAATTTAATAAAAAATTCAATTGAGAGTATTAGGGAAAAGGTCAAAAAAACCAATAAATCATTGAAAAATATTGATATAGAAATAAACCAAAGAAGAGATTATATAATAATCAACTTAACTGATACTGGTGAAGGCTTTAAAGATAAGAAAACCAAAGATATTATTAAACCATACTTTACAACTAAAGAAAAAGGAACTGGCTTAGGACTTTCAATTGTAGACAAAATAATAAATGACCATAACGGATCTATTAAATTTTTGAACACAAATAATGGAGCTAAAGTCCAAATCATAATACCAAAATAATTTATGGCAACAGAAATTTTAATTATTGATGATAATGCAGATATAAGAAATATTCTTGATGAATTAATTCAAGATGCAGGCTACAAAACAAGATTAGCAGCTAATTTTAGCCAAGGATTATCTGAAATAGACAAAAAATTACCAGATGTGGCAATTATAGATGTGAAACTAGATAAAGGTGATAATGACGGTATCCAACTGCTAGAACATGTAAAAAGTAAAAATACTGATATTCCAGTAATAATAATTTCAGGTCATGCAAACATTGAAATGGCTATCAATTCACTTAGATCTGGAGCTTTTGAATTTATACAAAAACCTTTTGACAAAGAAAGGTTATTAAATTTTGTAAAAAGAGCTGTTGAGAATTTAAATTTAAAAAAAGAAAATAAATCTTTATCAAATAAATTATTTCATTCTTTTGAAATTATAGGAAAAAGTATGAATATTATTTCAATAAAAGATCAAATTCAAAAATTGTCTCAATCAGAGAGTAGAGTGTTTATTAGTGGACCAACCGGATCTGGAAAAGAATTAATTTCAAGAAAGATTTATAAAAACTCTAAAAGATCAAATGGTCCATTTATTATTATTAATGGAGCCTTATTAGATTCAAAAAAATATGAATTAGAACTTTTTGGTGAAGAAAGAAAAGATGGCTCAATTGTTTATGGAGCTTTAGAAAAAGCATCAAGTGGTGTTTTGTTAATTGACGAAGTATCAGAAATTCCTTTAGAAACTCAGTCTAAGATTTTGAGAGTCATTATAGAT